>DATMEX010000042.1:0-29803 GCA_035556455.1 Pseudolabrys sp.
TCTTGGCGATTCCGGGTCGAGCTTCCTCTCGAAGCGTTCGGGAAGTCAGGAGGCTGCCATGAACGTGAAGACGATTCTGGCCGCTAAGGGCGGCGACGTTATCAGCATCGAACCGACGGCCGATCTTGCGGCCGCCGCGAAGCTCCTCAGCAAACACCGCATCGGCGCGGTCGTTATATTGGGCGCCGGCGGGCGTTTGGCCGGTATTCTCTCGGAACGCGACATTGTGCGCGCGGTCGCCGAACATGGCTCGTCGGCGCTTACGGTGCCGGTGGGTCAGGTGATGACGCGCAATGTCATTACCTGCGGTGAGAACGACTCCATCTCCGAACTTATGGAGCGCATGACCGAAAGAAAATTCCGCCACATGCCGGTGGTCAAGGGTGAGCGGTTGATCGGCCTGATTTCGATTGGCGACGTCGTCAAATCGCGGGTTCAGGAAATCGAGAGCGACGCCGCCGCGATGCGCGATTACATCCAGACGGCGTGATTGCCGAGTAGCGGCGGCAAACGGCCTACTTGCCGCCGCTGACGCCGGCCACATTCGGCTGCGACAGGCTCTCGATAGCTTCTTTCACGGTATCCATCGCCTTTTCGGCGGCATCGACGCCGACGGCGATCGCATCCTTGTTGCGGTGAAAGTCGAACCAGCCGATGGGGCCGAGTCGCGGACTGATGAGGACGTCCGGCGGATCTCCGGCGAGGCGCGCGCGGGTGATACGGTCCTGCATCACATTAAAAGCTTCCACCATCACCGTCGGAATGCCGGGGCGGCCATGGTGGCCGAACAGCTTGCGGCGCAATGATGCTTCTCGTCCGAACAGCGCGCGCAGCCCGCTATGCGATTCAGGCGCGGGCGGCGAGTCGTCGCTGTCATCGGAGCCGTGATCGGCGATGATGGTGCCACGCCCGAACAGATCGGCATTGAGATTGACTGCGATGACGACGCGGGCGCCGAGCGCGCGCGCCGCGGACACCGGCACAGGATTGACCAGCGCGCCATCGACCAGCCAGCGGCCGCCGATTTTCACGGGCGGAAAGATGCCCGGCAGGGCGTAGGACGCGCGCAGTGCATCGGACAGCCGGCCGCGGGTCAGCCAGATTTCATGACCGGTGTTGAATTCCGTGGCGATGGCGGCAAAGCGCATCGGCAGATTTTCGATGCGGGTATCCTTTAGCTCGTCGGTCAGCTGCCCGGCCAGGCGATTGCCGCCGATCAGTCCGGAGCCCGACAGGCTGATGTCGAGATAGCTCATGATGCTGCGCACGGTGAGGCTGCGCGCCCATGTCTCCAGGCTGTCGAGCTGGCCGGCTGCATAACAGCCGCCGACCACTGCGCCGATCGAGGTGCCGACAATAACGTCCGGCACGATGCCGTGCGCCGCGAGCGTCCGCAGCACGCCGATATGGGCAAAGCCGCGCGCGGCGCCGCCGCCCAGCGCCAAGCCGATGGTCGGCCTGATCCGATCCGGCTTCGCCGCCGTTTGGGTTGCGTCGGCCGCGCGGTCATCGCCGCTATGGGCCCGTGTGAAGAAGCCTTCAAACACCAAGCCTGACCTCCAGAAATCCGGGCACCATCATCGGTCCGATGTTGGCCGCGGCACAAGCCATTCGCCCCGATGTGGTGAATGCGCGGGCGTAAAACAACGTCAAGGCCGACAAGCCAGCCCGAGTCGGATAACGAAATGGTGACATTCAGAGCCTGCGCCGGGGGGATTACCTTAGGGTTAAGAGGCGGGCTCGGAACAATGCCGGAAGCTGCGTTTGGTTCGCTCCGCCCGGCAAATTCCCGGTCAGCGGTCTGGTCGCGTCATGGAAAAGAGGCTGTCGACCACGGCATAGTCTCCGGTGTAACCGCACCGTGCGATCGGACGCATGGCTGCCGTGTCGACAAGGCCGTTCTTGATAAAACGGTCGTCGATATGGACGCCGACGACCTGCCCGAAAACGACATGGCAATCGGCCGGCGCGCCGGTGATGTCATGCAGTGCGACGATCTGGGTCATCTTGCACTCGAGCGCGCAGGGACTCTCGGCGACACGCGGTGGCTTGACCATGCGCGAGGGCGCCGGGGCTAGCCCAGCGCGCACCATCTCGTTCTGGCCTCGCGGCATGGGCGCCGAAGTTTCGTTCATCTGGGTGCGAAGATCGTAAGTGGCGAGGTTGCAAACGAACTCGCCAGTCTCTTCTATAAAGGCGACTGAGTCCTTGTGGCCTTCGCTGGCGAACATCACCAGATTGGGCCGGCTGTTGACGCCGTTGAAGAAAGAATAGGGCGCGAGATTGACTTCGCCCTTCGCGCTCATCGACGTGATCCAGCCGATCGGACGCGGCGCGACGATCGCCTTGAAAGGATCGTGCGGCAGCAGATTGCGGTCGCGCTTGTCCGGTTCGTAGAACATCAGCCGCGCGTCCCATTGTAATAAGTGACGATGGTGTCAAGCTTTGGCCGGTCGCGGTCCTCCGGCGCCTTCGTTGGCTTGCCGATGTAAACGAACCCGGCGATGCGCTCCTGCTCAGCCAGACCGAGCGCGGTCATCGCAGCGCGGTCGAAAGCGAACCATTCGGTGAGCCAGCTTGCGACATAGCCCATCGCATGCGCCGCGGTCAGCATGTTCATGCAGGCGGCCCCGGCGGAGAGCTGCTGCTCCCATTCCGGGATCTTGGCATGCGGCGCGGCGCGGCTGACCACGGCGATAACGAGCGGCGCGCGGGAAAGTCGCTTGCGCTCGAACTCGATCTGATCGGCCGTCGCGTCCGGCCGGCCGGCGCTAAAGACCTCGGCGATTTTGTCACCGGCGGCCTCGCGGGCGTCGCCGGTGAAGACAATGAAGCGCCACGGCGCCAGCTTGCCATGATCCGGCACGCGCGAAGCGATGGTGAGCAATGCCTCGATTTCGGCGGCAGAGGGGCCGGGGCCGGTCATCTCGATCGGCTTTACGGAGCGGCGGGTTTTGAGGAGTTCTAAGGCGTCGGGCATTGATTGGCTTCCGAAAGAGAATTGCGTATGCCGCAAGGCGAGGGGGACGCAGCTTCATTCAAATAATCGCCGCGGTCCCTCAGCGCAACAGGATACCAGCGGCTACGCGAGCGCCGGAGTGGACAGGGTTCGGCATGAGCACGGTGTCTCGTGCCGACGGTGGGCCGGGCTGGCGTCAGCATCGTGGAGCGGACCTCTCCTGTGTTCTTTGCGTCGCCGCACACGGTCGCGAATCGCTGCAGGAAAGTCCCCAACAAGAATTGCAGGATCGTTCGCTAACTCGACGAAGAGAAGCGAGCGGTGCGGTATTCGGTTGCTCTCGCGCGAGGGTCGGCAATGCCGTTTAAATGAAAAGACTGTAAGACATCATCGCAACAGAAGGACTAATGGTAGCCGGGTGCCAATATAAACAAGTCGCCGACGCTCGGTGTAATCAACGCGTAAACCCGCAAGCTAAGTTATTAAATGCCAATTCATCCGAGCGCGGGTTATCTCTAAACAATTTTAATAGAACTGCCTGCTAATGCTCATATCGGATCGCGATTGCGATCGTCGATATCGACGCTCTTCTCGGTGCCGTTTCAAACAACGGCATGTCCCTGATCGAAGACGTCGGAGCAGAGACGGTGGGTTCATGAGCCAGATTTCAAATTCCGAGACTGTGGTAGCGGTATCCAGTGACTGGGTCGGCGCTGGCGGGTCGGACGTTGCCGGCGTTGCGGCGCAAATTCAGTTCATCAGCTTCGCCATCGGCGACGATCAGTATGGCGTCGATATCATGGCCGTTCGCGAGATCAAGGGCTGGACGGATATCACGCGTCTGCCGAAACAGCCGGAGTATGTTCGTGGCGTTCTGAATCTGCGCGGCGCCATCGTGCCGATTGTCGATCTGCGTTGCCGCTTCGGTCAGGGTCTCACGGAAACCACGCCGCTGCATATTGTCATTATCGTGCAGATCGACGGCCGTCAGATCGGCCTGATCGGCGACCGCGTGCTTGATATCGTTTCGGTTGAAACGACGCAGATCCAGAAAGTGCCTCGCACCGGCAACAGCCCTCCAACGGCGTTCCTCTCCGGGATCGTAAGCCACGATGACGTGATGATCGCGCTGATCGACTTGCCCAACCTTCTGACGGCATCCGACGCCGTCAGAGCCGAGCACTAGTTCGTAATTGCATCCCAGCAAACACCGCCAAACCAGAGAAGGCCAAAATGCTGCAACTTTCCGTTCGCGCAACGCTACTTGGACTATTCGGACTGCTTGCCGCGATGATAGCCGGGCAGGGGTGGTTCGCCACGTCGCAACTATCGAACGTCAATGCGGATACCGTGGAAATCAGCAGCAACTGGCTGCCTTCTGTCGATGCCGTCCGCGATGTGGCTTACAGCGCCGCTCGCTACCGTAACTCGCTAGGCATGCACATCCTCTCGACGGATGAGAAGGTCATGGCCGATGTCGAGAAGCAGATCGACGACAGGCGGAGCCAGGTCGGCGCTGCCGTGGCCACATATTCCAAGCTCATATCGTCGCCCGAAGAGCGGGCCGGCTACGATCGATTTGCTGCGGTGTGGGCAGAACACGAGAAGCTGACGCCTGAGATTTTGAAGCTGTCTCGCGTCAACAACAACGAGGCGGCGCGCGACATCTACATGGGCCGGCAGTCTCAGTTCTATTCGCAATCTACCGAGTATCTCAATCAGCTTATTCAGCTGAACAATGACGGAGCCGCCAATGCCACTCAGCGAGCGGAGGCGACCTTTGTGCGGTCGCGCCATCTCATCATGGCAATCGTCGCCGTTTCGATATTGATTGCCGTTGGCGCGGGCTTGATCGTTCTGTTCCGGATCGTCCGGCCATTGACGGCGCTGATTTCTCCGCTTGATTCCATTGCGGGCGGTAATTTCACCGTGGCTGTGCCCAATGTCGGCCGCAAGGACGAAGTCGGTCAGATCGCCGATGCGGTGCAGACCATGGCGAAGAAGATGAGCCACACCATCGCCGAGATCAAAGCCTCCGGCCGCGAAGTCACCAACGCCTCGGCCGAGATCGCGACCTCGACCACCGATTTGTCGCAGCGCACCGAAGAGCAGGCTGCGAGCCTCGAAGAGACGTCGGCGGCAATGGAAGAACTCGCCGCCACCGTGCGCCGCAACGCCGAGAATGCGCAGCTTGCCAATCAGGATGCGGCGGCGACGCGTGAAGTCGCGGACCGTGGCGGCGCGGTCGTGGCCAAGGCGGTTGATGCGATGGCGCGTATCGAGGACTCCTCGCGCAAGATCTCCGACATCATCGGCGTCATCGACGAGATCGCCCGGCAGACCAACCTGCTGGCGCTGAACGCGGCGGTGGAAGCCGCCCGCGCCGGCGAGGCGGGGCGGGGCTTCGCGGTGGTCGCTTCCGAAGTCCGCAGCCTTGCGCAGCGTTCGTCGCAGGCGGCGAAGGATATCAAGGATCTCATCACCAACTCGAACGGTCAGGTGCGCGACGGCGTCGATCTCGTCAACAAGGCGGGCGAGTCGCTTACCGAGATCGTCGAGTCGATCAAGAAGGTGGCGGTGGTGGTGTCCGAGATCGCCAATGCCTCGGCCGAGCAGGCCACCGGCATCGACCAGATCAACAAGGCGCTCACCCAGATGGACGAGGTGACCCAGCAGAACTCGGCGCTGGTCGAAGAGAACGCTGCGACGGCCAAGACCCTCGAGCATCAGGCCAAGGCGATGGACGAGCAGGTCTCGGTCTTCCAGATCGCGAGCGGCGAAGGCGGTGGCTACAACCCGGCGACGACGACGAGTGCCGCGCCGGTCAAACCGGCGACACGGCCGGCGCCGGTCAAGCGTGCGGCGAAACCGGCGACCGCGCCGGCCGGTCAGGCTCGCGAGATGCAGGCGTCGCTGGCGACCGCGGTCGGGCAGGACTGGAAGGAGTTCTAGTTCTCGACCCTGCGTGGCGTCCGGAATCCCGCTCCAGGAGTCCGGACAGCGTGAACGAGCAGCCATCCCCCTGGCTGCTCGTTCTGACTCGCGGAATGGCTTGAATTCGCCGCGATTTCGGCCGAAAAGCGGATCGATATGACCGCTGCAAACCCAACGGCCAATCATCGCGTGAAATCCTGGTTTTCCTCGCATTCTTGCGGGGTTTTGCTCGTGCTCGCCGCTCTTTCGAGCGCGCTGGCCACTCCGGCCGCCGCGCAGACCACCCTGGCGCAGGCTGGCAGCTCCAATTCACTGTTTTCGGCGACGCCTTCGCTCGGCGCCTTTGCGCCTCCGCCGGCGCGGGGCGAGGGGTTCGGCGGCGGCGCGCTGGGATCGCAGGCGCCGGTGGCTATTCCGCCGACAGCGGCGCCCATGGTGCCCGCCGGCCAGGTGGCGCTGTCGCTGGCCGCGCGATTCGGCGCCCAAGCCGGCTCCATTACCGGCGGCCTGACCTGGCGTGTCTATGCCGCCAAGGCCGAGCAAGGGGGCACCTTTCGCCTGATCCGCGAGGACAAGTCGTCAGCGCCGACCATGGTGCTGCCGGCGGGCAATTACATCGTTCACGTGGGCTTTGGCCTTGCCAATGCCGTCAAGCCGGTGACCCTGCGCGGCGCCACCGTGCGGGAAGAATTCGAATTGCCGGCCGGCGGGGTGCGTATCGAAGGCCGGGTCGGCGATGCGCGTATTCCCTCGGCGCAGATTTCGTTCGATGTCTTCAAGGGCAGCCAGTTCGAGCCGGGTGACCGCAGGCCGATCGCCGAGCATGTCGCCAGCGGCGCCGTGGTCGTGGTGCCGGAAGGCACCTATTACATCGTCTCGAATTACGGCGACGCCAATTCGGTGGTGCGCTCCGACATCCGCGTGCAGGCGGGCAAGCTCACCGACGTGGTCGTCAATCACCGCGCCGCGATCATCACGCTCAAGCTGGTGAACGAAAAAGGCGGCGAAGCGTTGGCGAACACCGCGTGGTCGGTGCTCACGCCCGGCGGCGACGTCATCAAGGAATCGATCGGCGCTTTCCCCCGCGTGGTGCTGGCCGAAGGCGAGTATCGCGCCATCGCCCGCAATGATGGCACGGTATTTGAACGCGAATTCACGGTCGTCCCCGGTGTGGACGGCGATGTCGAGGTGCTGGCGCGATAGGACGCGCGCCTGGAAGGCAAAAGGGGACGGCGGTGAGCGAGGCATCGCACGCGACACTGGAGGCCGGGGAGGCCAATGCGGCGGCGCTCCGCGCCTTCGGCGCGCTCGACGCGCTAGACGTGGCGCTGCTGTTCGACGTCGATGGCACCTTGATCGATATCGGTCCCGCGCCCTTCGACGTCGATGTGCCCGATACGCTCCGGCAATCCCTGGACCGGCTGCTCACCTTGACGGGCGGCGCGCTGGCCCTGGTCAGCGGGCGGCCGATCCGCGATCTCGACAGGCTGTTCGCACCGCTGGTGCTGCCTGCGGTCGGCGGCCATGGCGCGGAGATGCGTCTGCGCGGCGGTGAGCCGGCGGCCTCCGTCCCGGATCTGCCGAAGGCCCTGCGCGAGCGCCTGATCGCCGCGGTCGATCCGGCCACCGGTGTCGAATACGAAGACAAGGGTTACTCGGTGGCGCTGCATTATCGCCGCGCGCCGGAACACGCAGCGCGGCTGCAGGCCCATGTCGCGGAGAGCCGCGCCGCCTTTGCCGGTGAAGACACCGAGGTGCTTCCGGGCAAGATGATGATCGAGGTCAAGCGCCCGGGCATCGACAAGGGCACCGGCATTCGCCGCCTGATGCGCCATAAACCATTCGTCGGGCGCGTGCCGGTCTTCATCGGCGACGATGTCACGGATGAGGCGGCTTTTGCCGCCATGCCGGCTTTGGGGGGAATGAGTTTCTCCGTCAGCCGTAATTTCGATGGTTTGAGTGGTGTCTTTTCGTCCCCGTCCGAGGTCCGCCGCGCATTGCAGGACCTAGCGGGGACAAAATGAACTTTCGCGGGGTGAAAGCGTTGTCAGTCAATCATTTGACGTCTCCTGCGACATGAATTTCGCATTTGTTTCCTAGGCGCGCGGGGGCGTTGCCGATCTGGGGAGAGTGAAAGCATTGTCGCGGCTTGTGGTCGTTTCCAATCGCGTGGGTATTCCCGACGGCAGCGCCCGGGCGGGCGGCCTTGAGGTATCGATCCGCCCGGCGCTGAAGAAGCGCGGCGGCATCTGGTTCGGCTGGAGCGGCAAGGTGGCCGAGGACCGGGCCGGCACGGCCAAAACCGTCGAGCACGACAAGGTCTCGTACATCACGATCGACCTCCTCAAGGACGATTACGAGGAGTTCTACAACGGCTTCGCCAACCGCGTGCTGTGGCCGATCCTGCACTACCGGCTTGATCTCGCCGAATTCACCCGCCGCGATCTCGGCGGCTACTTCCGGGTCAACCAGTATTTCGTCGAGAACCTCGAGGAGGTGCTGCGGCCCGACGACGTGATCTGGGTGCATGATTATCACCTGATGCCGCTGGCGCAGATGCTGCGCGAGCGCGGCCACAAGAATCGCATCGGCTTCTTCCTGCACATTCCCTGTCCGCCGCCGGAAATTCTCACCGGCCTGCCGAACCACGAACGGCTCATTCCGGCGCTGTGCCACTACGATCTCGTCGGTTTCCAGACCGAGAACGATGCCAACAACTTCTCGCGCTACCTCGCCAACGAGGTAGGCCTCAAGCGGGCCGGCGACGATGCCTTTCACTACGAAGACCGCATCGTCCATACCGGCATCTTCCCGGTCGGCGTCGAGACCGAGGCCTTCGCGCGGCTGGCGCGGCGCGCCGTGAATACCGCGTTCGTCGATGAAGTCGTGGCCAGCATGTCCGGCCGCGCCTTGATCATCGGCGTCGACCGCCTCGATTACAGCAAGGGCATTCCCGAGCGGCTCAATGCGTTCGAGCGCTTCCTCGCCAATTTCCCCGACTGGCGCGGCCTGGTGACCTATCTGCAGATCACGCCGCGCAGCCGCACCGACATTCGCGAATACGCCGATATCGGCCGTCTGGTCGGTGAAACGGTCGGCCGCATCAACGGCACATTCGGCGAGGCGTCATGGACGCCACTGCGCTATGTCAACAAGGCCTACAGCCGCAGTTCGCTGGCCGGGCTCTATCGGCATGCGCGCGTCGGCCTCGTCACGCCGCTCCGCGACGGCATGAACCTCGTCGCCAAGGAATTCGTCGCCGCGCAGGATCCCGAAAATCCGGGCGTGCTGGTGTTGTCGCGTTTTGCGGGTGCGGCGCGCGAATGCGGCGCGGCGCTGCTGGTCAATCCATACGACTCCGAAGGCGTGGCGATTGCCATCAATCGCGCGCTGGGTATGCCGCTCGAAGAGCGGCGCATGCGCCATCAAGCAAACTATGCCGCGCTGATGAAGAGCGATCTGACCCAATGGGCGGAGCGTTTCCTCGGTCTGCTGGAGGGGCCGACGGCGACCGAACCGGAGTTTCAACCGGCGATCCGGAGGATCGGCGGCGCAACGGCTTGAGGCGATTATGGCCGGCGCCTTGATCCAGGTCATGGCCGGAGGTCGCCTCGACAGGCACTTTGCGATTTGACTCGCAAAGGCCTCATCACGATGACCCGACCGTTTCTGGCATCCCTGCCGCTGTTCGCCATTCTCACGCTGAACCAGGCCGCGGCCGCGGCCGACGCCGCTCAAGGCGAGGTTCTGGCGAAGCGCTGGTGTGCGGCCTGCCATGTGGTTGCCAGCGATCAGCAAACCGCCAACGGCCAGGCGCCGCCCTTTTCCACGATCGCCAAAACGCCCGACCTCGATCCATCGCGGCTGGCGCTGTTCCTGCTGCTGCCGCATCCGAAAATGCCGGACATGGCGCTCAGCCGCAGCGAAGCCGCGGACTTGGCGGCCTATATCCAGAGCCAGGGGAAGTAGCGGCGGCCTCAGCCCGCGGCCATCGCCCGCTTCACGTCCGGCGGCAGCGCCTCGTCGGTGAGAAGCTTGAGCGCGTCGTCGAGCGACATCACCTGCGACTTGTCGGAGCCGAGGCGGCGGATCGAGACCTGCCGGGTCTCGGCTTCCTTCTTGCCGACGACGAGCAACACCGGGACCTTGGCCAGCGAGTGCTCGCGGACCTTGTAGTTGATCTTCTCGTTGCGCAGGTCGGCATCGACACGCAGGCCGGCCTTGCGCGCCGCGGCCATCACGTCGGCGGCATAGGCGTCCGCGTCCTGCGTGATGGTGCAGACCACGGCCTGCTTCGGCGCCAGCCACAAGGGCAGGTGGCCGGCATAGTGCTCGAGCACGACGCCGAGGAAGCGCTCCAGCGAGCCACAGATCGCACGATGGACCATGACCGGCGTCTGTTTGGAACCGTCCGGCGCGATGTAGAAGGCCTCGAAGCGCTCCGGCAGGTTGAAGTCCACCTGCGTGGTGCCGCACTGCCAGTCGCGGCCGATGGCGTCGCGCAGCACGTATTCGAATTTCGGCCCGTAGAACGCGCCTTCGCCGGGATTGACCGCGGTCTTGATGCGGTTGTTGTCCTTGGCGATGCGCTGCAGGACGTTTTGCATCACGCCTTCGGCATGGTCCCAGGCCGCGTCGGTGCCGACGCGCTTTTCCGGCCGCGTCGAGAGTTTGACGACGAGATCGCCCTCGAAGCCGAAGTCGGCATAGGTCGAGAGGATCAGGTCGTTGATCTTGAGGCATTCCTCGGCGAGCTGGTCCTCGGTGCAGAAGATATGCGCGTCGTCCTGCGTGAAGGCGCGCACGCGCAAGAGGCCGTGCATGGCGCCCGAGGCCTCATAGCGATGCACGATGCCGAACTCGGCAAGGCGGATCGGCAGTTCGCGATAGCTCTTGAGGCCGTGCTTGTAGATCTGCACATGGCCCGGGCAGTTCATCGGCTTGATGGCGAACCAGCGCTTGTCTTCGGCCTCGTCGCCGGCCGACTGCGCCGCGAACATGCTTTCGCGATACCACTGCCAGTGACCCGAGGTCTCCCACAGCGACTTGTCGAGCATTTGTGGCGCGTTGACTTCCTGGTAGTCGCCCTTGAGGCGTCGCCGCATATAGGCGATGATTTCCTGGAAGATGGTCCAGCCATTGGCGTGCCAGAACACCGTGCCGGGGCCTTCCTCCTGGAAGTGGAACAGGTCCATCTCGCGCCCTAGCTTGCGGTGGTCGCGCTTCTCGGCTTCCTCCATCTGCTTGAGGTAGGCGTCGAGGTCTTCCTGCTTGGCGAAGGCGGTGCCGTAAATGCGCGAGAGCATCGGATTGTTGCTGTCGCCGCGCCAGTAGGCGCCGGCGACGCGCATCAGCTTGAACGCGTTGCCGACCTTGCCGACGCTGGTCATATGCGGGCCGCGGCACAGGTCGAACCAGTCGCCCTGCTTGTAGATCTTGATCGACTGGTCTTCCGGGATGGCGTCGACCAGCTCGACCTTGAAGTATTCGCCCTTGTCGGCGAACACCTTCTTGGTCTGCTCGCGCGACCAGATTTCCTTGGTGAAGGGTTTGTCGCGGGCGATGATCTCCTTCATCTTCTTCTCGATGACGGGCAGATCGTCGGGCGTGAATGGCTCGTTGCGCGCGAAGTCGTAATAGAAGCCGTTCTCGATCACCGGGCCGATGGTCACCTGCGTGCCGGGCCACAATTCCTGCACTGCCTCGGCCAGCACGTGGGCGGCGTCGTGGCGAATGAGCTCAAGCGCGCGCGGGTCGTCGCGCGACACGAACTCGATGCGGGCGTCTTTTTCGATGGGGTCGGTGAGATCGACGACGACGCCGTCGAGCGCCATGGCGACCGTGCGCTTGGCCAGCGAGGGCGAAATGCCCTTGGCGATGTCGAGGCCGGTGATGTTGTCGGGATAGTCGCGGCGCGCGCCGTCGGGAAAGGTCAGGGCGACCATTAGGCATTCTCCTGTTGCTCACTCCCGCGAACGAGCGCGGGTAAGCGGTGGAACTCAGGAGCGATATAGCAGGAGATTCGCAAGGCGCAATGTCGGTGCTATTGCCGTGATTCGAGGAGGCCGGGCCGGCGGCGATAAACAAGGCTCGGCAGGCCCGCCACCGAGAAAAATGACCCTGCGCGGACTGTTCCGGTTGCGCTTTCGGTTATAGGTACCGGAAGCTGTATTGCGGCAGCAATCGGGGGGCTTGGCGTGAGGAATAAAATACTATTTACAGCCGGCTTTGCGGTCTTGGTCGGCATCTCGGTGGCCGGCGCGGCGACGCCTGAGCGCCGCGCGCCATCCGACATGTCGCCGCTCAAGCGGATCCAGGACCTGAAGGAACAGCCCCTGATTTTTTATGTCGCGAAAGGTCCAGCCGAAGCGTGCGGTGAGGGGTGCGATACCTGGATCGCGGCGGAGGGCAAATTCGATTCCGGCGCGCCCGAAAGGCTGCGGCAGCTTCTCAAGAAGCTGGGCAATCGAAAGCTGCCGATCTATTTCCATTCGCCAGGCGACCGATCTCGAAGGAAGATCCGATCAAGCCGGTCGGCTCTACGATGCCGAAAGCTTGCATGGAAGGTCGCGTCGACGAAGCGGCGTGCCGGAAGCTGAAGCAGGCGGGCGCAGAGCTGCCGGCTGATCTTGTCGAAACCGGCGCCATGTGCGCATCCGCTTGCGTCTACGCTTTGATTGGCGCGACAACGCGGCTTGTCGCGCCCGGTGCCAATCTCGGCGTGCATACGCCGTTGATGATAGCCCGTTATTCTGACGGTCGCACGGTGACAACGACGGGCGGCAGA
The DNA here is from genome assembly GCA_035556455.1 of Pseudolabrys sp. Classification (GTDB taxonomy): domain Bacteria; phylum Pseudomonadota; class Alphaproteobacteria; order Rhizobiales; family Xanthobacteraceae; genus Pseudolabrys. The sequence goes on from DATMEX010000042.1 coordinate 12,681, forward strand.
ACGAATCGCGCGCTTGTCGAATCCGGGCGCTACGTTGTCTCGATGGGCGTCGACGCCGCCTTGATGGATGTCGTGGCGAGTGTCAGCTTCGAACGAAATCGCGTTCTTAGCCGCGATGAGATTGTGCGCTTCAAAATAGATACGCGCGAGTTTTCCGAGACGCGATGGCAGGTCGTCCGACAAAATGGTAACCGGGTTGTCGCGTTTAAATCCGTCATGCAAGTGGACGACAAGAAAGAGTATTACTTCGAGCGAATTTTTACCGTCGCCTGCGCCAGTTGGCCCGGGACCTTGCTGTTCCGCTATCAACGCGATCTGCCGCTTCATCTGGCTGAATCTATCGACGAGGTGCGGATCGATTTGGACGACCGTCCGGTCAGACTCGAAGAGCGTTTTGCCGTTGTATCCGCCGATGCAACAGAGTCGCGTGATGGCTTTCTTCCTGTAGACCGGTTTCGCAAAGTTGCAGCCTCGACATCAATCGGCATATCCGAAATCTCTGAATCCGCCACGCTGCGCTTCAAGCTGTCTGCGCTCGGGTTATCGGATGCGCTTGAGCGGGTCGTCATGAGTTGCAGACCGGTTGCCTCGACGCCGATGGCGCCGGCAATGCCGCAGTTCATGCCGAAATCGCCATCAGGATTGTGAGAAAGCGGATTTCACCCAGCCCAGCAGTCGCCCGTCGATCACGATCAGCGAGGCGGCGATGACCAGCGCTCCGACAACCTCGTTTGCGGAGAGCGGCTCGCGCAGGATCCAGACGCCGAGCAGGATCGCGGTCACCGGGATGAGCAGCGTCACCAGCACGACATTGACCGCGCCGGAGCGGTTGAGAATGCGGAAAAACAGGATGTAGGCGAGCGCCGTCGATAAAGTGGCAAGGCCCGCGACGGCCAGCCAGGTGGTCGGGCCGGGCATCGGCAGTGTCCAGGGGCGCTCGACCGCACCGGCGATCACCGCCATGACCGGCGTCGAGCAGATCAATTGCGCGGTGGCGGAGGTGAGCGGCGGTACGCCGGGCAGGGCGTGGCGGCCCCAATATCCGGCAAAGCCGTAGCTCAGCGCGGCGCCGAGGCAGAGCACGATGCCGAACGTCTGGTTCTCGGCATTCAAGCCGGGGCCGCGCAGCAGCGCCACGCCGCCGATGCCGATCAGCACGCCGGCGATGCGCCGGCCGGTCAGACGCTCTTCGCCGCTCGCCGCCATCACCAGCACGGCGAACAGCGGCGTGGTGGCATTGAGCACGGAGGCCATTCCGCTCGAGATCGTCGTCTGCGCGGTCAGAAACAGCGAGAACGGAATGACGTTGTTGACGAGCCCCATGATCGCGAACGGCGCCCAGTCGATCGGTCGTTTCGGCAGCGAGCCGCCCAGCGGCTTGAGGAGGATCAACAAACACAATGCGCCGAAGGCGACGCGCGCCAGCGCGATCGTCAGTGGTGGCAGTTCCTGCAGCGCCACGCCGTTGAAGAAGAACGAGCCGCCCCACAACACCGACAGAAGAAAAAGCAGCAGCCAGTCGTTCCGGTGCATCGGGATCGGTTCTTGGGCCATGGCTGCTCTTTCGGAGTGTCGGGTCTGGCGCATTGCTCTGATAGCGCCTGTCGCGCCACCCGTTTTCTGTGGCCTAAGGCTCGGTCTGCGTGCCGCGCCAGCGGCCGTAGCGCCACGGCATCCACCAATGCGCAGCGGCGGGCAGTGCTTTCGGCACGAAGTCGAGGCCATGCGTGCCCCACGGGTGACAGCGCAGGATGCGCGCCAATGCTATCCATCCGCCGGCCCACAAGCCGAAGCGGCTGATCGCTTCGTCGGCATAGTCCGAACAACTCGGCAGATGACGGCAACGCGGCCCGAGCAGTGGCGACAGCGTGTAGCGGTATATAGCGACCAGCCCGCGTCCAAGAAGCCGCGGCACACGGGTGATCAGCGATGTTTGTTCTGGTTCGGTCATGAACGGCCACTCGGCGGGCGACTCCCACGAAGCCGCATTCGAGTTCCATAGCAAAGTTCCAAGTGGATGGAACCGCTCATGTTTCAGGCACGATAGGGCAAGGATAGCGACCTTTTTGCACTAGCGAGAATCCGGGCGTCGTCATAAATTTTACAAATCGGGGAGTGTTCGGAAGCCAAAAGCATAGCGCTCGCACGACCGCTTTTGCTGCGGTGCGAACAAAAACCCGAGGGAGATTAGGAATTCTCCGCTTCCACAATGCGGCGGAGACGTTCCGGTTCCAGTTGCCGACGAATTTTTCGGGTCGGCTGCGGAGAGCGAAATGCGGCGATCCCTGGCCACGACGTTGAACTTGATCGGCGCGTTACTGATCGCGCCGGCGCTGGTCGGTTCGGCACTGGTTGTTCCAGCGCGCGGCGATAATCGCGCCTTGCCGATGCGCTTCGAATTGCGGCTGGAGGGGCCGGCGGCCGCATGCGGAACTAGCTGCCGCATGTTGATCGGCGCGGAGGGCGCCATCACCGCGGACAGTCCGCGCGATTTTCTCAAGTTCATGGCCGCAAACGCCGCACGCGGCGACAGCCTGCGTGACGCCACGGTCGTGCTCGATTCCGACGGCGGTTCCGTGCTCGGCGCCATCGCGCTCGGCCGCGAAATTCGCAAGGCGAAACTGTCGACGGCCGTGGGTCGCCTCGTCGAGGTGATGGCCTCGCCTCAGGTTGTTCCCGGCGACATCAAGTTCGCCAAAGTCTCGCCGATCGCCGATTGTGAATCCATGTGCGCTTTCGTCGTGCTCGGCGGGGTGAAGCGCACCGTGCCGGCTGAGGCACGTGTGATGGTGCATCAGATCTGGCTCGGCGATCGTCGCGACGATCCGACGGCGGCGAGTTATTCGGCCGAGGACCTGGTGCTGGTGCAGCGCGACATCGGTTCGCTCGCGCGCTTCACCGAAGAGATGGGCGCATCGATCGACCTGCTCGATCTGGCGCTGCGCATCCCGCCGTGGGAGCCGCTGCATGTCATGACGCGACAAGAAATTGTCGCCGTGCGGCTGGCGACTGAAGACGCCGCGCCGGTCCCTGTGGCCGCGGCGCCGTCGGCCATGGCCCGTCCGCAGCGGCCTGCCATCACCGAAGGTGTCGCGGCGACGCCGATCAGCGAGCGCAGTTGGGCTCTGCTCGATCGCAGTGAGGGTGCCGCGCTCGCGCGTCGCCACCCGCTGACTGTGGAAGGCGACCGCATCGGCAGCTTCGATTTGATGCTGTCCTGCGGCGCCGACGGCAAGTTCGACATGAGCTATGTCGAGCGCCGCACCGGCAGCTATTCCGTCACGGTGCCGCAGCACCTCGAGAATGTGCGCGTGCGTGTCGGCCGAGCCGCTGCGTCGTTGAAGGTCGTGTCGAGCGAGCGCAAGGACGAACTGAGCGAACTGCGCAGCCTGGCGATCGGCGTAGTGCCGGACGATCTGGTGCGCGGATTTGCCGAAGGACGCCGCTCGCTGGTCGTCGAGACCACCAGCGACGGCATGGTGACTGTGATCCGCATCGGCAATACCGGCGCGGCGCAGAATTTTCCGCGCCTCGCTTCGGCCTGCCAGAAGCCGCTGGCAGGCGACCGGGCGGACGCGTCGCTGGTGCAGAAGACCGGCGGCATGGCGTCGGCGAAGTAACTCCGCCAGCCTGCGGATAAAGTGCACGTAAATTCGTACGCGATCGAGCCGCCTTGGCTGCGGAAATCCGCGCGCCGACATTTACACGCAGCACGCGCCGCGACATCGTCGCTCCCCGAGGGGCCGCGCTCACGACGCGGTATTTTATTTTCAGGGGACGACGATGAAGCTGACTTCGATGGCCGCGGCGATGGCGCTGGCCTTCTGCGGGCTGATGCCGGTCTCGGCCGATGCGGAATCAAAGCAGGATTTCGAACTGGTCAATCGGACCGGCTACGCCATCAGCGAAGTCTACGTGTCGCCGAGCAAGGCCGACGACTGGCAGGACGACCTGCTCGAGAACAGCGACAACAATTTCGAGGATGGCGAGAAGCGCAACGTGCACTTCGCGCGCGCCGGCAAGACCTGCAAATGGGATCTGAAAGTCGTCTACGACGACGACGATTCATCCGCGGTGTGGCACGACATCGATCTGTGCGAGGTCTCGCGCATCACCCTGCGCTATAACCGCAAGACGGACACCACGTCGGCTTCGTTCGATTGAGGCGGGGAACCTATTCGGCGGCCTGCTTGCGCTTCGCCTCGATCTCGTCGACCGCTTTGACCACGGCATCGAAGGTCAGCAGGGTCGAGGCATGGCGCGCCTTGTAATCGCGCACCGGCTCGAGATAGGCGATCTCGGCCCACTTGGCGTCCTTCGGCGGGGCGCCGTTCTCCTTCAGCATCTTCCGGACGGTCTCGCGCAGGGAGCGCAGTTCGTCCGGCGTCGAGCCGACGATGTGGCGGGCCATGATGGAGGAGGAGGCCTGGCCCAGCGCGCAGGCCTTCACGTCATGGGCGAAGTCGGTGACCGCGCCGTCATCCATTTTAAGGTCGATGGTGACCGTCGAGCCGCACAGCTTGGAGTGGGCCGTGGCGGTGGCGTCGGGCTGCGCCAGACGGCCCAGGCGGGGGATATTGCCGGCCAGATCGAGGATTTTCTCGTTATAGACGTCGTTTAGCATTTAATTCTGTCTTCCCGGCCCCGGGCGGGGCCGTTGATCCGGCACATTGCCTCGGTCGTACAAAGCAATATATAGGGATCGTTCAGCCGGTTCGAGAAGGGGTTCTCGGCCGTTTGAAGTCCGGGTTACCTGTTGAAGATCAAGAGGAAAACCGGGCGCTATGGGATTGCGGCGTCCGACCGCCCGACAGGGCGGCATAACGCGGCCACCCCGGTGACACTCCCGGAGCCGTCCCTTGAAGGCGAGCCCCGGTCGAACGGAGACCGTCCATGGACGCCAAGAACACTGTCATTAAACCCTGGCAGCAGGGTCTGTCCGACCATGTCAGGACCGCGCCGGCAGCCAACCTGCCGCGGCCCTCGCGTGACGAGGCCGAAGCCGCCGTCCGCACGCTCATCGCCTATGCCGGCGATGATGCCGCCCGCGAGGGCGTGCTCGATACCCCCAAGCGTGTCGTCGATGCCTATGACGAGCTCTTTCAGGGCTACCGCGAAGTGCCGGCGGACTCGCTCGACCGCACCTTTTCGGAGACGTCCGGCTACAACGACTTCGTGCTGGTCAAGGACATCCCGTTCAATTCGCACTGCGAGCATCACATGATGCCGTTCTTCGGCCTGGCGCATATCGCGTACAAGCCGACCGACCGCGTGGTCGGCCTCTCGAAGCTGGCGCGGCTGGTCGATACCTATGCCAAGCGCCTGCAGACGCAGGAGAACATGACGGCGCAGATCGCCACCGCGCTCGAGGAAGTGATGAAGCCGAAGGGCGTCGCGGTGATGCTGGAAGCCGAGCACACCTGTATGACCATGCGCGGCGTCGCCAAGCCGGGTTCACTGACCATGACGACGCATTTCTCTGGCACGTTCCGCGACGATCCGAACGAACTCGTTCGCTTCATGTCGTTGCTGCGCGGCAAGTAAGCCCGACTTTCCCGCGAACGCGTACCGCGTATCATGCCGGGCGAGAGCCCGGCATTTTGTTATCCGCAAACCGGTATATTGATCATGTCCTCCGTCTCCGACATCGAAGAAGGTCTTACCCTTCTGCCCAAGTTCGACGCCGACGGCCTTCTGACGGCGGTGGTAACCGACGCCGGCAATGGCGACGTGCTGATGGTCGCGCACATGAATGCCGAGGCATTGGCCAAGACCATCGAGACCGGCGAAGCCTGGTATTTCAGCCGCTCGCGCAAGAAGCTGTGGAAGAAGGGCGAGACCTCCGGCCACGTCCAGCGCATCCAGGAATTGCGTGTCGACTGCGATCAGGACGCGCTGTGGCTCAAGGTCGTGCAGGAAGGCGAGGGTGCCTGCCACACCGGGCGGCGTTCGTGCTTCTACCGCGCGGTGCCGCTTGGCCAGAGCGGCGCGGTGAAGCTCGAATTCCAGGACGCTGATCGCAAATTCGATCCGGCGGCTGTTTATTCGCCCAAGGGTTAGGCGGGTTGCCGAGATTGGTGGCTCGACTTCTATCGGTGAATCGGATATTTCTATCAATGAACGGGAGAGACCGGCCTCACGCTTGAGACCGGCGCCGAAGGAGCAACCGCCCCGGAAACTCTCAGGCAAAAGGACCGTTCAACAGGACTTCGACCTCTGGAGAAGGAGCCCTCAGGCTCCTGCCGACGGTGAAAGTCGTTCGAGGCAATAACGCCTTGGCGACGAAGCTCTCAGGCCAGTGACAGAGGGGGCACGCGAGACGTCGATGACGCTCGCGCGCGCCAGAAGGACCTGTGCCATGTCCCCTCCATCATCCGCCAATTCATCCAAAACGGATTTCGACGTCATCGTGCTCGGTGGCGGCGTCGTTGGCATCAACACCGCTTACTTCAATCTGAAGAACGGCAAGTCGGTCTGCATCATCGACCGGCAGCCGGAAGCCGGCCTTGAGACCAGCTTCGCTAATGGCGGGCAGGTGTCGGTCAGCCATGCCGAGCCCTGGGCCAATCCATCCGCGCCGCTCAAGGTGCTCAAATGGCTGATGCAGAGCGATGCGCCGCTGCTGTTCCGGCCGCGCATGGATGTGCATCAATGGCTGTGGATCGCGCGCTTCCTGGTCGACTGCCTGCCGCACCGCGCCAATCGCCACACCACCGAGATCGTCAAGCTGGCGGTGCAAAGTCGTTCGCTGATCCAGCAGATCCGCAACGACGAGAACTTCCATTACGACGAGCGCAGCAAGGGCATCTTGCATTTCTATCGCAGCGCCAAGGAATTCGAGGCGGCGATTCCGGTTGCTGAGCTGATGCGTCGCTATGGCTGCGAGCGCACGATCATCGATGCCGACAAGGTGGTCGAGATCGAACCGGCTTTCGCCGACAAGCGCCATGAGATCGCCGGCGCGACTTACACCGCCGAGGACGAAAGCGGCGATGCGCTAAAGTTCACCCAGAACCTCGCGCAGGTTTGCGAGAAGATGGGCGCGACTTTCCTGACCAACACGCAGGTGACGGCGCTCGGCGCCGATCGTGCGTCAGGCGAGGTGAGCACTGTCGAAGTCGTCGGCCCCGAGGGCTACAAGACGCTGCGCGCTCGCGACATCGTTGTCAGTATGGGCTCGTGGTCGGCGCCGTTCCTGCGCGACTACGGCATCAATCTCACCATCTATCCGGCCAAGGGCTACTCGGTGACGATCCCGACCGATGGCTCCAACATGGCGCCGGTGACGAGCCTGACCGACGACGAATACAAATTGGTCTATTCCAACTATGGCAGCCGGCTGCGCGTCGCCGGCACCGCGGAATTGTCGGGCTATACGCGCGATCTCAACCGCACGCGCTGCCAGGCGATCGTCGATAACGTGAAAAAGTTGTTCCCGCGTGCCGGCAATTTCGACGCGGCGACGTTCTGGTCCGGCTTGCGGCCAGCGACGCCGTCGAACATTCCCTATGTCGGCCGCACGCGCTATCGCAACCTGTGGCTCAACACCGGCCACGGCACCTTGGGCTGGACCCTCGGTGCCGGCTCCGGCTTCCGCGTCGCCAACATGATCGCGGAAGGCGAGGGTCCGCTGGCGGCGTAACCCGCTTGCAGCTTATTTCGCCGCGGCGGCGAGCAGCCGCTGCGCGCGGATGAGGTGCGGGCGGTCGAACATCTTGCCATCGATGCCGATGGCGCCCGCGCCGGGATTGGCGGCGAAGGCGGCGACGATCGCCTTCGCCTTTTCGATCTGCTCGGCCGTCGGCGTGAACACTTCGTTGATCACCGGCACTTGTGCCGGATGAATGGCGAGCCGTCCGGTGAAGCCGTCGCGCCGCGCGTCGATGGTGTCGCGCCGGAGGCCCTCGCTATTGCGGAAATCGACATAGACCGTCTCGATGGCCGGCAGCTTGGCCGCCGCCGCGCCGAACAGGCAGACCGAACGGGCAAAGCGATAAGGCTCGGTGAGAATGCCCTTGTCGTCGCGGTTCGATTCCGCGCCTAACTCGGCGGAGAGATCTTCCGGACCCCAGGTCATGCCGATCAGGCGCGGGCTCGCATCCTTGAAGGTCCCGGCGAGAAAAAGTCCGGCGGCCGACTCGACGTTCTGGGCGAGGACCTTGATCGAACCTGCCGTGACGCCGGCAATGGCTTCCTGCGCGGTTAGCTTGGCGTCGAGATGCACGACGCTCTCGCCGCCTTCGGCCTTGGGAAACAGCACGGCGTCCGGCTTGCCCGGCAAGATGGATTCGAGGTCGGCGTCGGTCATGCCGGTGTCGAGACCGTTGATGCGCACGAACAGGCGCGGGCGCTCGGCCTTGCCGATATGCGCCTTGAGGTATTCGCGCGCGGCCTCGCGCGCCGCCGGCTTGCGCTCGGGCGAAATCGAATCTTCCAGGTCGATGATAACGGCGTCGGCGCCGGAGGCCATGGCCTTGTCGAGTTTGGCGCCGGCATCGGCGGGGACGAAGAGGAGGGAGCGCATCAATACATTTCCTTGGGCGTTATTATGGGCGTTATTATTTATGGCCCCTCATCCCCGCTTGCGCGGGGATGAGTGACCATCGGTTGCTCACTTCGGCCGCTTGATAATGAAGGCGTTGCGCTTGCACTCGGCCACCAGAGTGCCGTCCTGCTTGAAGGCCTGATGATGGAATTCGACGATACCGGCGGTGTCGCGTGACTTCGATTCACGCTTGCTCACGACCGTGGTCTGACAGGTGATCGTGTCGCCTTCGAACAGCGGGTTGGGAAAGCGCACATCAGTCATGCCGAGATTGGCGATCGTGGTGCCGACGGTCATGTCCGACACCTGAATGCCGATCATCAGGCCGAGCGTGAACAGCGAGTTCATCAGCGGCTGGCCGAATTCGGTCTCGGTCTCGCAGAAGTGGCGGTCGATGTGCAGCGGCTGCGGATTGAGCGTCATGTTGGAGAACAACATGTTGTCCATCTGCGTCACGGTGCGGGTGTAGCGATGCTCGTAGAGCTTGCCGACCTCCATGTCCTCGAAATAGAGCCCGCCGCGCTTATGCCGTTGCACCGTTTCCGCCATTGCTTGTCTCCGCATGTTCGCCGGGCGTCCCGGGGAGGCCGGCCCGCCGTTAACGCTTCGTTTACCATAATTACCCAAGGTCACCAGGAGCAGTTCCCGCCCTGTTGGCCGTATTGACGCCGGTTTTTCGCAGCCGGCAACTCCGAGGGCAACCCGATGGCTGTCGATCGCGCCGCCGCAAGCGTCGCCGGCAATGGCATCGCACCGCAGATCAGCGGCGCGATCAGCAAGGCTGCCGAATCGACCGGCATCAGCTTCCAGTATCTGCTCACCACCGCGCGGATCGAATCGAGCCTCAACCCGCAGGCACAGGCCGCAACCTCGTCGGCCAAGGGGTTGTACCAATTCATCGACCAGACCTGGCTCGCCACCGTCAAGCAGGACGGCGCGGCGCTGGGCATGGGTCAATACGCCGACGCCATTACCCGCACCGCCAGCGGCCGCTACGAGGTCGCCGATCCGGGGATGCGCTCGGAAATTCTCAAGCTGCGCACCGACCCGGCGATGAGCGCCATGATGGCGGGGGCGCTGGCGCGCTCCAATGCGTCGCAACTCACCGCCGCGACCGGCAAGGTTCCAACCGAGGGCGAGCTCTACGCCGCGCATTTCCTTGGGCCGGAGGGGGCGGGGCGCCTGATCAACGCGGTCAACTCGCGCGGCAATGCCAACGCGGCAGCGATGTTCCCGGCGGCGGCGGCGGCCAACAAGCCGATCTTCTACAACCGTGACGGCTCGGCGCGCACGGTGACCGAGGTCTATGACCGGCTCACCGCCAAGTTCGACAATACCCGCCTGGCGCTGGTGCAGGATGTGCCGCGCCCGCCGGCGTCGGTCGGCGAGGCTTCCGCTTCGACTGCCAGTCAAGCCGTTGCGCCGGCCACCGTGGCGCAGCTTCCCGCCACCGTTGCCCCGTCGACCGCGGCGCCGATGAAGGTGCCGGACACGGCCGGCATGACGCAGGCGCTCGCCGCCGCCGATAACCGTCCGCCGCCGCAATCGTCGCGGCCTCTGTTTGCGGCCATGTTCAACGATGCCGACCGCGGCGCGCTCAGCCGCACCGTGACGTCGCTGTGGTCCGATACCGAGACGACCGACACCGGCAGTTCGGCCTTGCCCGTGCCGGGGCCGGTCGCTTCCGCGGCCGATCGGCCTTTCCGCACCCGCGACCTGTTCACCGACGGCGCCGCCAATGTGCGCGGCCTGTTCACCGGGCGGGGCTGACGCGCGTATTGAAAGATCGGCGCTTTCGGCCCGATCGTCGTTAATCTCTTCTCAAGAACTATACTGAACGCTTTGTTAAGTGTCGCAGGCTAGGATCGCAGCGTTCGCCGTTGTGTTGGCGAGTGTTTGTAGCGTCTGGTCGTGTCATGATTGTTCGTCAGTTCCTTCAATGGGTGCGCAATGCATCGCCCGGCGAGCGTGCCGAGGCAACGTCAGCGCTGGCCCGCGCCTATCTCCACTCCGATTTATCCATCGACGATCTGTCCGCCGCCGAAGGCGCGATGATCATGCTGCTCGACGATCCGTCGCCACTGGTGCGCGGCGCGCTCGCGCATGTGTTCGCGTCGGCGCAGAAGGCGCCGCCCATCGTCGTGCACGCACTGGCCGCCGATCAGCCCGAAGTCGCGCTGCCGGTTTTGTCGCGCTCGCCGCTGCTCAGCGATGAGGATCTCGTCGATCTTTTCGCAACCGCGCAGCCGGAATCGCAGATTGCGATCGCCTCGCGCGTGTTGCTGTCGTCGCCGGTGGCGGCCGCCATTGCCGAAGTCGGCAGTGCGCAGGCCTGTCTGGCGCTGCTCGAAAATCCCGACGCCGACATCGCGTTGTTCTCGCTCGACCGCATCATCGAGCGTTTCGGTCATCTTGCCGCGATCCGCGAAAACCTCATTGCGCGGCACGACCTGCCGATGGCGTCGCGTCAGGCGCTGCTCGCCAAGCTGTCGCAGACACTGGCCGGCTTCGTCAGCGCACGACACTGGCTGGGCTCCGAACACGCCGAATATGCCGCGCGCGAGGCCTGCGAGAAGGCGACCGTCGCGCTTGCTGCCGAGACGCCGTACGAGGAGCTCGCCGAACTGATGCAGCACCTGCGCCAGAGCGGACAACTCACCGCCGGCATGATCCTGCGCGCGCTCTTGTCGGGCAATGTCGTGCTGTTCGAAGAGGCCATCGCCGAACTGACGGCCATGTCGATCGACCGCGTGTCGGCCTATATCCACGACAAACATATTTCCGGCTTCCGGGCGATCTACACCAAGGCCGGGCTGCCGGACGCGGCCTATCCGGCATTCCGCGAAGCCATCGCCGCCTTGCGCGATGGCATCCTGGTCGGCGAAACGGGTGGCGTGGCGCGCCTCAAGCGCCGCATGGTCGAGCATGTGCTGCAGGCTTGCGTTGCCGAGCGCCGCGACGACATGGCCTCGTTGCTGGCGCTGCTGCGGCGTTTCGCGGTCGAGGCCGCGCGCGAGGAAGCGCGCATGTTCTGCGATGATCTGGTGGCCTACAATCCGGCCGGCTACGATCATCTGGCTTACACGCCGCAGATCCCCGAGCCCCGGTTGGTGGCGTAACCTCAGTCGTCATTCCGGGCTCGCAGTTTTGCTGCGCCCCGGAATGACGAGGTGTTACGTCGGCGCCAACGACGGCGCGCCGGTGATCTGCTCGATGATGTCGGGCCGCGCGCGGTTTTCCTCGATCAGGAAATGGTCGGTGACATCGCGCAGGCGATGATTGAGCTGCGCGGCGAGGTCCCGGGCATCGGAGCGGGCATATTCGCGATGGACGGCGCGCACCGCGTCGACATGCTGGTTGATCAGCTTGACGGGGATGCGGTTGGGCTGCGGCGTGTATTCGATGAGCCGGCACAGGCTGTCGGCGATCGAAGCGACCGCGGGAAATCCGAGCGTTGCTGCCTGACCCTTGATGTCGTGGGCGGCGTGAAACAGCGCGGACTTGGCGTTGTCGGTGAGGCCGCGCGCGACGATGGTCTGCCGGCACCGGTCGAGGCGTTCGCATTCCTCGTCCATCCAGCCGCCGAACTCGCCGGCCAGTCCGGCGAGCGCCAGTTCGGCCCTTGCGACCGGATCGTCCTCGCCGGCGGCGGGCGGCGCATCGGTGAGCGCCTTGCGCAGCTTGTTCTCCGGCCGGATGACCTCGTGATCGCCGTAGGTCGTGATTGCGGCTGAGTCCTTTTTGGACCGCATGGATGCACTGCCTCTGTCAGCTCGGGGTACGAACTTTTTCGAGCAGGGTTGAATGCTTGATGAGATCGGCCTTGCCGCCCTTGCGGCGCTCGGGGCCGACATAACTTGCGCTGTTGCTGCGACGCCGGTCGGGGCCGAAATAGGTCTTCGTTCGGATAAACGGCCGCGGATTGGCGACGATATTGACGATGCGTTCGTACAGGCCCTTGGCCGAGATCGGCTTGGCCAGGAATTCGGTGACGCCGGCATCGCGCGCGGCGGTGACGCGCCGCTTCTCCGAGTGGCCGGTCAACATAATGATGGCGACGTAGGGATTGGAGTTGCCGCCGGGCTGGCGGATCATCTGCGTCAGTTCAAGACCATCGAAAACCGGCATCGCCCAATCGCAGATGACGATGTCCGGAACGAAGTGGTTGAAGGCCTCGAGCCCGCTGGCGCCATCCTCGGCCTCGAATACCTCGCGGGCGCCGAAGCCGTGGAGCAGGGTGCGCAGAATCCGCCGCATATGGGCGTTGTCGTCGATGACGAGGAAGCGCAGCCGGTTGAAGTCAATGCGGACCATAAAGCCTCAGAAGCGCGGCGCGCCAAAGCGTCGAAAAGCTACAGATTTGCGGTTAATGGAGCGTTTCGCCCTCCCAAACGGGGGCGTTTTCCGCGGATTTCGACGGGTTGAAAGCCTGGGCAAGACGACCGCGAGGGGGCTGGTCATCGCCGCCGCGGCGTCTAAGCTGACACTGACCACGGCTACGGTCTTGCTTCGCGAATGCCCGAATTCAACCCAACGGTTCCGCCATGAAGACGATCCTGATCCCCACCGAAGACCATGACGCCATGCCGGCTGTGCTCGAAGGCGCGCGGCTGATCGCGCGGACCTTCGACAGCTACATGGAAGGATTTGCGGTGCGGCCGTCGCCGGGCACCTATGTGACGGTTGAGCCGGTCTCGAGCCTGGCCATTTCCGGCGTTTTCGAAGCCGACACCGCCAAGGTGAAGACGGATTTCGAGCAGTTCATGCAGGGCCGGAGCGTGCCGACAGGGGGCACAGAGACGCCGGCGGTCTACTCCTATGGCTGGCCGCGCGCCGACGCGATGGAGGACGCCTTTATCGGTACCTACGGCCGCATCTTCGACCTCATCGTGCTGGGACGGCCCGGCGCGGCGCCGGAAAACCCGCGCATGCCGCCGCTGGAAGCCGCCTTGTTCGATGCCGGCAAGCCGGTGCTGATCGTGCCGAAGCAAGTGCCGGCCGCCATCGGTCGCAATATCCTCATCGCCTGGAACGGCTCGACCGAACAGGCGCACACCAATGCTTTCGCCATGCCGTTCCTCAGGCAGGCCGAAAAGGTGACCGTGTTCTATGTGCAGGGTGGCTCGCCCGAGGGTCCGTCGGTGGAGGAGGCTGCGCTGCATCTGCGGCGCAACGGCATCAATGCCAACGCCATTACGGTCAAGCGTGGAGATCGTCCGTCGGGCGAGGCGATCGGCGAGGCTACGCTCGAGCACGCGGCCTCACTCGGCTGCGATCTCGTCGTAAAGAGCGCCTATACGCAAAGCCGGTTGCGACAGATGATTTTCGGCGGCGCGACCCGGCACATCCTTGCCAAGGCCACGCTTCCGGTGTTGATGGCGCATTGAGGGCGCAGACAAGCAGGACGACCCCTTGTCGAACAGCACCGATCCGTCTGCGGGTTCCGCGGCTCCTGGCGTGCCCAAACATCCCGGCTTTCTCGCCATCTTCCCGTCCATCATGCTGCCGATGTTCCTGGCGGTGGTGGACCAGACCATCATCGCCACGGCGCTGCCGGCGATCGCCGCCGCGACCGGGGAGGTCGAGCGCGTCTCGTGGATCGTCGTGTCTTATCTCATCGCGGCGACCATCGCGGCCCCGGTTTACGGCCGGCTCGGCGATTCCTTCGGCCGGCGCCGCGTCATGTATTTCGCGCTGGCGATCTTTATCGGCGCATCGGTGCTGTGCGCGGTCTCCAATACGATCCTGACGCTGACCGCGGCGCGCGTGTTACAGGGCCTCGGCGGCGGCGGGCTGATGACCTTGTCGCAGGCGCTGGTCGGCGAATCCATTCCGCCGCGCGAGCGCGCCCGTTATCAAGGCTATCTCGCCGCCGTCGCGGTTTGCGCCAACAGTTTCGGCCCGATCGCCGGCGGCATTCTCACCGAGCACTTCGGCTGGCAATCCATCTTTCTGGTCAATGTGCCGATCGGCTTGTTCGCGCTCTATCTGGTGACGCGATTGCCGCCGCCGCACGGCGCGCGGCTGGCCTGGCGCGCCGATCCGGGCGGCGCGGTGCTGTTTGCGATCTTCGTGGCGACGACACTGCTGGCGCTGGAGCAGGTTCAGCACGTCGATATCGCGAATTTGCCCATCGGCGGCGCGCTGCTGGCGGCCGGCCTCATCGCGCTCGCCGCTCTCATCTGGCACGAGAGCCGAGCCGAGTCGCCGCTCATTCCGTTGTCGCTGCTGCGGCAGTCGGCGATCTGGCACAGCGACGCGCTGGCCGCCTGTCATGGCGCCGCGCTGGTGGCGCTGATCACCTTCATCCCGGTCTATCTCGAAGTGGTGCGCGGCTTCTCGCCGTCGGCGACGGGCCTCGTGCTGGTGCCGCTGACCATCGGCATCGGCGTCGGTTCGCTGGTCACCGGGCGGCTGGTCAACGCCTCCGGGCGGCTGACCATCTATCCCGTCATTGGCTTGTCGATCGCTACGATCGACTTTGTCGTCCTGGCTCTGTTCGGCGACAAGTTCGATATCGCCGAGCTTGCGGTCCTGCTGCTCGTCAACGGCCTCTCCATGGGCACGGTCATGGGCGTGGTGCAGGTCAGCGTGCAGAACGCCGCCGGCCAGTTGCGCCTCGGCGAAGCGGCGGCCTCGGTGCAGTTCTCGCGCTCCATCGGCGCCGCTTTCGGCACGGCGCTGGTGGCAACGGTTCTGTTTGCCGTATTGTCGATGCGCAGTCCGGACGCCGCGCGCGTCTTCGCCGCGATGTTCGAGCATGCCAAACACGCCGGGGCGGACTTGTCAGCCGCGCAGATGCTGACGATTCAAGGCGATATCAAGGTCGCCTTCCGCGCCGCCTTCATGGTGATGGCGCTGTTCACGACCTGCGGCTTTCTGCTGGCGCTCACCAATCCGCAGAAGCGGATCTGAGAGATCTCAAAAGCCGAACTGTTCCGTCAGAATGCGCTCGTCGAGGCTGTGGCCTGGATCGAACAGCAGGCCCAGCGAGATGCTGTGATCCATCCTGATGTCGACCTTGCGCACGAAGCGCACCTCGTCGTGATCGGCGACGGCGGCGACCGGACGCTTGTCGGCTTCCATGACCTCGATGGTGACCTTGGCCTTGTCCGGCAATAGCGCGCCGCGCCAGCGCCGCGGCCGGAACGGCGAGATCGGCGTCAAAGCGAGCAGGGGAGCGTTTATCGGAATGATCGCGCCTTGCGCCGACAGGTTATAGGCCGTCGAGCCCGCCGGCGTTGCAACCAGAACGCCGTCGGCGACCAGTTCGGCGAGCCGTTCCTTGCCGTCAATCAGGATGCGCAGGCGCGCCGCCTGCGCGCTCTGCCGGAACAGCGACACTTCATTGATGGCGCGGCGTTCGTGAATGGTGCCCTGATCGTCGCGCGCTTCCATCACCAGCGGATGGATGATCGTCGTGTGCGCGGCGGCAAGGCGCTCATGCAGGCCGTCGACGGCAAACTCGTTCATCAGAAAGCCGACCGTGCCGCGGTGCATGCCGTAGATCGGCTTGGCCGATGTCATGAAGCGGTGCAGCGTCTGCAGCATCAGACCGTCACCGCCGAGCGCCACGATGACATCGGCGTCCTTTGGGTCGACATTGTCGTAGCGCGCCTCGAGCTGTGCGATGGCGGCGCGCGACTCCGGCGTCGGGCTGGCGACGAAGGCGATACGCTTGAAGGAGGAGGCCGAGGGGCTCATGGGTTCCTGAGAATTGGGGTCTCTTGAGAAACCGGTTCCGCACCAAGAATTCTGTGCAAGTCCCTGTCAGGCATTCGATTTCCGGCGTTCCTTTATACGACATGGCCTTGCCTTGTCGAGGCGCACGAAAAAGCCCGGCGCCGGGGCGCCGGGCAGGTTCTGTCGGGGCGGGCCGGCACGCCAAGGCGCCGGCCCGCGCCACTGGCCTGAGACCTAGAACTCCTTCCAGTCGGTGTCGGCTTCGATCTTGCGGGCGGCACCGCCGCTGCCGGTCTGCTTGAGCTGCACCACCGCCTGGGCTTTGGCGGGAGCGGGCTTGGCCGGCGACGGCCGGGTGGCAGCGGGTTTTGCCGCCACCGGTTTCGCCGCCGACTTCATCTCCATCTCGATCGGGGAGGCGGCGCGCGAGACGGCGCGCTGCTCCTGTCCGAGCTGGAAGAAGGCGACCTGCTCGTCCATCGCCTTGGCCTGATGCTCGAGGGTCTTGGCCGTCGCCGCGTTCTCCTCGACCAAAGCCGAGTTCTGCTGCGTCACCTCGTCCATCTGCGTCAGCGCCTTGTTGATCTGGTCGATGCCGGTGGCCTGCTCGATGCTGGCATTGGCGATGTCGGTGACGATATCGGCCACCTTCTTGATCGAGGTGACGATCTCGTTCAGCGAGGTGCCGGCCTGATTGACGAGATCGACGCCTTCCTTCACCTGGACGCTGGAGTTGGTGATCAGGTCCTTGATGTCTTTCGCGGCTTGCGAGGAACGCTGCGCAAGGCTGCGCACTTCGGAGGCGACCACCGCGAAGCCGCGACCGGCTTCACCGGCGCGCGCGGCTTCGACAGCCGCGTTGAGCGCCAGCAGGTTGGTCTGGCGAGCGATCTCG
>DATMEX010000043.1:0-104863 GCA_035556455.1 Pseudolabrys sp.
GTAGTTGAGCTCGCGGCCGTAATGCCTGGCGCGCTCCTTAACCTGCTTGACCTTGACGCCGATCTGCTCGGGCGTCTCGCCCCACGACAGATAGGTCTCGGTGTGTTTGGCGGCGATCTCAATGGCCGGCGCCGACGAGCCGCCGAACCAGAGCGGCGGCGGCGGAATGGAAACGCCCGCCGGCAAAGCAAGCCGCGCGCCTTCGACCGAGAAGTACTTCCCGTCGTAATTGATGCTTTCGCCGGCCATTAGGCGGTTGAAAATCGTCAGATACTCGTCCGCCATGGAATAGTGCTCGTCATGCGGCATCTTCATGCCGTAGGCGCCGAGCATCTTGGCGTCGCCCGAGACGATGTTGAGCATCAGGCGGCCCCGGGAGAATTCCTGCAAGGTCGCCGCCATCTTGCCGAGTAATGTCGGGGCAATCAGGCCGGGATGGATCGCCACCAGGAACTTGAGGCGTTCGGTCTCGGCGAGCAGCGCAGAAGCCAGCACCCACACATCGTGAGCGCCGGTCGCGAACAGGGCGCCGGTGAAACCGAGCCGGTCATAAGCTTTGGCGAGTTGCTGGAAATAGCCGTAATCGACGACCCGCGAGCCTTCCGGGGTCCATGGATAAGAACCGTCCGGCGCGCACATATACCAGAGGACGTTCATGGCTTTCTCCTAGGCCGCCGGTACCGAATGAGGACGCAGCGCCGCAGCGATATCGGGACGTGTTGCAAAATCGCCGTGGCGAAACAGCGCGTCGGCTTCTTCCTGCTGCTCGGCGATGATCGCCGCGTCCGCCGGGACAATGCTCCAGTCACGCTCCCTGATCGATTTCTCCCATGAAGCCGAATCGACGCCGCCGAGCTTGAGGTCGGCAAGAATGCGTGCTGCGCGATCGGGTTCGGCGGCGATCGCAGCACCGAGCCGCGCCAGTTCGGCAATGAAGACATCGACGGTTTCGGACGTGAGCCTGCGTTGCTCCAGCGTCCAGAACACCGACCGGTTGGGAATGGTCGCGCCGCACGGCACCAGCAACCGCGCGCCGCCGTCAGCGAGCGTCTGTCCCAGAAGCGGCGCCATCGCGACCCAGGCATCGACCTTGCCGGCGATAAGCGCGTCGCGGGACGGAACCGGCGCGCGCTCCACGCGCGTAACATCCTTGAGCGACAGCCCCTCTTCTTCCAGAACACGCGCTAGCAGATAGGTATGAAACGAGCCGTCCAGCAGCGCGATCTTCTTGCCGGCGAGATCCTTCACGGTGTGGATTGCCGAGCGCTTCGCAACGAGAATGCCGCCATTGGCCGGCCGCGGCGCGGAAGCCGCAACATAGAGCACGTCGAGGCCGGCGACCTGCGAGACGATCGGCGGCGTTGAGCCCGTCCCGCCGATGTCGATGCGACCTCCAAGAAGTTCGCGGCCGGTTTCGCGCCCCTCCGGATAGAACACGAACGAAGGATCGAGCGCGGCAAAGGCGTCGGGCCAATGCTGGGCGAGCGTCAGATGCAGATTGCTCGGATGAACGCCTATTCGTAGCGGCATGCATATCTTTCACGGCAACACAGCGACGGCGCCGGTCGTTCTCAGAGAGATGAAAAATGCCCTTTCTGACGGGCATTTTTGCGTTGTTTTCTCATTATACATTCTTATAGAGTATGTGGAGGGTCAATAGTTGGATCGACCAAATTGCGGGCTCCCGGTAGACGCCCATTCTGTCTGCGGCTGATCAGGGAGCACATTCAGGTTTTGGCACCGGCGACAGCGTGTGAGAGCATGAGAAGCACGCCAGCGGGATCAAGCGAGGAATGGATGAAGACGGCAACGACGACTAGAAAGAAGCGGCGCAATCCCCGGCTGTGTCGCAGCATCGGCGAGGCCAGCGATCTTCTCAAGGCTCTGGCCAATCCCAACCGCCTTTCCATTGTCTGCATGCTGCTGGAAGGTGAGCGCTCCGTCGCCGCCATCGAAAGCGAGCTTGGCATCAGGCAGCCGACTTTGTCGCAACAGCTCGGCGAATTGCGCGAGGCCGGTCTCGTCGCCACGCGCCGCGATGCCAAGCACATCTACTATCGCGTCGTCGACGATCGCGCCGGTCAGATCGTGAAAACACTTCGTATTGCGTTCACTCAGTTGGAAGACTGGTGCGAAGCGCTGCCATCGCCATCGGACAGCCCCGGCCTGGGCGGCCTGGCCATGTGACTGATGGCGGCGGTCCCGCGCTCGGACCGCGGCCACAGCCGTGTCTCAACAATCCGCTTTAGCACCGGGGGCGCATTGGTTCGTCTCGGCCCGACGTGATCTCGTGGCGCTCACCGACGGAAGAACCGGTTCTCCGGGCGCTGCAGTCCGAGATGATCGCGCAACGTTGCGCCTTCGTATTCCTTGCGGAACAGGCCGCGGCGCTGGATCTCTGGAACGACCAAATTGACGAAGTCCTCGAGACCTTCCGGCAGATACGGAAACATCAGATTGAAGCCGTCGCTGCCCTCCTCGACCAGCCATTGTTCCATTTCATCGGCGATGGTCCTGGGCGTACCGACGAGCGCAAAGCCGCCATAACCGCCGAGACGCTGCGCGAGTTGGCGCACGCTCAGGTTCTCGCGGCGCGCCAGCGCGATCGTCCGCTCCCGCCCGCTCTTGCTGGCGTTGCTCTCGGGGATATCCGGCAAGGGGCCGTCCGGATCGAATTTGGACGCATCATGGCCCAGCGCGATCGATAGCGAGGCGATGGCATTGGCGTAATTGACGAGACCATCGACGCGGGCGCGTTTCTCGCGCGCTTCCTCGATTGTCTCGCCGACGACCACCAGCGCACCAGGCAGTATCTTGAGGCTGTCGCGTGGCCGGCCGAGCTTGTCGAGGCGGCCCTTCACGTCGGCATAAAAGCGCTGTCCGTCCGCCAGGCTATTGTGCGCAGCGAAGATCACTTCGGCCGTTTCGGCCGCGAGTTGCTTACCCGCCTCAGATGCGCCTGCCTGCACGATCACCGGCCAGCCCTGCACCGGGCGCGCGATGTTGAGCGGACCGCGCACCGAATAATACTTGCCCTTGTGATCGAGCACATGCATGCGTTCCGGCTCGAAATAGATGCCGCGCGCGGCATCGCGCACGAAGGCGTCGTCGGCAAAGCTGTCCCACAGCCCCGTGACGACGTCATAGAACTCGCGCGCGCGGCGGTAGCGTTCGTCGTGCTCCATGTGGTCATCGAGGCCGAAATTCAGCGCCGCATCGGGGTTCGAAGTCGTGACGATGTTCCAGCCGGCGCGACCGCCGCTGATGTGATCGAGCGACGCGAACCGGCGCGCCACGTGATACGGCGCGTCGAAGGTGGTCGATGCGGTTGCCACAAGGCCGATCCGCTCGGTCGCGCCCGCCAGCGCCGACAGCAGCGTGAACGGCTCGAACGAAGTCACCGTATGACTTCGCTTGAGCGCGTCGATCGGCATATTGAGGACCGCCAGATGGTCCGCCATGAAGAAAGCGTCGAACTTGGCCGCCTCGAGTCTTCGGGCGAAGGTCCGCAGGTGATTGAAATTGAAATTCGCGTCCGGATACGCGCCAGGATAGCGCCACGCTCCCGTGTGAATGCTGACGGGGCGCATGAAAGCGCCGAGATGCAACTGTTTAGTGCCGGCCATTGACCCACCACGCGCTTTTAGCACCGACGATGCCTGCCGCGGCAGCGCCTGCTCATCGTCGACGACGGTCATCAGAAAGTTCGAGTTGGGCACTAGTCAATACCGTGGCAAACAAAGCACCATCGTTTTCTTCAAGCGCCCGCTCCGAACACCGCCATGCTCCAAAGCCGCGGTTCCCCGACATAGTCTATCCTTGTGCTATCGCGCCTCCGGATTGTGGCCTCGCTCAGGCCGCGACTCGGGCGGGCCGCGGGTGGCCCAGCAGCCTGTCGTCGCCCGCGTTCTCCACGGCATGCCGGAAATGGCGAACCGCTTCGGACAACAAGATGTCAGCCTGCTCACCAAGGCGCAGGCCACCCTCGTCGACGCGCATGTCGCTCTCGGTGACGAACAGGCTCTGGACGATGTGCCGCGCGCCCATCGACTGAAGGACCGGACGCAACCCGTAATCCAGGGCAAGGAGGTGCCCCAACGACCCACCCGTCGCTATCGGGAGCACCACCTTCCCGGCCAGGGCGTACTGAGGCAGGACATCGATGAAGATCTTCAGAAGACCGGAATACGACGCCTTGTAGATCGGCGTCGCAAAGATGATGCCGTCGGCCTCATCGACCGCCTTGATGGCACCCGCCAATCCCGGATCGTCCGTCCTGGCCGTGATAAGCGCCTCGGGAGCGAGATCACGCAGCAGAATGTTCCGGAACGAAAACGACGCGTCGGCCAGCCGGCGGAAAGCGTGGTCGACGATCCCCGACGATTTGGAATTCGGCGACGCGCTCCCGGATACGGCAACGATCGACTTCTTCGGCATGCCTACCTCACCGCTGACGGGTCGCGTCGAACTTGACGCCGAGCGCCGCCTGACCAATCGTCTTCGCCGTCACGTCGTGACCGACGTGAACGATGTGCTGCTGAATGTTCCGAAGGTAATAGCTGAACGGAAACTGCTCGAACTGCGCCGTCGATCCGGCGGTATACAGCACCGTCTTGCCCACCTCGATACCGGTCCGGGCCGCCAACGTCTTGGCACTCAGCGAAATCAACTCGGCATCGGGTGTCCAGCCCTTTCGCCATTCCTCGACGGCCCGTTCAAACAAAGCGGCGGCCGAATCCAGTTGCACCTTGATCTCGCCGATCCGCAGCTGGATCAATTCGTTGTCGGCACGCCCGCGCTGGCGGATGTAGCCGAGATACCAGTCGAACAAACCTTCCGCGCCGCCGAGGTAATTGGCGGCGAAGGCCAGATGATAAACCGCGAACTGCCGCTGTCGAATGAAGTCGCCAGGTTTGCCCAGAACATGGCTGTCCGGAATGAAGGTATCGCTGAGCGTCAACAACGGGCTGCGTGCGTTGCGCATGCCGGCGGGCCGGAACCAGTCGTCCTCCCAGGTAATGCCGTCGATGCTGTCATCGATGAGAATATGGAAATTGCGGCTGATCGCATCGGTCTGCCCCTCGATGCCAACGCTGGCGATGACGAGATCGGCATTTCCACCATTCGTCACATAGTTCTTTTGTCCGTTGACGATCCAGCCGCCGCTGACGCGCTTCGCCGTGGTCCGCACATCGTTCTGAAGGATCCGTCCGGGTTCACTGCCAACGGCCGCAACGATGCTGTATTTGCTGGTAAGCGGCTTGAGGAAGCGCTCGACCTGCTCCTCCGACGCGCTGAGTTCGAGCGACCAGAGGCCGTGATTGTGCAACTGGTAGCAATGCCCGGTGGCGCCGTCGCCCCGCGCGATCAGGCGCAGCAGATTGACGAACAGGTCGGGATTCTTGCCCGGCAAGAGACCGTCTTTGCCGCCGTGTTCGATTTTCGGCGCAATGTGCAGGAGGCCGAGTTCATGAACCTTGCGCAGGTTCACATGCGGATAAACGCCGCCCTCCTTCTCGCCGGCAAGGCCGTTATCGCGGAATTCGGTCAGCGCCAGATCGGCCAACGCCGTGATGTTGGTCGACCATTGAGAATAGTGTTCAAGCACGCCCATTATAAGATCCTTGAATGTCTAGGTTGGTGTTCGTCCGCCGCCGTCGACCGGCAGCACGGACCCGGTGATGAAGGCCGCCTGCGGCGACAGCAGAAAGCTCACGGCCTGCCCGACTTCCGCCGGCGTGCCGATGCGTTGCAGATGCGTGTTGGCAATGACGGTGCCAAGCTTGCCCATCACGCTGGCGCGCTCCGAAGCGATCGGCCCGGGCGCGACAACGTTGATCCGGACATTCTGCGGAGCGAACCGCGCCGACAGGCCATGGACCAGGAAATTCAACGCCACATTCGCGCTGGCGCCGGGCCAGTGCTTGAGCGCAGCGATCGTGCCGCGCGCCGACCCGGTGATCAGGACGATGCCGCCGCCCCCGGCTTCGATCAAAGCAGGCGCGACCGCTTGCACGACCCTGACGCTGCCGAGGAGCTTGGTGTCCAGCACCTGATGCCAGTCCTCCGCCGTCAAATCGAGGAAGTCGCCGAAGATCGGCAGCGTCACCGAGACGACGGCTCCATCGATACGGCCGTGAACGGCCTTGATATGCGCCAACGCCTCTTTAAGCGTATCGGCATTGCGGATGTCGGCCTGGACCCAGCCATGCCAAAGGTCTTCCGCGCCGGACGGGGGATGCGAGCGCCTTGACGATCCGATCACCGTTGCGCCGCGATGACGTAATTCATCGCCAATGCCGCGACCGATCGCGCCGGCGGCTCCTATCACCCAGATCACCTTGCCGGTGAGGTCGGAACTCTCTGCCGCGCTCATTGCCACGCTCCGGTGACGCCGGCCGCAGCCGAGGACGTCTTGCGTGCCGACGCCTCTATGAGAGCTCGCGTGTAGGGATCGTGCGGGCTGCGCCAGATATTGAGGTGATCGTTTTCTTCAACGACCTTGCCGCTTTTGAGAACGATGACGCGGTCGGAGATGTATTGAACCACCGCCAGATCGTGCGAGATGAACAGGTAGGACAGATTGAGCTCCTGCTTGAGGTCGGCGAGCAAATTGAGAATTTGGGCCTGCACGGACACATCGAGCGCCGACACCGGCTCGTCGCAAACCACCAGCGACGGTTTCAGGATGAGGGCCCGCGCAATGCCGATGCGCTGGCGCTGACCGCCCGAGAACTCGTGCGGCAATCGCTTCCCGGCGGCGGCCGGCAGGCCAACCTTGTCGAGTATGTCCGCGATGCGGCGCTGGCGCTCGAAGCGGTCGCGGACGCCGTGAACGGCCAACGGCGCTTCCAGAATGTCACCGACCGAATGCCGTGGATTCAAAGACCCGAATGGATCCTGAAAGATCATCTGCATGTGCTGGCGTTCGCGGCGCAGATTCTCACCCGCGATGCGCGTTATATCGGTGCCATGAAACAGGATGCTGCCGCTGTGGGACGGCTGAAGCCTCAGAACCGACCGTGACAGGCTCGATTTGCCACTGCCCGATTCACCGACCAGCCCCAGTGTCTCACCGGGCGCGATACTGAACGACACATCATCGACGGCAGTGAACGGGCCCTGGTCCGTATCGTACTGGACGACAAGATTCTTGACCTTGAGGACCGGTGTTGCCGGCACCTTGGCGTCGACAGTAAAGCGCTGCAAGGTCGGCTGTTCGATCAGGAACTGGTACTGATCGGTCGCATCTCGCCGCACCCGAATTTCCGGCAGTCGCTTGAGCCGGTAGTGCAGACCGGAGTCGAGCCGGATCGACGCGGCAATCAGTCCGCGCGTATAGGGGTGGTGCCCTTTGGTGAACAGGCTCTCCGCGGCGAGTTGCTCCATCTTCTGGCCGTGGTGCATGACCACCACCTTTTCGGTCCAGCGCGACACCAACGACAGATCGTGCGTAATCAGCAGCAAGCCCATGCCCAGCTTGCGGCGCAGGCTGTCCAGAAGCTCGAGAATTTGCGCCTGAACCGTGGCATCGAGCGCGGTCGTCGGCTCGTCCGCGATCAGAAGTTTTGGCTCGCAGGCAATTGCCATCGCGATCATCACCCGCTGGCGCTGGCCGCCAGACAACTGATGCGGATAGTCGTAAACGCGCCGGGCCGGGCTGGAGATCTGGACGAGGTCCAGCAGCGCAATGGCGCGCTGCCACGCCTCGCGACGTGACATGGAGCGGTGACTGCGGATCGCTTCCACAATCTGCGTGCCCACGCGCTGAACCGGGTTCAGTGATGTCATCGGCTCCTGAAAGATCATGGCGATCTTGTCGCCACGCAGCGAGCGCAAGGTCGGCCCAGGCTCACCGATCAGATTGACGCCAGCGAAGCGGATTTCGCCGGAGAGTTTGGCGCTCTTCGGCAGGAGCTGCATGATGGCCAGCGAGACGGTGGATTTGCCGCAACCGGATTCGCCGACCAGCGCCACCGCCTCTCCGGCCGCGACGCTGAAGCTCAGACCGGCGACCGCTTCGGTTTCGCCCGCATGGCCGACAAAACGGACCCGCAGATCACGAATGTCCAGAATGGGCGCTGCTATGTCATGTGACATTACGCGGTCTCGGCCTCATGGGCGACGACCTTGGCGTACAGCGCCGCGTCGAATTCCGGCGTCGGCTCCCTCAGAGTACCCGCAAGATGCGCCTCATAGTCCTCGAAAAACAGATCGCGCAGAATGCCGTTGGCGATGATCGGAATGCCGCGATAGATCGAGGGAATATCGCTGACCGGCCTGCCGAAGCTGACGGTGCCGGACGCCGTGAAGACATGGATGTTCTTCAGATACGGCGCCGCGCCTTCTGTCTTTTCAGTGAGCTGATAGGCCGAGCCCAGATAGGGGTAGGCGCCGACCCGCTCATCGGCCCATTCCGGTTCCGGCTTGTAGCGGTCACGCCATAAGGCGATATGACCCGCGATGTCTTTGAAGACGGCGGCGTCATTCGGATCGAAGCTGTAGCCGGTCGCCGCAATGACATGATCTAATTCGAAGTCGCGGCCATTGCTGTTGAAGCGTACCGCGCCATTGTCATGCCGAAGGTTCGACCATTCGGCATTGAAATGAATCCGGAAATTGTCCTTGTCCGAAACGCGGAGGATCGCATCGCGCGGCGGCGATGAACCGAGACGACGGTGAATGACATTGTAGCGCCAGCGGTCGCGATCCGGGATCGATGGATAATTGAACAGTGCGCCCGGATAGGAGCGGCCGCGGAAGTTCGCGACATTGGTGATCTGGTCGCGGCGGCAGAACAGGTCGACATGCGTTGCGCCGTGTTCGAGCGCAACGGCGGCGGCGTCGAACGCCGAGGCCGCGGCGCCAAGCACGGCCACTCTCTTGCCACTGAACGCATTGAAGTCGATGTGTTCACTCGTATGCGACCAAGCGGCTTTCGGCAAGTTCTCCGCTATGAAAGCAGGCGTGAAGGCGCCGCCGAAAGAGGAGATGCCTCCGACCCACAGCACCTTGCGCGCCGTTTCAACCTTCGGCTTGCCGCCGACCTCGAGGTGCAGCTTGAGAAATTCGCCGAAGGGCTCGATCCGTACCACCCGGGTCGAAAATCGCACCGGCACGCCGACGATGCGGCGATACCAGTCGAGATAGTCCGCCCAATCGGTGCGGCGGATCGTTGGCAGCGCGTCGAACGCCGCCGCACCGAAGCGCGCCTCGAACCAGTAGCGGAAACTCAGCTCGGCGATGCCGAATTCCGGGCCCGGCGCCAGCTTCGGCGTCCGCAAACCCCTCATGCGTGCCGGATGACGCCATCCGCCCTGACTGCCCTCCTCGGCCGCCTCGATAACGGTGACATTGGTAATGCCCAGTCGGCGCAGCTCGAAAGCGGCCGCGACACCGTTCTGGCCACCTCCAATGATCGCCACGTCATGATCGATGCCGGCACGCGGAAGTACCCAGTTAGCCGGAGCCGGTCCGAGATAGGCCAGCGCACGACGCACCGGCGCGTCGAGGTCCTGAGCTTCGGCGCCTTCAGGCGGCCGGTTGATTTTGTTCATGGGTGCTCTCCTGAAAAGAAACGGGGTCGGGCAGACCGAGGTGGTCGCGCAGCCGGCCGCCGCTGTACTCTCGCCGCAACAGGCCGCGGCGCTGAAGCTCCGGCACGACCTCGGCGACGAAATCCTCGAACCCGCCGGGCAATGTGGCCGGCATCAGGCTGAAGCCGTCGGCGGCGCCGGCTTCGAACCAGTGTTGCAGCTGATCGGCGACATCGGTCGCCGTGCCGATGACCTGAAGGTGTCCGCGCACGCCGGCGAACAGGGTGCCGAGTTGGCGCAAGGTGAGCCCGTCCCGACGGGCGATCGAAAGCATCAGCGCCAGGCGGCTCTTGGTGCCATTCGTCTCGTAAACGATCTCAGGCACCGGACCTTCGATCGGGTATCCCGACAGGTCGATATTACCGAGCGCGCGCCCCGCCTCTCGGAGAAGCACGTCGGGGTGAATGCGCGCGTTGATGCGGTCGAGCTTGGCCCGCGCTTCTTCCCGCGTTCTCCCGATCACAGGCAGCACTCCCATGACCACCGGCACATGGGCCGGATCGCGGCCGACCGACACCACCTGGTCATGGAAGGCGCGGCGGAACGCCCTCGCCTCGTCGAGATTGCTTTGCGCCGTGAAAGCAACGTCGGTGTGCCGCGCACCGAAGGCGACGCCATCGGCCGACGATCCCGCCTGGACCAGAACCGGCCGCCCCTGCGGCGTGCGCGGGATGTTTAAAGGCCCCTCGACACGGAAGTGCTCTCCGCGATGCCGGAGGACGTGAAGCTTGGCCGGATCGAACACCAGCGCTGCTTCCTTGTCATACAGAAACGCGTCGCTGGCCCAGCTATCCCAAAGGCCCTTGACCACATCGACGAATTCCTCGGCGCGCCGGTAGCGCGCGGCGTGATCGAGATGCGCATCGAGGCCGAAATTGCGTCCCTCGGCATCGGCGAACGAGGTCACAATATTCCAGCCGGCTCGACCGTCGCTGAGATGATCGAGCGACGCGAAGCGGCGAGCAATATGATAAGGCTCGTTGTAGCTCGTGGACGCCGTCGCGACGAGGCCGATATGCCGTGTCGCCCCTGCCAGCTTTGCCAGCAGGACAGTCGGCTCCAGTTGCGCGATGAAGCGATTGGCGATGCGCCGCAGCACCTGGAGGTCGCCCGTCTCGACACCATAGCCATCGGCGATGAAGATGAAATCGAGTCTGGCCTGTTCGGCGAGTGTCGCCAGATGCCGATAATACTCATAGCTCGTTGCCGCGTGCGGCGGCACGCCCGGATCGCGCCAGGCGGCGATATGATGGCCGTTGGGATAGAGAAACAGGCCGAGTTTCATTTCACGCTTGGACATACTTCTTACCGCAAGATCGTCGGGTCATAGTCGAGGCCGAACGTCGCCTGCCCCAAAATCTGGGCCGTGCGATCGAAGCCCATATGCACTTGGTGGAGGTGGATATTGCGCAGGTAGCGCCCGAACGGCAGATGCTCGAACTGAGCCGTGGCGCCGGCCGCCGCCATGGTTTCGGTGGCCAGCAGGCTCGCGGTTTCGGCAGCAAAGATCTTGGCGGACAGCGACAGGATCTCCGCTTCCTCGACCGGCCGCGTCCGCCAGCTATCGATGGCCTGCTCGAACAGCGCGTTGGCCGCCTGGAGCCGGAATCGCATCTTGCCGGTCCGAACCTGAGTGAACGGCACCGCATCCATGCCGCGGCTGCGGGCATAATCGACGTACCAGTTGACCAATCCCTCCGCCGATCCCAGAAAATTGCAGGCGAAGCCGAGGTGGATTTGCGTGCCCCACCGCGTTTCGATTTCGCGCGCCGGGTTTGGCAGCATGACGTGACTGTCGGGCACAAAGACGTCGTCGAGTTTCATCAGCGGGCTGCGAGCCGCCTTCATGCCGTTGGGGCGATACCAGTCGTCGACCCAGGAAATGCCTTCGGCCTGGCCATCGATCAGCAGCATGAAGTTCGCGCCCTCGACGCCGCCGTTATTCTCCGGGTCGATGCGCACCGCCGTCTGGATAATGTCGGCATGGCCCCCATTGGTCACGAAGGACTTGAGACCGTTGACGCGCCAGCCGCCGGCAACCTTGCTCGCGGTCGTCTTCATCGGCTCCTTGTTGGAACGCCGCCCCGGTTCGGCGCCCACGGTGGCGAAGACGCTGTAGCGGCTCATCGCCGGCCGCAGGATGTTATCGATCTGCCACGGCGTGCCGAACTGCTCCAGCCGCATCACCGCATGATTGTGCACCTGATAGCAGTGGCCGACCGCCGAATCCTCGTTGCAGAGCGCCCGCATGACCTGGAGATAGAAACCGGGCCTCGTGCCCCGGACCGTGCCGCCCAGGCCGCCGCTCTCTTCCGATGCCGCGCCGTGGAGAAGGCCCAGCTCATGCAGCGTCCGGAATCCTTCGGCCGGAAAATGCCCCCGCGCCTCGTTGTCGTCGGCCCAACGGCGAAAATCCGTCGGCAAACGCGTTCGCAGCGTCTCAAGAGCCTGATCCGGCGACGCCGGCTTCGCAATATCAACTGCGTCGAGCATGGTCGCTCCTTCGCGGCTAGGCCGCTGCTTTTCGTTCAAGAACGCGGCGCAACGGCGCCGGATCGACCCAGCTCTGGAGATCGAAATCGGCTTCGATGACGCCCCATTCGAGCAGGAACGCCTTGAACTGATCGAGTGCGTCGATCCATGCCGCGTCGAGCCGCAGATCGAAGCCGAGATGGAATTTCTCGCCGAGCGCCGCGATGACGGCGCCTTCGGTGGCGTTGGATTCCGATGCGATCGTGCGCAGCAACTGGTCGCGGTTTTGCGCCGCCCATTCGCCGGCCTTCACGACCTGACTAACCAGACGATCGACCAGATCAGGCCGCTTGTCGGCGAAGGTGGCGTCGATCGTCAGCGTGCGCGGTGTGCCGGCGTTGATCCGAATGCGCGGATCGGGATGGAATCCGAACTCCGACACGACATGCGCTGCCAGAAAGTTGGCGATGGCGATGCCCTGCGGTCCCTTGACGAAGATCGCATCGACCTCGCCTTTCACCAGCGCTTCCACCTCACGGAAATAGCCGAACCGGCGCTTGAGACCGAACAGCCTGGGATCGCCAACCGGCACCAGCCCGGGCGCATCGTCGTCCTTGATATCGACGATCGTCAGAATGTCGTGCTTGAGCCCCTCGATCGCCAGCGCCGACACGAGACCCTTCAGCGCCGTGCCGCGCGGGAAGTCGACGACGCCGTCGCAACGCTTGGGCACGCCAAAGCGCTTGCCCTTCAGATCGTGAACATTCCTGATCCCGGTCTGCGGCAGCGTGATGATGGCCTGGAACTCGTCGCCCCATGTCAGCCCGAGCAATCGCGTCTCGCGGCCACGCGCCCGCGTCCATAACGGCGGAATGGAGCCCCCCTGCCGGAACGACCACGACAGATGATGGTCATAGTGCGACAGCATGATCTTCGGATCGCCCGACTCTTTCACCGACTTGATGGTGATACCGTCGGGCTCGAACGCGGCATCGAGCCATCCGAGCTGACCGGCGATACCGAGCGGCGTCGGCACCGGGCAGCGCGTGTACCAGAGCGTGTCGGGCGTTTCCTGAGCAGTCATCGTGATAATCTCCGGATGATTGGGCAGTGAGGTTTCAGGACTTCTTTTCGCGATCAGGATTTGGCTTCGAGATAAGTGCCGACGAAGCTGCCGCGCACACCGTCGATATGCTCGGTGAAGTTCTTCGCCCGCTTGTTGTAGACCGTGTAATTTTTCACGGTCACGAGATACAGGCGCGGCAAATCGCGAACGGCGATATCCTGGAATCGATGCCAGAGTTCGAAGCGCTTGGCGTCGTCGTTCTCGTCGAGCGCCTTGGCCAAGAGGGCGTCGACTTCCGGATTGGAATAGCCCGACGCATGCTGCTTGGTTTTCGCCTTGGGATCCGGCGTCTGATAGAAACGGGCAACGCCGAGCGCAGGATCGATCATGTTGGTCGCAATGGTGACATGCGTGTCCCACTTCTGCGCCTGATAGATCGGGCCCCACGCGGCCTCGTCGATGACGACAACCGTCAGATCGATACCGACACGGCGCAGCGACGCCTTGATGAAATCGGCGAGCGGCCTGAATTCGCTGCGATCGCCGACATGGCGGAAGGCCAGCTTGAAGCGAATACCGTCGTCCTTGCGCGGAAAACCGGCTTCGTCGAGCAGCTTGTTGGCCTTGTCGATGTCGAAGGCGTAGCCCGAAATATCCTTAAAATAGCCCTTGGAGAATGGGCTGACCGGCGTCACATGCGGGATCGCCTCGTCAAAGAAGATCACCTTCACGATACTCTTGATATCGAGCGCGTGTGCGAATGCATGGCGCACACGGATATCCTTGAGATACGGATTGGTGAGATTGAATTCGATCGAGAACGGGCTCGGCCTGTAATTGTAGCCTTCCCGGTTCACCGCCAGGTGCGGGTAATTGGACAGGCGCGGTAGATCGGTGATCGGGATCGGGTTCCATGCCGCGATATCGACTTCACCCGTTTCCAGGGCGACGCCGCGCGCCGACGCGTCCGGGATGATGCGGAAAATGATGCGATCGAGATTCGCCGGCTTGTCGCCCCAATAATCTTCGTTGCGGACGACCGAGATGTAGTTGCCGCGCTCCCACTTCTCGAACTTGAAGGGGCCGGTGCCAACCGGCGCGAAATTGTGCCGATTCTTGATGACGTCGGTGCCCTCGAAAAGATGACGAGGCAAGATGGGCGCTTCGTTCGGAATGAGGCCGATCAGAAGATAAGGCGCGGGCGCAGAAAGGCGCAGGACGATCGTGTGGTCGTCCGGGATGACGTATTCGGTGACCTTGGCCAGAGTCAGGCGGGTGCGCGTATGCCACTCGCCGGCCAGCTTGAGCGAAAACTCGACGTCACGCGCGGTGAACGGCTTGCCGTCGTGCCATTTCACGCCCTTGCGCAGGTTGAAGGTGTATTCCTTGCCGTCCGGGCTCACCGTCCAGGACGTGGCGAGCTGCGGAATCGGCTTGAGATCGAGGTCGAAGGTCAAAAGACCATCGGTGATCTTCGGCGAGATTGTCGAGGCCTGCGTATCCGGCGTCCAGAACGACACCAGAGTCGGCGGCTCGCGTGCGATGGCCAGCGTGAGTTGACCGCCCTTGTTCGCCTTGGACGCGACGTCGTTGACAGCCTGTTGCGCGGCGGCGTTGCTGATCAACGCCTCCATCAGGCCAGCCGCGGGCGCGGCGCCCAGCGCCGCCAGACCGATCCCCTTCAGCACGTTGCGGCGTGATGCCCTACCCGACTTCGTCATTACATTCTCCTGTTCGGTATTGTTGCGGCGCATGAGTTAGTTCTGCCGCTGGTCCGTGACATAGGCACCGGCGAAGTTGCCGCGAATGCCGTCGATATAAGGGGCGAAATTCTTCACCCGCTTGTTGTGAACGGTGTAGTTCCGGATAGTGAGGAAATAGACACGCGGGATTTCGCGCGTGGCGAAGTCCTGAAACTGGTGCCAGAGCGCGTAACGCTTCTCGGCATCGTTCTCCGACAACGCGGCCGTCAGGATGCGATCGACCTCGGGATTGGAATAGCCGGAGTTATGCGCCTTCGCTTTGGCCTGCGGATCGGCCGTGTAGAAGAAGCGCACAACGCCCAGCGCCGGATCGATCATGTTGGTGGCGGTCTCGAGCTGAAAGTCCCACTCCAGCGCGTTGTAGACCTTGCTCCAGCTCGCCAGATCGAGCGAGTAGATCGAAGCATTGATGCCGACCTGCTTCAGCGAAGCCTGGACGAATTCGGCCGCAAGGCGCTGTTCGCTGCGATCGGTGCGGACGTGCAGCTTCACGCTGAATCGCTCGCCTGACGCGTTGCGCGGAAATCCGGCCTCATCGAGCAGTTGGTTCGCTTTCGCCAGGTCGAACTTGTAGCCCTCGATTTCCTTGAAATAGCCGGTCGAGAACGGGCTGACGGGAGACGCATGAATGATCGTCTTGCCGTGAAACACGACGTTGCTCAGACGCTCGCGGTTGATTGAGCGCGCAACCGCCTCGCGCACGCGCAAATCCTTGAAGTACGGATTGCGCAAATTGAACTCGATCGATTGCGGGTTGGGCCGATACTGGTAGCCGTCATAATTGACGGCGAGATGCGGAAGCTTCTCCAGCCGCTCGGTATCGGCAAGCGGCACCGGATCCCAGCCGGCGAGATCGATTTCTCCTGTTTCCAGAGCGACGGCGCGGCCCGCGGCATTCGGGAGGATCCGAAACACAATGCGATCGAGATTGGCGGGCTTCTCACCCCAGTAATCGTCATTGCGAACGACCGAGATATAGTTGCCGCGCTCCCATTTCTCAAACTTGAACGGGCCGGTGCCGACCGGCGTGAAATTGTACTTATTCTTGATCACATCCGTGCCCTCGAACAGATGGCGCGGCACGATCGGAACCTCGTTCGGGATCAGACCGATCAGCAGATAGGGCGTCGGCGCCGACAGCTTGACGATCGCCGTAAGATCGTCGGGCGTCTCGACAGACTCGAGTTTCGCGAGGGTCACGCGTGAGCGGCTGTGCCATTCGCGCGCCAGCTTCAGCGAAAACTCGACATCGCGCGAGGTAAACGGCTTACCGTCGTGCCACTTTACGCCTTTGCGCAGGTGGAAGGTATATTGCTTGCCGTCGGGACTGACATCCCAGGACGTTGCAAGTTGCGGCACCGGCTTCTGGTCGGCGTCGAAAGTCAGGAGGCCGTCGGTGATCTTGGGCGAGATTGTCGAAGTCTGCGCATCGAGATTCCAGAACGAGACGAGAGTCGGCGGCTCGCTGGCGATACCGAAGGTGACGGTGCCACCGCGCGGCACTTGCGGCGATGACTGCGCGTTCGCGCCGGATACATACAGAAGCGCGGCAGCGGAAATGGCGCTGACATAACCAAGGAGATGGCGACGGGTTGTCATGATGGATACCTCTGTTTTCAGGGATGACCGCATGGACGCGCGGGTCAGCTCACTCTGGCGATCGCAGGCGCCGCCTCGTCAGCCGGCGGCGGAACCGGCAGGCCGAAATGACCGCGCAGGGTTTGCGCCTCATAGGCGGCACGATAGAGGCCGCGGCGCTGCAGGATCGGCACGACTTCGTCGACGAAGATCTCGAACTGCTTGTTGAAGAATGGCGGCATGACATTGAAGCCGTCGGCGCCACGCTCATTGAACCAGGTGGCGAAATCGTCGGCGATCTGTTCCGGCGTGCCGATGACGATGCGGTGGCCGCGCGCCTCGGCGCTGATGGAAAAGACCTCGCGCAGGCTGAGACTGTTGCGCCGGCCGTAGTCGTAGACCAGAACCGCGCGGCTGCGATTGCCTTCGAACTTGTCGAACGACAGCTCCGGCAATTTGTCGTCCAGGCTGTAGCCCGAGAAGTCGTGGCCGAAGCGGAAGGTCAGATGGGCGAGCGCGTCCTTGGTGTTGACCCGCTCCTGCAGCGAGCGGTGCAGCGCCTGGGCCTCCACCTCGGTGCTGCCGATGATCGGCATGACCCCCGGCAGAATAAGCGGCCTGTCGCTTTCGCGACGGCCCGCCGCGCGCGCGCGGACGCCGATCTCGGCGTAGAACGCCTGACCCTCCTCGAGCGTTTGCTGCGCGGTGAAAACGAGTTCGGCGACGCTCGCGGCGAAGGCCTTGCCCGGCTCGGAGGCGCCGGCCTGGATCAGCACCGGATAGCCTTGCCCGCTTCGCGACAGGTTGAGCGGCCCACGAACCGAAAATTCCGGTCCCTTATGGTCGAGAACATGAACGCGGGCGGGATCGACATAGACGCCGCCTGCCCGGTCACGGATCAGCGCCTCCGCCGGAAGGCTGTTCCAAAGCCCCTTCACCACGTCGACGAACTCGCGCGCGCGCGTATAACGGGCGTCATGCGGCGGATGTTCGGCAAGGCCGAAATTCGCGGCGGCCTTGATGCCGCCTGTCGTGACGATGTTCCAGGCAGCGCGCCCCTTGCTCACATGATCGAGCGAGAGAAAGCGGCGCGCGAGATTATAGGGATCGCTGTAAGTCGTACTGGCGGTCGCGGCGAGGCCGATATGAGTGGTGTTGAGCGCAACGGCGGTTTGCAACACGACGGGGTCGATAATCGAGGCGGAGGTGTTCCACGATATGGTGTCGAAATGCAGCCCGTCCGACAGGAAGAACAGATCGAACAGTCCACGTTCCGCTGTCTTGGCCATTTGCACGAAGGCGTCGACGCCGGTCTCGATATTGTCGGCATCGGGATGGCGCCAGCCGCCCGCATGATTTCCCGCCGGAAAGGCGAACAGGCCGAGATGAATCTGTCTGCGAAGTTTGGTCATGTGTTGCTACTCACGCGCGCTAGCGAACAACGATGCGGGGGTCGAGGAAGGTTTGAATGATGTCGATCACCATGTTGGCGAAGATGACCAGCAGCGACGACATCAGCAGAACGCCAAGCAGAACGGGGTAATCGCGATTGGTGATCGCTTCGATCATGAGGCGGCCGAGCCCCGGCCAGCCGTAAACGGTCTCGACGACGACAGCGCCGCCCAGAATGCTGCCGACATGCATGCCGGCCATGGTCGTGAGCGGGATGAGCGCGTTGCGGATGACATGGCGGAACAGCACGCCCGACGGGCTCACGCCTTTGGCGTAGGCGGTGCGCACGAAATCCTGCGAGCGGACTTCAAGGATCGAGGCCCGCATCAAGCGCGCGTAGATCGCAATGTGGAAAGTCGACGCCGACAGCGCCGGCAATAGCAGATGACGCGCGCGGTCGATTAAGCCGTGCCACGTCATCGGATCAACGCCGATCGTCCCGGCTCCGCCGCTCGGCAGCCATCCCAGATGGGCGGCGAAGACGACGATCAGCATCAGGCCGATCCAGAAGGACGGCGTCGAGTAAAACAGCACAGCGACGATCGACAGGCCGCGGTCGATCCAGCTTCCCGAGAATAGCGCCATCAGGATGCCCAGCGTGCTGCCGATCACCAGGGCCAGGACAAAGGCAGCGGTCATCAGGATAACGGTATGGCCGAGACGCTCCATCACGACTTCGGACACCGGAATGGAATAGACCAGCGACGTTCCGAGGCTGAAATTGGCGAGGTTGTTCACGTAGCGCAGCAACTGATCCAGAACGCCGCCACCGAGATGGAGAGCCTGGCGCATGTTCTGGAGAATGGCGTCGTCGCCCGCTTCGGAGAGCATCGCATCCACCGCGTCGCCCGGCGCTGCCTGAAGCAGCGCGAAGTTCAGCAGCAGGATCAGAATGACCGTGGGAATCGCCTGCAACACCACGCGACGCACGGTTTTGAGGAAGCGCGGCAGACGCGGCGGCGAGAATTCCGAGAAACTGAATGCCATGGCCGGCCCTCAGTCTCGCGTGAAGCGCGGGTTGAGAGCGTCGTTGAGACCGTCACCGACCAGGTTGAGCGCCAGCACCGTGATGACGATGGCAAGCCCCGGAATGGCGGTGAGGTACCAGGCAGTGCGCAGCGCCTCGCGGCCGGCGCCGATCATCGTGCCCCAGCTGATCACATTGGGATCGCCGAGCCCCATAAAGGACAACGCCGCTTCCATCAGAATCGCTGATGCCGCCATGACCGACGACATGACGACGACTGGCGGCAGCGCATTCGGCAGGATTTCGCGAAAGGCGATGCGCAGGTGGCCGAAACCGGCGCCCCGAGCGGCGGTGACGAAGTCCTTTTCGCGCAGCGACCGGAATTCGCCGCGCACCAGGCGCGCCATCGGTGCCCATGAGATCAGACCGATAGTCAGCGACACGACGCCGATCGAGGGGGTGATGATGGCGACAAGAACGACGAGGACGACGAAATTCGGCAGCGTTTCCATGACTTCGACGAGACGCATCAGGACGTCTTCGACGACGCCGCCGAAATAACCGGCGACGGCGCCGGCGGCGACGCCGAGACCAACGCCGATACCGGCGGCAACAACACCAACAAGCAGCGACACCCTCGCCCCGTAAACAAGACCCGCCGCAACATCGCGGCCGAGCGCATCGGTACCGAACAGAAAGTCTGGGTTCTGACCCGGCCAGATGAAGGCTTGCCCGACCATGTCCTGTGGGTTGGCCGGGTAAATAAGCGGCGCCGCAATGGCGATGAGACCGATGAGCAGCAGAACCGCGAGGCTCACCGTAGCGGTCCTGTTGCTGAGGAGTAACCGCCGCGCGCGCCGCTTGCTGCTCAGCTCGGCGGGGGCCGCCGCTGCAGGGGGCGAGACCACGTCGTCGACACGCTGGCCAAGAACGGCGCTGACACCGGCGCCACGATGCCGGCTCCACTCGCCGGGAAGCACGCCAAACATCGAAACGCTTTCGAGACCTTTGTGCATTCCAGCCCAACTCACATCACTACAATGGAGGCCGAGTGGATTAGAATGTTCGATTTATGTCAAACAGCCGATGCGATATATGTTCATTTCTGGAGGTTGAAACGGCGACCTTTCCAAGTCGCGCCAAGGGCAACGAATACGGCATTAAACTATTGGTGCGGTTGTATTTTTTTATTCCAGAAAGCTCGTGGGCAAACTTTTTTGTTCACTTAAATCCTGCCGCTGTAGACGGGCCATGATACATCGGCTGAATATAAAAAATCGTCTTCTCCAGGAATTGAATATTTTAGAACGCCGAATTAATATGATCAGCGACGATGCCGCAGCGCGCCATCGAGTATTTTTTAGGCGTCTGAAGTCCCGGATTTCTCGAACGGTACACTGCGCGGTGGAGATATCTAGCGACGGCGTCGCGGACAGCATGAACGTTCTGTTGCGCTGGAAATGCGTGTCGTCGCGCCTCAGCGACTACTTACGAGGGAATGATGAGCGGGTTGCATTTGTATTCCGATTTTCCGCCGGACATTGATCAATCCACCAGCGAATCCCCCTTCCCGTTCGAGAAACTGTCCGGCGTGAAGGCGCGCGATCTCGCGGCGACCATGAGCTCGCTCATCCGTTCGGGAGAAATTGCCGCGGGCAACCGCCTGCCGCCGGTGCGCACGGTCGCTAACGCGCTTGAACTGAGCACGGGCTCCGTCGCCGCGGCGTGGCTCAAGTTGCGCGCTGATGGCCTAGTGAAAACGCATCGGCGTGGCGGCACGATCGTAAGCCCGTTAACGGCCGCGACTTCCAAAACGGCCGCCGACACTTTCACCGAACGCGACCCGTCGACGATCGTCGATCTCGCCCACGGCATGACCGACCCCGATCTCGAAAACGAGATGGAGGCCGCGCTGATTTCAGGTTTGCGCAGCCCAAATCTGCATAGTCCCTATCGCGAGTTCATCACCAAAAAGCTGCGCGAAGCGGTCGAACCGACATGGCCGTTCGAACCGGAAGAATGGACAACGTTGGGCGGCGGCGCCGAGTCGACCGTCCTTGCCCTTGAGGCTGCCGCGCCGCGCGGGTCGAGCGTGGCCATCGAGCAGCCGACCAGCCCGCGCCTGCTCGATATGCTGTCCGAGCTTGGTCTCAGACCGATTGCCGTGGCCTGTGACAAAGACGGACCGATCCCGGAAGGCCTGATCCAGGCGCTCGACCGCAAGCCGGCGGCATTCATCTTCCGCCCTCGCGCCCAGGTACCGCTCGGCATCAGCGTCGGCCCCGCAAGAATCAAGCAACTGGCTGACGTGCTGGCAGCGCATTCCTCATCCGCCTGGATCATCGAAGACGACAATAATGGCCCAATCTCGATGGCGGACGTTCACAGCATCGGCAGATACCTGCCGGAGCGGGTCCTTCACATCCGCTCGTTCTGCAAGACATACGGCATCGATCTGCGCACCAGCGTGCTGGGAGGACCGCGGCAGTTGGTCGAGCGCATGCGGAAGCTACGCTCCCATGGCTATGGAATGACTAGCCGCATTTGTCAGGACGCGCTCGCCTATCTGCTGACGAGCCGCGAGGCGAGCCGCCTCGTGGACGAATCCCGGTTCCGCTACGCGCGACTGCGACAGATGATGGCGGACGTTTTGAGGTCTTTCGGTATCGACTGCATGGGAGCGGACGGGTCGCTGCTGTGGGTAAAGGTTCCCGACGAAGCCAAGGCGATCGTCAATCTGGCCATGCTTGGTATCACTGTCGGCCCGGGGGCGCGGTGCTATGTCAACCCGCCGGAAGAGCAACACATTCGTATAGCAACCAGCCGCTTGCCTGAAGACAAGCATCACATCCACAAACTCGGCGAAGCGATCGCGCAAGCTATCACGGGGATGCCCCCGGAGGAATTTGACTGAAGCGCCCCCAGAAAAGCCCCGATCTGTTCTCGTTGCCACTCGCCAAAAATTGACCCTTCTATTTTTCAGGCTCCTCTCTTTCGATTGCATATAGAAAAAAGTCACGAGCTTTATTGAGACAATGAGCGCTGCTAACTGGTGAACGTCCTGACCTGACTTCGGACACCAGCTTATTAACGTCCCGCGCGACCGACCATTTCCAACGCCCTGGGCATTTCGTTGAAGCGCCGCGAGCGCGTTCTCGCGGAGCGCCCCCGCGGTACGAACGGACCGGCCGGCTCGCGCCTTAAGGCATTGGCGAAGCGTTATATTTTTGTTCCGCAGCACTTATCCATCATCGGAGCGACGGAGAATTGTCTATTTACATCAGTCATTTATGACAGTCGGAGAACCCGCGCGGCGTCGATAGCGACGCATCTTAATATGAATTTGGAAAGACGACGCTAAGGCCTATAACGCCCGGATCTGTCGCAAACAAGGCCCGAAGATTGTCCGCCGCGCGGCTAAGAATGCGAGCGCACCATGAGCTACATGACTGCGCGAGGAGAGCTTGAAGCGAAGGACGGTTTTAACCCGGCAACGCTGTCCGCCAACAAGCTACAGCGGTGAACTGTCGTACCGCGCGCATGAAATGCCCCATCGCGAGCGGCAAGTCTGCAAAACACCTGCCCCTCGTTGCAGCCGCGCAGCATCTTCGCGCACGTGGTTCTCAGCCTTCGACCTTTAAGGTGTGGGCACTATTGTCAATGAGTTCGATCAGCTTCCTCGCACTCGTCCCGCTCGCGGCGAAATGCCATCAACAGCCGACCCTTCAGCGCTCCAGCGGAAGAGCTTCAGCCCGATAGGCATGATGGACGACGCGCGATCGTGTGGGATCTATCAACTCGATGTCGAATGCGGTCGTTGGCCGAATGCCCCCTATTGCGCTGCAGGCGCCGCAAAACATTAGCCATTCAGACGGTCTCAGCGACGTCCGCTCCTGGAAACGTCGCATCATGTCTTCCGGCCGCCGGAATTCGCTGAGAAGCGCTTGCTGGTACAACTTGCGCTCGCCATTTTCAGTTACGAAAGCGCGCAGCTCGAGCTGATCCCAATGATCCGCGACGTCGTCGAAATTCCATAGCTCCGGCGCCATCACTTTGGCGCA
This sequence comes from Pseudolabrys sp., assembly GCA_035556455.1. Lineage (GTDB taxonomy): Bacteria > Pseudomonadota > Alphaproteobacteria > Rhizobiales > Xanthobacteraceae > Pseudolabrys. The sequence goes on from DATMEX010000043.1 coordinate 22,956, forward strand.
GAGTTGTTTCGCCAAAGCGACCGAGTGAGCTTCCATTTTGTTATCGGTGTGATCCGAGCCGACGCCGACATAACGGCGGCCACCGATTTCCATAACGACGACTTCAATCTCACCAGATGTGTCAGGTCCAACAACCTCGATGCGATCCGCCGTGGTCAGGAGGCCGGCGCTGACGCGGTAAAAGACCGGGACCTGCGACGGCGCCGCAACGCCCGCTGCGGCGAGTTCATCGATATGGTGCTGAACGCTGGCGGCGCTGCGACCGGTCCATCCGGCCATGATGACCACGCCGTCGCCATTCTCATTGAAGACAACGGGTTCACCATTCGGCCCTCGGAAGGTCGTGGCGGATTTGCCGAACGCAGGCACGGTGCCCGATGACGTCATCGCGCGACGGGCGAAGACCGCCCCCCGTGGCGCGTCGACCAGGCGACCGGATCGGCCAGAAACCGCATGATCTCTTCGCGGTCCTTGTCGGAAGTCTGGCCGTGGTCCACCGCGAGCAGGTCCGCCCACGTCGCCAGCGCCCAGAGGGACAGGCCGGTTTTCGCCAGCCGATCCTGCGCACCCGGAAATGCATCATGATGGAAGATGGTGAGAACGTGCTCGACCTTCGCACCCGCAGCTTCCAGCCCGCGCATGAAAGCGAGCTTGCTGCCGCCATCCGTCGTCAAATCATCCATCAGGAGTACACGCAGACCTTTGACTGATCCGCCTTCAACCTGTGCATTGTGACCGGTGCCAAGCGATCGCTTACGGACATAGCGTAGCTTGAGACCGAGAATATCGGCCACCCAGACCGCGAAAGGGACGCCCGACGTTTCGGCACCGGCAATGGCATCGAAGGAATTGGCCGGGAATTTTTCACGGATGAAGTCGGCAGCCAAGCTCGCGGTACGGCTTCGCCACGCCGGCTCGCCGATCAAGAGGCGGCAATCAATATAGACAGGGCTCGCCCAACCAGCCGCCAGAATGAAAGGCTGCTGCGCACTCACCCGGATGGCACCGGCCTCCCAGAGCATGGCAGCAATGGCTTGGCCGGTCGGCGTCGCGGTCATGGTTTGACCTCGCCCAGGGACCAGGACAGAGTTTCGTCGCCGCGGAAGATGATGACCTCCTCATCATCGACCGGGACAGAGATCGCGACCTTGTCGGGTCGCTTGTGCAGCGTCAGCGTTCCCGAGTTGAGCGGCAAACCGTAAAAGCGCGCGCCATTCTCCGATGCGAAAGCCTCGAAGCGATCGAGCGCGCCGGCTTCGTCGAAGACCTCGATATAGGTTTGCAACGCTGTCGCCCCGCCGAACACGCCGGCGCTGCAGCACAGAGCTTCCTTCTTGCCGCGCACATGCGGCGCAGTGTCGGTGCCGATGAAGAAGCACGTATCGCCCGACGTCACCGCCTTGCGCAGCGCCACGCGATGCCTCTCGCGTTTGGCGACCGGGAGGCAATAGAGGTGCGGCCGCAGCCCACCCTGGAAGATGGACGTACGGTTGATCATCAGATGGTGCGGCGTAATTGTGCCGGCGCAGTGCTGTTTGTGCGCGCGAACGATATCGAGCGTCTCTGCCGTCGTGACGTGCTCGACCACTACTTTCAGCCCCTCGTGGCGCTTGAGCAGCGGGATCAGCTCGGCTTCCATAAAGGCCGCCTCGCGGTCGAAAATGTCGATCGCCGAGTCGGTCGCCTCGCCGTGGATCAACACAGGCATGCCGATCCTTTCCATGCGCTCCAGCACGGGGCTGAGCGCGCGGATGTTGGTCACGCCGAAATGCGCGTTGGTGGTCGCGCCCGCGGGATAGAGTTTCGCGGCGACCCAGATTTTCTCCGCGAAGCCGCGCTCGATATCATCGGGCGAGGTCGTATCCGTCAGGTAGCAGGTCATCAGCGGCTGGAAATCGCTGGTGCTGCCCCGTGCATCGAGGATGCGCGCGCGATAGGCGGCGGCATCGGCGGCGGTCGTAACCGGCGGCACGAGATTCGGCATGATGATGCCGCGCGCGAACTGACGCGAGGTAAAGGGCAGCACTGCCTTGAGCATCGCGCCATCCCGCAGGTGGACGTGCCAGTCATCCGGCCGGCGGATGGTCAGCGTCGGTTCCGGCTTTACGCTGCCGGCATCAAAGAGCTTGTCCAGCGTCATTCCGCAGCCTCCTTGATCGCCGCCCTCATGACGGCGATGCCGGCCGTGAAGTCATCGAGGTCCATAGCCTCAGCCGGGTTGTGCGAACCATGTTCGTTACGCACGAAAATCATAGCACTCGGAACACCGGCATTGGCGAAAACGGCCGCATCGTGCCCCGCGCCGCTCGGAATTTCCTCGCTCGGCAATCCCAACGCCTTGGCGTGATACTTCAACCGGTCGACCCAACCTTTGTCCATGGTTGCGGGTTCCGACTCGACGAGCCGGTCCAGCTTGAATTCAACGCCGCGTTCTTCGCTGATCAAGCCGGTTTCCGACAGAAACAGATCGTAGAACGCATCGAGCGTGTCCTTGCTCTGGCTGCGAACCTCGAAGGAGAACCGAAGCTTTCCAGGGATACGGGCGATGGCGTGCTCCTGCGGATCGGTACCCATGACACCTGTCGTTACGACGATATCGCGCCCCCTCTCCTGCATCGTTCGCCAGTGCCGATCAAGATGGGTCACCAACTCGGCTGTGGCGAACACCGCGTCCCGGCGCAGCCAGCGCGGCACGGCCCCGGAATGACCGGCCTCCCCGATGCACTCGACCACGCGGTGTCGCAAATTTCCGCGAATGCCAGTAACAATGCCGACTGGAAGGTCGCGCGCGACCAGCACGGGACCCTGCTCGATGTGCAGCTCGATCCAGGCCGCCATGCGGGACAGATCCATCAACGGCTCGCTGCGGGCAACCGCATCGACATCGACGCCCACCTCACGCATGCAGTCGCGGAGGGTCTCCTGCGTATCGGCACTCTTGGTGGCCAGGTCAGCATCGGTCAGCCCCCCAGCCAGCGCCAGCGAGCCCATATAGGCCTTGCCGAAGCGCGCGCTTTCCTCTCCGCGCAGGCCGAAAACCTTGATCGTGCGACGTGGCACAAAGCCTCCGGCCTTGAGCCGGCGCAGGGTCGCGAGGCCGGAAATGACGCCGGCGGCGCCATCGAAATTTCCGCCTTGCGGCACCGAATCGAGGTGGGAGCCGCACGCGATGTAAGGCAGGTCCGGCTCACGCCCCGGCAACGTCACCACGAGGTTGGCGCCACGATCCATCTCGATTTCGAAACCGAGCTGGCGCGCTTCCTCGGCCATAATGTCGATGGCGCGGCACTCCCCCTCACCATAGCTGGCGCGCGTGATGCCGACGCCATCGCTGGTCGCGGCGGCGAGCCGCTCGAAAATCCTCTTCGCGAAGATTCGATCGTCCGCATCCTCGAACCGCGACGAAAACAGATCCACCATCAAAGAAGGACTCACCGCACGATCGGCGGCCTGAAGGACAAGGGAAAGAAAACGAAACCGTCGGCGAACGACGTCTCGACGTTGTCGAGGCGCAGCTGGCGTTAGACGGTTACGACCGCAGACTCGGTGTGGCCCGGCGCCATCATCGTGTGCCAGCTGTCGAGTCGCTCGGACGCGATCTCATTTAACAGCGTCAACGTTTCATCGGCGCCTCGGGCAGCCGCAAGGGCCGCAACGTGATGCCGAAGGCGCGCCAAGGCCGAGGCCGCGACGTCGATGGGGAGCGGAATGCTGTCGTAGGAATCGACGAACTGCTGGGCGAGATCGGCGAGCAAGCGGCCGGTGGCGGCATGCTCCGCATCGGCCTGGCCAAGCTCCAGCGCATGGGCGCGAAAAGCGACATAAGTGCTCACGCCAAAGCCCTGGCCATCAAGCCAGAACAGAAGGCCTTCCAGACCGCCACTGACGATCGATTCTTTTTCGCCGACCACTTGCGTTTCTTCCCGTTGATTCATCGAGCGCCGCTTCAGGCGTCAATTTTTTTGACGATGTATTGTGCGAAATCGTAGTTCGGGCGCTCGAGATGCGACAAGTGGCCCGGTTCGGTGACAGCGCCGACAAGGCCGCGATAAACCTTCTCGGTGCAGCCCTTGTCCTCGAGATTGACCTCGTCGATGAGCGCTTTAAGTGCCGAGAAATGCTTCTCCGAATCCGGATCGGCCATGAATTCCGGCGCAAGCCCGCCACCATAGGTCACTTCAACTTCGCCCGGCGACAGCGGATAAAGCGAGAGATACCAGAAGTAGCCCGGCGACAGCGAAATGAAGAAGCTCGGATAGACCGAGATGATGTAGGTCTTGCGCCGATCTTCGCCGCTCAAACGGGTGTTGTTCGGATGAGCAAGCGCGAGATACTGGTCATCGCTCTTCAGCGCGGTATGATAATTGAACGCCGCGAAACCTTCCGGGCAACGCACATCGGCGAGGTCAACCTGCGGGCCGATCGTTTTGCGATGGCACACAGGTACGTGGTAGCTCTCCATGAAGTTCTCGGCGAGGACCTTCCAATTCGTATTCCAGCGGAAGGATTCGCGGAACGATTCGACGTAGTTCTCCATGCCGTAGTGCTCGACCAGCTTGGCAAGCTCCGACAACTTTTCGGCCACCGGCGGCGCATCGTTGTCGACATTGACCATGATCCAGCCGAGCCACTCTTCGCAGCGAAAATTCGGCAAGGCGTTTTCGTCCTTGCAGAACCCGTCGTTCAGCGTCATCGCCGGCGCGGCCCGCAAGCTGCCATCGAGATTGTAGGTCCAGGCGTGGTACGGACAGACGATCGAGCGGACATTCCCCTCGCCCTGCAACAGCGTCGACATCCGGTGGCGGCAGACATTCGACAGCGCGCGCAGCTTAAGGTCGCGGTCACGCAGGATGATGATGGGGTACCCACCAATCTCCATAGTCCGGTAGTCGCCGGGCTTCGCGAGTGACGAGGCGCGTCCCGCGCACAGCCATTCACGGCTGAATATCTTCTCGACTTCAACTTTGAGGAAGTCCGGCGAAAGATAAGCGCTGCGCGGCATGGCGCGTGCCCGCTCGAGCGGAAGCGACACATTCGCCCGCATTGCCTCGATTGCTTCGATCGCAGTCGCGTGTTTCATGGGCCTCGCGCCTCTTCGCCAACGAAGCTGTCACTTTTACGAACTCTGCGAGTCGGCCACAATCTCAAAGAAGCACGCCTTCACTTTGATAAAACCAGAAGTAACGCCGAGCGCCGAACCCGGGGTTCCGGCGCCGATTCCGCCGACAGGCGCTTGCCCGTCGGGCGAACCGATAATTTTGATTTTCTCAAACTAAAGGCATCGTTGTTGTCGATTCCAGCGCGGGTGCCGGCGAGCCTAAAATTAGCTACCTTGGGGAGGATTCATCATGCGCGTGCCCGCTTCACGACTGTCGTGCCTGTATAGCGAATTGGCCCGTGCGCATGGCGCCGACGGCCAGGAGGCCGACCTGTTCGCCGAATGTCTGCTGGATGCCGACCTGCGCAACCACCAGACCCAGGGCATCGGCCTCGTCCCCTATCTCGACGAACTGTTCTCGGTGGGTTCCCGCAAATTCGGACAGAAGTTCGAGATCGTCAAACAGAGCGCCGCCTCCGCGCTGGTCGACGGCCATGCCGGTTCCGGCCATGTGATGTCGGCGCGAGGCATGGACCTCGCGATTGAACTGGCGCGCAAGAGCGGCGTCGGCTTCGTGACGATCCGTAATTCCGGCGACTGCGGCATGGTCGCCAGTTCCGCGTTGCGGGCCGTCGAGCAAGGCATGATCGGCATTTCCATGAGCACCGGCCCTCTGCTGGTGGCGCCATGGGGTGGCCGCGACGTGCAATTCTGCACCAATCCGTTCTCGGTCGCGGTGCCGATTGGCGACAAGGATCCGATCGTGATCGACATGGCGACCAGCGCCTATTCGATGGGCAAGGTGGTTCTTGCCGCGCGCGATCATCTCAAGCTCGATGGCCGCTGGCTGGTCGACGCCGAGGGAAATTACACGGACGACCCGCAGCGCGTCATTCTCAACCCGATGGATCGCGAATCCGCGATGAAGGGGGCGCTGTTGCCCGCCGGCCCAAAGGGCTTCGGTATGTTGCTGATGGTCGACCTGCTGTCCGCGCTGCTAAGCGGCGAGCGCACCTGGGAGGCCGACGATCAACGGCAGCAGATCGGGACCGATACCCGCGATCGACCCGCATATTATTCACAAACGCTGATTGCCATCGACATCGCGCATTTCCAGGAGCCGGCGACATTCGCGCGTTCCGCCGAGCGTATGGTGGAGACGCTGACGTCGCTGCCGGCCGCCAACGGCTTCAAGGCAATTCGCATGCCCGGCGGTGGCGCCAAGGCGCAGCGTGCCTCCTATCTGGCCGATGGCGTAGAAGTGCGTCAGGAAGAATGGGACATGGCATTCGCTGTGGCGCGCAAGCTGGGCTTCGATCAGAAGCTCGGCTGAACCGCGCTTCGCGTTACAGGTCGAGCACCAGACGTTTCGACAAAGAGCGCGAACAGCACAGCGTCATCTGCGTGTTCTCCCGATGCTCTTCATCGGTGAGATAGCTGTCGCGGTGGTCCGGCAGGCCTTCGAGCACATCGCAGAGACAGGTGCCGCACACGCCCTGGCCGCACATCGTCTCGACCTTGACGCCCGCGCCTTCCAACGCCTTGACGATCGAAACTCCTTCCGGCACCGGCACGACGATACCGGTTCGTGCGAGTTGCACTTCGAAGGAGCCGCCGGCGGTGCTGACCTCGGCGGAAAAATGTTCCTGGTGCAATTGCGCCGACGCATAGCCCAGCTCACGGCACCCGCTTTCGACCCATTGCATGAATCCGGCCGGGCCGCAGAAATACACATGCGTCCCGGCGTCGGCACGCGGCACATCGCGAGCAGGATCGAAGCGTTGCTCGCTGGCGCCGTCGTCGAAATGCAATACCACCTGCAGGGCGAACGGCGCACTCTCCAATTCGTCGACAAAGGCCGCCGCGCCGCGGCTTCGCGCGCAATAATGCAGCACGAAATTCTCGCCCCGGCGGTACAGATCCAGCGCCATGGCGAGGATCGGCGTGACGCCAATGCCACCGGCAATGAGAATGCTGGTCTTGGCGGCGGGGTGCAGCGGAAAATGATTGCGCGGCTTGCTAATCCGCACCGTCTTTCTCAACGTCAGCAAGGTGTGCGCCTCTCGCGACCCGCCGCGGGAATCGGCAGTCTTCAGGATGCCTAACCTGTAATGCGTGCGGTCGTGAGGATCGCCGCACAACGAATATTGCCGGTTCAGGCCTGGCGCGACTTCAACGTCGACGTGCGATCCTGGCTCGAAAGGCGGCAGATCAGCGCCATCGGCGGATTTCAACTCCACGACAACGATGTCGGGACCGTGCATGTCGCGCCGCGTCACGATCAGCTTTAATCTGTCATCCGTCATCGGGCATTCCATTCAAGTATCACGCGCCGATGTGGCAGCGGCTAGTACATGGCCGCGCCACCGTTCGGCCCGAGGCATTGCCCGGTGTAAAAGTTGCCGCCGTCGCCGCAGAGAAAAACCGCTGTGGCCGCGACTTCCTTGACCGTCCCGATTCGCTTCATCGGGTTCTGCATTTCGGCGGCTTGCCGCTCGGGCGGCATGTAGGCGAAGTTAAGCAGCGGTGTATCGGTTGGGCCCGGCGCGATCGCGTTGACCAGAATGTCAGGCGACAGCTCACGCGCCCAGGATCGGGTCAGTGACAGGATCGCGCCCTTGGTCGCCGCATAGATCGAACTGTTTTCACGGCCGAGATAAGCCAGTTCCGACGCGATATTGATGATGCGGCCGCCTTGCGGCATATGGGGCACGACCGCCTTCGCCATCAGTACCGGCGCGCGGACATTCACGCCCCACATCCGTTCGAGATGCGCCACCTCGATGTCGATAAGCGACCGACGCTCATTGATGGCGGCATTGTTGACCAGAATATCGATGCCGCCGAGCCTGCCGGCAATGCTGCTCACCGCGTCGGAAATCTGTCTTTCGTCGAGCAGTTCACAAGCCATCAGGTCGCCGCCCGGCGTGTCTTTGCGATCGAGACCAACGACGACCGCGCCTGCGGCGCGGAGTGCTTCGGCGATGCCGGCACCGATACCTTGCGCGGCGCCTGTCACGATCGCTCGGCGTCCATCGAGCGGCTTCATGCAGCAAGCCCCAAAGCGGCATTGATCGAAGACTGGGCGGCGCGAATCTTTCCGGTCAGCACCTGATCGACACTGACGGGCGTCTGCAGATGCGCGGATTCCCAGATCGCACAACACGTCGCGACGGCGCGCCGTGCGAGCTCCACGGTAATCTCCGGATGGCGGTCCATGCGAGCGGCCCGGGCGAAGTCATAGATCGCGAGGCCGACGCCATACGACAAAGGATCCGTCGCCACCGATCCCTTGTCGAGGCTCGTCCAGGCCCCGGCCGGAAGCAGTTCCTGCTTTTCGGAGTCCGACAAAGCGGCCAGCCATTCCGACACCGCCTGGTCGGTCGAGCGCCTTGTCCCGTCGCCGAACTGGATGTCACCGTTCAGCCAAGCATGCCACGAATGGCTCGTAATCACGGCGTTGCGGCCGATCAGCGTTCTATCCGTGACCTCGAATTGCCGTATGGTCGAGCAGAACGACACATGCGACACCATCCCGTCCGCGAAACGAAGCGAGGCGGTCAACATATCTTCGCTAGCATTCGGATTGTGCCGCTGGACCTTGCCGAATCTTTCCATTTCTGCGGACACGGTCTGGATCGGACCGAACCAGTAGCTTTGCAGATCGGCCTCGTGCACGCCCATCTCCATGGCGTGATAACCGCCGACATGAGTGCGATCGCGATACCAATTCGGCGAGACAACGGGCCGTGCGCCGGGCTCGACCGGCGGCTCGGGAGAGGCGAAATTGCGAACAAACATCACGTCGACTTCGCCGAACGCCTTCGCCTGCAGAAGAGCCTTGATCGCCCGGTTGTGCGGAATGCGACGATAATTTTCCGCGACGGCGACCACTGTATTTGATCTCGAGGACGCCTCGACGATCAGGTCGCAGGCCGACACAGTCAGCGCCAGCGGTTTTTCCACCAGCACATGTTTTCCCGCGGCGATGGCCGCAAGAACGACCGTGTGGTGCATCGACGTCGGCAGCACGATGTCCACGCCCTCGATGTCCGGTTGATCGAGCGCCATCCGGTAATCCGCGTATTGCCGGGGCGCCTCACCGTATTGACGGCCGACAAGCGCCGCAATCTTGGCGCGGCGCTGCTCGTCAGGATCACACACAGCCACGATGTGAACGGGGCGACAGCCGAGCGCATGCATTTCAACAACGGCCTTGGCGTGTCGCGCGCCCATGCCTCCGCAGCCGATCAGTGCGACACGCAATGGTTCAAAGTCATTCATCATTTCAGACCTAAAATCCCCTACTCGCGCCGCGCGCGACATTGGCCGCTCCGCCACGGCGGATTGCGGCGTCCGGCTACGTTAAATATGCCTGGATGAGGCCCAGATAGCCTTTCGCGCCTTGCACAAGCTCATCGACGCCGATGCTCTCGCTGTCGGAATGCCACATACCCATGTCGCCCGGCCCCCACATCGCAGCTTCTTTTCCGGCATCGCAGAAAAGCCCGGCATCGAGGGCGCCGTTCGAATAAAAAACGGAAGGTTCGGCGATCCCCTGTGCCTGGCTGCCTTTTGCGACCGCCTGCGCCAGATGTCCCGACACATCGATGCACGCAGGAAACATGTGCGCGGCCTTCGTTACGGTGACGCGCCACGGCTCCGGCAATTGCGCGGCCTCGGCAATCGCCTCGTATACGTCGTCCACTTTGTCACCGGGCAGAAGGCGGCGATCGAACACGAGCCGCACCTCGTCCTGAATTGTATGCGTCGCCTCCGGCCATGAGCGAATGGCGGTCGGCACCAATGTCGCCTTGCCGAACAATGCATCCTCTTTGGCGGAAGCATTGAGCGCGGCGAGGCGCTCAATCACCATCTGCGCGCCTTCGATCGCATTAACGCCGGCCCATGGCGTGGACGAATGCGACGCAAGCCCCTTGACGACGATGTCGATATCGATGCGGCCCTTGTTCCCGAGGGCAAGACGGCCGGACGTGCCGATCGCTATAATCGCCGTGTCCGGCACGCGGTCCATCGCTGCGAGGGCAGCTTGAGCCGCGTCGTGCCGGCCAGTCTCTCCGGCCGCTGTCACTGCGAGCACGAGACGGCCCTTCAGCTTCTGCTGCGCGGCCACGGCAACGGCGCCGATAGCGGCCGCCAGCGCGCCTTTCTGCTCGGCAAGACCGCGACCGAGAATGCGCTTTCCGCCATCGATCAGCGCGCCCGAATATGGATCTTTCATGCGGTTGGCAGGATGCGTCATCGCATAGCACATCAACATCAGGCAGGGACCATCACCGGCGTCACCCACCTCGACGATGAGCCCTCCCATCGCGTCGCGGCGAAAGGATAGTCCGCCGCTGGTCAAGGCCACGGCCACGGGGCCGCTCAGGAAGCCCTGAACCTGCGGGTCCCGTTCGAACAGCGCGGTTTGCCCACTGGGCGCGCGGGCGAAAGCCTGCGCCCAGCGAACAACGCGATCCGCGTCGATTTTAAAGTTCGTCATCGACAAGCCCGACACTTGCGAAATCCGGCTCCGGACCAACGGGCCCGGAGCCGGACTGTGCTTAGTTCTCGCCGCCGCAGAGCGCGGTACGGCTGGTCGACTCGTTCAGTTTCGAATCGAAGTTGAATTTCGTCAGGATCTCGGCGAACTTGCCGCTCTGCTTCAGCTTCACGATGCCGGCGTCAAAGAAGTCACGCAGCGCCTTCTGGTTCGGCGCAAACGCAGCCGCGGAGCACGAAATCGGCTGATCCACGAGACCATCGACCAGTTCGTATTCGCCGGCCGGCAGCAAGGTCATTGCGTGACGGAGCGTGACATCTGGGAAGCCGAGCACGTCGACGCGGCCGCTCTTGAGCAGTTCGACCGAGCCGAAAATATCCGGTACTATCATGATGCGGTTCTCCGGCATGCCGGCATCGAGCGCCATCTTCTGTTCCGCGCCGGACACCGACGAGAACATCGCGTTGCTCGCGACGAGGGTCTTGTACGACGTGATCTTCTTCGGATTGCCCTTGCGCACCAACAGCGCTTCGCGCGTGCAGGTCAGCGGCTGTGAGAAGATGACCGCCTTACAACGCTCCGGACGGATGAACAGACCGGTCGCAACGGCATCGAATCGATCCGCCATCAGGCCGGGGATGAGCGCTCCCCAATCGACCACATTGGCTTTGAGATTAATCTTGCCGATTTCGGCGAACACGGCGCGGGTCACTTCCGGATCGGCGCCGGTCAGGGTGCCGTCGGTTTTGACTTCCGAATAAGGTGGCTCAAGCGCCACGCCCATCTGGATTTCGCCCGTGGACTTGATCTTGTCGAGCTTGGCCTGAGCCAAAGCTTGATGTGAGGCGACGGTGGCGAGGCCGAGCGCAAGCACGCAGACTGTCAGGCGCGAAAGCTGTTTCATAGACTTCTCCGTTGCACGTATGCAGATGACTTGGAATTGCAGGCGACTTCCCGGACTTATCCCCCATTACTGACGGCTTACCGCGACACGCCTTTCCAGAAGGCGCAGGCCGACAGCGACGGGAAAGCTTACAAGCAGATAAAGAATGCCGACGATGGTGACGGCTTCGAAATAGCGATAGGTGCGCCCGCCGATGCTCAACGCGGACTGCATCGCCTCCGGTACGGCGATGACGGACAGGATCGCGCTTTCCTTGAACATCAGGAGCGCGTAATTGCCGAGGCCTGGCAGCATGATCGGGACTGCCTGTGGCAGGATCACACGGGTCCATTTGTCGAAGTTCGAATAGCCGAGGGATTTCGCGGCTTCCCACTGCCCAACCGGAACGGCGTCGATAGACGACTGATACACCGCGGTCATGTAGGAACCGGTATGCAGGCCAAGGGCGATGATGCCAGCGAGAAGCGGTGGCAAGGAAATGCCAAGCTCTGGCAGCGCGAAGAACAGCAAGTAAACATGAATGAGGAGCGGCGTGCGCCGGAACAGTTCGGTGATCCCTCTGCTGCTCATGCGCACGGCCCGGAACGGCGAGCGCGCCGCCAGCGCCAGAGTCAAACCAAGCACCAATGCCAGCGCCGTACCGGCGCAAGTCGCCTGGACCGTCAGCCACAGACCGGACAGCAGCCGCGGCAGAATCGAGATCGCAAATTCGTTGTCCCAAATCATGCGGGCACCTGGCGCGGTGCGCCCGACGACCGCCGGAAGAGACCTTTCTCGAGCCGCCCCATACCCCAATAGATCAACGACGCCAGGATGAAGTAGATCACGAAGATGCAGGCCAAAGTGACCGCCGTGCTGCCGATCTGCGTGCGCATCACCATGGCACTGCGCGTCAGTTCCGAGACGGTCACGAGCGACGTCAGGGGCGTCAGTTTGAGGAGATCGACCATGAGATTCGCCGCCGGTCCGATCACGATGCGCAGCGCCTGCGGCAGCTGAACGTGGATGAAGCATGCGAACGGCGTGTAATTGAGCGATTTTGCCGCTTCGACCTGCCCTTTCGGCACCGCTTCGAGGGCGCCGCGCACCACTTCGGAGCCAAAGCTACCGACATTCAGACCAAGCACCAGGACAGACGCGACGAACGGCGACAGCCTGACGCCCAGAAGCGGTAGCGCAAAAAAGCACCAGAACAACTGGACGAAAGCGGAGGTGCCACGCAAGAACTCGACCAGCGTCGCGGTCGGGATACGCAGCCAAGCGGGCCCCTGAAACCGGATAACGCCGGCCACCACAGCGAATGTCATCGCGACAAGGCAGCCGCAGACAAAGATCTGCAAGGTGACTTGCAGTCCCTGAAGCAACAGCGGCACATGGACCATCAAGTTCGGCATATGTTTTTCAACGGGTATGCGGTAGCGTTTTGCGTAGGAACTGACGGGTGCGTTCCTGCGACGGTGCGGTGAACAGAACTTCCGGCGGCGCGTCTTCGACGATTTGGCCCGCTTCCATGAAGATCACGCGGTCGGAGAATTCGCGCGCGAAACTCATCTCATGCGATACCAGCAGCATCGTCAGGTCGGTGCGGTGCTTAAGGCCGCGCAACACGTTAAGAACTTCGTCGACCAGCTCTGGATCAAGCGCCGAAGTGATTTCGTCGAACAACAGGATTTCCGGGTCCATGCTCAGCGTGCGCGCGATCGCGACACGCTGCTTCTGGCCGCCCGACAACTCCTCGGGCCAGGCATCGGCCTTGTGCGCCAGGCCGACCATTTCCAGCAGTTCCATCGCGCGTGCCGTCGCCTCGGCCTTGCTGCGCTTGAGATTGAGTCGCTGCGGCTGGGTGATGTTGTCCAGCACGGATAGATGCGGAAACAAGTTGAAGCTCTGGAACACCATGCCGATCTTGCAGCGCTGACGGTGGAGGTGCTTTTCCGATGCCGGCTTGAGGGCGCCATTGCGCATCTCGTGCCAGAGCGGAACGCCGTCGATCCAGACCGTTCCTTCTTGGATCGACTCCAGCGTCATCAGAATGCGCAGAATCGTGGTTTTGCCCGAACCGCTCGGGCCGATCAACGAAATGCGCTGGCCGCAATTTACCCGCAGATTGAAGTCGTTCAGGACCGTATAAGTGCCATAAGACTTACCCACCGAACGAAACTCGATGTACGGCGGAGCGTTGTCGCCGGTCTTGGTCGTATCGTAGGCGATGACAGCCTGAGCCGGTCTGTCAGTCATGAGAACATCCACAGCCATGTCCTGAGAAACGTCGCATTGAGTAGCGATCGATGGTGAGAGGGTAAGCATCGGCGCGGCGATAAGCCTCCAGCAGAGGCCTCACGATGGACGCATTTTCTCGCGCAACGCGATCGATGTCCGGCTTCATGCGCGCCCGCGCGTCTTCGGCGTCGGCTTTGAGCTTGCGGGCCGGATGATCGACAAGCTCGTGATTCTTGACCACGACCTTGCCGCCAACGATCACGGTCGTGATCGACTGGCCGGTCTCGCCATAAACGATCTGGTTGAGCGCCGAATGCAGCGGCCGATAGGTCGATGTCGAGAGGTCGAGCATCACGACGTCACCGAGGAAGCCTGGCTTGAGCGCGCCGATCTGGCCTTCGAGCCCGAGCGCCCGCGCCCCGCCCAAGGTCGCCGCATGAAAGGCGCGCCGCGCCGCGCCCGTCTCCCCGGCGTCCGACTGCATGCCCCAATACAAGGCAAACAGCTTCATGGACTGTAGCAGGCTTTGGGAATCGTTGCCGCTGCAATTATCGCATCCCAACGCAACATTGGCGCCGTGATCGGCATAACCGCGGATGGGCGCAAAGCCGTTGAGCAGTTTCATGTTGCTGGCGGGATTGAACGCCAGATTGGCGCCAGCGGCGCCGAACGATTTCAACTCGCCTTCGTCTATCCACACGCCGTGCGCAATCGTGAGACCGGGACCGAGCAGCCCGAAGCGCTCCAGCCGCTTGATGAGCGAGCCTTCCGTCGCGGTCAGTTTGGCAATGACAGCCTGGGTGCGCGCTTCATAGACATGGGTAAAGACCTGCGCCCTGTGCGCGCGCGCCAAGTCAGAAATCCAGGCCAGCACGGCATCCGAATTGCGCTGCGGTCCCGACGGAGCCAGGGCCCAAACCATGCGATCCGGCGGCGCCTTGCTCAAGGTGCGCTCAACCAGTTGCTGAAGACTGCGAACATCGATGCCACGGCGCAGCCGCTCACCCAGCGCGCCATCTAATTCGTTCCAGTAAGGCACGGTCTCGGCGGCAGCCTTGTCGGATATCTGCAGGCCCAAAGACACGCGGCTTCCGGAGGCCTCGTAGCCACTCAGGATTGCCGCCAATTGCTCGTCGCCGGCTTCAGGGATGGTGACCATGTCCTGCAGCGTCGTCACGCCGTTGACCAGACAATCGGCAGCGCCCAGCAGCGTGCGTAACCGGATGTCGTCGGCCGACAACGACGGATAGTTGCCAGGCCCGCTGTAGAATCCCCATACATCGAGCGGCATCTGCTCGAACAGGCCGCGCAGCAGCACGTCATGCGAATGATAATGCGTGTTGATCAAGCCCGGGATGAGGAGCTGATCCGAGGCATCGAGTACGTCGACGCCAGGCGGCGCAACGATATCGGCCGCGACAGATTCGATCCGCCCATTGCGAATAAGCACATCAGCAAGCGGCGGCATGTCGACGTCACCGTCGAGGTCCAATACGCGCCCGTTCTTGATCAGCAGGTTTGTCATACACACAATCTAGAATTGTCAGGCGCGAAACAGGCGGCCTTCGCCTTTGTCGAGATCGCTATACCCCGCTTCGACAAGTGCATGCCACGACATGGCCTGGTTGCTGGTCAGCACAGGGACACCGAGCGCGTCTTCGAGATCGCCGACGATGCCGGCAGTGCGCAAGGCCGTGCAGGAGATGAAAAGCGCATCGCTGTCCGGATGCAGAGCGACATGCGCCGCCGCCTTCAGGGCCGCGCCCGAGAGCCTGTTCATCTGCAGGTCCCCGTCGAGATCGAAGGTCGAGCAGCGATCGAGGGTGAAGCCGCTATCCTCGAAATAGCCGGCGACCAGATCGGCCGCCTCGCGATGATACGGCGCGAGCAAGGACATCCGCTTCGCGCCAAGGAGCTTCAGACCTTTTGCCGAAGCCTCCGGCGGCGTCACGACAGGTGTACCGGGGCGCGCAGCGCCGATAGCCGCATGAACACGGTCAACGCCAACAGCCACGGTCCCCGATGTACAGGAATAGATGATGGCGTCGAGCCGGCTGCCGGGCACCAGGTTGTGCGCGGCTCCAGCGAGATGATCGCCCATCGCCGACAAGGATTCTGGGGTCGCCACGGCGTCCATCGGCACCCGCGTGACGAAGAGTTCGACGTCTTCGAAGGGCGCCAACCAGTTCTGCGCGTCGGCAACGCTCGCGCGATCGACCGACAGCGCAATCAGCCCGATCGACGCTTTGGCGCCGACGCCGCGGTCGAAATCGGCGCTGCCGCTGGCGACGATATTCCAGTCACGATCCATTCAAAGCCTCCGAACACGATTAGCGCGCAGCGCGGAGCTTTGACATATTCAAATATTAGCGCATATTGGTTTGAACAAATCGAAACTATCGTGGATAGCCTCTTGGCGCGCCTTGCAGACATCGATCTTCGGCTGTTGCGGGTGTTTCAGGCCGTGGTTGAAGCCGGCGGTTTTGCCGCCGCACAGAGCATACTCGACACCACGACGTCGACGATTTCGCTCCATATGCGCGATCTCGAACAGCGGCTCGGATTTCGGTTGTGTCAGCGTGGCCGCGCCGGCTTCGTTCTGACCGATCGCGGCTATCTGGCTTACGAACAGATCAAGCGAATGCTCAATTCGCTCGACGATCAGTTCGACAACGTCCTCTCGTTGAAAAAGCGGCTTACCGGCAAGATCCGATTGGGTGTGGTCGACTCGCTAGTATCGCATCCCGACGCACCGCTCATCGAGGCAATCCGCAAGTTCAATAACCTCGAAAACAACGTCGAAATGCAGCTCATGGTGGATGAGCGATCGGAACTCGAGCGTCGCGTGCTCGCGCACGATTTGCAGGCGGCCATTAGCCCCTTTGTGCGGCCGGTGGTCGGGCTGAATTTCCATCGCGTCCTGATCGAGCGCCACAATCTTTACTGCGGGCTTGGCCATCCCCTGTTCGGCAAGAAGACGGCGATGACACGGACCGCGCTCGGCCAGTTTCCATTCGTGCTGCGCAGCCACCTCGGCCGCGCCGACGAGGAGCGGTTCCACAACATGAACGTGCGCGCATCCGCCAATAATATGGAAGCGATGCTCACCTTCGTGCTCACGGGAAAATATATCGGCCTGCTGCCCGACCATCTGGCCGGCATCTGGGTTGATCAAGGACGCCTCTCGCGCATTCGCGCAGCGGAACTGGAGCAGGTCTCACACCACTCGCTGATCGTCGCGCGCGGTCTCGACGTCTCGACCGCCGCCGCCACCTTGATCCCGCTCATCCTCGCTGAAGTGAATTCGCACGCGCTGCGGGAAGAGCCACGCCCCAGGACGCTTATCGACGCCGAGACCAAGGAGAAAGTTCGGCGCTAGGCGGCCTGCGCAATGTCGACGCGGCCTGGTGGCAGCACACAGCCGGCCAGGCGCAGCCCCTCCCACAAAGTGACCTGATTGGCGGTCAGGCATGGCTTTCCAAACGCCGCTTCAAACGCGCGCGACAGATCGAGCCCCGGCATCGCCGTATCGGGCACAAGAACGGCGTCGACGGCCCGAAGATCGAGCTGCCCCGCCCCGGCGATCAGCCTTTCGGTGCCGAGACGCGCGGCATCTGGACCCGCGGGCGCATCGAGCCACATCAGTTGCGACACATTGACATCGAAATCACCTAGAAAACGGGTGAAAGCGCGGGCAGCGGGTTCCGGATAGCTCGCTACCAGAGCCACGTTCTTTGCATCCATTTTTTCGAGCGCGGCCGCGAAGGCCAGCGACGTGCTGCTTGCCGGACAGCCAACGGTCTCACTGATCGCGCGCGCCTGCTTCTCCGCATGAGCGCGGCCGTCGACAAAACTGCCGCTGGTGCACGCCCAGATGACGGAGTGGCACTGCAAAGGAACGAGCCCGAGTGCGGCCTCATTGAGATTGTCGATTGAGCCGGTCCGCTGCAAATGCGGGATGTCATGATCGCGGCCTTCCCCGAAAACTCGCGCACCGACGAGATAGGTGCGCACTTTGCCATCGCTGTCGTCCGCGAAGCGGTAGTATTCGTGCTCGGCGCCACCTAACGGATAGATGAATCCGAGGCGTAGGGGGTAATTTATGCTCATGGTGGGCCCTGGCATGTGAATACCGAGCCTGCCTGCCGTACCGGGCGCGTCACATTGAAAGCTTCAACACCGAGGTTTGGAAACAGCGCAGGTGGCCGCCGGCGGTCGTCAGTGAGCGACGGGCCGCGTCGACGGCCGTGGCAATACAGCCCCTCTGGCCCGGCGAGCAGGCCCAGCCCAAAACAGCTCAATTGGAACAACGCTCCGCGTCCGTCTATTGACAGCAGCCGGCGCCAGCATTGGCGCCACCGAACCCACATCTAAGCTTCTGAGGTTATCCAAAATGTCCCGGAGAGACTGTGCCACGTCGGGTCGCGCGCGTCGTTGAATTCCTCGCCGGACCGGTGAGCGACTTCGTCTCCGGCCAGGTCATCCGCGCCGACGGTGGCGGGCAGATCTGGACGGCATAATTGCAAAAGAAAAGTACGCCGAGCGGCACAACATCGGATTCGCCGATTCCTACTAAGTAGCTAGAGAATAACAGATATTATCGCTTAGCCCGCCCCCTCCATCATGGGTGCGATTGAGAAGCGGCGGTGCTACATTTTCCGAGACACAGAGAAAAGGCGGTGTGTCGGCGCGCACTGCCTCAATACGGCTTGTAGGCGACGAGTTTGTGTCCCCGGCCCCGCCGTTCTGCCCTAGTGCGAGATCATCCAAGGCCGGCTTTTCGGAAAGGCCTTGCTGCCGTCCTTATATTTGTGGGTCATTCGCGAGGACTTGCCGCTGCAGCAGCCGCAGCCTGGCCCATGGCCGGTGGACTTTGTCGATTTCGGTTCGTGGGCGCTGCGCTCGTTGGTGGCGAACGCATGACGCCGTTCCGTCGAAATGCCCGACATATAGGGTGCGGTGAGGAAGGCGCGCGGCGCGCTCGTGCCGCAGGCCGGACAATCGGACGGCAGGTCGCTTTCCGACATTGGCCGGAATCCGGTGAAGGGGCCACAGTCGTCGCACAGATAGTCATAAGTCGGCATCGGAGCCTCAAACTCACTAGGGGGTGGGCGTGAGGTGTTTTGCACCCCACGCCCGGCCGCGCGCAGGAGGGCTATTTATCGGGCGACAACGGCATGTCGACGCCGCCCTTGATTTGCTTCACCGGGCCGACCGCGTTCGGCATGATGTCGAAGTCGAAGACCTCGGTCGGTAGGTACAGGGTCGCACAGGCATTCGGGATATCGACGACGCCGGAGATGTGACCCTGCACCGGCGCGGTGCCGAGGATCGAATAGGCCTGCGCCTTCGAGTAACCGAACTTGGTCAGATACTCGATGGCGTTGAGGCAGGCCTGCCGATAGGCGACGTGGACGTCGAGATAGTGTTGCTGGCCCTGCTCGTCGACCGAGATGCCTTCGAAGATCAGATAGTTCTGATAGTTCGGCGTCATCGGCGACGGCCGGAAGATCGGGTTCTTGATTCCGTATTTCGCCATGCCGCCCTTGATGAGATCGACCTTGATGTGCAGCCAGCCGGCCATTTCGATGGCGCCGCAGAAAGTGATCTCGCCGTCGCCCTGGCTGAAGTGCAGGTCGCCCATCGACAGGCCCGCCCCCGGCACATAGACCGGGAAGTAGATCTTCGAGCCGCGCGACAGGTCCTTGATGTCGCAATTGCCGCCGTGCTCACGCGGCGGCACGGTGCGCGCGCCCTCCGCCGCGATCTTGGCCTTGACGTCGCCGGTGGCCTTGCCAGCATGCGCGGTGGCGGCGAATGGCGCATTGGCGAGCGGCGGCACGCGCGTCGGATTGGTGGCGATGAAATCGACTTCGCGCTTGTTCCAGGTCTCCAGCAGCTTCGGATCGGGCAGACACCCGATCAGGCCCGGATGGATCAGGCCGGCATATTTCACGCCCGGCACGTGGCGCGATTCCGTGAACATACCCTTGATGTCCCAGATCGACTTCTGCGCCAGTGGGAAATGCTCGGTGAGAAAGCCGCCGCCGTTCTTCTTCGAGAAGAAGCCGTTGAAGCCCCAGAGGCTCTCCGGCAAAGCGCCGACATCGAGCAGATCGACCACCAGAAGATCGCCCGGCTCGGCACCCTTGATCTCGATCGGCCCTGACAAGAAGTGCACGGTCGTGAGATCGACATCGCGCACGTCGTCCGCGGAGTCGTTGTTCTGGATGTAGCCGCCCGTCCAGTCGTAGGTCTGGATGATGAAGTCATCGCCGGGCTTCACCGACGCGACCATCGGGACATCCGGGTGCCAGCGGTTGTGGATCATCGGATTCTTGTAGGGCGACTCTTTCAGATCGACTTTGATCAGGGTCTCGGTCATGTCTTGGCTCCTTCCGCACAACCAGGTCGAGGCACTTGCATGTGAGCGAAGCCAGCCAGCCCCTTGAATGCCGGCCCGCCCTTTATCGATTCAGACCGCGAGATAACGGGCGATGGTCGCCTCATCGACTTCGGCGCGCCGGTCCCTGTGCACGATGCGGCCGTTCTCCATCACGACGATGCTGTCGGCCACGTCGAGCACGAAGCTCAGCACCTGTTCGCAAACGACGATGGTGAGGTTACGCAACTGCCGGATCTGCTTCAGCACCGCGCCCAGTTCCTTGATGATGGACGGCTGGATGCCCTCGGTCGGCTCGTCAAGCAGCAGAATCTTGGGATCGGAGGCAAGTGCGCGGGCGATGGCGAGTTGCTGCTGCTGGCCGCCGGACAGGTTGCCGCCGCGCCGGTTTCGAAAGTCCCACAGGATCGGAAACAGGCTGTAGATCTCGTCCGGGACGTCGGTTCTGCCGGTAACGATGAGGCCGGTTTCGATGTTCTCCTCGACCGTCATGGTGCCGAAGATCTGGCGGCCTTGCGGCACATAAGCGAGCCCCTGCTTGACGCGCAGGTGACTGGGCAATGCCGCGACGTTTGTGCCTTCGACCGAGATTTCGCCGGAACGCGAGGGGATCACGCCGATCAGCGACTTCATCAAGGTCGACTTGCCCATCCCGTTGCGGCCGACCACCGCGACGATTTCGCCCGGCGCCACCGACAAATCGACGCCGTGGAGCACCTGGCTCTGGCCGTAGGCGACGTTGAGATTGCGCACATCGAACATGACTTCACCGCTCTTTCGGCACAGATTTCGGGGGATCAATGGCCGAGGTAGACTTCCTTGACCTTCGGATCGTTCTGGATCGCGTCCATGTCGCCTTCGGCCAGGATCTTGCCTTGGTGCAGCACCGTGACGCGGTGTGCGATCGAGGCGACGAACTTCATGTCATGCTCGATGACGATCACCGAGCGATCCTTGATGATCTCGTTGAGCAGTTCCGCGGTTTTGGTGCGCTCCGAGACGCTCATGCCGGCGACCGGCTCGTCGAGCATCAGAAGTTCGGGGTCCTGCATCAGCAGCATGCCGATCTCGAGCCACTGCTTCTGGCCGTGGCTCAATGTTTCGGCGCTGCGCTCCAGCGCATCGGCCAGAAAGATCATCCGGGCGATTTCGCCAACGCGCTCCGCGACCGCCTCGGTGCGCTTCCAGAACAGCGCGCCGGCGACGTCGCGGCCGCGCGGTATCGACAGTTCGAGGTTCTCGAAGACGGTGAGGTCTTCGTAGATCGACGGCGTCTGAAATTTGCGGCCGATGCCGCGGCGTACGATCTCGTGCTCCTTGAGACCGGTGATTTCCTGATCCTTGAACTTGATCGAACCGCCGGAAACTTTGGTGCGGCCGCAAATCAGGTCGAGCACCGTGGTCTTGCCGGCGCCGTTCGGACCGATGATAACCCGCAGTTCGCCCTTGTCGATGTAGAGATTGAGATCGTTGACCGCCTTGAAGCCGTCGAAGGACACGGTGACGTTTTCAAGCGCGAGCAGGAAGTCGGTGCTGCTGGACATGGCGTGCTCCTCACTCGGCCGGCGCCGGCTTCGGCACGGCGCTGCCGAGCCCACCGCGTTTGAGCCGCGGCAGGATCTGGTCGGTGAACAGACCGGCAAGGCCGCGCGGGAACGCCAGCACCACGGCGATGAACAAGCCGCCCATGGCGAAAAGCCACAATTCCGGGAAGCTCTCGGAGAAGCTGGTCTTGGCCCAGTTCACCACCAGCGTGCCGACCACGGCGCCGACGATCGACTGGCGCCCGCCGACCGCAGCGAAGATCACCATCTCGATCGACGGCACGATGCCGACAAAGGACGGCGACATGAACCCGACCTGCAGCGTGAACATGGCGCCGCCGACCGCGGCGATCGCGGAGGCGAGGCAGAAGATGAAGACCTTGAAGTTGGCGACGTCGTAGCCGGAGAATCGGACGCGGTCCTCCTTGTCGCGGATCGCGACCAGCAGGCGGCCGAGCTTCGAGCCGAGCACGAAGCGGGACAGGAACATCGAACCGAGCAACAGGACGCAGCAGACGAAATAGAGCACGTATTTGGCGCCGTCGCCGCGGATGTCCCATCCGAGCAAGGTGCGCAGGTCGGTGATCCCGTTGATGCCGCCGGTATAGCCCTGTCGGCCGATGATCAGGATGGTCAGCACCGCCGCCAGCGCCTGGGTGATGATGGCGAAGTACACGCCGCCGACCCGGCGCTTGAACATCGCATAGCTGAGGATGAAGGCGGCGATGCTCGGCACCGCGATGACCGCGATCAGCGCCAGCGGCAGCGACTTGAACGGCAGCCAGAAGAACGGCAGCTCCGTGATCTGGTTCCAGTCCATGAAATCGGGGATGCCGGGGGTCGACTGGATCTTGGTGTTCGCCACGCTCGAGGCTTCGAGCTTGAGGAACATCGCCATGCAGTAGCCGCCGAGGCCGAAGAACACGCCCTGCCCCAGGCTGAGGATGCCGGTATAGCCCCAGCACAGGACGAGACCGACAGCGACGAAGGCGTAGGTCAGATACTTGCCGACCAGGTTGAGGCGGAAGATGTCGAGGGTCAGCGGCAACACCACCACGATCAGAAGAGCGATCAGCGCGAAGCCGACAAGCTCGAGGTCGATTTTCTTGTTGTTGAGCGTGAACATCACATCACCTTCTCACCTTGAGGACGAAAAGGCCCTGCGGCCGCAGCATCAGGAGACCGATGACGAACATGAGGGTGAGCACCTTGGCCATCGAGCCGGTCAGGAAGAACTCCAGCGTCGATTGCGACTGCGAGATCGCGAATGCGGAGGCGATGGTGCCGAGCAGGCTCTGCGCGCCGCCGAACACGACGACAAGAAAGGTGTCCACGATGTAGAGCTGGCCGGCGGTCGGGCCTGTCGAGCCGATCATGGTGAAGGCCGATCCGGCGACGCCGGCGATTCCGCAGCCGAGGCCAAAGGTGAGACGATCGACGCGGCGTGTATCGATGCCGGCAGCCGCGCTCATGGTGCGGTTGGCAACGACGGCGCGCACTTGCAGGCCCCAGCGTGAGCGGTACAGCAGCAGCGCCACGACGGCGGTGATCGCGAATGTGAGGCCCATGACAAACAGGCCATTGATCTGCACCTCGATCACGTCGGTGACCGGCAGCGCGCCCATCATCCATTGCGGCAGTTCAACGCCCACTTCGCGCGCGCCGAAGATCGAGCGGAAGGCCTGCTGCATAATGAGGCTCAGGCCCCAGGTCGCCAGCAGTGTGTCGAGCGGCCGCGCATAGAGATGGCGGATCAGCAGCCATTCGGTCGCGAGCCCTGCGGCTCCGGCGACGATGAACGCGACGATCATGGCCACGAAAAAGTAGATGGAGAACGCGCCCGGCAAATAGGCCTGGAAAATATGGGCGGTGAGATAGGTCATGTAGGCGCCGAGAATCATGAACTCGCCGTGCGCCATGTTGATCACGCCCATCTGACCGAAAATGATGGCCAGGCCCAGCGCCATGAGGACGAAAACCGAGAACAGGATGAGGCCGGCGAAGGCCTGCATCGCGAAGATCGAACCGAGTTCGCCGAGCGAAAAGTCGAACATTGCGCCACTCCGCGCGCGCCGATGACGGCGCGGCCTGTAAGCCGCCGTTGATTCAAAGGGGTGGGTTGTCCCGGCGGCGTCGCCGCCGGGACAGGACCGTCGACCGAGGGCTTACTGGTAGCCCTTGGGGAACGGATCGGGCTCGACCAGTTCGGCGGTCTCGTAGATCAGGTCGTATTGACCGTCGGTGCGGGCGCGACCGACGCGCGTCTTCGACCAGAGATGATGGTTCTCGTGGATCTTGACGTAACCCTCCGGGGCGCCGGTGAACTCGACGCCGGGCGACGCGGCCGCCACCTTGTCGATGTCGAACGATCCCGCCTTCTCGACCGTGAGTTTCCATAACCAGGGCCCGAGATAGGCGGCCTGGGTCACGTCGCCGATCACCGTCTTGTCGCCCCACATCTTGTGGAAGGCGGCAACGAACTTCTCGTTGTTCGGGTTCTTCAGCGACTGGAAGTACTTCATGCAGGCATAGGCGCCTGCGATGTTCTCGCCGCCGATGCCGTCGATCTCGTCCTCGGTCACCGAAATGGTCAGCAGAGTCTGCTTCGACAGATCGATGCCGGCCGCCTTGAGCTGCTTGTAGAAGGCGACGTTGGAGCCGCCGACGATAATGGCGTAGATCACG
Source organism: Pseudolabrys sp. (assembly GCA_035556455.1). Taxonomy (GTDB): domain Bacteria; phylum Pseudomonadota; class Alphaproteobacteria; order Rhizobiales; family Xanthobacteraceae; genus Pseudolabrys. The sequence continues at coordinate 47,316 of DATMEX010000043.1, forward strand.
TCGGGCTTGGTGAGCTTGATCTTGTTGATGACCGAGTTGAACTGGGTGTGACCGAGGGGGAAGTACTCCTCGCCCACCACCTTTGTCTTGAGGTGGTTCTCGATGTGCTTGCGCGCGATCTTGTTGGACGTGCGCGGCCAGATGTAATCGGAGCCGAGCAGGTAGAAGGTCTTGGCGCCCTTCTCCTTGGTCACCCAGTCGAGGCCGGCGATGATCTGCTGGGTTGCCTCCTGGCCGGTGTAAATGACGTTCTTGGACTGCTCGAGCCCTTCATAGAAGGTCGGGTAGTACAGCATGCCGTTGTACTGTTCGAACACGGGCAGCACGGCCTTGCGAGACGCCGACGTCCAGCAACCCATCACCGACGCGCACTTGTCGTTGACGAGGAGCTTCTTGGCCTTCTCCGCGAAGGTCGGCCAGTCGGACGCGCCGTCTTCCTGGATGAACTTGATCTTGCGGCCGAGCACGCCGCCCGACGCGTTGATCTGCTCGATCGCCAGTTTCTCGGCCTGAACCGAACCGGTTTCAGAGATCGCCATCGTGCCGGTCACGGAGTGGAGGATACCGACCGTGACTTCGGTGTCCGTCACGGCAAGCCCGGTCGTGTTGACCTTGGCAGTCGGGAAGGCCTGGGCCAGCGCCGAAGGCGGCACGCCCAGAACGGCGGCCGCCGAGGCCGCGGCGGTACCGAGAAGCAATTTGCGGCGAAGGGGCGATTGAAGCCCTGCAGGCGGTTTGTTTGGCATCGGACGCCTCTTGAACTTGGTTAAAACCGAGGAGGCGATGAATCCGCTCCCCCACGTCCCGATGCTGACCGCGAATGACGCATTGCAGCATACGTCGATTGACGTATACGCTTACGTCAATTGCCGTATGAGAATGCCCGTCTATCAGGGGGTTTGAACAAATGACGGCGCCGGTTTACCGCGGTCCGGCTTGTGCATTTTTTTGCAGCGCACTCTGCCTGCTTTTTCGCCGCTCCACGATCCGCGGCTGCGGTGGCTCGCAGATAAAACAGCCGTATTTCGCGGCGGCATCGGCGGGACGCTGGCGATGACGGTACAGCAGAGGATCGTCCGGGTTCGCCGCAATTATAATCAATGGGTCGCCAACCAGACCCTCGAAGATTTCGCGCTGCGCTTCACCGCCAAGAGCGCGCGGCGCTGGTCGAGCCCGCGTGTCGCCAACACCGCCATCGGCGCCATCTCGTTTCTCGCCCTTGAAGCCATCGGCGGCGCGATCACGCTCAATTACGGCTTCACCAACGCTGCCGCGGCAATACTTCTTGTCGGCGGCTTCATTTTCCTGTCCGGCCTCCCGATCGCCTATTACGCATCGACCTACGGTGTCGACATCGACCTCCTCACCCGGGGCGCCGGCTTCGGCTATATCGGCTCGACGATCACCTCGCTCATTTATGCGTCGTTTACGTTCCTGTTCTTCGCCATCGAAGCGGCGATCATGTCACTCGCTTTGGAGATGTGTTTCGATATCCCGTTGTTCATCGGCTACGTCATCAGTTCGCTCGTCGTCATCCCGCTGGTGACCCACGGCATCACCTTCATCAGCCGTTTCCAACTGTGGACCCAACCGATCTGGATCTGCCTTCATATACTGCCCTTCGCCTTCATCGCGGCGACCGACCTTTCCTCCTTCAAGGAGTGGACGCAGTACGCCGGTATCGAACAAGGCGGCAACAACTCATTCAATCTCGTCATGTTCGGCATGGCATCAACCGTGGTGTTCTCGCTGGTGGCCCAGATCGGCGAGCAGGTCGATTTCCTGCGCTTTCTGCCGGTGCGCGACCAGAAAAAGGGGCTGTCGTGGTGGCTGTCTTACCTGTCCGCCGGGCCCGGCTGGATCATTCCCGGGATCATCAAGCTCTTGGCCGGCTCGTTTCTCACCGTTCTGGCCATCCGCCATCTGGTGCCGCTCGACAAGGCCACCGAGCCGACCCAGATGTACCTTGTCGCGTTCAACTACGTATTCTCCTCGCCCAGCCTCGCCCTCGCCTTCACCGGCATTTTCGTCATCGTCTCGCAGCTCAAGATCAACGTGACGAACGCCTATGCCGGTTCAATTGCCTGGTCGAACTTCTTCTCCCGCCTCACGCATAGCCACCCGGGTCGGGTGGTGTGGCTCGTCTTCAACGTCAGCATCGCGCTGATGCTGATGGAGCTCGGCATCTTCCATGCGCTAGAGCGCATTCTCGGCTTCTATTCCATCGTCGCGGTGGCCTGGGTCGGCGCGCTGGTCGCGGACCTCGTCATCAACAAGCCGCTGGGCCTGAGCCCGCCGATGATCGAATTCAAGCGCGCCCATCTTTTCGATATCAATCCGGTGGGCGTCGGCGCCATGTTCCTGGCGGCAGCCGGCGGCATTATCGCGCTCACGGGCGTTTTCGGCACGCTGCTGCAGTCCCTGGCAGCGTTTCTCACCCTGGCCATCACCTTTGTCGCGGCGCCCGCCATCGCTTATGCGACGCGCGGCCGCTACTACATCGCCCGGCAGCCGCGCGACTGGGGCGATCAGAAAACGGCCCGCTGCGTCATTTGCGAGCATAGTTTCGAAACCGAGGACATGGCGCAATGCCCGGCCTACTCCGGCGCCATCTGCTCGCTATGCTGCTCGCTCGAAGCGCGCTGCCAGGACCTGTGCAAACCGCACGCCCGGCTCTCCCATCAATTCATCAAGCACCTGCGCCGCCTGTTGCCGGAATGGGCCGTCGACCCAATCAATACCGATCTCGGCCGTTATCTGGGCGTCCTGTTACTGTTCTCCGGACTGATTGCCGCGGTCCTCTCCCTTATCTATTTCCAGATACCGGCCGACACCCATCTCGATCGGGATGGCCTGAAATCGGCCCTGTGGACCATCTACTTCATCCTCACGATCATCGCCGGCATCGGCGCCTGGCTTCTGGTGCTCGCCCAGGAAAGTCGCCGCGTCGCCGAAGAGGAAACGACCCGCCAAACCGATCTGTTGATGCGGGAAATCGAGGCGCACAAGCAGACCGACGCCAAGCTGCAACGCGCCAAGGAAGTCGCCGAGGCAGCGAACGAAGCCAAAAGCCGCCATCTCGTCGGCCTCAGTCACGAACTGCGAACGCCCCTCAACGCCATCCTCGGCTACGCTCAGGTACTGGAGCGCGACCCGGCCATTCCCGACAAGCGCCTCGGCGCCGTCAAGGTGATCCATCACAGCGCCGAGCACCTCTCGGGGCTGATCGACGGCCTGCTCGACATCTCCAAGATCGAGGCCGGCCGCTTTCATCTCGATCGAAACGAGTTCAAAACGAAGGAATTTCTCGATCAGCTCGTCAACATGTTCGAGCTGCAGGCTGCGGCGCGCGGCATTGCCTTCCACTTCCATCCGCCGGAGCGAATGCCGTTCGCCGTGCAGACCGACGAGAACAGGCTGAGACAGATCCTGATCAACCTGCTGTCCAATGCGATCAAGTTCACGGACGAAGGGGCGGTTACGTTTGCCATGAACTATCGCGGTCAGGTCGCCGAATTCGTTATCAGCGATACCGGCATCGGCATTCATCCCGACGATCTGGAGCGCATCTTTCTGCCCTTCGAGCGCGCTCGCATGACCGGGCATCGAAAGTCCATCGGCACCGGCCTCGGTCTCACCATCACTCGCCTTCTCACCCAGGTCATGGGCGGAGAGATCACCGTATCGAGCAAGGTCGGCAAAGGCAGCACGTTCCGGGTCCGCCTTCTTCTTTCGGAGGCGTTCAACCCGCGCGCGACCTCGATCATGGAAGACCGCGTTCGCGGCTACATCGGCGACCGGCAGACCGTCATGATCGTAGATGACGACGAGAACCACCGTGATCTGGTTCGCGATCTCCTCGAGCCGCTCGGCTTTACGATCCAGACCGCCACCAATGGCGCCGAGTGCCTGACCCTTGTCGAGCAGCACCGGCCGAACCTCATCCTGCTCGATGTCTGGATGCCCGATATGGATGGCTGGCAGGTCGCGCAGCGGCTGCATCGGACAAAAGACAGACCCGCTATTGTCATGGTGTCAGCTTTCGCTCCCGACCCGAAGCGAAGGCTGGATCCGTTTCCGGTCAACGACGACTACCTGATCAAGCCCTTCGACCTGCGCCAATTGCTCGGCAAGATCCACGCATTGCTCAATATTGAGTGGGTCTATGACGAGAAGGCACCCACGTCCCCGATCAATGCGGCGATGCTGACGCCATCGATGATCCCGTCGCGACGAGACATCGATGACCTCATTCGCCTCGGCCAGATCGGTTACGTGCGAGGAATTCAGGAGAAGCTGGACGCAATCGAAATCGGCTCATCCGTTCATCGTGATTTTGTCAGCTACATGAGGGCGCTTTCCGATGGCTTCGATCTCAAGCGTTACATGGCCGTCCTCGAGACGTTCAGGAATGGTCATGGCTAACATCGAACCGCGCGACATCGTTCTTGTCGTCGACGATTCACCAAATACGCTGCGCATGCTGACCGACGCCATCGAGGGCGCGGGAATGACAGTGCTCGTCGCACTTGACGGCGAACAGGCCCTTTCGCTGACCGAACGAATTACCCCGGATATCGTGTTGATGGATGCGATAATGCCGGGCATCGACGGCTTCGAAATTTGCCGGCGGCTCAAACAGAATGGCGCGCTCAGCCACGTTCCCGTCATCTTCATGACAGGCCTGAGCGAAACCGAGGACATCATCAAGGGGCTCAATGCCGGCGGCGTCGACTACGTCACCAAGCCGATCTCGCCGGATGAACTGCTGGCGCGCATTCGCGTGCACCTCGCCAATGCCCGCATCGCCCAGAGCGCCCGCTCGGCGCTCGACGCCTCCGGACGCTATTTGCTGGCCGCCAACCGCGCCGGCAAGGTTCTATGGTCGACGCCGCAGGCCGGAAAACTTCTCCGCCGGGCCTTTCCGGATTTTAATTCCGAGCGCGATGCCCTGCCCGATCCGATCCAAAGCTGGCTGGCTGGCCACGCCGATCGCTCATCGATTGCCGGAACGGATTCGATCAGCATCGGTCACGCCGACTCCGGCCTGCAACTGGAGCTGTCCGTCATCAGCCAGGTCGGCGCCGATCAAATCCTGCTCCGGCTGATCGACGGCGACCCGCGCGACGACCAACTCATTCTCCGCGACAAGCTGCAATTGACGCAGCGCGAGGCCGAGGTTCTGTTGTGGATCGCGCGTGGCAAGTCGAACCGGGATGTCGCCGACATTCTCACGCTCAGTCCGCGAACGGTGAACAAGCACCTCGAGCAGATCTTCAACAAGCTCGGGGTCGAGAACCGCACATCGGCGGCGGCGTTGGCGGCACGCACGCTCGGTGAGCGTTAGGGGCCGATGGCGGCCCGCGTCAAAATGCGAACTCAGGACATGGCGGCACCGGCCCAGGAGCCTGACGCCATTGCGCCGAAACATCGGCATCAGCGCTGCTCACCGTCGACGGCACCGATTCTCCGACATTGACCTTGACGGAAATGGCACGAAAACGGCCGGGATACTGCACCCCATAAAACATCGCGTCGTCGCCGTCGAAAGATGCATCGGGCTGATAGATGAGCCGCACGCCGCTGACCTTCCGCCCGACGCATTGCGCCGCGCGACCCGCAAATATCGAGGTAACCGTGATGACCTCCGCCTTCGCGCACACCGTGCCATGCGATGGCGGCGTGATGAGAGAGAGCGGCGGATGCGGAATGGCTTCGCAGTCCGAACTCCAGCCGGCATGTTCGCGAACGACGACCGAGCGCTCGACTACCGCGCTTTCGAGCGATACAGCCGGCACCGTTACCGCGAATGCAAGGCCCACCGCCGCCTTCGCAGCGCGACTGCGGTTCACGAACCAGCCTTTGAGTCCGTTGACCAGCATTGCCGTAAATTCTCGGATACCCGCCGAAATCATAGCCGATTCGGCCCGCTGCTCTGGGACACGTGACGTTAGATTATTCTCCGAGCGGGACGCGCCATTAATTAGCCCATTTTTGGAACGCTCGGTGTTCAGACCATGCTGCCGGACGGCGCCAAGGCAGGAGTTTGACTGAAGCCCCCGTCTAGCAAAGCCTCGCTCTGTTCTAGTTGCCACTCGCCGAGATCGAACCTTCAGTTCTTCGGGTTCCTCTCTTCGATTACATATAGAGAAAGGCCACCAGCTTCATCGAGACAATGAGCGCTGTCTTCGAACGCGGCAGCTTTAAGACGGGAACGTTTTCGACATGCTGAGCCAAGTGAGAAGTTTGCCAGCGTTCCACGGAAGCACGAACGAAGCCTCCGCCGAGATTAAAGACCACCGATGGTCGCGTTTTGACTGAGCGCGCCGCTCTCCGTCATGGGACCGATTGAGAAGCGGCGATTCATTCGTAACTCAGGCTTTTCTCGTGGTTTGTCACTCGTTTAGGGCATAGTTTGTACGGCCGATCAAGACGGCGAGTACCGACATTTCGGGCCGTTCCATCTCGTTCTTTTCGCCCCGGCGCGGCCCACGGTACGCCATTTTAACCGGTACGGTCCTTGCCGCCTATAACGGTTCTCCGAGTTGCCGCAGTGACAATTCGATACGGGCGGCTGCCGATAGCAATCGGCGATCCGAATTCCGTTGCCCCAGCAACATCAAGCCGACGGGCAAGCCGGGGCCCGGAACCGGTATCGACACCGATGGACAATCAAGCAGATTGGCCACGCGCGGATTTCGCAGCACCAGGCCATTGGCTTCATGGAAGGCTGCGGCTTTCGTCACGGAAGAAATCAGCGGCGCGACGATGGGCGTTGTCGGCACGATGACGATCTCGTTGTCACGCAGCAACCGTCCGAAACTATCGATCGCTGCCTGGCGATGCCGCGTCATCAAGACGTAATCCACGGCGGACACGTTCTTGTTGGCTTCGATGCGCGCCCGCGTCAAGGGATCGATGCCATCGAGCGACGAGATGCCGAGCTGAGACAAAGTCGCACCGACTTCGATGGATGGAAATGTGCCGAGCTTGTCGATGCGGTCGGTGTACTCCAGCACCGGGTCCAGCGATCCGTCTTCGACGACAATGCCCGCGGCACGGCACATCGCGATGGCGCGTTCGAACGCGTCGAGAACCTTGTCCTCGCAACGCGTGAAAAGGCGGCCCCGCCCGACAACCAGCCGGAAGTCTCCCGGCACGGCGGCGTTGAAAGGCGCCGTTGGGGACACGCCGGACAGGATCTGATCCGCAGCCGCGCAATCGGCGACGCTGCGAGCGATCGGACCGACGGTATCCAGGGTCGACGACAGCGAGAAGGCACCTTTGGTCGGGATACGGCCGCCAGTCGGCTTGAAGCCAACCGCGCCTGACAATGCAGCGGGAATACGGATGGAGCCGCCGGTGTCGCTGCCGATGGCGATGTCGGCCATGCCCTCGACGACGGAAACCACGGCACCGGATGACGACCCCCCGGGGACACGGGCCGGGTCGCGCGGGTTGGCCGGCATGCCGTCATGTGGATTGGTGCCGAGCGCCGAGAAAGCGAACTCGGTCATCTGCGTCTTGCCGATGATGATAGCCCCGGCAGCACGAAGACGGTCGACGACATCCGCGTCGCGGACGGCCGGCGCGAGCTGACGCAGGCGCGCCGAGCCAGCGTGAGTCACGCTGCCCGTAACATCGAAAAGCGCCTTCACCGAAACGATGCGGCCATCGACAGCGCTCTTGGTCATGCCGCTGGCTGCGCGCCGGTCTGCGGCGAAGGCCTCGCGTTTGGCGCTCTCGGTAAGTACCTCGGTAAAAGCCAGCCGTCCCTGACTGCCATGGGAGTCGATCGAGGCCAGCGCGGCTTCCAGACGGTCGGTGGGGCGGGTCATTCACGGCTCACGAGATTCGAACGCTCTGATGCAACGGGCCGCCGAGCCGATAACGGCTCGGCGGCCCTGCCCTTTTGTTAGCCGTCGAGCCCGATCGGCGGCAGCGCGAGCGCGCTCTCCACCATGCCGGTCGCGCGGGCGAAGTCGAAGTTGCGATAGACGTTCATCTTCACGAGGAACGAGGCGCCGCCGTAGAACTTCTCGTACTGCTGGTGGCGGCTGCCGAATTCCGAGCCGATGAAGTCCCAGGCCATCCGCATCACCGCGACGCGGCTCTTGGCATCGGCGACGCCGGACTGCATGAACCGCTCGATGTCGGTTCGCATGTCGTCGTTCTTGAAGTCGGCATAAGCCGACGGCACGGTGATCATGGCGGCACCGCTGAGCTCTCGGATGATCTCGAGCATGCGCGAGTTCAATTCGGACTGCAGCGCCATGATGGAGTAGAGCGCGGTCTTCGACGGCCACAGTACACCGTCCTTGTCGATCGTCGCCGCGGTCTCCTGCGACAACAGTATGTTCTCGACGATGGACACCAGCGAGGCCAGTTCGCCCATCTGCACCTGCACCGCGGGATTGCCGTCGTTGCCTGTCATCTCGTTCATGCGCTTGGCAAGGCCGATCATGAACCGCAGCTTGGTCGTGTAGCGGGCCTGGGCCTGATAGTTGCCGTAAAGATGCGACGGTGTCTTCCACCACTGATCGCGGCACACCGCGGTATTGCGGTAGATGAACACGTTCTCCCATGGCACGAACACGTTATCGAGCACGACGAAGCAATCGACTTCGTCGAAGCGTGACGACAGCGGGTAGTCGTACGAATTGTCTGCGACATTGGCGTAGGCGCGGCGCGGATAGAGCTTGAGCCCGGGCGCATTGGCCGGAATGGCGACGCCGTTGGCGTAGTTCTCGTCGCCGGCCTGCAGCGGGTGGATGCAGCTCAGATAGATGTAGTCCGAAAACAGACCGGCGGTGGCGAGCTGCTGCGCGCCCGACAAGATGATGCCGCCATCCGTTTCCTTGACGACGCCAGCATAAAGCGTCGGGTCGCTCTGCTGATGCGCCGGCTTGCTGCGATCGATCTGCGGCGGCACGATCGCGTAGCTCAGATACTGATGCGTATCGCGGATCTTCTCGTAGAAATTGACGACGTTGTCGGCGAACTGCTGGCCGCCGGCGGCAAACACGCTCGGCACCGCCGCGTAGCCGGCAAAGAAGCCGGCGACGTGATCGGGCGTGCGACCCATCAGGCCGTAGGTGGCTTCCGCCCAGGTTTCCGCCGCGAGGCGCTTGTCCTTGAGATCGGCGTGGGTCTTCGGAATCTGGTAGGCGCGCCAGACCGGGTTGCCGGTCTTCGGCGAGGTGAAGGTCATGCGCTCGCGCATCTCGGGGGCGGCGGCGATGTCGAAGAGCCGCGCCAGCGACCGCGCGCTGCCGGCGAAAGCCGGATGGGTCGAGACATCCTTCACCTTCTCGCCGTCGACGAAGACCTGGCGGCCATCGCGCAGCGATTCGAGATAGTCGGCCCCGGTGCGCAAACTCGCGCTGGCGGCCTTCGGGGCACTCGCTTTCTTGACGTTTCCGGCGACGTTCATGGCGATCCTCAACCTCCGCAAAAATCCGAAAAGACTGGCGTCGGAGCGGGAAACGGGCCCGTCCAAGGCGCTTGCCTTTTGCTATAAAACATAGGTATGTTATATTAGCAATTGAATTCCGCATGCCGCGGGAAAACCACCCCGAACCGGGCGGGCGCTGTGCCCGTCTCTGCAACGAGAAAGGCCGCCATGAGCGCATTGAAATCCGGAGTTCGGTTGACCTTTTCCTCGGAGGACAAAGGCGGCGACATCGGCGCCTCCGTCACCTCCCTCGTCATTGCCGGCTGGACCGGGCGCGACCCGGCCGCCATGGAAGCGCATATCGTCGAACTGGAAAAGCTCGGCGTGAAGCGGCCGGCCTCGACGCCAATCTTCTATCGCGGCGCGGCCTCCCTGCTGACGCAGGCGGGCGAGATCGAGGTCGTCGGCGAGCATTCGAGCGGCGAAGTCGAGCCGGTGATCGTCAGCCTGCCGGACGGATTGTGGCTCGGCGTCGGCTCGGACCATACCGACCGCAAGGTCGAAACCGTCGGCATCACCATCTCCAAGCAGATGTGCGCCAAGCCGATATCCAAGCGCCTGTGGCGCTTCGCCGACGTGTCGGCGCGTTGGGACCAACTCGTGGTTCGTTCATTCGCGACCCGGAACGGCAAGCGCACGCTCTACCAGGAAGGCCCGCTCGCCAAGATGCGGCACCCGGACGACCTGACGGCGCGTTATCTCGGCGCTGGCGCCACCCTGCCCGTCGGCACCGTGATGTTCTGCGGCACGCTCGCCGTGCATGGCGAGTTAACGGGCGCCGACCTGTTCGAGCTGGAGATCGAAGATCCGGCGGCCAAGCGCAAGATCACGCATCAATACGTCACCCACATCCTTCCCATCGCCGGATAAGCACGAGGACAGCATGCCGTTCAACAAGCCTCATCTCGAATTCTTCCCGATCGACATGAATGACGGCTGGGCACCGCCCCCCGGCTATCCGTCAGGCATCAAGCAGAAGATCCTGGCGAGCGACATCGACGAAACGAAGAAGACCGGCAGCCGCTCGCGCCTGCTGCGCTTCGATCCCGGCGCTTTCAGCACCGTACCCTTCGTGCACGATCACTGGGAAGAAGTGTTCCTGTTCACCGGCGACCTTACCGTCGGCAACGACAAGGACGGCAAAGGCGGCGACCCCTTCTCGCCGCTGACCTATGCCTGCCGCCCGCCGGGCGTCTATCACGGTCCGTTCAAGTCGGAGAAAGGCTGCATCCTCTTCGAAATCCACTATTACGACGAGAGCAAGAAGTAACCGGCCATGAAGATCGCGGTCCCCGACCTCATTTCGAATTCGTACTTTCCGGCGGCGGCTGCGGTCGAACTCGGCTTCTTCAAGAAGGAAGGGCTCGATGTTTCGCTCGAGCTCATCTTCCCGGTGGACAAGTGCTACGCAGCACTGCGCGATGGCACCATCGACTTCGTCGGCGGCTCGGCGCATTCGGCGCTGGCTGCCTTCCCCGAATGGAAAGGCGTCAAGCTCATCTGCGCGCAGGGCCAGGGCATGTACTGGTTCCTGGTCATGCGCGCCGATCTCAACCCCGCACGCAACGATCTAAGCGTCGTCAAGGGCAAGCGCATCGGCGCCGCGCCCTGGGTCGAGATGGGCTTGAGGCGGCTGCTTACGGCCGGCGGCATCGACCTCGAACGCGATCAGGTATCGATCGCGCCCGTGCCCGGCGCTGTCGGCGCCACCGTGAATTTCGGCCTCACCGCTGCCAAGGCGCTGGAAGAAGGCAAGATCGACGGCTTCTGGGCCAACGGCATGGGCACGGAAGTCGCTGTCACGCGCGGCGTCGGCAAGATCGCGCTCGACATCCGCCGCGGCGATGGACCGAAGGGCTGTTTCGACTACACGATGGCCTCGATCGCCACTTCGGACCGGCTGATCGAGCAATCGCCCGACAAGGCCGCGGCCGCGGTACGCGCCATCGTCAGAACGCAGGCCGCGCTGCGTCCCGATCCTTCGCTGGCGACCACCGTCGGCCGCAAACTGTTCCCGCCGACCGAAGCCGAACTCATCGCCGAACTGATCCGGCGCGACCTGCCCTATTACGATGCGGCCATCACACCGTCCTTCGTCGAGGGCATGAACGCCTTTGCCCGCGACATCGGCATCCTCAAGGGCCACCCTCGCTACGAGGACGTCGTCGCCACCCAGTTCAGCCCGCTATGGTCCGCCACCTGACATGACCACGACCGCCGGCAAACTCGACACCCGCGAATTCCGCAACGCTCTTGGACGTTTCGCGACCGGCGTCGCCATCATCTCGGCCGAGGTGGACGGCAACAAGCTCGGTGCCACCGTCAGTTCGTTCAACTCGGTGTCGCTCGAACCGCCGCTGGTGCTGTTCAGCATCGCGCGCAGCGCCTACGGGCTGGCGCAATGGAAGGCCGCAAAGGCGCTGGCCATATCGATCCTGGGCGAACACCAGATCGAACTGTCCAACCGCTTCGCACGGTCCGCCGGCAGCAAATGGGACGGCCTCGCCGACCGGCGCGCCGGCAATGGCAGCCCGCTGCCGCCGGACGTCCTGATGCACTTCGAATGCCGCCCTTATGCCGTCTATGACGGCGGCGACCACGATATCTTCGTCTGCGAAGTGACCGCCTACGCGATTCATCAGTCCGCCCGGCAGCCCCTGCTGTTCTTTTCGGGCCGGTACCGGCGGCTGGCACAGGAGGACGGCGCCCAGGCGCCAGAGGACAATCTGTGGCTCCACGGCTGGTAGGAGCCGATAGATATTCCGCAACAATTGCCAATCATGTAAGTGACGGGGTGTCTCCGGCCCACGGCAATGAGGCTCTGATGCCGACAAAGCGCCCCAGCAGATCCAAAAAGACGTCGAGGACGCCACGCTCCGCCACGAAAGACCTCACCGTCAGCCTGCCCGGGCTGCTCGTCGGCGGGTCGGATCTGAGATTCCGCGAACTGATCGCCGATCTGTTCGCCGCCGCCGCTGGCATGCTGGCGCTCCGGCGCGCGCTGGCGAGTTCGGTCGGCTTGAGCGCCGCCGAATACGCCATCCTGCTTGCCACCTGGCATCTGCAGAAGAAAGGCCCCGTCGGCATCAACACCCTGGCCGGCCAGTTGCACGTCGCGGCCGCCAACGTCACGGCCGAGGTCGGCAAGCTGGTCAAGAAGGGCATTCTCGACAAGCAGCCGCATCCCCGCGACACACGGGCTGTGCTCATTCAGCTGACGTCAACGGGCAACGCCATTCTCGGCGAGCTGACCCCGCTATTGCGGCGCATCAACGACCGCTTGTTCTCTGAGGTCACCGCCAACGGCATCGAGGCCGTCGCCGCCTTCCTTCATCACATCGCCGACGAGACTCCCAACTCGATCCGTCTCGCCAAGAGCTTCAAGCGCGAACGGAAGTCGGTGTAAGTCCCGCCTCGGCGGGCGATGCCGAGCGTCGGCACACCGTCAGTTGGGGGTAATGCCGGCATCCCGCAAGGTTTTGCCCCAGAACTGATCCTGGACTGTCATGAACTTGGCGAATTCGGCGGGTGTGTCGCTGGTCAATTCGACACCCGAGGCCGCGACGCGGTCGCGCAGGCTCTGATCCTTGACGACCTCGTTGAGCGCCGCGTTGAGCTTGTTGACGATGGCATCGGGCGTACCGGCCGGCGCGACGAAGCCATACCAGGCGCCTTCTTCGAAGCCCTTCATGACGATGCCGCCTTCGGCAAAAGTCGGAATGTTCGGCAGCTGCGGAATGCGCTTGTCGCCGGTCACCGCCAGGACTTTCAGCTTTTCCGAACCTTGCATGCCGACCGCCGTGCTGGCGGCCGAGAAAGCGGCATGAATGTCGCCGCTCATGATGTTGTTAAGCGCATCGCCGATATTGCGGTACGGAATGAGGCGCGACTTGGCTCCGGTCGCCGTCGCAAAGGCCAGATAACCCAGATGCGGCGTGGTGCCGATGCCGGTATGACCGACGATGACCGCGTCTGGCTTGCTCTTCGTCAAGGCCACGAACTCGGCCGCGGTCGCCACCGGCAGTTTGCTGTCAACGATCAGCGTGAAGGGAGAACGCGCGGCGAGGCCGACCGACTTGAACGCCTCCAGCGGATTGATGTTGAACGAAGCGACGGCGTGCCGCGCAACGATGAACGACATGTCGACGACCATCAGCGTGTAGCCGTCCGGCGCGCTTTTCGCGGCCGTGCGCGCCGCGAGCATGCCGCTCGCGCCCGAAATGTTCTCGACGAGAACGGGCTTGCCGAGCTTCACCGACAGGCCCTGGGCCACGACGCGTGCAACGACGTCGGGCGGACCGCCGGCGCCGAAGGCGCACACGATGCGGATGTTGCGGCTGGGAAAATCGGCGGCATCCTCGGCCAGGGCGACGCCCTGGCCCTGCGCAAGGCAGCCGACCACAGCGAAAAGACAAGCGACAAGCGCTTTTGCGCCCAAAAACCGCAGCATTATTTCACGCCCTTCCCGTCGCGGCCGTCCAAGCGGCCCCGCATATATAAGTTCTATAAGCTATTTATATTATCCTTTTCGCCGCCCGCAAGCGCATGTATGAGGCACATGCGCTGAGTTATGCGGCATGGGCTGCCGCCGCGGCGCCACTCACTTCGACAGCTGCAAGGCCGCGCGGACCAGCGCAGCCGGCACCAGACAATCAAAGTTGTCGCGCTTGAGCGGCCCAAGCAGCGCCGCGAGATTGGCGCCGAGGCGATCGGGCAATTCGCTGCGTTCGGCGTGCTTGTTCGCCGTCAACCAGGCGGCAAGCCGCTCCTGCTCAAATTGCTCGGCGGCGAGCTCGATTTTCTTGACCTGGGAGCGCAATTGTTCGGCGCGAGCATGATCGCTCGCATGGAGCGCCGCGATGCCTGCCTTCATGGCGCGCCGGCACGCGCGCAAGGGAATGACGACGCTTTGCCGTAACGCTGAAATGTGTGCATCGGCGTCCCGAATGTCCTGCTCGCTGAGACGAACGCCGGCGACAACCGCTGCATAGGCGCAGAACAAAAGAATATTGACGTCAACGCCGTGCCCGTCCTGCAGGTTCAGGCACTCGTCTGCGACGCCGGGAGCCACATAGACGGCGTTCGAGAATTCCCAGAACGACATCATGGCTTGATCAGGCCTAAGCCAGGCGGCCCGCCTCCACCGACACGCGAAAACGCTGGATCGTCCAGGATTCGAACAAGCCGGCCTGCACGAAGGGATCCCCGGTCAGAATCTTCTCCGCCGTCGCCTTGTCGTCGGCATTGATCAGAAGGACCTGACCGGTGCGTGTCTGGCCGTCATCCGACAGGATCGGGCCGGCCAGGCGAAGACGATCCATATGCTCGTCCCAATAGGCGTCGTGGCGCGCGCGGTACTCTTCACGCAAAGAACCGGTGTTTGGCTTGCTCTTCAGAATAGCGACGTACACGTTCCACCTCGACTTAAATCAGACGAGAACGACTTGCGCAGGTCCGATCGCGCCGAACTTGGCTTTGTTGCCGGTGATCTCGATCGCTTCCGGCACCTTGTCGATGCCCTTGAGGATATGGGTCACGGTCGGTTCGATCTGGACGCGCTTGGAGGCGACCAGATCAATGGCGTAGTTGATGATGCGCGGCGACGGGCTGCGCGTGCCGATCACATGCAGGCCCTTCTTGTCGATCGGTCCGATCGGAACCGTCGAGCCAACCGGCAGATGGCCGAATTCCGAGATGCGGCCCTCGTTGCGCAGCATCGCCAAGCCTTGAATGAAGGTGTCGATGCCGGCGTGACCCTGCTCCTTGCTGCCGCCCGCGCATTCCAGAACGACATCGCAGCCGAGACCCTTGGTGATCTCCATCACCGCTTCGACCGGGTCGGTGCGGGTGACGTTGATCGTGTGAGTGGCGCCGAGCTTCTTCGATAGTTCGAGAACCGGGTCGCGGCGCGCCACGGCGACGACCTTGGCGGCGCCGGCGACAGCGGCGATCTGGGTGCAGAACAGGCCCATCGGCCCCTGCCCCATCACGACAACCGTATCGCCCATCTCGATGCCGACGCCTTCGATGCGGCCCATCACCGACACCAGCGGCTGCATGCCGCAGGCTTCGATGTCGCTGATCTCGGAGGGAATGGCAGCAATCGTGCTCGCCGGGATCGGGAAGTATTCGGCGAGACAGCCCGGCGTGTCTTCCGACACGTTGATGACCGAACGGCAGAGATGCGACATGCCGGCGCTGCAGTACTTGCACGTGCCGCACGGCACGCCGCGATGATAGAACACGCGATCGCCGAGCTTGACGTTGGTGACGCCGGCGCCGACCTCGACGACCTCGCCGCAGAATTCATGGCCCCACAACTGCATCGGCGCGCGCTCGGCGAGCATGCGCTTGATGTTCTCATGCGAGGGAACAGGCAGCCCGCGGAATTCGGCGATCTCGGTGACCGAGAGCTCGAGATTGCGGACCTTGCAGACCACCCAGCCGGGCTCGGCGTGCGGCATGGGCACCTCCTCGAGGCGCATATCGTTGAAGCCGTAGCTGAGCCAAGCCTTCATTTTGGAATATCCTATAGCTTACTTAGGTTATGTTCTTTAGTGTATTACTTGTTCCGGGAGGCCGTCAACGCCCCGGCCGGTCCGCACCTCCCGGCGCGGCGCCTTTCGCGGCCTGCAACGCCGCCCAGACAGTGCCGGGCGTCGCCGGCATATCGATGCGGGGCACGCCCTCCCGATAGAGCGCGTCGTTGATCGCATTCATGACCGAGGGCAGCGCGCCAACGGTGCCCGCCTCGCCGGCGCCCTTGGCGCCGAGCGGATTGGTGTCGGTCGGCACCTCGTGGCTGATGACCTCCATCGTCGGCAGATCGTGGGCGCGCGGCATGCCGTAATCCATGAACGAGCCGGTCACGAGCTGGCCGTCAGCATAGGCAATGCGCTCCATCAGCGCCTGGCCGACTCCCTGGGCGACGCCGCCGTGGATCTGACCTTTGAGCAGCAACGGATTCATGACGTTGCCGACGTCGTCCACCACCGTATAGGCGACGATCCGCGGCACGCCGGTCTCGGGGTCTATCTCCACCTCGCAGATGTGGCAGCCGTTCGGGAAAGTCGCGTCGCGCGGCGTCACCACCGCCTTGCCGTCGAGGCCGAATTCCGCGCCGCGGGGCATTTTGGCCGGCAGAAAGGAGGCGCGCGCCACCTCCGTCAGAGCCATTTTCACGTCGGTCCCGGGCACCGCGAAAGCGCCGTCAGCGAACTCGACATCGCCATCGGCGACCTCCAGGAGATGCGCCGCCACCTTCTTGCCGCGCTCGATCACCCGCTCGGCCGCCGTGACGAAAGCCGTGCCCGCCGCCATCATCGTGCGCGAGCCGAATGAGCCGCGGCCATGCGGCACTTCATCCGTGTCGCCGCTGACGATGCGCACCTGATCGGGCGCGAGCCCGAGATATTGCGCGGCGAACTGCTTGAGAACCGTCTCATGGCCCTGGCCGTGCGAGTGGCTGCCGGACACGATCGTGCAGCTGCCGCCGGAATCGAAGCGGATCTCCACCGCCTCTTCCATCGGCATCCCCTGCGGACCGCCGGCGATTTCGAGGACGCAGGCCATGCCGATACCGCGCAGCTTGCCGCGCTTTGCCGCCTCGATGCGGCGCTGTTCAAAGCCCTTCCAGTCGGCCGTCTCGAGGCAGCGGTCCATCACCGTTTCGAACTCGCCGGAATCGTAAGTGTAAACCAGCCCGGTCTTGTACGGCATGGCGGATGGCGGGATGAGATTGCGGCGGCGCAGTTCCGCCGGATCGAGCTTCAGCTTTCGCGCGGCAAGCTCGATGAGGCTTTCAATGCAATACGATGCCTCGGGGCGCCCGGCGCCGCGGAAAGGACAGGTCGGCGGCGTATGGCTGAACACGCCGGTGACCTCAACATCGAACGCGCCGATGGTGTAAACGCCGGCGAGACCGCCGAGATTGTTGGTCGACGAATGCAGACCATTGAGCGCGATATAGGCGCCGATATTGGCGATAGTGTTGACGCGCAGCGCCAGGAAGCGTCCATCCTTGTCAAGCGCCAGTTCGACATCGGAGACGTTGTCGCGCGCCTGATGGTCCGAGAGAAAGCCTTCGCTGCGTTCGGCGACCCATTTGACCGGCCGGCCGACAAGGCGCGACGCCCATAGCACCAGCACCTGCTCGGGGTAGACGCTGCCTTTCATGCCGAACGAACCGCCGACATCGAGCGCGACGACGCGGAAGCGGTTGGCGGGCTGCCGGAAGATGCCGGCAATCTCGCGCTGGATCGTATGCGGCGACTGCAGGCTGGAATAAAGCGCGTAACGTCCGTCTTTCGCCGTGTAGTGCCCGAGCGCGTTGCGCGGCTCCAGCGAATTGGTCGTCATTCGCGTGATGATCAGCCGGTCGCGCACCACATGGTCGGCACGCGCGAAGGCGGCCTCGGCGGCACTCTTGTTGCCGAGGCGGAAGACGAAGCAGCGATTGTCCGGCTGCCCTTCCCACACCACTGGCGCATCGTCATCGAGGCAGCGGCCTGTGTCCGTCACTGCGTCGATGACATCGTATTCGATCTCGACCAGTTCGGCCGCGTCCTTGGCCTGCGCCAGCGTTTCGGCCACCACGGCTACGACGGCGACGCCGCTATGCGGCGCGACATTGACGGCGAGCGGATAGTAATGCGGCACGTAGTTAGGCTCGCCATTGGCCTTGTGGCGCTGAACGCGCGACGGCAGCGGCGCGAGATTCTCGGCAATAACGTCCGCGCCGCTGAGCACAGCGAGGACACCGGGAGCCGCCTTGGCCTGCGACAGATCGACGGAGACGATGCGGGCCGCGGCGTGTGGCGAACGCACGATATACATCGCGGCGGCCGGTCCGAGATCGATGTCATCGGTGTAGCGACCGAGGCCGGAAATCAGCCGCGCGTCTTCCGACCGCCGAACGGATTTTCCGATGCCCCAATCGAGTTCACGCATGAGACAGACACCGGCGTAGTTGTTCGGCGAAAGGCGCGCCCTTACGCATCATCCAGCCAGTCGAAGCTAGCCCCGCGCGACGGGTCGATCAACACGTCGATGAAATACGGTTTACCGGCCTCCACGGCCTTGATGCCGCGTTCGAGCGCCGCGAAAAGATCGCCGGCCCTCTCGATCGGCCCTGCCGCCTCGACGCCGAAATCGCGCGCGAGACCGGCGAGATTGACGGCCGGCTCGTCGATGCGCTGGCCGATCCAGCGGTTGGCCACCGGGCGCTTGCGTTCGCGCGCCACCGTCTCCTGCTGGATTTCGTCGGTGAAGTACGAACGGTTGTTGGCGGCAATCATCAGCAGCGGAATATTGTAATGCGCCGCGGTCCAGAGCGCCGACGCGGCGCCAAGGAATTCGCCATCGCCCATAATGCCGACCACGACGCGGCCGGAGCCGGCGAGCGCCAGGGCGGCGCCCACGGTCATGCCGGGACCGGAGCCGACGCCGCCGCCGCCGTCATAGCCGAGATAGTCGAGCGGCTCGCGGAACGGATAGCTGGCGGACGGCCAGTTTAGCGGCGCGCGCGCCAGCGTGACCTTGCGGCCTTCGCGCAGCTTGGCCATGGCCTGGCCCAGATCAGTGAGCGTCGGCGTCAGAGCCGGGTCGCCGGTGAATTCCGGCGCGCTCTTGTGGTGGATCGCCATCGGCTTGGCCGTCGGCTTGAGGCGCGTAAGCAAAGCCGCGACGGCCATGTGCGGCTCAACGGCGATGTCGAGATCGACCGGCGCCAGGCGCTGATGATCGCCGCTATAGGCGTTGTGCGCATGATGATCGACCGTGACGCTGATCACCTTGGCCTTGCCGCCCGCCTGCTGCATCGTGTCGGCGAGGTCGTACCAGTCGAGGCTGAGCACCAGATCGGCCTTGCCGATGGCGGCCTTGTCGTTCGGCGACAGGAACAGGTCCTGCGGGCCGCCATGCAGCGGATGTTCGGTCGGAAATGACGCGCCCATGCGCAGATCGGTGACGACGCGCGCATTCAGGCGCTCGGCCAGTTGCACCCGGTCATCCCACTGTTTGCGGTCGAGCGAGACGCGGCCGATCAGCATGACAATATTTTTGGCATCGGACAGCATGGCCACGGCGCTGTTCAGCGCCTCTTCGGATGGCGCTGCCGGCGCCTTCGGCTTGTAGCGCGCGATGTCCGGCAAGGTGATATCACCATTCAGCGCATCTTCCTGCAGACGGCGATCGAGAATGACGTAGGCCGGACCGCACGGTGCGGTGTTGGCGGCCTGCCAGGCGCGCAGGATGCTGTCGACCTGCGCTTTCGCCGTCACCGGCTGCTCGTCCCATTTGACGTAGTGGCGCACCAGCGCGCCCTGATCGCGGAAGGTGTGGTTCCAGTCGATCCAATTGCGGCGAACCGCGGAGTCCACCGCGCCCGTCGCACCGAGAATGAGCATGGGAACACGGTCGCACCAAGCGTTGAAGATCGACATGGTGCCGGCCATGAGGCCGACATTGCTGTGAACGACCACGGCCATCGGCTCGCCGGACGCCTTGTAATAGCCGTGCGCAATGGCGACAACGGACTGCTCGTGCAACGACAGCAACATCTGCGGCTTCTCGTTGCCGAGGTAGTTGATCAGACTGTCGTGCAGGCCGCGGAAGCTCGACCCGGGATTGACGCAGACATATTTGATGCCGAGACGCCGCATCAGTTCGGCGACGATATCGCTGCCCCAGCCGAGAACGGGCTTGGCGTCTTTCTCGGTCTTGTCTGCTTTCATCGCCACGCTCAGTTGTAGGTTTCGGTGATGGTCTTGACGTTCATGTGCTCGAGCAGGCCTTCGATACCGGACTCGCGTCCGGTGCCGCTGTCCTTCATGCCGCCGAACGGGCCTTCCGGCGCCGTTACCGTCACGCCATTGATGGCGACGATGCCGGCCTGCAGCGCCTCACCGATCCGCGCCGCGTAGGACTGGGAGCGCGTGAAAGCATAGGCCGCAAGGCCATAGGGCAAGCGGTTCGCCTCGGCCACGACGCCGTCGAAGTCCTTGAACGGCACGATCGGCGCCAGCGGCCCGAACGGCTCGACATTCATCAGGCTGGCTTCGTTCGTCAGCCCGGTGATGACGGTCGGCTCGAAGAAGAACCCGGTATTGCCCTTGCGCCGGCCGCCCGTGCGAACCTGTCCGCCACGGCTCTCGGCGTCGGCCACCAGCTTTTCCATAGCGTCGATGCGGCGGGCATTGGCGAGCGGGCCCATTTGCGATTTGGGGTCGAGGCCGTTGCCGACCTGCAGCGCCGTGGCCGCGGCCGTGAAGCCGGCAACGAACTTGTCGTGCAGAGATTCATGAACGAAGAAGCGCGAACCGGCGGTGCAGACCTGGCCGGCGTTGCGGAAGCGGCTGCCGACCGACAGCGACACGGCGCGGTCGAGATCGGCATCCTCGAAGACGATGACCGGGGCGTGCCCGCCAAGCTCCAGCGTGACCTTCTTGAAGTCGTGGCTGGCGAGCGCCGCGATATGCCGGCCGACATTGGTCGAGCCGGTGAGCGAAATCTTGCGGATGATCGGCGACTTGATCAGGCGTTCGGACACCTGCGCCGGCTCGCCGAACAGGATATTGACGACGCCCTTCGGCACGCCGGCCTGTTCGCAAACCTTGCCAAGCGCTACGGCCGTGCCGGGCGTTTCCTCGGCCGGCTTGAGCACGATCGAGCAGCCCGCCGCGAGCGCGTGGGCGATCTTGCGGCCCGGCATCATGCACGGGAAATTCCATGGCGAGAACGCCGCCACCGGCCCGATCGGCTCATGCACCACCATGGTGCGGGTATTGGCGAAGCGGCTCGGCACGATGCGCCCGTAAATCCGGCGCGACTCCTCGGCGAGCCATTCGAACAGTTCGGCAGTGGCGCCGACCTCGGTGCGGGCTTCGCCGATCGGCTTGCCCTGCTCCGCCGTCATGACGGCGGCGATGGCGTCGGTCTGCTCGCGCAGCAGTGACGCGATCTTGCGGATGACCTTGGCGCGCTCCTGCGGCAGCACCGTCTTCCAGACCGCGAAACCGCGCTCGGCCGCCGCCAACGCACGATCGATATCCTCCAGCGAGGCGTACGGCACGCGGCCAATCTCTTCGCCGGTCGCCGGATTGAGCACCGGGCCGCTGCGCTTGCCGTCGCCCTTGCTCCATTCGCCGTCGATGTAGAACGCCAGCCGGTCGTGCATGTCAGACCAGCCGGCCGTTCGGCAGATGCGCGAAGGCGCTCATTTCGTGGCAAGGGCCAAGGGGATCGACCTCGCAAACATAATCCTTGGTCAGCTCCTTGAACGAGACGAGACCGAGCAGCGCCAGCGTGTTGGTGATCTCGCGCTCGAGCAGTTCGAGGCAGCGGTGCAAACCGTCCGCGCCGCCGGCGGCCAGCGCCCAGCCCTGCAGCCGGCCGATGAGCACGGCGTCGGCGCCGAGCGCCACCGCCTTGATGACGTCGCTGCCGCGGACGAAGCCGCCATCGACGAGGATCTTCGCCTTGCCGCCGGCCGCAGCGACGACGCTAGGCAGCGTCTCCATCGCGCCGAGGCAGTGATCAAGCTGCCGACCGCCATGGTTGGAAACGTAGATGATATCGACGCCGCGCTCGATCGCCATCTTGGTGTCGACCGCGGTGGCCACGCCCTTGAGGATGAACGGACCGCCCCACTCCGCCTTGATCCAGTCCATCAACTCCCAGGTGATGGCGGACTGCAGGTGGCGATTGGTCTGCGCCTTCACGCTCGGCGGCTGATAGGCGTTCATCAGCTGGCGTTCGCGAATGCCATAGACGGCCGAGTCCACCGTCAGCGCCAGCGCGGTGTAGCCGGCCGCCTTGGCGCGGCCGAGGATGTCCTTGATCCACGCCTTGTCGCCGCGCACGTAAAGCTGGAAAATCTTCGGACCCTCGGCCGACTGGGCGCAGTCCTCCAGGCTCGGCATCGTGATCGAGGAGATCATCGGGATGGTGCCGAACTTCGCCGCCGCTTTGCACGACGCCGCGCCGCCGCCTTCGTGGATCGCCTGCAGCGAGCCGATCGGCGCCAGCATCACCGGGATGCGCAGCTTGTGCCCGAGGAACGTGCTCGACGGATCGACCTTCGACACGTCGCGGCAGACGCGCGGCAGGAACGCCAGCTTGTCGAGCGCGTAGCGATTGCGCCGCAAGGTGGTTTCGGACTCGGCCGCGCCGGTCAGATAGTCCCACACGTCCTGCGTCAGATTGCGGCGGGCAACCTCGATGATTTCCTGGTTGCAGGTGAAGTCCGCGGCCATTCCCAGAACTCCGTTCGTCTTTGCGTCGATCAGTTCGCCGTCGCCGCTTCCACTTCCTTGATCGCTTCAAGGAAAATGTCGATGCCCTTGCGCAAGTGAGCTTCGGTGATCACCAGCGGCGGCATCAAGCGGAACGTGTTACCATTGCGCCCGCAAGCCATGACGCGGACACCGCGCTGCTCGCAGGTCTTGGCAATCTGGCCCATATATTTCGCATCGAGCGGCGTGCGCTTGTCCTTGTCGGCGACCAGCTCGACGCCGATAAACAGGCCGCGGCCGCGCACTTCGCCGACCAGGCGGCAGGTCTTCTGAAAATCCAGCAGGCGCTGCTTGAGGTCCGCGCCCAGCTTGGCGGCGCGGCCGATCAGGTCGTCCTTGGGATCGCTGAGGATCTCCAGATTGGCGAGGCCGACCACGTTGACGATCGCATTCTCGGCGCTGGTGATGACCTGCGAGCTCTGCGGCAGCTTTTCATAGAATCGCTTGTGCAGCGTGACGCCGGACAAAGGCATGTCGCCGCCGACGGCCTTGGCCCAGACCAGCATGTCCGGCTTGATGCCATAGTGCTCAACCGCCCACATCTTGCCGGTACGACCGGCGCCGGCCTGCACCTCGTCGATGATGAGCAGAATGCCCTTCTTGTCGCAGGCCTCGCGCAGCGCCTTCATGAACTCGATCGGCGGATCGATATAGCCGCCATCGGCCTGCATCGATTCAACGATCACCGCGGCGACGTCATCGGCGCCGGTGTTGGGGGTGTTGAGCTTGAAATCGAGATACTTGCCGCAGGCCTGCGCGCAGGACTTGCTGTCGAAGCCGGCAAAGCAGCGATAGCAGTAGGCGTAGGGCATGTGGATGGCGCCCGGCATCAGCGGCATAAACGGCACGCGGTAGTTCTCGCGCGTCGTCAAGGCCAGCGAGCCGTGGAAGACGCCGTGATAGGCGCCCTCAAAGGCCACGATCTGGTGCTTGCCGGTGATCGCCTTGGCGAACTTGATCGCGGTCTCGACCGCAGCCGAACCGCTCATGCCGAAGACGGTGAAGCATTCGTCGCGCAGGCCCTCGGGCATGATCTCCGACAGCTTCTTGGCGAGGTTCACCGTGGTCGACGACACCAGGCCCGCCGAGTGCATCAGCTTGGTGGCCTGATCGCGCACCGCCGCGACCACCTTGGGATGGTTGCGGCCGACGCTCGACACCGCCACGCCCGCCGATAGGTCGATATAGACATTGTCGTCCGGGTCCTTGATGCCGGCCCCGAACCCCTCCTCGATCACCAAAGTGCCGCGGACGGACGGGCGTGTCGGCGTCTGCACCTTCAGTGCATCGTCGATGACCTGCCGCGCTTTCGGCCCCGGCAGTTCATTGGAGACGATCTTCGGCATCTCCCCATAAGACAGTTTGGCCAGTTCCTGTTCGGAGATCATGGGTCACGCCTCTGACGAAGATGGTCGGGTTGAAGTCGCTGGCAGACTGGGGTAGCGGCGCAGGCCGCGGCACCTAGCCCGCGAGGGCAGGCTTGCCGGCCTTGGCGCGCCGCTCCAGTTTGCCCGGTGCCAAGGTGGTTTCGAGGTTGAAGAGCCGCTGGGCATTGCCGCCGAGAATATCGCGCTTGGCCTGCTCATCCAGGAACGGCAGATCGTAGATCGTCATCGGCAGGTCCATGTCCCAGTGCGGATAGTCCGACGAGTACAGGAGCTGCGACTTGGCGTTGATCATGTCGAAGGTCACTTCGAGCGCCTTGGGATTGTTGACCATCTCCATCGGCTGCGACGTATAGAACATCTCGCGCATGTAATCGCTGGGCAGTCGCTTGAGCAGCGGCGCGTCGGACGTCCGCATCATGAACTCGTTGTCGAGGCGCTGCATCAGGAACGGGACCCAGGCGAGACCGGATTCGATCCAGATCAGCTTAAGCTTCGGGAACCGCTCCGGCATGCCGTTGACCAGCCAGTTGGTCATGTGAAGCATGTTGTGCCAGGTGAAGCCAAGCGCGTGGACCGCCATGAAGCGGTTGGTCAGCGAGAGCTGCTTGTCGCTCCAGGTATAGGCGGCGTGGAAGGCGAGCGGCAGATTGCGCTCCTGCAGCATCGCGTAGAGCTTCATGTAGGCGTTGTCGTGCACCGAACGATAGTGCGTGGCCACGACCATGAAGCCGATCACGCCAGGCTTGTCGCCGAATTTCTCGACCATGTCGATGCAGGCCGCCGGATCGTTGAACGGCAGATACAGCATCGACTTGAGGCGGTTCTCGGTCTTGAGGATGTTGTCGCAGAGCCAGCGGTTATAGGCCCGTGCCAGCGCCACTTCCACCTCGATGCGGGGACAGGTCACGATGTTCAGCATCGGCGTCGGGAACATGCAGGCGACGTCGACGCCCATCGCATCCATCCAGCGGTACATCAGCGTGATGTCGCGATGCGGCTGCGCCGGCACCTTCTCGTTCTTGCGCTCCGGATAGCGGATCACCCGCCCCGTCATTTCCTGATAGGAGCCGTCCATCGAGGCGATGCCGCCGCGCGACATGCCCTGGAACTTGGCCTCGCGGCGCAGCACCGGATCGTCGATGTAGTCTGCGATCTCGCTGAACGCCTCGGTCTCGTAGTGATGCGCATCGACGTCGACGATCATGAAATCGTCGTAGCCGCGTTTCGCAGCCTGCACGGCCGCGTTGCGAAGATGGTTGGAGGTGTCGAAACCTTCATTGGTGACATTGCGAGCCATGGGCTTCGACATCAGAAACGCTCCAGTTCGGGTTCTTCATGACGAATACGGCCGACGCTGGACATCGCCTGCCAGGCGCCCAGTTCAAACAGCGCCAGATTGACGGCATCGAGCATGGCCGTGCAGCCGATGGCGACATCGGTCGTGGTCACGCCGCTGTTGCGGCCGAAGGGCAGCACCTGCTCGCCGGCTTGCGCCTTGGCGGCAAAAAGCTGAACGACGGATGCAAAAACCTGACCGAGCGCTTCCGAAGGCACATCATCGTAACGGCCGGATTCCACGGCCTCGAGGCAGCGCGCCGATAGGTCGCTGGCGAGATTGGTGAAGGCTTCCGCGTCCGGGCTAGAGCGTGACATAGACGTTCCCTCCCCGCTCGGTGATCTCGTACTTCTTGAGACGAACTTTCGGATCGACCGCGTGCTCGCCGGTCGCGAGCTTGAACTCGTAGCCGTGCCAGGGGCAGACGATGTGAACGTCGTCTTCCTTGAAGTTCTGGCAGACGAACAGGCCGTTGGCGTCAATGATGTCCTCGACCTGCGGCATCAGCTTGCCATCGCACACCGGGCCGCCCTGATGCGGGCACACATTGCGATAAGCGACGCAATTGCCCTGGTGACGGATTACGCCGATCTCGATGTCGCCGACAGCGAACAACTGAAACGCGCCCTCTTTGAGGTCATCGCTCTTGCACACAAGCACTGGCTCGCTCATGGGCGCCTTACTCCTTGCTTGCACCGCCGCGTCATTGCTAAGGTACCTATTCATAAGATACCTTACAAATAATATAAGTCAACTAAGCTTCTTGTGTCAATTGTCGGTGGGAGAAAACATTGGCCGACGCCACGCGCCGCCTCGTCGAAGACGCCGCACAACCGCCGCCGATTGGCATCGGCAAGCTGCTGCGGCGCTCGCATCTCGCCTTCAGCAAGATCTTCCGCGATCGGCTCAAGGACCACGATGTCAGCTTCAGCGAGTTCGTCCACCTCGAGCGGCTGTGGTACGACGATGGCCTCAATCAGACCGAGTTGTCGCGGCGGGTCGGCATCGAAACCGCGTCTTCCACGTCGGTGCTCGATGCGCTGGAAAAGCGGGGCTATATCCGCCGCGAGCGCGACTCGCGCGACCGCCGCAACGTTCGCGTCTTTCTTGAACCGGCCGGAGCCGAGATCGAAGCCAAACTGCTTGAATGCGCGGCAGGCATCAACGCCATCGCCCGTGACGGCCTCAACAAGGCCGACATCGCCGAATTCTTCCGGATCATGAGCGTGATTGCCGGCAATCTCGAAGCGCATAATCGGGAGGCCGCGCGAACCAAGACGGCCGCCCCCCGCAAATCCAAACCGGCCTCGCCCAAACGCCCGCGCGACTGATAGCGATCAAGACGCTCGTTTGCGTTCCGCTTCCTGCATACCGCGCGAGGCTTCCTCGCGCAGATCGTTCCAGATCATGCCGACGAGCTGGCCGAAGCGCTCGCTGCTGACGATCTCGGACGAGCGCGGCCGCGGCAGATCGATCGGGATGATGCGCTTGAGCGTTCCCGGGCGGTAGCTCATCACAACGACGCGGTCGGAAAGCTGCACCGCCTCGGTGATGTTGTGGGTGATGAGCATCGTCGTCTGCTCCAGCTCCTGCTGAATCTGCAGCACCTTGTCGCCGAGCAGCAGACGGGTCTGTTCGTCGAGCGCTGCGAACGGCTCGTCCATCAGCAGGATTTTCGGATCGAAAGCGAGCGTGCGCGCAATCGCGGTACGCTGGCGCATGCCGCCGGACAATTCGCTCGGATAATTGTTCTCGAAGCCTTCGAGGCCGACCAGCTTGATGAAATGCTCGGCGCGTTCGATGCGCTCCTTCTTCGGCATGCCGATCGCTTCCAGCGGAAACATGACGTTCTGCAACGTCGTGCGCCATGGGAAGGTCGATTCTTCCTGGAACACCGTGCCGATGGTCCGGTCGCCCGGCTTACCCTGGCCGTCGAGTACGACCTCGCCTTCGTAGTCCTTGATGAAGCCACCGATGATATTGAACAAGGTCGACTTGCCGCAGCCGCTGGGCCCGATGACCGAGATGAACTCGCCGGGCTTGACGTCGAAAGACATGTCGCGAACGGCGACGACGCCGCCGTGACCGCCGAACCTCTTGGTGACGTTTTTGATCTGTAGCGCGTGGCCATGCGACATGATTTGGTCCTTCGTCTAGGTCTGGCTCAGGTCCCGGCGCCGTCCAGCACGACATTGATGCTCTTGAGCTGGGTATTGTCCAGCAATTCCTCGATCGACTCCTCGCGCCCCAGGCCCGACTGCTTGTAGCCGCCGAACGGCACGCCGTAATAATGCGTGCTGGCGCCGTTGACCCAGACATAGCCGGCTTCGACGCGCGCCGCGGCGCGATGCGCGACTGAAAGGTTCTTGGTCCAGATCGACGCGGTAAGACCGTAGCTCAGCTCGTTGACGGCCTCGAACATAGTCTCCTCGTCGCGCCACTTGAACACGCTGAGCACGGGACCGAAGATCTCTTCGCGCGCGATGCGCATGCTCGGCGTCACGTCGGCGAAAATGGTCGGCTCGTAGTAAAAACCCTTGGCGAAAGCCGCATCGTCCGGACGACGGCCGCCAATGACGAGCCGCGCGCCATCCTGCTTGCCGGCCTCGACGTAGTGAATGACTTTATCAAGTTGCGCCTGATTGACGAGGCACCCCATCTCGGTATCCGGGTCGGTCGGAAGGCCGAAGCGCATGGTCTTGATCTTGGCCACGACGCGCTCGAGCACGGCGTCATGAATGCTCTCGTGCAGGAAAGCGCGCGACGTCGAGCCGCAGGACTGGCCAAGCCAGACGAAATTCATGCCCTGGATCACGCCGGCAGCGAGCTTGTCTGGATCGGCATCGGCATAACCGATCAGCGCATTCTTGCCGCCGAGTTCGAGCGACACCTTCTTCATCTGATCGGCAGCGCCCTTGAGGATCGCCTTGCCGGTCGGAATGGCACCGATCAGGCCCACCTTCGCCACCAGCGGATGCGCCACCAGGGCTTCGCCGCAGGCGCGGCCGCCCGGCAGGACGCTGATCACGCCCGGCGGAAATAGCGGTCCGATCAGTTCGGCCAGCCGCAAGGTCGACAGCGGCGCCTGCTCCGGCGGCTTCATGATCACGGCATTGCCGGCGGCCAGCGCCGGCGCCGCGTGGGTGGCGGCGAACAGCAGCGGATGGTTATAGGCGTTGATGCGCACCACGACGCCGAGCGGCTCGCGCACGGTGAAGCTGAGAACATCGTCGCCGGTCGGAATCGTGTCGCCCTTGATCTCGGTGATCAGGCCGGCGAACTGATCGAACGCCAGCGCGGAGGCCTCGCTGTCCTTGATCATGCGCTTGAACGGACCGCCGCAGTCGGCGGCGTCGATCAGCGCCAGTTCGTCGCCGTGCTGCCGGATCACCTCGGCCGCCTTGCGCAGGATGAGCGCGCGCTCGAGCGGCTTCATGCGCCGCCACACCTTGAAACCTTCGTAAGCCGCCCTGACGGCGGCATCGACGTCTTCGGCTTCCGCCCAGGCCACCAAGCCGTAACTGTCGCCGGTGGCGGGACAGAAGCTCTCCTGCGCCCCCCCGAAGCGTGCCTTGTGCCAGGCGCCGCCGTAGTAGAGATCGCGCTTGACGGCGGGTAAAACGAACGTTGCAGGCTTCTTCAACGCGGTCACCATAACTGGCCTTAGATCGGTAACGACAACAAAAGGCGCGCCGTTATGGCGTGCCGACTTCCTTGGTTTCAGTCAGCGCCGCGACTGTGCTCGGAGCGTAGCCGGGAGCGGTGTGGACGTCGACGACGACGGTTTCGCCGGCTTTAACGGCGGCTACGGCTTGCGCCAGCGTTGTCGCCAGCTCGTCATGGCTCTTCACCGGGCCGAAGGCGGTCGCGCCCTGAGCCCGCGCGAACATCACGATGTCCGGCTCGGGATCGGCGATGCGCTGACCGATCCAGCGGTTCTCGACCGGGCGGCCGCGCATCACGGCGACGCGCTCCTGGTGAACCTCGTCGTTGAAGTAGGAATGGTTGTTGGCGACGACGACGAGCATCGGCACCTTGTAATGCACGGCGCTCCATAGCGCGGTGACGCCCATCAGATAGTCGCCATCGCCGAGAATGGCGACCGGCATACGATCCGTGCCCTTGAGCGCCAGCGCGGCGCCGACGGCCATGCCCGGCCCGGAGCCGACGCCGCCGCCACCGGAATGGCCGATCTGATCAAGCGGATGTGCGAACGGCCAGTACGAGCCGTCCCAGCCGAGCGGCAGGCGCGACAGGCACACCGGCGTATCCTTGACGACGTCGCGCAAGGTCAGCGCGATATCCTTGAGCGCGATCGGGCCCGTTGCCTCACTCTTGGCCGGTTTGGCGGCCGTCTTCGCGTAGGTCTTCTTCGCGGCCGGCAGCGCCTTGATGAGCGCCGGCACCGCCGCATCCGGTGTCACGGCGAGCCGCACGTCCACCGGCGGCAGGCCCATGTAGCCCATGTCCCATCCGTTATGGATGTGATGGTCGACCGAGACATGAATGACCTTGGCCGGGCAGCCTTCCGGCCAGGCCTGTTTCATCGTGCCGGCAAGATCGACCCAGTCGAGGCTGAGCACGACGTCGCTGCTCTGCAGCTTGCCGAGCGATTCCTTGCTGATGAACATGCCGCGCGGCATGGCGTGGAGTTCATGCTCGCTGGGGAAGCTGGCGCCGACTTTCAGATCGGTGAACACCGTGGCGCCGAGCTGTTCGGCAAGGCGCACGCGGTCGGCCCAGGCCTTGGGATCGCGCGAGACGCGGCCCGACAGGATCACCGGCGACTTCGCGCCCGACAGCAGACGGACCGCGGTATCGAGGCTGACCGGATCGGGGCTCGGAGACGGAACGGCCTTGTAACGCTCCATGTCCGGCATCGGCGCGCCGCCGGCGTGTTTGGCCTCCTGCATCGCCGAGTCGAGAACGATGTAGACTGGACCACAGGGCGCCGTCGTCGAAATCTGCATGCCGCGCAGCAAGGACTCTTCCGCCGCTTCGACGGAGGCCGGCTGATCGTCCCACTTGGTGTAATGGCGGGTGATCGAGGCCTGGTCGCGCGAGGTGTGAATCCAGTCGATGAACGGCCGGCGCTTGTGGGCGTCAACCGGGCCGGTCGCCCCGAGGATCATCATCGGCACGCGGTCGCACCAGGCATTGAAGATCGCCATGGTGCCGTGCATCAGGCCGACATTGCTGTGCAGCGCCACGGCGAGCGGCTTGCCGGTGACCTTGGCATAGCCATGCGCGATGGCGACCGCCGCCTCTTCATGGAGGCAAAGAAGCATCTGCGGCCGGTCGTTACCGAGCAGGTTGACCAGGCTGTCATGCAGGCCGCGAAAGCTGGCGCCGGGGTTGAAGCATATGAACGGAACGCCCAGCTCGCGAACGATGCGGGCGACGCGATCGCTGCCCCACCCGTCTTCCACCGCGTTCGGCAATGCCGGAATTTCCGGAATGCCAGCACCGCTACGCGACTCGCCCGACTTCTTGGCCACGCTGTTACTTCCTTCCGCCACTCACTCGATTTACTTCTCGGGGCCAGCGCCGGGCCCAACGTAGAACATCAACGTCGACACCGCGGTCTCGCGCTCGTCCGATGTGAGCTGGCTGGTGAAGTAATCGACGTGCGGCTTGACCTCGTTGTCGATGCGATCGCAGATCGCCCGACCCGCCGGCGTAATCTTCAGGATCGTGACCCGGGCATCGTTCGCGTCGGAGTCCCGCTTGAGGTACTTCGACTTGACCAAGCCCTTGATGAGGTTGGAGGCGAAGGCCGGGGCGATGTCGAGCCGTTCGGCCAGCTCGCTGACGCGAAGCTCCTGATTGGGGCTGCCGTAGATCTGCAGCAGCGCCTGATGCGCGAGGGATTCAAGACCCAGTTCCTTGGCCTTGTCCTCGATAAGACGAAAAACCTTGCGCAGGATGTAGCGAACATGGGCTACGGCGATAAAATACTCATGCTTGTCCACGCCGTTGCGCGAACGCGCGGCGGCAGCAGATATCTTTTCGATTTTTGCGAAATTGAGAACGGTCATGAATGTTTCCCGGCATTCAAAGGTTGCATCGGCGGTCGCCCACGACTCATGTTGGCTGACTCCGATTAGTTAGTTAACACATATTTCTCCAAATGCCAGCCTCTTTTTCGGGCGGGCCCGAGCCCCGGCCGGAAGCCTGCCCGGTCTATGCACACCGGCAGTTATGTATGTTTACAACCTTAGTTCTATAATCTATATCTGTGAAGGTCCGCGGGCATTTTGACAAGGCTGAAGGCGGCCCCGGCACCAACCAAGGCCCTCGCGCGTGACCAAGCGTATCATCGTCGGAATCAGCGGCGCCTCCGGAGCCATCCTCGGCATCCGCACGCTCGAAGCCCTGCGCGCGGCGGGTGTCGAAACGCATCTCGTCATCAGCAAATCCGCGGCTCTGACGATCACCAGCGAGACCGCTTACACACCGGCCGCGGTGCGCGACCTCGCCGATGTGGTCTACAAGTCGGAGAACATCGGCGCCGCTATCGCCAGCGGCTCCTTCCGCACCCTCGGAATGATCGTCATTCCGTGCTCCATTCGCTCACTGTCCGAAATCGCTTACGGCAATACCACGACGTTGTTGACGCGCGCTGCCGACGTCATCCTCAAGGAACGTCGCAAACTCGTCCTCGTGCTGCGCGAGACGCCGCTGCACCTCGGGCACCTTAAAACCATGACACGGGCAGCCGAGATCGGCGCAATGATCGCGCCGTTCATGCCGGCCTTGTACACCCGCCCGCAATCCATTGACGACATCGTCAATCACACGGTCGGCCGCGTGCTCGATCAATTCGACATAGACACAGGCGCCGTGAAGCGCTGGGGCGAGCACGTCCCCGCGATCGGCGACGTCTGACGTGCTCCAGGAGACCCCCGCGAAATGTACCGTGATCTGCGCGAATTCATCGATCTCGTCGACGGCCTGGGTGCGCTGCGGCGGATCGACAACGCCGACCTCATGCTCGAGATCGGCGGCATCACGGAAGTCGCCGCCGGCATGCCGGAATGCCCGGCCCTCCTGTTCGACAACATAAAGGGTTATCCGAAGGGCTACCGTATCTTCAGCAACGCCACCGTGAGCGCGCAGCGCGCCGCCCTGGCGCTCGGGCTCGATCCACATTTGCGGCCGCTCGATGCGCTCAAGGCATGGATGGCCAAGCGGCAAACGCTGAAAACCCTCGACCCGGTTATCGTCAAGGACGCCGCCTGGCTCGAAAACTCGATGACCGGCGACGATGTCGATCTGGCGCGCCTGCCCTCGCCGCACTGGCATCCGGAAGACGGCGGTCCCTACATCGGCTCCGGCAGCCTGGTGATCATGGGCGATGCCGACGATGGCTGGGTCAACGCCTCGATCTATCGCGTCCAGGTTCACGGCCGCAATCAGGTGACGATCCAGTTCGATCATCAGGGCCGTCACGGCGCAATGATCTCCAAGAAATACTGGGAACGCGGCAAGCCCTGCCCTGTGGTCGTCGTCAATGGCGAGGATCCGGCCCTGTTCATCGCCGGCTTTGAATATCTGCCGGCCGGCCAATCGGAGTATGCGTTCGCCGGTGCGATCAAGGGCACGCCAATCGAGGTGCATCCCGGTCCGGTCACCCGCCTGCCAATTCCGGCCTATGCCGAAAGCGTCCTCGAGGGCGAACTGCTGCCGATGTCCGAGGTCAGCCTGCTCGAAGGGCCGTTCGGCGAATTCACCGGCTACTATGCCGCCGACAAGCGTCCGGCGCCGGTGATGAAGGTCACGGCCATCCACCACCGGACCAACCCGATCCTGCTCGGCTCACCGCCGATGAAGCCGCCGCGCTTCCATTTCGGCCTGCCGTTCC
Organism: Pseudolabrys sp.; assembly: GCA_035556455.1. Taxonomy (GTDB): domain Bacteria; phylum Pseudomonadota; class Alphaproteobacteria; order Rhizobiales; family Xanthobacteraceae; genus Pseudolabrys. The sequence goes on from DATMEX010000043.1 coordinate 80,650, forward strand.
GCGGCGCCGGCATCTGGCAGAACCTGATCGCCTGCGGTGTCACCGACGTCGTCGGCGTCTGGCAACACGTGTCCCAGCTCATGACCGTAATCGCGCTGGAACAGCGCTATCCCGGCCACGCCAAGCGTGCCGGCCTGATCGCCGCGGCCAACAGCTACATGGGCCGCCTCGTCGTGGTCGTGGACGAAGACGTGGACCCTTCCAATCTCGCCGACGTGATGTGGGCGGTAACGACGCGGTCGGAGCCATCGGAGTCGGTGGACATCGTCCGCGGCGGCTGGAGCTCGGGTCTCGATCCGCGCCTGACGCCCGAAGCGCGCGATCAGGGGCTGACACAGAACTCGAAGATGATCATCGACGCCTGTCGCCCGTTCGGCTGGCGCAACAAATATGCGAAGACTTCGGCGCTTTCGATCGCCGAAAGCCGCGTCATCGAGGACAAATGGATGGCGAGCCTGAGGCCCGCCATCCGCACCTGACAGAAGCGCGCCATGCCGAAGCCCAAGGTTCTCGTCTTCGCGCCGCTCGCCGGCACCGAGAAGATGATGAGTGAACTGGCCGCACACGGCTACGACCTCGTGCTCGGCGATCCGCGCTGGCAACAGCCCGGCAAGGCGCAAGCCTCGGAAATCGCCAACGCCGCGCGCGACGCCGTGGCGCTCATGGGCACCTCAATCCGCGCCACGCCGATCACCCGCGAGGTGATTGAAGCTTCGCCACACCTGCGCACCGTGACCAAGTATTCGGTCGGCGTCGACGACGTGGACGTCGCCGCCGCCACGGAGCGCGGCATCCTCGTCGGCCACGGACCGACCGAGGACAACTGTTTCGCCGTCGCCGAGAACACCATCGCCCTGATGCTGGCGCTGCTGAAGAAGGTTCAACGGCGCGATGCCGATGTGCGCGCCGGCAAATGGCGCGAAGAGCAGCACGCGGCGACCTATCTGGGCGCCCGCGTGTCGGATGGTTATCCGGGGATAACGGTCGGACTCGTTGGTCTTGGCCGCATTGGCACGCGGGTGTCGCAACTGCTGGCCCCGTGGCGCCTGCGCATCATTGCCTACGACCCTTATGTGCCGCCGACCAGCTTCCTGCTCGCCGGCGTCGAGCGCGTCGATTATGACAGCCTGCTGCGGCGGTCGGATGTCATCTCGTTTCATGCGACGCTCAGCGACGAGACCCGGATGATGTTCGGTGAGCGTGAGATCGGCCTGACCAAGCCGGGCGCCGTCGTCATCAACACGGCGCGCGGCAAGATGATCGACGAGGCGGCCGTCGCCGCCGCGCTGCAGGCCGGCCGCCTCGGCGGCGCGGCAATCGACGCCTTCGAGGAAGAGCCGTTGCCGATGAGCTCGCCGCTGCGGGCCATCGGCGACACGCTGATCCTGTCGCCGCATGCGACCGCCAAGTCCGACACCATCGAACTGCGCGCCGGCGCCGAATGGGCCGGGCGCTCGGTACACGATGCGCTCAGCGGCCGCGTCCCCGACAATGTCTACAACAAGGACGCCATCGCGCTTTGGAAGAAGCGCTTCGGCGGCATCGACCTGTCGAAATCCTGAACCGCCATGGAAAAAGGGCCGCCCTTGCGGGCGGCCCAGTGGCCGGGAGGGGATCCGGCGGATCCAGCCTTGTTACGCCGCGATGGCGTTTTCGGCCGAAACGTATGGCAGGTTGAGGCTGTCAGCGACGGCCTTGTAGGTCACCTTGCCCTTATGAACGTTGAGGCCGTTGCGCAAATGCGGATTGGCCAGCAGCGCATTCAGGCCCGACGATGCCAGCGCGAGCCCGAATGGCAGCGTTGCGTTGTTGAGTGCATGGCTCGACGTGACCGGCACCGCGCCCGGCATGTTGGCCACGCAGTAGTGGATCACGCCATCGACCACGTAGGTCGGCTCGGCATGCGTCGTCGCATGCGACGTCTCAAAGCAACCGCCCTGGTCGATGGCAACATCGACAATCACCGCGCCGGGCTTCATGGCCTTGAGCTTGGCGCGGCTCACCAGCTTCGGCGCACTCGCTCCCGGCACCAGCACCGCGCCGATGACGACGTCGGCGGCCGCGACTTCGTTGTCGAGCGCCTCCGAGGTCGAATACAGCGTGCGAACCCGGCCCTCGAACAAATCGTCGATTTCACGCAGACGCGGCAACGAACGATCTAGGATCGTCACCTCGGCACCAAGCCCGACCGCCATGCGCGCCGCATGCAGGCCGACAACGCCGCCGCCGATGACGACCACCCGCCCCGCCGGCACACCGGGAACGCCGCCGATCAAGAGACCACGGCCACCCGCCGGCCGCTTCAAGGCAACGCCCGCGGCCTCGATCGCCAGGCGGCCGGCCACCTCGCTCATCGGCGCCAGCAGCGGCAGGCCGCCCTTCTCGTCCGTCACCGTTTCGTAAGCGACTGCCGTGCAGCCGGATTTGACCAGCGCCGCCGTCTGCTGCGGATCCGGCGCGAGATGCAGGTACGTGAAGAGAATCTGGCCTTCGCGCAGTTGCGCGCACTCCTCCAGCTGCGGCTCCTTGACCTTCACGACCATGTCCGCCGACTTGAAGACCTCGGCGGCGGTTTTCGCGATATCGGCGCCCGCCTGGCGATACGTGTCGTCGCTGGCGCCGATGCCGGCACCCGCGCCGCTCTGAACAAGGACCTCGTGACCGCGCTGGACATATTCCCGGACCGACGCCGGGGTCAGGCCAACGCGGTATTCATGGGTTTTGATTTCACTTGGAACGCCGACCAGCACGGGCTCTCTCCCTCAGGTTCACGCCGTGAATTCTCGATGGCTGTTTATGTTACAAAACATACGTATATACCATAGCTATTTTTGCCTAGCCCACAGCCGAGCTCCGCGTCCGGCGCAAGGCCGGCACGCGACCGCGCAGCCGCGCGCCCGGCCGCCGCAACAGCGACGACCGGGCGGATCGGTTCAGACGATGAATGGGGCCGGCGCTAGGCGCCCGGTACCGTCGCCACCTTGGCCTGCCGGCCGGCGAGCATGGCGCGGCTGCGCTTCCACATGGCGCCGATGTCCTCGCCGATCGTGAAGAGATAGTTCACGAGCGCGGTCACGAGGAAGATCAGGATGGCGTCGGCGTAGACAAAGCCCATCTGATACTGGTCGGAAAAGCGCATCAGGCGGTAGCCAAGGCCGCCGTTGGAATACGAGATTTCCGCCGCCAGCACGCCGATGATCGCCATCGACATGGCAAAGCGCATGCTGGTCAGCACCGGGTCGGCCATCGCCGGCAGGTACAGCTTGCTGATCATCTGCCAGGGCGAGAGATTGAAGCTGCGGCCGGTCAGCAGATAGATCTTCGGGATCTGCACGAAGCTGCTGGCGGTGCTGAGCACCACCGGGAAGAACGCCGACAGCCCGGCCTTCGCTATCTTGGACTCGATGCCGAGGCCGAAGATGAGAAACATGATGGGCAGAAAGATGATCTTCGGCGTGCCGCCTATGGCGTTGATGAACGGCTCGATCACGCTGCGCAAAAACGGCTGCAGCCCGAGCAGGATGCCCATGAACAACGCGATGATCGAACCGAAAAAGAAACCGGCCACCGACGCGAACAAGGTCAGGCCGAGATCCTTGTAGAAACTCATTGTCATCAGTTCGGTGACGAGCGCCTTCGCAACCGTCCAGGTCGAGGGAATGACACCTTCGAAGAAGAAGCCAGACCGGCCGGCGAACTCCCAGGCGAGGATAACGCCGATAATGGTCAGCACCCTGATTTTCAGGACGCGCTGACGCAGGACAGCCGGCGGCAGATTGGCGTCGCTCATCGTGACCTCACCAGCTTTTCACCGACGCCAATCGTCCAGTTCAGCAACACGCTGACCAGGGTCACCGCGCCGATCGCGCCATAGGTTGAAGGAATGTCGAAGTGGAAATAGCGATCCGCCACCAGACGACCCAGACCGCCGAGATCGACCAGATACTCGATGGCCACGATATTGATGAGTGTATACATCAGCGCCAGCCGGAAGCCGGTGAAGATGGTCGGCGCCGCGGCCGGGACCATGATCTTCCAGAAGATCGTTTGCTTGCTCAGCCCGAAGCTTTCGCCGACGTTCAGATAGGTCTTCTTGACGCTGCGAAACCCGTCCTGAACGTGCAGGATCAAGGGAATGACGCCCGGCAGGAAGCCCATGACGATGAGGGTGACGATGTTCCGGCCGAAGATCACGAGGAAGAGCGGAAACAGCAGGAAGATCGGCGCGGCCGACAGAGCGGCGAGCCACCCGGTATAGGCGATCGAGAAAGCGCGGCGCCTGTAGAGAAAGTAGCCGAAAGGAATAGCGACAATCAGTTCGAGCAGGATCGCAACGATGGTCGTCGTCATCGTCAGCCGGAACGCGCCGAACAGGTCGTAGCTCTGCTGGAGCTTGCCGATGCCTGCGATCGCCACGCTCGGCCGCGCCACGACGGCGGGCGAAACCACCCCCGATGCGACCAGCCACTCAAGCATAAGCAGCAATACGCCCAGTAGCGCGAAGGCGCTGAGTTGGGGTGAGCGCAACACTTTAATAAGCAGCCGCGTCAACGCGGGGCCATTCGCCGATACCGCAGTCACTGACACCTGTTCATCCCGGATGTTGCGTGATGGCGCATTGACATCGTGTCTGCCCTCATCGACCGAACGATGACGGCGCCTCAGTCAATTTATGATAAGTCAACTCAGTTTCTTTTGTCAACTGTCAGAGCCCCTTGCGGATGCTGCCGGAGCCCCAAAAAGCTGCGCAAATACGGGGCAATAATCGAGGCAGGCCGCATCTATTCTGGTCAACCGATGCTGGTATCCGTTCCGATGTAGAACATCACCGTCGCCAGCGCGATCCGACGCTCATTGGCCGACAATTGGCTGGCGAAGTAATCGACGTGTGGCCGAACCTCGAGGTCTATACGGTTGCAAAGATCGCGACCTGCGTCTGCGAGTCGCAAAACGGTGACCCGCGCATCGGATGCCAGTGACTCGCGTACCAGATAACCACTGGCGACAAGTCCTTTGACGAGGTTCGAGGTAAAGGCGGTCGTGATATCGAGGCGCTCACCAAGTTCGCTGACACGCAGCGCCTGCCCTGCGCTTCCATAAACCTGAAGCAGCGCCTGATGAGCCAATGGCTCGATACCCAGTTCCTTGGCCTTGTCCTCGACGAGGCGGAAGAGCTTGCGCAGGATATAACGCGCCTGGGCAACAGCCATAATGTACTCGTGCTGTTTGCGCGGGCTCCTCGCTCGCACGCGTACATCCGAGGAGTTATCTATTGGCCCGCCTTTCGACATACGACTCCGATGGTGCTCACCACGCGCTCTTCGGAAGGGCGCTATTTGGCTTCCGCCTTGACAAGATCCGCAATCCGCTCCGCCATCATGATGATGGGGATGTTAGTATTGGCGCGCGGTATGCTCGGCATCAGAGAGCCATCGCAAACCCGCAGCCCCATCACACCCCGTACGCGTCCGCTCGCATCCGTAACCGCTTTGATATCGTCGATCGCTCCCATGCGGCAGGTCCCTGTCGGGTGCCACGTTCCGCCGGTCGACTTCAGCACGAACGCTTCCAGCGCATCGTCGTCAGCGAGCAAATCTCTCAGCGCCAGCCCCTCGGTGACCACCGTGCGGATGAGAGCCGCCCGCATCGTCTCGCCCACCAAGTCGAGCAGCATACCGAACGCCGCAAGCCGAGCGGCATTGTACGCATTGACCGCCGACACCTTCTTGATCCGATCTGAAAAGACCGCCGGGAACGGCTCTCCGGTCACTCGTTCGCGATACAGGTCATCCAGCACCGATGCGGCGACGCGGACGCATTGCTTCATGCGTTCGAGATCGCGCCTGTCCGATAGCAGACGAAAATCGACATCCGGCCGCGCAGCGGGATCCGCCGACCGCAATCGCACCTCGCCGCGCGAATATGGCTTGTTGATCCAGAAGAACAAAGTGCCGAGCCGCCGGCCGATTGCATGCCACGCGGACTTGGCAAGAATCTGGAAATGGAGGTCGCCGACGCCGGCCGCTTCAAGCCCGGACGACAGCCGGAGACATGCCTGCGCCTGATGCGTCGAATCGTCCGTGACGCGGTCCTGCGGCGCCAGATAGGTCGACAGCGACAACGATGGATGCTCCATCAGGTTCTGTCCGACATCGACGCTGTCCGCCACAACCTCCACGCCGATGTCTCGCAGGTGAGCCGCAGGCCCGATGCCGCTGCGCATCAGCAGCGCCGGCGAATGCACACCGCCACAACAGACAATGGTTTGCGACGCCCTGATGGCCATCGTTCCGCCGGGTGTCCGGACCTCGACGCCGATAGCCCTCAGACCGTCAAACAGGATACGCGTCACCTCGACGCCAGTCACGATGCGGAGGTTCGGCCGTTTGCGGACATCATCGGTTAGATAAGCCAGCGAAGTTGGCTGCCGCCCACCGTCGGCGGCACAAGCGACGGTGACCGCGAAGACACCATCCTCCCAAACGCCATTCTGGTCGTTGTGCAGCGAATGTCCGCGCTTCACGAGCGCCGAACGGACCTGCTTGACGAAAGGCGAGATTTTCTCGTCGCGATGGCGGCGGATGTGAATTGGCCCACTCTGGCCGTGGAAGCCGCCGTCCAGATCGCAGTCGGTCTCCAGCTTACGGAAGTAAGGCAGCACATCGTGCCAGCCCCAGCCTGTGGCACCGAGATCGTGCCACTCGTTGTAGTCGTCCGGCGCCCCGCGATTGGCCACCATGGCATTGATGCAGGAGCCGCCGCCGAGGACTTTCGCCTGCTCATAGAGACGGGGGAGTCGGGCCTCGGCCGCGTTGGCGCGTGACATACCGAGACGGGCCCTAAGATCGGCCCACTTATAGGCCGGGTTCAGAAACGCCCTGCCCGGATATCCGCTGGCGATGTCGGCAGGGACGTCAGACGAACTGACGTCCCTACCTGCTTCGATCAGGATGACCCGGCAACCCGCATCTTCACTCAGCCGGGCCGCCAGAACACATCCGGCGGAGCCGCCCCCTACAATCAGAACGTCGGCTTCAAGGGACACTTGAATTTCACTCGTTACCGATTGAGGCGGCGAACGCCCGCAGGGCTACTTCTTCGGCGGCAGATAGACGACGTCGATCAGTTCCTTGAGCTCAGCCGCCGTCGGCGCCGCGTCGATGTATTTGTTTTCGACCGCGCGCTGCACGGCGACATCGAACTTCTTGATCTCCCAGGCCAGCGCTTCACGCTTGTAGTAGCCCATCGCGATCTTGGCGATCTCCTCGTCGATCTTGTTGATCTTCGCGTACATCTTCACGCTCTCGGCCGGGTTGGCGTAGGCCCAGTCAATGCACTTATCGAGCGTTTCCATGAACTTGGTGGCGACCGCACGGCGCTTCGTGACGAAATCGACGCTGGCGATATTGACGCGATTGGTGACGTCCGCGAGGCCGGGCACTTCGTCGCCGGCGAACAGCACGCGGATTTCCTTCTTCGCGATCGCATCCATGCCGTAGGGCGGGAAGGTGTAGGCAGCGTCGATCTGCCCGGTCTTCAGCATGGTGCGCGTGGCGTCGAGACCACCGCTGACGACCATTTTGAAGTCGATGCCGGCCTGCTTCTTCAGATCGAACAGCACGATCTCCGAAGCCGAGCCGGGACGCGGGAAGCCGACCGTCTTGCCAGCGAGGTCCTTGGCGGTCTTGAGCGGACTGTTGGCGTCGACATAGTAGAGCGTATCGTTCTGGCCGACGAATTCCGAGCTGATGATCTTGAACTTGGCGCCCTGCTTCGTGGCTGCGAGCACCGCGTTGACGCCGGGCGAATAGGCGATGTCCATGCCGCCGACCAGCACGGCTTGCACCGTTTCGGAGCCGCCGCGCGTCGACACGATCTCGACGTCAAGGCCGGCCTTCTCGAATTCGCCGCGATCCTTGCAGAACGTCGGCTGGCTGGTGTCCCAGAGGCCGACGAACGAGGCCGCGACTTTCACCTTTTCCAGTGCGTGAGCCGGCACGGCGCCCATCAGGGGAACCATACAGGCGGCGATCAAGAGCGCATTCCGGCTTCCATGTCTCTTCGTCATGTCCAATCCTCTGTTGTCGGGCACCAGCGCCCTCGTTAACGGCAACTTCAAGAACCCGTCGCGCCGATAAGACGCGCGGGATTTCGGCAGATCATGTCTTTGATGGCATCGGCCGATACGCCGCACTGAAGCAGCGTCCCGACCACCAGTCTGATGGCCTCGCTGGCGGGAGGAAACCAGTCGAAGAAGTAGTCGGATGTCAGGACCACTTTCGCCGAACCGAGGCGTTCAATGAGCGAGACCATCGCGGCAATGCTCATGCGCATATAGAGCGGCATGAAACCGATGGCGCAGACTTCGCAAACCGCACCGCGCGCGACCATCTCATCGATCTGATCGGACGTTGCCCCGACGGTGCCGCTGTCGGGATGCGTAAACACAAAGCGGTCGATACCTGCGTCCTTGACGGCGCCGGCTAGCGCAATGCTCTCAATCGCCGAGATATGTCCCGTACACACCAGCATGTCGTGCTCGGCGGCAACCGCCAGGCACTCGCGCACCTCGCTGCGGACCTTGCCGGCCGCGTCCGTGACGCGAAGGCCGTATTCGGCGGGCAGAACCGCCGTGCGCTTGAGATAGGTCGGCATGATCTGCTTGCTGATGCCGCCGCGCTCGATGTCGTTCGCGGCGCTCCAGGTCGGAAACCACATGACGCGTGCGCCCTGCAACGCCGCCGATTCCACCGCGATCGGATCGAAACCTCCGACAACGCGGTTGAGTGTGATGGACGGAATGACGTCGATTCCCGGAACGAGATTGCGCAGGTGGTAAGCCCGTCCGACGGTCGGCCAGAAATGCGATTTAAGCACCACCGCCTTGAAACCCGCATCCCGCGAGCCGATGAGATTGTCGATGTCGGATAGACGAGTCCGGCAATCGAGGCTGACTTCGGGATAACCATGACGATGGATGTCGTATGCGCCTACCAGCAACGCGTCGGCGAGGGCCTCGCGCCCGCCTCCACTCGTTGCTTCGACGCTCACATCCACTAATCGCCCCCGCGCCCGAGCTCACGCTGATAACTCATATACGGCAGTTATCTTATCTACCTAACTAACACTGTCAACAAACCAGATCGGCGGCGAGTGCGCGTTTTGCGGACATTCGCTGCTTCGGCGGGGCACGCATTGCCCAATGCGAAGGCATCAGAGTGTGCTGCGTCACCACGCCGCGATGGCCGCGTCCTGTCGCGGCGCATTCACGGCACGACATGCTGTCGCCGCCCAAGCGGGGACGCGGAATCAGACCCATCGCCTGTCTTCCTCAGGCACGCGATGGAGCACCTCGCCGGTCGTCAGGAAATGACGCACATTCGCCGCAGCCCGCTCTGCGATCGCAGCCGCCATGCCCGGCACCCGCGACGCATTGTGCGGCGTGCCTAGCAGGTTCGGTAGATCGAAGAACGGATGGTTGACATGGAAGCGCCCCTCATTGAAGGGCTCCTCCCACCACGCGTCGAGACAAGCCGTGAAAGCCGGATTGGCGACAAGATGATCGTACAGCGCCTGCTGATTGATAATGCGGCCGCGGCCCACATTGATCAGCGTGGCGTCGCGCCGCATGGTGGCAAGCTGTCTCACCCCGATCAGATCGCTGGTCCGCTCTGTCAGCGGCAATGTGATCACGACGACCTGCGCGTCCGCGACCATCTCAGCAAAATCCTCAAGCGTCCCGACGGCCACCAGCGAGCTGTCGTCGGAAACGCCCGACGAATTGATCGCATTTACTTTCATGCCCACGGCCTGAAACAACCGCGCCGTGGCGCGACCGACCTGCCCCAACCCGATCACGCAACAGGTCGCGCCCGCAAGCATGCGAGTCTCGGCCATGAAATTGAATTCGCCGCGCGCCAGATCGCTGCGGTGTTGAAACAACCCCTTCGCCGCCGCGAGGGCAAAGGCCAGGACATGCTCGGCGATCGCCGGAGATTGCACGCCGATGGTCGGCGCCACGGCCGTCGCCTGCGGAATCATATCGAAATGCAGGTGATTGACGCCGGCGGTCGCGACTTGCAGCAGTTTGGCGCGAACGACGCTCCACTCGTCGGTCTCGATTTCCGAATGCGGCAGGAAGCTCAGGAGCACATCGGCTTCCGCCAGCCACTGCCGCCGCTTTGCTCCGGCTTCGCTCAGGAAGCGGACATCCGCGATGTCCGACAGAGCTTCCGTGAATACAGGGCGCACCTTGTCGGGTTGCTGGTGACAGGCCAGGACGCATGCGCGAGGCCGGGCCGTCATCGCTAGAGCCGGTAGGACGCGTCGAGCTTGTCGGCGAGCCGCAGGCAAGCCGCCCAGTCCTTGCCGCCGTTCTCCGTGAGCTTGTATTTCTCCATCTGCGCGGCGGCGAATTCGGCGGTGTCTTCGTCCGGGATGACGAGTTCGGTGCCACCGGCCAGTGCCGCGACTTGCGCGCGACAGGCGAACTCAAGGAAGTGGTGCTTCAGGAACGCTTCGGCAATCGTCGGCGCAATGACCAGCGCGCCGTGGTTGCGCATGATCACGACGTTCTTGTCGCCCAGATCCTCGACAAGCGCGTTGCGCATGCCCTTCTCGAGCTCGAAGCCCCTGAAGTCATGATAAGCGACGCGGTTATGAAAGATGACGGAGTGTTGGCTGATCGGCAGCAGTCCGCACTTTTGCGACGCGACGGCGATATTGGCCGGGGTATGGGTGTGCATCACGCAGCCGATCTCGGGACGCGCCTCGAGGACGGCCGCGTGGATCGTCTTGACGGTTTCCATCATCGGGCCGGTGTCGGGCCCGACCGGCGTGCCGTCGAGCCTGTATTTCCACATGCTCGATGCGGTGGTTTCGCGGAACAGAAAATCGTCCGGCTTGATCAGGAGATGATCCGGCTGGCCGGGGATACGCGCCGAAATATGGTTATAGGTGAGATCCTCCACGCCGAAATGCGCCAGCAGGCGATGGCAGGCCGCCAGTTCGACCCGGCATTGCAGCTCCTCGGGAGAGATTTTCTGCTGAGCGATGGAAAGAGCCAGCACGGGAGCCTCGCTTGAAACCGGTACGATACCGCGAGGCTGACACCATCTCTTTGGTAAGTCAACATAGCTATCTTTTAGATATAACTTGCCCGCCGGCGGCCGTGTATAGTTGTCTTAACTAAGGCTTTTTAGTAATCAAAAGCCGAAACCCTCCTCTTTCGGCATGGAGCAGACGCTTTGCAGGTGATGGTCATTGGGGCCGGGGTGGTCGGCCTGGCGGTCGCACGCGCCGCCGCTCAGGGCGGCCACGACGTCATTGTCGCCGAAGCCGAGAATGCCATCGGCACCGGCGTGTCGTCGCGCAACTCCGAGGTCATACACGCCGGGATGTACTACCCGACCGGTTCGCTCCGGGCCCGGCACAGCGTCCGGGGCCGGCGGTTGCTCTACGCGTTCTGCGAGTCGCATGGCGTGCCGCATCGCAAGTGCGGCAAGCTCATCGTCGCAACAAGCGAAGCCGAAACCGCCAAAGTCGAGCAGATTGTCGCGCAAGGACGCATCAACGACGTCGAAGATCTGACAATACTGACGGCGGCGGAAGCCCGGGCGCTGGAGCCGCAACTGGCCTGCACCGCGGCTTTACTCTCGCCGCAGACCGGCATCATCGACGTCCACAGCTACATGCTGGCGCTGGTCGGCGATATCGAGGACGCTGGCGGCGCCATCGCCTTCAACACGCCAGTCACCGGCGCGGTGCGCAAGGACGGGCAATGGCAGGTGACGTTCGGCGGCGACGATGCCGGCGAAGCTGCCTTCGATGCCGTCGTGAATTGCGGCGGGCTTTCCGCGCAGAAGATCGCGCAATCCATGCCCGATTATCCTTCGGAGCGCGTGCCCAGGCGCGTCCTCGCCAAGGGCAATTACTTCACCTATGCCGGCAAGCCGGCCTTCAACCACCTGATCTACCCGACCCCTGTCAATGGCGGCCTTGGCGTTCATGTGACGCTCGATCTGGCGGGCCGCATGCGGTTCGGGCCGGATGTCGAGTGGACCGATGAAGAGTATTATCCGGTCGATCCGCGGCGCGCCGACGCCTTTTACGACCGCATCCGCACCTACTGGCCGGCGCTGAAGAACGGCACGCTGGCGCCGGATTATTCCGGCATCCGCCCCAAGCTGACCGGGCCCGGAGAGCCCGCTGCGGACTTCCTCATCGATACGCCCGACCAGCACGGCGTACCGCATCTGGTGCAGATGTTCGGCATTGAATCGCCAGGCCTGACCAGTTCGTTGTCACTGGCCGAAACGGTGGTCACCGCGATCGAATAGCCGGCGCTATGGCGTCGTCGCCGGCGGACGGCGATGCTTCGTCGCCTGCTCGTAGGCGAAGGCGAGCTGGATCATCTTGTCATCCGAGTAAGGCCGGCCGAGGAAAGTGATGCCGGCCGGCAGGTTGTCGGACGTATAGCCGGCCGGGACGACGATCGACGGCACCGACATCAGAAACGTGTTGATGTGCGGCGCACCCTTCTGATCGACGAACGGCGCGTTGACGCCATCCTTGATCAAAGTCGGCTGGTGCTCGACCGCCTTGTGGATGATGGCGTCGAGCCTGTGCTCGGCCATGACCTTCAAGAGATTCGTCATCAGCATCGCGCGCGCGCGGTGGTCGCCGAGCTGCCGCTCCGGCGACGGCGCATCGAGAAAGCGCTTCTGCGAGCCCGGCACGACCTGCTTGAACAGCGGAGACGCCGCGACGTCGGCGCGCGTCCTGAACGGCGTCTGGGTGCCGGCCATGTAGAGCTGGTACATCGTTTCGTCGTCTTCGCCGCTCCGCGCCCGCTTCGCCAGCAGCGCTTTCAGGTCCGGGATCACGATCGGATCGACGATTTCCGCGCCAGCCTGCCGCAGCTCGGCAATGGCGCGGTTGAAGACGTCATCCACCTTCTTGAAGTCCGCCGAGTCCGGCTCGCTGTCATAGCCCACCACCTCGCGCAGAATGCCAAGACGGGCGCCTTTGAGACCGTCCTTGGTCAGCAGGGCATAGTAACTCTCCGGCGTGCGGCCACAGCCATGCGCCGTGCTCGGGTCCTCCGGATCGAAGCCCACGATACAATCCATCAGCCGCGCCAGATCGGCAACTGTCCTGGCCATCGGACCAACCGAGCCGTTGAGCGTCGGCCAGCCATTGTACACGCCGGACCGGCTGACAAGGCCGATCGACGGCCGCATGCCGACGATGCCATTCCAGATCGACGGGCGGCGAATGGAGGAAAAGCCCTCCTGCCCCAGCGAGGCAGTGCAAAAATTTGCCGATACGGCAACGCCGGAACCACCGGACGAGCCGCCTGCCGTGCGGTCGGGATCATAGACGTTGCGCGTGGAGCCGAACAAGGAACTGTGCGTATCGCCGCCGCCCAATTCGCCAAGCGTCACCTTGCCGAGGACGATCGCGCCGGCGCTCTTGAGCTTGCGCACGACAAAGCCGTCGCGATCCGGTGCGAAGTCCTTGAACAGGATCGACCCTAAAGTCGTCCGCATGCCCTTGACGTCGATCTGGTCCTTCAGGAGCAGCGGGATGCCGTGCAGCGGCCCGGCCCATTGTCCATTTTTCGCCAGCGCGTCGAGCCGGTCGGCCTCCGCCAGCGCTTCGGAATTGAGCGAGATAACGGAGTTCAGCTTCGGGCCATTTCTGTCATAGGCCTCGATGCGGTCGAGATAGGCTTGCACCAGCGCCCTGGCGGTCAATCGGCCATCGCGGTAGGCGACATGAATGTCGTCGATGGTCGCTTCGACCACCGCGAACTCCTTGCCGGCTTTGGCTCCTGCGGTCATGGCTGCTCCCGAATCCTTATGACGACGCCCGGCTATTTGGCCGGCGCGATGAATTTCTCAATGGCGGCGAGGAAATCTTCGAGGTTGTCGAAAGGGATCATATGGCCCGCATCGACGCCGACGACCTGTCCATCCGGCAGCAAGCCCGCGACTTCTTCGGCGAGCTCCGCCGTGACGACCTTTGCGCGCATGGCCCGGATCAGCAAAGTCGGACAATGCAGTTTCGGGAAATCCGTGAACGCGTCTTCCTTATGGAAGTTGCGATGGGAGGCGGTGATCGCCTCGACACTGCAGCTCGGCAGCCACTGGATGCGCAGCGCGATCTGCTCATCGGCCCAGGTCGGCGTGAGCGCGCGGAACTGCTCGACCGTCGCACCATTCGATGCCGCCTCGCGTGCCGAGATGTAGGAACTGAGTGGCGTCGGATAAGGATCGCGGCCCGGCCCGGACAACGGCGGATCGGCCAGCACCAGGCGCGACGCCACATCGGGCGCCATCGCCACCAGACGCGCCGCGATGCGCGCGCCCATCGAATGGCCGATCACGATGGGACGTTGCAGTCCGGCTGCCTCGATCAGGCCGAGGGCATCGCGCGCGTAATCGTCTACGGAATAGCCGAGGCCGGGGCCGCTATCGGAAAGTCCCCGCCCGCGGATATCCGGCACGACGACACGCCGGGAGGCAGCCAGCCGCTGCGCGACGAAGGCCCAGGTCGCAGCCGGGCTGGTAATCCCGGGCAGAAGCAGAATGGGCGTGCCCGGTGCGTCGTGGTTGAAGTCCAGATAGTGAATCCGGATGCCGTTGGTCTGACAGTGCATGCCCCTCACGCCGACCTGCGCCGTGTCGGGGCCATGTTCACGAGAAGTGCCTGCGGTCGTCATGACTCTCACCTTCAGTTCATCACGCCGCCGCCGTCGACGAAGATCTGCTGCGCGGTAATCAGGGCAGACTCGTCGCTGGCGAGAAGCGTGATGATGCCTTCCAGATCCTGCGGCACGCCGACGCGATGGATGAACTTCCCCTGCGCCCGCGCCTCGAGCTGATCGCGGGTGAAGGCGCCGGTGTCGATCTGGCCCGGATTGACCATGTTGACGGTGATGCCATCCTTGCCGAGCTCCTTGGCAGCGCAGCGCATCAACCCGATCAGCGCCGATTTCGAGGCGCTGTACTGGGTGATATGCGCCAGCGCTTCGCCGATGGCTGCCGAGCCGATGAAAATGATGCGGCCCGTCTTTTGTCGGATCATGTGCGGCGCGACCGCGGAGGCGCAGTTGAAAGCGCCCTCGGTGTTGACCTTGAAGGTGTTCTGCCATTCGGCATTGCTGAGCTGCCAAAACGGCCCGCGGGTCAGGTTCTTCCAGACGCCGGCATTGCTAACCAGGATGTCGATGCGGCCGAACGCGGCTACCGCCTTCTCGGCCATGGCCTCCACCGACGCACGATCGCCGACATCGACCGTCACGCCCAGGCATTGCGCGCCGGGCACATCGCGCTGAATTGCCGCGATGGCGCTGTCGATGTCGTTCGCATTGAGATCGGCGAGAACAACGCGCGCGCCGGACCGGCAGAACCGGCCTGCTATCGCCAGCCCAATGCCGCGCGCCGCTCCGGTCACGATTGCGACTTTTCCAGAAAGATCCATGGCCACCTTCACAGCTCCAGCACCAGGCGCGGTGTACGCGAGCGACCGCAACAAACCATCATGAGGTTGCCCGCGGCCTTTTCCTCCTCGTTGAGGATCGTGTCGCGATGATCGGGCACCCCCTCGAGCACGCGCGTCTCGCAGGTGCCGCAATAGCCTTCCTGACAGGAGAACGGCACGTCGATGCCGGCCTCCTGCAGGACATCGCCAAGGCTGCGAGCGGCCGGCACATGAAGCGTCACGCCGGACTTGCGAAGTTCGACCTCGAAGGCCGTGTCGCCGGCCCCGCCCGCTGGCGGCGCAACATCATCGGGCGCTGAAAAGCTCTCGATATGCAAGGCACTCGCCCGGCCGTGCTGGGCGGCCGCTTCCTTCAGCGCCTTCAGCATGCCTGCGGGGCCGCAGCCATAGATAGCGGCATCGGGCTCCACCTGAGCGAGCAGCGCATCGAGATCCGGCAGGCCCATCTCGTCCTGCGGCAACAAGGTCACCGTGCCGCCGCTCCGCTTCGCGATCTCCGCGACAAAGCCCATCGAGCCGCGGCTGCGGCCGCCATAGACCAGGCGCCAGGGGCGCCCGGCACTTTCGGCCTGGTGGATCATCGGCAGCATCGGCGTGATGCCAATGCCGCCGGCAACGAACAGATAACGCGGCGCCTCGACCAGCACGAAGTGATTACGGGGACCGCGCGTGCGAATGGTCAAGCCAGCCTTGGCGACGGCGTGAATCTCCTCCGACCCGCCGCGGCCGGCCGCCTCGCGCAACACCGCCACGCGGTAGCGCGAAGCATCGGCGACATCGCCGCACAGCGAATACTGGCGGATTTTTCCCGACGGCAGAACGAGATCTATATGCGCGCCTGGCGCCCATGCCGGCAATGCGCCGGCGTCGGGGCGCCTGAGTTCAAGAACCAGCACGTCGGCTGTTTCGCCGACGACCGAGTCAAGAACCAGCTCAAGCTCATGGCTTTCCGCAGCCGTCACTATCGCTTCCTTCAATCGCACTTCCCGGCATCATCATGCCCGGCTTGAGAAGTCGGCTGCGCAACACAACCGCGATCAATTGCTCTTCGGCGGCGTCCATTCCGCCTTGAGATGATTGATGGTCGTCACCGTCATCACCGGCAGATATTCGACATGCTGGCCCGGCGTAACCCGAATGTCCGGGATGCGCTTGAAGAGCTCTTCGAACGCCACCCGCGCCTCGAGGCGCGCGAGCGGATTGCCAAGGCATGAATGCCGGCCGTGACCGAAAGCGAGATGCTTGTCCGCGTTCGGACGGTGGATGTCCCATTTTTCCGACTGCGGGAAATGGCTCTCGTCAACGCCGCCGCCGATGAACAGCAGCCACACCAGCGAACCTTCCGGAATCTTGGTGCCACCCAGTTCGGTGTCTTTTGTGGTGACGCGGAATAGGCCCGGCGACGTGCCGCGCAGCCGTAGCGTTTCCTCGACCACATTCGGCAGCAAGGCGGGATTGGCGCGAATCTCGGCGTCCTGTGCCGGATTTTCCGCCATGTGAATCAGCATCAGCCCCATCAGATTGGCCGTCGTGTCGTTGCCGGCGGCGACCAGTTCGTGAATCTTGCGCACGATGCGCGGCGTCGGCATGGCCTGATTGCCGGCTGCGTCCTTCACCTTGACGATCTGGCTGGTGAGATCGTCCATCGGGCATTTGACACGCTCGCCAACGAAATTTTCGAAGAACTCCTGGCTTTCGGCGAGACGCGTCCAGCGCTCGCGCTTCTCTTCTTCGCTCATTGGCTTGGTGACAGCGTCCTTCGTTTTCGGTGTCAGCACCGAGAAGAGATCTTCCGTCCAGATTCGATAGTCATGCTCGCGTTCCGTGGGAACGCCGAGCAGACCCATGATGACGTTGAGCGACAGCGGGTAGCAGAACTCCTGCATGAAATCGCAGGAGCCCTTATTGATGAAACCGTCGATCAGCGTGTTGGCGATCCGCCGGATATTGGCTTCCTGCTTCTGCAACTCGCGCGGCAGGAACTGACGGGCAACCGCGGTGCGATCGGCCGTGTGCTCCGGCGGATCGAGCGAGATGAAGTGATCCGCGATGTAGTTGTCGGGAATTTTCGGCTTGAGATCGGCCGGCGGCGGCACGAAGGCCGTCGCCTTGGACGAGAATGTCTCCCAGTCGCGGGCCGCCTTGCAGATGTCGTCGTACTTCGTCACCACCCATAGTCGCAGCGGCGCATAATAGAAGATCGGCTGCGTTGCCTGCGCGTGCTTGATGATCGGAACCGGATTGCTCAGAAACTCCTGACTGAACGGATCGAAGCCATCGAGTGTGGGGAACGAACTGGGATCGTGCGACATGAAAGCGGGTCCTTTACGCGCAAAGAAAAGAGGTATCGAAGCCGACGCTAGCTCCCGGCATTCGCCTGCCGCTTCCTGACTTCCTCAATGGTAAGCGGCACCCCGCCCGTCGCCCACAATCCGCTTCCGATCTCGGTGACCGTGATCAGAACGTTGGGGCGGATGCGCTCGCCGGAGACACGAACGAAAGCCTCGGTGATGTCCTTGATGAGAGCCGTCTGCTGCTCGCGGGTGAAGGCGCCGGCCAGATGTTGAACGTTGACGAATGGCATGATGGCGCTCCGTTGCTACTGCGGCATTCCGCGATCGGGACTATCGTTCATCGGCCGGACACCCGCATATCCTCCGGGAGGATCACGCCGTCCTTGAGAATTTGGCGGCCATCCAAGGTCAGCGAACAGTTCTTCAGCGGGATATCGAGATGACACATGGTGTCGTTGCTGCCGCCGAGCTCGGTGTTAGGGCCGGTCGAGAACAGGACGTTTCCGTAGAAGCTGCGGTTATCGACGCCGAGGCTGTCGCGCGCGGCCGGGTTCGTCGCAAGAAAAGTCCATTGCGCGTTCTCATCGAGACCCCAACCGATATGGGACACGGCATAGGCCTTGGGATCTCGGAAACCGGCCATGAAATCGCGCATCAGCGCGCCCTCGGCGCCGCCGCCCGCGATCTCGGTGATGTAGCCCTTCTTGATCGTGAGAACGATCGGCTCCGACACATAGCGGAGGATCGGATCGAGCAGCAGATCGCCGGAGTCGATGACAACCGTGCCATCGACGCCGTCCTCATCACCCCCGGTCCAGACGAACGATCCCGCCCACGCATCCCAGCGCCCCGGCTCATCGGTGTAGCCGTACTGGCTCACGGTCTTCAGCTTGCCGATCTTGTAGGTCACGTCCGTGCCGGCCGGCGACGTAATCCGCATCTCGCGCGAGCCGGCGATCAGCTTATGCGCCGTCTCGACACGGCGGCGGGATTCCGGCGACGACAGAAGCCGCGACAACACTGCCATCGGCTCGAGCACCAGGAGCATGCGCGGGCCGCCTTCGGTGATCGCGTCCTGCTCCTTCGACCAGAGCAAACCGATCAGGTCGATGACCATATCGGTGTTCTTCAAGGCCGCGATTGCCGCGCGCTGACCGCGCAGCGAATTGCCAGGGCCGAAGAAGCTGCCGGGCCGCTTGCGGATATTGACGTGAAGCGGGTCTGCACCGAGAGATTCGGCCGCAGCAGCGAAAGCTGCGGCGTAATCGGCGCGGACATGATCTTCGGAGAGAATGCCGATCGTTTCCCCTGCCTTTACTTTGCAGAGCACAAGTTCCTTTCGGAACAGATCGAACATATCCTTGTCGATAATCATGGAATCCCCGGAAACGCTGCTCGATGAGCAGTTTGCCTAAAAGTCAGTCACCAGCCGCCGCGAGCCGATCGTTTAGTAATATAACTAAGCTATATTCTATATCAAAAATAGGATCGTCAAGCCCTTTCCGTATTCCCCGGTCAATGCCCGCTGATGGACGGCGGCACGCCCCGACAGCAAGGCAACAAGGCAGAAGTCTAAGATTGAGTGCCCGAGATGGCGCCGGAGAGCGGCATGACGTGACATGACAGGCGGCATTCCGCACGGCCTGCTTTACCCTGCGGCCGTAGAACGGATGACCTTGGTGCTTGGACTATCGTCAAATGACTGCCGGCCCCAATCGGCGGCGCTTCGTGAGTCAGCAAGAAGAGATCGCAGCCAAGCGTCGCGCACCAGTGCGACCATCGGCAACCCGGAGGAGATTCGGTCGTCGCGGTGCTACTCAATGTCAGTACGCGTTGTTCTATTGCCGGCCGAGACTTCTCAGCAAGGCAGGCATCTGCGGATTATCGGGATCCAGCGCGAGCGCCCGTTTAGCGAAGACCTTCGCCGCCGGCCCGTCTTCACGATCGCGAGCCAGCAGCGCCAGAATGCTCTGATCGTCCGGATGCCGCGACGCCGCCCCTTCGAGCACTTCGTAGGCTGTGACCGGCATGCCATGGGAATTCAGCGCACCACATTACACGCGCGATGCGAACTCACGCCCGAGGCAGCGGCGATCATCGCGTCGATGCGGCGGGTCGATGAGCGGATTTTCCGTTCAACTCGGACACCATCAGCGCCAATTTCACGCGGGCCTCTCAATTCCTGGGGATCGACGACCTGCGCTTCCACAATCTTCGCCATGAAGGAATCTCGTGGTTGTTCAAAATGAGCCGGCAGTTGTTTTATTCTAACCTGACGCAACTTGCTTCGTTAACGCCGTCATCTAAAAGTCCTTCGCGGTCTGCTCTAATTTTCCTCTGCCCGCGTTAGATTGCCGGTGCCGCGGTACATACGCCGAGTTCGGTGAGCCGCCGGGAGACAATCAAAAAGACGCGTCTACCGCAGAATGCTCGATTCAAGGCTAAAGCTCCTACGGCCGACTCGCCAAGGGCGCTGTATTGTGCGATCTCACTACGCCACGCCCCGCGATCGTACACATCACCCCTCTGATCTCGGGCAAGTCTTCGATAACTATCTGCCGATCAGATCGAGTACACGGTTCCACTGCATGCCGACATTGACTAGCGTCGAGCGGAACCGGTGGAAATGGGTTGGCCTTGATCGGCACTGCAGGAATATCGTGAGGATCAGCGTGCCCGCTCAGCTTGCGGCCGAGCCACGCGCCGGCCCGGTTCGCCAGCGCGACGCCGCGTCCGTGATAATGCGGCAGATAACCGAAAGTGATGCCGACGAGCCCGGTCCAGCGGTAATCGATCGCTACGCCCTTGAGTTGCGGGAAGATGCGGAGCAGCACGCCTTCGAGCACCGAATAATCGGCGACTTGCGCCGAGGTGGCGCGCCCCGACAGGAAAGACGCGCGGCCACCGAGCACGACGCGATTATCCGGGCTGCGGCGGAAATATAGAACGAGGCGGCGGCTGTCATAGACCATCTCGTTGCAGGGCAGGATATCGACGCTTTGCGCCAGCGGCGCGGCCGCATGATAAAAGACGGGACGGGGAGAGAGACGCCAACCGAACTGCGCAAGCAGGCCTCTAGCGCGGCTTCTTAACTGAGCGATTTCTGAACGGCCCCGGAAGCCGCCAGGCCAGCGCTTTGAACAATAGTCTTCACGCGGTCGGGCGTAATGGGCAGCTGGGTAACGGCTCCGGGCAGGCCCAGCGCATCGTCGATCGCCGCGGCAATGGCCGCGCCCACGGCATTCGTGCCGCCCTCGCCTGCGCCCTTCACGCCGAGATGATTGAGCGGACTGGGCGCATCTTCCGTGACCAGCACGTCGATCGACGGCACCTCGTGCGCGGTGGGGATGAGATAATCGGCAAACGTCACCGAGAGCGGTTCGCCACGCTCGTCATAGCTCAACTCCTCGAACATCGCGCCGCCCAGCCCTTGCGCGAAACCGCCGACGATCTGGCCTTCGACCAGCATGGGATTGATGGCGCGGCCGACATCGTAGGCCACGAGATACTTCTCGATCGCGACACCGCCGGTTTCCGCATCAATGCGGACCACGGCAACGTGAACGCCGTAGGGATAATTCATGTGGTCGGTGAAGAACCAGCCTTCCGCCGACAGGCCCGGTTCGCGCTCGCCGCGGGTTCGCGACACAGGCAGCAGATGCCGCGCAACGTCGCCTAACGCAATCGAAGCCTTGGCCCCTTTGGCGGCGGTGACACGCCCGTCGACAATTTCCAGATCCGTGGCGGCCGTCTGCATCAGTTCGCCTGCCATGTCGAGCGCCTTGGCCTTGATCTTGAGCGCGGCGATACGCGTCGCCTCGCCGGTCATGGCCGTGACGCGAGAGGCAAAGGCACCCATGCCGTTCTCGATACGATCGGTCTGGCCGTGCACGACGCGCACAGCCGTGTAATCGACGCCCAGCGTATCGGCGCAAATCTGCGCGATGACCGTTTCGACGCCCTGCCCGACCGACGCCGCGCCGGTGATGACCTCGACCTTGCCACCGACATCGACGGCGATCTTGACCCCGTCATAGGGGCCAAGACCGCTCTTCTCGACGAACATACCAATGCCCGCGCCAACCAACTCGCCCGCCGCCCGCCTCGCCTCGATGCTCGCCTGCAACTCGTCCCAGGCGACCTTGCGCAAGGACTTGTCGAGCAGGCCGGCATAGTCGCCCGAGTCGTAAACGACATGCGTGCCGAGGGCGTCGATTGGCCGCTCGAACGGCATCTCCTCCTTGCCGATCAGATTGCGCCGGCGCGCTTCGACCGGCGTAATGCCGACCCGCACGGCAATGGCGTCCATCAGGCGCTCCCGCACGAAAGTTGTTTCGAAGCGTCCCGGCGCGCGGTAGGTGCCGCATGGGGTCTTGTTGGTCAGGCGGATGTGCCCGACCGTCCGGTAGTGGGGAACGTGGTAAGGCCCCAGCACCATCGCCGCCGAAAGATCGGGAACGGTCGCTGCATGGGTGCGCACATAAGCGCCCTGATCGTGGAAGAACTCGTTCTCGATGCCGAGGATTTTGCCGGTCGCGTCGATGGCGGCGCGAATTTTGTGCGTCTGCTGCCGCGAATGATTGGCCGCGATCAGGTGCTCTCGGCGATCCTCGATCCACTTGACCGGCCGGCCTAGCCGCAAAGCCGCGACGCAGACCAGCACGTCCTCGGGATAAAGCTCGCCGCGCACCCCGAAGCCGCCGCCGACATGCCCCTCGTAGAAATGCACTTGTGACGGGCTGCGCTTGAGCATCCGCGCGACCTGATCGCGGTTCCAGTGCGGCACCTTGGCAACGCCGTACATTTCCAGCACGTCTTTCGATGCGTCATAGCGGCCCAGCGCACCGCGCGTTTCCATCGGCACGGCAGAGTGCCGTCCGGTCGACAGATCAAGTTCGACGATATGCTGCGCCGATTTGAAGGCCGCTTCGACATCGCCATACCCCTTCCTGACCTGCGCCGGTTCGGTCGAGGCCGTCCCGGCGAAGATCCCCACCGCACCATCGGCGGCGGTGATGATAGGCAACTCTTCGATACCGAGATCAACCAGATCGGCAGCGTCTTCGGCGATATAAGGATCCTCGGCAAAGACGACCGCCACCGGCTCACCGACATAGCGGACATGGTCGGTGGCCAGGATGTGCTGGCGATATGGCTCCAGCCCTTCGATCTTGGTCATGCGGAAATCGATGGGCGGAATATCGCTGACATCGCGCGCCGTCCACACGGCGACCACCCCGGGCAGGTCCAACGCAGCGCCCGTGTCGATCGCCAGAATGCGGCCATGGGCCTGAGGCGAGCGCACCACGCGCATGTGCAGCTGGTGCGGAAACGAAACATCGGCGGCAAAGCGCCCCTTGCCGGTCACCAGAGGCCTGTCTTCGAGGCGGGGAACGGACCGGCCGATGAAAGCCATCAACGCGCCGCCCGCATATCGGCCGCGGCTGCAAGAACGGCCTTGATGATGTTCTGATAGCCGGTGCAACGGCACAGATTCGACGACAGGGCATCGATGAGCCCTTCGTCGGAAATATCCGGCTCCTGTTCGAGAACGCCAGCCGTCAGCATCAGGAATCCTGGCGTACAAAAACCGCATTGCAGGCCGTGATGATCGATGAAGGACTGCTGCAACGGGTGCAGCTTGTCGCCATCGGCGAGGCCCTCGACGGTCCTGAGTTTGGCGCCGTCGGCCTGCACCGCGAACATGAGGCACGAGCGCACGGGCTTGCCGTCCAGCATGATGGTGCAGGCGCCGCAAACGCCATGCTCGCAACCGATATGCGTTCCGGTTTGCCCGCAATCGTCGCGAATGGCATCGACGAGCGTGCGCCGCGGCTCGACCTGGACATGGTGGTCGACGCCGTTGATGTTCAGGGTGATGCTTTTTTTGGCGCTCATGCGCGAGCTCCTTCAGGTGTCATCGACGGCACTTTCGATGCGGCATTCAGGGCCGTGTGGATGCGCTCCGGCGTAACCGGAAATTCGTCAAGCGACACGCCGAACCGCGACAGAGCGTCGTTAACCGCGTTGACGATCGCGGCCGGAGCGCCGATCGAGCCGCCCTCGCCGAGCCCTTTCGCCTTGGTGATGGTAGCGCTGCTCATCGTTTCGAGATGCATGATTTCGATGGCGGGGATTTCATGGGCGGTCGGCGGCATGTAATCGGCCAAGGTCGTGGTCAGGATGTTGCCGGTCTCGTCATAGACGATCTGTTCATAGAGCGCGTTGGCGACGCCCTGCGCGACGCCGCCGCAAATCTGGCCATCCGCGATCATCGGATTGATGAGACGCCCGGCGTCTTCGGCGACGATATAGCGATCGATAGACACACCACCGGTTTCGATGTCGACTTCGACAATCACGGCGTGGCAGGCGTTCGAGAAAGTGCCGGCCGGATCATAGCTGGCGGAATC
>DATMEX010000044.1:0-102258 GCA_035556455.1 Pseudolabrys sp.
TGTCGAAGGTGCCCCCGGTGGTGAGGATGAGAAGGTCTTTTGCCATGAGGACAGACTCCGGAATGCCGCGCGGGATGCGCGCCCGTCAGTATCGCCAGCCAAAAAAGGAAGGCGAGGCCGCAATCCGGCCAAATGCCGCTACGGCAGCTTGTCGTAGCCCTCGCCGAAGCCGGTGAGCGACATCGGGAAGCCGATGCCCTCTTCGGGCGTCTGATAAATGACGAACAGGGCCGTCTTGCCGCTGCGCAACTTCTTGAGCAGCTCGTCGTCCATGACAACTTCGGCGATACAGCCATTGGGCAGGCAGCGCACGAAGCCGGCGCGCCCGATATCGGCATTGTCGATCTTGAGGCCCAGCCCCGACGGCAGGAGTACGCCTAAAGGCGCAACCACCCGCATCAATTTGCTCTTCTGATCGGCGGTTTTGAGCACGATCACAGTGAGACCGACATTGGCGCGGTCTTCCGCCGTCACGCTCTGGATCAGGGCGCATTGCTCGGTCTTAGCGCCCGGCGGGGTGTCGCAGCGGATTTGCCAATCCCTGTGCACGGATTTTACGGCGCCCTGCGCGTGCGCCGCGCCCGACCATCCGGTGAGGCACAGGAGGAGGGCTGCCCCGCATCCCAATGCCAGCTTTGCGACGTGAGAGGCCGTCCACCGGCCCTGCCTGAAATCGCTCATCCTTCAATCCTTTAGCGCTAGTCCGCGGGAGGCAGGGGAGGTGGCGTCGACGGCCCGAATCACCCGCTCCGGGCATTCTAGACGGTCGGGCCGGAACATGCCGGCAAGCTGGTCCCGAAATGTCCGGCCTGCGGTATCCCATACCGTGAACGCTTCCGGATTGGCGGAAATGCGGCAAATCCGGCGCGTTTGAGGATTACCGCTTTGTCGCAGAATTGTTCTAATGAGGTACATTGCGGGAGCCTGGGATTTGTGGTTTGAGAAGCGAGGTTTCCCCTAGGGCCGCTGCACCGCAAGCTCCGCCACGCCCGTGGCAATATGCCGTCAGTAGCCGCACTGGTTTGCCCGCCCGGGCAAGCGGCGCGCAGGGGCAAAAAGGGGCCTTGTCCAAGGCCGTTTATCGTCGAGGAGCG
This sequence comes from Pseudolabrys sp., assembly GCA_035556455.1. GTDB lineage: Bacteria > Pseudomonadota > Alphaproteobacteria > Rhizobiales > Xanthobacteraceae > Pseudolabrys. The sequence continues at coordinate 1,095 of DATMEX010000044.1, forward strand.
CATAAGAAAATGCTCGTGCTCAAGCGGTTGATCGCTTTCGTGGCCTCCAGCCTGGCCGTCCTGTCCGCCGGTTCAGCGATCGCCCAGACGGCCCCCGGGACCGGGCAGCCGCATCCGTGGCAAGTCACCCTTCAGGGCGCCGCGTCGCCGGTCATGCATGACGTCGTGTGGTTTCACGACTTCCTCCTCTGGATCATCGCGGTCATCACGCTGTTCGTGCTGATCCTGCTCGTCGCGGTGATCGTGAAGTTCAACGCCAAGAGCAACCCGGTGCCCTCCCGCACCACCCACAACACCATGATCGAGGTGGTCTGGACCGTCGTCCCGGTCCTCATCCTGGTGGCGATTGCCGTGCCGTCCTTCCGGCTGCTGTTCTATCAGCTCAAGGTTCCGCAGGCCGATCTGACCGTGAAGGCCACGGGTAAGCAGTGGTTCTGGACCTACAGCTATCCGGACGACAAGATCGAGTTCGACTCGCTGATGAAGCAGGCGAAGGATCTGCAGCCCGGCGAACCGCGCCTGCTGGCCGTGGACAACAACCTCGTCGTTCCGGTGAACAAGGTGGTCCGCGTCCTGACCACCGGCGCCGACGTCATCCACTCCTGGGCGGTGCCGTCCTTCGGCGTGAAGATCGACTCGATCCCGGGCCGTGTGAACGAAACCTGGTTCAAGGCCGAGCGCGAAGGCATGTATTACGGTCAGTGCTCGCAGCTCTGCGGCCGCGATCATGCCTTCATGCCGATCGCGGTGCAGGTCCTGAACGAGAAGGACTACGCCGCATGGCTCGAGGCGGCGAAGAAGAAGTTCGCCACCGTCGACGACGCCCCCAGGAACGCGGTCGCGGCGGCCGACCTGTCCACCGTCAAGTGACACATCGCGGAATTCGAATATAATTCGTGGGCGACACGAGAACTTAGGGTCGAGGAAAAGTTAAAATGGCCGAGAACGCAGCAGCACACGGCGCGCACGACACCCACGGGCACGATCACGGTCACCCCACCGGGTGGCGGCGTTACGTCTATTCGACGAACCACAAGGACATCGGCACGATGTACCTGGTGTTCGCGATGTTCGCCGGCGTCATCGGTTTCGCGCTCTCGATCGCGATCCGCATGGAGCTGCAAAACCCGGGCATGCAGATCTTCTCGACGCCGCACGAATACAACGTGTTCGGCACCGCGCACGGTCTGATCATGATCTTCTTCATGGTCATGCCGGCGATGATCGGCGGCTTCGGCAACTGGTTCGTGCCGCTGATGATCGGTGCGCCGGACATGGCGTTCCCGCGTCTCAACAACATCTCGTTCTGGCTGCTGCCGGCCGCTTTCGCGCTGCTGGTCTGCTCGCTCTTCGTCGAGGGCGAAGCCGGGTCGCTCGGCGCCGGCTCCGGCTGGACCATCTATGCGCCGCTGTCGACCTCGGGCCATCCCGGCCCGGCGATGGACTTCGTGATCCTGTCGCTGCATCTGGCCGGCGCCTCGTCGATCCTCGGCGCCATCAACTTCATCACCACCATCTTCAACATGCGCGCGCCGGGCATGACCCTGCACAAGATGCCGCTGTTCGTGTGGTCGGTGCTGGTCACCGTGTTCCTGCTGCTGCTGTCGCTGCCGGTGCTCGCCGGCGGCATCACCATGCTGCTGACCGACCGCAACTTCGGCACCACCTTCTTCTCGCCCGAAGGCGGCGGCGACCCGCTGCTGTTCCAGCATCTGTTCTGGTTCTTCGGTCACCCCGAAGTGTACATCCTCATCCTGCCCGGCTTCGGCATGATCTCGCAGATCGTCTCGACCTTCTCGCGCAAGCCCGTGTTCGGTTATCTCGGCATGGCCTATGCGATGGTCGCCATCGGCGGCATCGGCTTCATCGTCTGGGCGCACCACATGTACACGGTCGGTCTGTCGACCGGCGCGCAGGCCTACTTCATCGCCGCCACCATGGTCATCGCGGTGCCGACCGGCGTGAAGATCTTCTCCTGGATCGCCACGATGTGGGGCGGCTCGATCGAGTTCCGCACGCCGATGATCTGGGCGATCGGCTTCATCTTCCTGTTCACCGTCGGCGGCGTCACCGGCGTGGTGCTGTCGAACGCGGGCGTCGACCGCGTGCTGCACGACACCTACTACGTCATCGCGCACTTCCATTACGTGCTGTCGCTCGGCGCGGTGTTCGCGATCTTCGCCGGCTGGTACTACTGGTTCCCGAAGATTTCGGGCTACATGTACAACGAGACGATCGCCAAGACGCACTTCTGGGTCACCTTCATCGGCGTCAACATCGTCTTCTTCCCGCAGCACTTCCTCGGTCTGGCCGGTATGCCGCGCCGTACCGTCGACTATCCGGATGCGTTCCATAAGTGGAACGAGATCTCGTCTTACGGCTCCTACATCGCGGCCGTCGGTCTCGTGATCTTCTTCATCGGCGTTGCCGAGGCCTTCATGAAGAAGCGCGTTGCCGCCGCCAATCCGTGGGGCGAAGGCGCGACGACGCTGGAGTGGACCTTGTCCTCGCCGCCGCCGTTCCATCAGTTCGAGGTTCTGCCGCGCATCAAGTGATGTGCGATTGAGAAGGGCGTAGCCGGGCAATGTCGCTCATCAGCGAAGGCGCGAATGTCGGCCGCCCCGGCGGGGCGAATCTCGTCGATCAGGGCCGCTACGATGCGGCCCTGTATGAGCCGAGCATTGCCGAGGTCGGCGATTACATCGCGCTGCTCAAGCCGCGGGTGATGTCGCTCGTCGTGTTCACGGCGCTGGTCGGCCTCGCCGTGGCGCCGGGCAGCCTGCACCCGATCACCGCCTTCACCGCGCTGCTCTGCATCGCGGTGGGCGCGGGCGCCTCCGGCGCGCTCAACATGTGGTACGACGCCGACATCGACAAGGTGATGACGCGCACCGCGCGGCGTCCCGTGCCGGCAGGCAAGGTCAAGCCGGGCGAGGCGCTGGCCTTCGGGCTCACTCTGTCCGGCTTTTCGGTGGTGACGCTCGGCCTCCTGGTGAACTGGGTCGCGGCCGCGTTGCTTGCCTTCACCATCTTCTTCTACGCCGTCATCTACACGATGTGGCTGAAGCGCTCGACGCCGCAGAACATTGTCATCGGCGGTGCCGCCGGCGCGTTTCCGCCGATGATCGGCTGGGCCGCCGTGACCGGTTCCGTGTCGCTCGAGCCGATCATTCTGTTCGCCATCATCTTCTTCTGGACGCCGCCGCACTTCTGGGCCCTGGCGATCTACAAGAAGAGCGACTATGGCCGCGCCGGTGTGCCGATGCTGCCGAACGTTGCGGGTGACGCGCATACCCGGTTGCAGATTCTGCTCTATACGCTGATCCTCGCGCCCCTCGGCGTTTCGCCGTGGCTGCTCGGCTATGCCAGCGCTCTCTACGGCGCGGTGGCGGTCGTGACAGGTGGCGCGATGGTTCTTCTGGCGGTGCAGGTCTATCGCGAGGCCTCGCCGGCCGACCGGGCCTGCCGGCATCTTTTCGCCTTCTCGATCCTCTACCTGTTCCTGCTCTATGCGGTGCTGCTGGTCGATCGCGGCTGGGGCGGGCTGATCGCCAGGGTGGCCGCGTGACGGCGGAGATGACCATGGACGACAACAAGAAGCCCGAGAGCAAGGAGCAGGGTGGCCAGAATCTTGGTGGCGTCGTGCTCACCGAGGCGCAGCAGCGCGCCCGACGCTCGCGTTCGGTCGCGATCGCGGTGGCGCTGCTTGTGCTCGTCGTACTGTTCTACGTCATGACCCTGGTGAAGGGTCCAGCCGTGCTGGTGCGCCCGCTATGACACAAACTCCGCCCACCGATCGCTCCGTTCCCGTGCGCAAGGTCAAGCGCGACACCATCGTTGCCGCGATCTGCGGCGCGGTCGCCGCCGGCATGGTCGGCATGTCGTTTGCCGCCGTGCCGCTTTATGACTGGTTCTGCCGCACCACCGGGTTCGGCGGCACGACCCAGGTGTCCGTGGTCGCGCCCGGCGAAGTGCTCGACCGCGAATTGACCATCCGCTTCGATTCCAATGTGGCGCCGGGCCTGCAGTGGCGCTTCGTGCCGGAGCAGAACTCGGTCAGGGTCCGCATCGGCGAGGTGAAGACCGTCTACTACAAGGTTATCAACGATGCCCCGCGCGAGATCACCGCGCAGGCCGGCTACAATGTTACGCCGCCGCAGGTCGGGCTCTACTTCCACAAGATCAATTGCTTCTGTTTCACCGAGCAGACCATGAAGGCCGGCGAAACCCGCGATATGGCCGTTGTGTTCTACGTCGATCCCGCGATCGTCAAGGACAGCGACCAGGATCCGCTGAACACCATCACCCTTTCCTATACCTTCTTCCCGCTGGAGGCGCCGCCCAAGCCGGTCGCCATCACCGAGCCGAAGGCACAGAAGAGACTTTGACCGCATAGATCTGGGGGGCGCTGATGCGCCCGTTGCAAACCGACGCGATTTGAACGGAGACGACAATGGCCGAGGCACATACCAAGCAACACGACTACCATCTGGTCGATCCGTCGCCGTGGCCGGCCGTCGGCTCGCTGGCGGCCTTTGTCATGGCCTTCGGTGCCATCAGCTGGATGCACCACCTCTACGCGGCGGCGCCGCTGGTGTTTGGCGCTGGCACGCTCGGCGTGCTCTACGTGTTCATCGCCTGGTGGCGCGACGTCATCACCGAGGCGCAGCACAGGGGCGATCACACCCGCGTCGTGCAGATCTCGCACCGCTACGGCATGATCCTGTTCATCGCTTCGGAAGTGATGTTCTTCGTCGCCTGGTTCTGGGCCTACTTCAACACCGCGCTGTTCCCCGGCGATGCCCATGAAGTCGCCCGCGTTGCCTTCACTGGCGGCGTCTGGCCGCCGAAGGGCATCGAGACCTTCGACCCGTGGCACCTGCCGCTCCTGAACACGCTGATCCTGCTGACCTCGGGCACCACGGTGACCTGGGCGCACCACGCGCTGCTGGAGAACGATCGCCAGGGTCTGAAGTGGGGTCTCATCCTCACCATCGGCCTCGGCCTGATCTTCACCTGCGTGCAGGCCTACGAGTACATGCACGCCACCTTCGCCTTCTCCGGCAACATGTACGGCGCCGCCTTCTTCATGGCGACCGGCTTCCACGGCGCGCATGTCATCATCGGCACGATCTTCCTGATCGTCTGCCTGTTCCGCGCGCTGGCCGGGCACTTCACGCCGAAGCAGCATCTCGGCTTTGAGTTCGCCGCCTGGTACTGGCACTTCGTCGACGTGGTCTGGCTGTTCCTGTTCGCCGCCATCTATGTCTGGGGCCACGGCGGCAGCGCCGCGGCGGGCCACTGACGCCGCACGCGATCAAGCTCAGCGGAGGGCGGCGGCGACGCCGCCCTTTTGCTTTGGAGGTACTGACATGTCCGAACACTCCGGCACTGGCCTCGCGATCAAACGCGGTCTGATGGGCCGTTGTCCGCGCTGCGGCGAGGGCAAGATGTTCGACGGCTTTCTGGCGCTGCGGCCGGCCTGCGACAAATGCGGGCTCGATTACGGCTTCGCCGACGCCGGCGATGGCCCGGCGGTCTTCGTCATCCTCATCGGCGGCGCGCTGGTGGTGATGGCGGCGCTGATCACCGAGGTCGTCTACCAGCCGCCATACTGGCTGCATGCCGCGCTTTGGCTGCCGCTGATCCTGCTGCTGACTTTGCTGCCGCTGCGGCTGATCAAGGGGCTGCTGATTGCCCTGCAGTTCCATCACAAGGCCGCCCCCGGCCAGCTCACGCGCAAAGGCGGCCAGTGACCGCCCGGACACGCAGCATCGTTACGGCCAGCATTGCGGCGGCCATCGGCCTTGCCATCCTGCTGTCGCTCGGCACCTGGCAGGTGCAGCGCATGACGTGGAAGCAGACGCTCATCGCAACGCTGGACGCGCGCATCGATCAGCCGCCGCAAGCCTTGCCGCCGCGCACCACCTGGGCGTCGCTGACGCAAGCCGATAGCGAATATGCCCGCGTCAAATTCACCGCGACGCTCCTGCCCGGCGAGGCCTTCGTCTACACCGCCGGCTCGTCGCTGCGATCGGACATCACCGGGCAGGGCTACTGGGTGTTCGCGCCGGCGCGGCTCGACGATGGCGCCACCGTGCTGGTCAATCGCGGCTTCGTTCCGACCGACCGCAAGGCTCCTGCCACACGCGTCGCAGGCGCGCCGGGCGCGCCTCTCGAGATCGTCGGCTACCTGCGCTGGCCGGAAAGCCGCGGCATGTTCGCGCCGACCGATGACGTGAAGGCCAATGTCTTCTTCACCCGCGATCCCAAAACCATGGCCGCCGCCAATGGCTGGACCATCGATGCGCCGTTCTATGTCGACCAGGAATTGCCGGTGCCGGCGGGCGGCTTGCCGAAGCCCGGCCGCATCGAGGTCAAGCTGCCGAACAATCACTGGCAGTATGCCATCACATGGTACGGCCTGGCCTTGGCGTTGATCGGCGTCTATGGCGCGTGGCTCGCGGGACGGCTGCGGCGGCGCCCCGCACCCTGAAAAAAGAAACGGACCGGACGCTTGGCGTCCGGTCCGTTCATATCGTCGCTCTTGCGATGACGAAGCTTACTTCGCCAGCCCGAGATCCTTGAGGCTCTGGCCGAGCTCTGCGTTGTTCTTGGCCAGGAAGGTCCCCAACTCGGCCGACCCGCCCCAGACGGCGCCGAAGCCGCGGTTGGTCATGAAGTCCTGGTATTCCTTGCTGTCGTAGACCTTCTTGAAGGCCGCTTCATACTTCGCGGTGATGTCGGCCGGCAGCCCCTTCGGCGCCGCCATCGCGCGCCACAGCACCATGGTCCAGTCCGAGCCGGTCGCTTCCTTGACCGTCGGAATATCCGCCGCAACCTTCGAGCGCTTGCTGTCCATGTAGACCAGCGTGCGAACGCGGCCGGCCTTGGTCAGGCTCTCGGCTTCCGGCAGCGAGCACGAGACGAAATCGACGCCGCCGCCGGCGAGGTCGGTCAGCGCGGTGGCCGCGCCGGTCGACGGCACCCAGCCGACGCTCTTGGGATCGATGCCCTTGGACTTGAGAAGTCCGCCGAGCGCGAGATGCCAGCTGCCGCCCTGGCCGGTGCCCGAGGCCTTGAACTTGCCCGGGTTCGCCTTGATGTCGTCGAGCAGCTCACTGATCGTCTTGTACTTGGAGTCCGACTTGACGTGGATCGCAGCCGGATCGGTGTTCATCAGCGCGAGCGGCGTGAAGCCCTTGTAGTCGAGATCGGTCAAGCCGACCCAGTGCATCATGTTGATCTCGAGCGTGATCAAGCCGATCGTGTAACCGTCGGGCTTGGCCGTCGCGATCGCCTGATGGCCGACGACGCCCGAGCCGCCGGTACGGTTGATCACGTTGATCGGCTGTCCGAAATCCTTTTCCAGCATCGCGGCGATCATGCGAGCCACGGCGTCCGTGCCGCCACCGGCAGCCCAGGGCACGATCAACGTAATCGGACGTTCCGGAAATGCCGCCGCCGCCGGCGCGGCCGAACCCGTGATCGCGAGCGCGGCCATCGCAAGCCCGCCCAGTAAACCCTTCCATCCCTGACGCATCTGTTCCCTCGCCAAATCTGTTGTTTGTCGCTGCAAAACCGCCGTCTTTTAACGGCCGGCGTGGGGTCAGTGTATCAGCGAGCCGGGCGCCTGAGCGTCACAGCATCTTTGCCAACCGGGAACAGGTGGCGCGTCAGATCACCGCAGGTCAGCCGACCGCAGAGGCGGCCGCGCTTTGCGTTTTGCGGCGCATAGTCGTCTGCGGCTCGGCAATGGAGATGTGGCCGAGCCCGTCGATCAGGAAGTCGACGAAACAACGGATGCGGGCCGGCATATATTTCTGCCGGAAGAAGACGGCGAAGACGCTCAGCGTGTCGTTCGGGTGGTAGTCTTCCAGCAGCGGCACCAGCCGACCGGCGCGGATGTCGTCGTCCACCATGAAGCTGCCGAGGCGCGCGATGCCGCCGCCCGCCAGCACGGCATCGCGCAAGGTGTCGCCATTATTGGCGCGGAAATTCCCGGACACGGGCTGCGTAAAGGAACGGCCATTCTCGATGAACGGCCACTCGTTCAGGCTCGCCTTGATATTGAAGCCAAGACAATTGTGCGCCGCAAGATCGGCCGGGGTGCGCGGCGCCGGGCGACGCGCCAAATAGGATGGCGAGGCCACCACGATGCGCCGGAAATCGAGCACCTTGCGCGCGCGCAGCGAGGAGTCCTGCAGCGGCCCGATGCGCAGGGCGACATCGGCCTGACCGCTGACCAGGTCCACGACTTCGTCGGACAGCGACAGATCGACTTCGATCTCCGGATAACGCTCGAGAAACTGCGGCAGTATCGGCAGCAGATGCTGGCGCGCGATCGACACCGATGAATTCACCCGCAGCCGTCCCTGCGGCACGTTGCGGCGCGAACCGAGATTGCGCTCCAGTTCGTCGATCTCGACGGTCAGCCGCAGGCATTCGCGGTAATAGACCTGGCCCTCGGCCGTGAGCCGGATGCTGCGCGTCGAGCGGTCGAGCAACTGCACGCCGAGCCGGTCTTCGAGGCGGCCGATGGCCTTGCTGACGGCGGAGGGCGTGACGTGCAGCATGCGCGCCGCATTGGAAAAACTGCCCAGCGCCACGGCGCGGACGAACAGCTCCATTTCCCCCGATTTATCGGCCATTGACTGGCTCCCGTTCTGTGACCGGCAATCATAAATCCTATGCCGCTTTCTCCGCCTCAGCAATGTTAAGGGCTGCTGATAGACTGAAGCGAAATGCAAGACGAGGGCTCTGCGGATGAAGGTTCTGGTGACGGGCGCGACCGGCTATATCGGCGGTTCCGTGGCGGCAAAGCTGCTGGCTGCGGGCCATCGCGTGGTTGGCCTGACGCGCAGCGACGACGGCGCGGCCCGCCTCAAGGCGCTTGGCGTCGAGCCGCTGGTGGGCTCGCTGATCAGCCTCGATCTGCTCGCCGAGGCCGCGCGTGACGCCGACGCGGTCATCAACGCCGCCAATTCCGACGATCCTTTCGCCGTCGAAGCCATCCTCCCCGTGCTCGAGGGCACCGGCAAATCCTTCATTCACACCAGCGGTTCCAGCATCATCGCCGATCGCGGCGCCGGCAACGCCAGCGATCTCGTGTTCCATGAGGACACGCCGCACAAGTCGCTGCCGGAGCGGCAGGGCCGTCTCGCGGTCGAGCAACTCGTGTTGTCCTATGGACAGCGCGGCGTGCGCTCTTGCGTGATCCGGCCGACGCTCATCTATGGCACTGGCCTCGGGCTGCACAAGAAAAGCATCCAGGTGCCGCGCATGCTCGATCTCGCTGTCAGCAAGGGCAAGGCGCTGCACATCGGCGCCGGCGAGAACATCTGGTCGAACGTGCACATCGACGACGTCACCGATCTCTATCTGCTCATTCTGGAAAAGGCGCCGCCGGGCTCGCTGTTCTATGCCGAGAATGGCGAATGCAGCATGCGCGCGGTGGCGCAGGCCATCAGCCGCCTGCTCGGCTATGGCGGCAAGACCGAAAGCTGGCCGATGGCGGAAGCGCTCAAGGAATGGGGCATCTCCGCGCACGCCACCTTTGCCTCGAACAGCCGGGTCAGCGCGCTTAAGGCCCGCAAGATGCTCGACTGGCAGCCGAAGGGTATCGCTCTGCTCGACGACATCGAGAACGGCTCGTATCGCGAGACGTTGGGTAAGTAGGGCGCTTTACTTGTAGCCCGGGTGGAGCGCAGCGAAACCCGGGACCTTCTCTGGCGTTCGCCCCGAATTGCGCTGCGCTCCATCCGGGCTACAAAGCGTTACTTCACGTCGATCAGCACTCACGTGTAGCCCGGGTGGAGCGCAGCGAAACCCGGGACTTTCTCTGGCGTTCGCCCCGGATTGCGCTTTGCTCCATCCGGGCTACAAAAGCATCACTCCACGTCGATCGTGGCAAACTCCGCCGGCGAGGTGATCTCGATCAGTTCGAGATCGTCCGAGCACGCGATGGTGACGTGCGGCATGCCGGACGGCTGATGCACGCAATCGCCGGCCTTCACGGTAATGGTCTGGCCCTCGCACTCGAACTTGAACCATCCCTTCAGCATGTAGAACATCTGAAATTCGAGTTCGTGCTTGTGCCGTTTGAAGCCGCCTTCGCGCGCTTCCTTGGCGCGGATCACATGGGCGCCGAAGCGGCCGCCGGTGGCTTCGGCGATGCCGAGATTGCGATACTCGAAATGCGACCACAGGCCCTGCGGCGCGAACTGGGCATCCTTGGCGTAGGACACGAAGAACTTGGACGGTTGAGCGGACATCGGCACCTCGTCGATTGATCGACGATCATTTAGCCAGCGGCGAACAGACAGCGAAGCGGCGCCACGGCACAGTGCTTGTGACCAAAATTCCCGGCGCGAGCCTGGCCCCGGGTCGCTCCCCGGGAACTGCTGGCCCGCAGCAGCGCTCGACGGCCTTTCTTGTGCTTGGCCCGGCCCAAGGCTAGGGTGCCACCGGCAATCCCTGTTTCCCGAGACAGTCAACAAAATCAATGCATTACATCTCAACCCGGGGCGCTTCCGCCCGGCTGGATTTCGTCGACGCCATGCTTGCGGGGCTGGCCCGCGACGGCGGGCTGTATGTCCCGTACTCGTGGCCGCGGCTGTCGCCATCGACCATCGCCGGCTTTGCCGGGCGGCCCTACGCCGAGGTCGCGGTCGAGGTGGTGAAACCCTTCGTCGGCAGCGCCATCGCCGAGGCCGATCTTTCCCGCATCGCCCGCGAGGCCTACGGCACCTTCCGCCATCCCGCGGTTGCGCCGCTGGTGCAGCTCGACGCCAACCTGTTCGTGCTCGAACTTTTCCACGGTCCGACGCTCGCCTTCAAGGACCTCGCCATGCAGTTCGTGGCGCGGCTCATGGATCACGTGCTGACGCAGCGCGGCGAGCGCACCACCATCGTGGTCGCGACATCGGGTGACACCGGCGGCGCCGCGGTCGAGGCTTTCCGCGGCCGCTCGCAGGTCGATGTCGTCGCGCTTTATCCGCATGGTCGCATCTCCGATGTGCAGCGCTGGATGATGACGACGCCGACGGACGACAACGTCCACTGCATCGCGGTGGAAGGTACCTTCGACGATTGCCAGGCGCTGGTGAAGGCGATGTTCAATCATCACGCCTTCCGCGATCGCGTGCGGCTGTCCGGCGTCAATTCGATCAACTGGGGCCGCATCGTCGCGCAGGCGGTCTATTATTTCACCGCTGCCGTGGCGCTTGGCGCGCCGCATCGCAAGATCGCCTTCACGGTGCCGACCGGCAATTTCGGCGACGTCTATGCCGGCTATGTCGCCAGCAAGATGGGTCTGCCGATCGACCGGCTGGTCGTCGCCACCAACGTCAACGATATTCTGGCGCGCACCTTCGCCACCGGCGATTACGAGACGCGCAAGGTGTTGCCGACTTCGTCGCCGTCGATGGACATCCAGGTGTCGTCGAATTTCGAGAGGCTGCTTTATGAGACCTGCGGCCGCGATGCCGCCAAGGTCAGTGCGCTGATGGGCTCGCTGACGCAGTCCGGCCGCTTCTCGGTGCCGGAGGCGGCGCTCAAGGAAATGCGCGCGCTGTTCTCGGCCGACCGGGCCGACGAGCAGGAAGTCGATGCCGAAATCCGTGCCTGGATGAAAGAGGCGTCCTACGCCATCGATCCGCATACGGCGGTGGCGCTGGCCGTGGCCGAGAAGGAGACGCGCGATCCCAAGGTGCCCATGGTGGTCTTGTCCACCGCGCATCCGGCCAAGTTCCCGGATGCGGTCAAGGCGGCTTGCGGTGTCGATCCCGGCCTCCCAGATTGGCTGTCTGACCTGCCAACCAAGGCCGAGCGCTTTACCGTGCTGCCGGCCGATCAGGCCAAAATCGAGGAATTCGTCGCCGGCGCCTCGCGTGCCGCGCGTGAAGGAGCTGTTGTATGACCGTTGAAGTCACCAAATTGCCGTCGGGCCTGGCTGTCGTGACCGACCGCATGCCGCATTTGGAATCGGCTTCGCTCGGTGTGTGGATCGGCGCCGGCAGCCGCGACGAGGCGCCGGACGAGCACGGCATTTCTCATCTTCTCGAGCACATGGCCTTCAAGGGCACCAAGCGCCGCACCGCGCGCCAGATCGCCGAGACCATCGAGGCGGTCGGCGGCGATCTCAATGCCGCGACCTCGATCGAGAACACCGGCTATTTCGCGCGCGTGCTGAAAGCCGATGTGCCGCTCGCGCTCGACGTGCTGTCCGACATTTTGTCGGAGCCGACTTTCGATCCGGAAGAACTGCGCCGCGAGCAGAACGTTATCACCCAGGAAATCGGCGCCACCGAAGATGCGCCGGACGATCTGGTGTTCGATCGCCTGCAGGAGACCGCGTTCCCAAATCAGCCGATCGGCCGCTCCATTCTCGGTACGCCGGAGACCGTGCGCGGCTTCAGCGCCAAGAGCCTCCGCGCCTATCTCAACCGCAATTACCGCGCGCCGAATATGCTGGTCGCGGCGGCAGGCGCCGTCGATCATCAGCAGATCGTCGAGGATGTGACGAAGCGCTTCGAGAGCTTCGCCGGCCCGGACGCGCCGGAGCATCAGGCCGCGCGCTTCGGCGGCGGCACTCGCGTGGAGTCGCGCGATCTCGAGCAGGTGCATATCGCGCTGGCGCTCGAAGGCGTGCCGGTGAAGGACCCGCAGCTCTACAGCCTGCAGGTGTTCACCAGCGTGCTCGGCGGCGGCATGTCCTCGCGCCTGTTTCAGGAAGTGCGCGAGATCCGCGGTCTCTGCTACACCATCCAGGCGTTCCACATGCCCTATTCGGACACGGGCCTGTTCGGGCTCTACGCCGGAACCGACGAAGCTGACGCGCCGGAATTGATGCGCGTCGTCATCGACCAGATCGAGAGCGCGACCGAGACGCTCAACGAAGCCGAAGTCGCCCGTGCCAAGGCGCAGATGAAAGCCGGCTTGCTGATGACGCTGGAAAGCTCGGAGGCCCGGCTTGGCCAACTGGCCCGCCAGATGCTGGCCTATGGCCGTCCGGTGCCGCTGGACGAGATCGTCGCCAAGGTCGAAGCCGTAACCGTCGAAAGTGCCCGCGCTGCCGGGCGCGCTTTGATCGGTCGCGGCCGACCGGCTATCACCGCACTCGGGCCTGGCAACGGGCTTGAAAGCACCGCCGCGATTGCCGAAAGTCTGGTTCGTCCGGCGGCCTGAGCCCTTCAGGCCGGCGGACGCGGACCAAGGCGAATGGCGTTTTTCCGTTCTGTCGGCTTTTCCGATACGGCCCCGGCCATCACCGGCGAGGGCGTCTATTTGCGGGCGCCGCTGCTCGGCGATTTCCCGGCCTGGGCCGCTTTGCGGGAGCAGAGCCGGGCCTTCCTCACGCCCTGGGAGCCGATCTGGCCGCCCGATGATCTCACCCGCGGCTCCTTCCGCCGCCGGCTGCGCCGCTATCAGGACGATCAGCGCAACGATCTGGCTTATGCGTTTCTGGTGTTCCGCAGCGGCGACAGCGCGCTGGTCGGCGGTCTGACTTTGGCCAATATCCGGCGCGGCGTGGCCCAGGCCGGCAGCCTCGGCTACTGGATCGGTGCGCCATTTGCGCACAAAGGCCATATGAGTGCGGCGGTCCGGGCCCTGCTGATCTATTCTTTCGGCGCCCTGCGCCTGCACCGGGTCGAGGCCGCCTGCATCCCGACCAACCGCCCGTCGATCGGGCTGCTCGAGAAATGCGGCTTCACCCGCGAGGGCTATGCCCGCCGCTATCTTTGCATCAACGGCGTCTGGCAGGACCATTTGCTCTATGCCCGGCTGGCTGACGACCCGTGAGGACCCTGGCGCTGCTTTTTTTGTCGCCTTGGGCATGCCACGCTTGATTTGCTATAGAGCGCAGGGCGTTAGCCCATCGATTTTCCTGAACGAGACGCGAGCACAACAATGGCCGGGGATATGAACGAACGAGGGCAGGTGACGACGCGGCGGCTTGCCGGCCTGCCGGCTGCAGCGGCGCTGACGCTGCTGCTGACCGGCTGCGGCGCCAGCCTGTCGTCGCTCAACATTTTCGATTCCAACAAGGCGACCACGGAAGCCGCCCTCGACGGGGCCCCGGCGGCAGCCGCCAATACCGAATATGAGTGCCCGCCGGTTCAAGTGCGCACCGGTGCGGCCGTTCTGACCATCGGCAACGAGACCAAGGCGACTGCTGAAGGCGAGCCCGGTGCGCTTAATCTGCGCTACCAGGGCACGATCATTCGCTTTGCCCGCGAATGCCATGTCGCCGCCGGCGTCATGACCATGAAGGTCGGCGTCGAAGGCCGCGTCATCACCGGACCGGCGGGTGGCCCCGGCAAGGTCGATGTGCCGCTGCGCATGGCGGTGGTGCAGGAAGGCGTGGCACCCAAGCCGGTTGCCTCGAAATTCGTCTCGATTCCGGTCGAGATCACCGCGGCGGTGGACCGCGTCACCTTTACCCATGTCGAGGAAGGTCTCAGCTTCCCAATCCCGACGCCACCCGGTCTGCTCGACGCCTATGTGGTCTATATCGGCTTCGACACCATGGCCCAGCAGAAGAAGCCGGCGCCTCGCAGCAGAAGGCGGTAACGTCAAGCTCTGTCATGCCCGGCCTTGTGCCGGGCATCCGCGACTTGGATGATTTTACGGAAGGCGTGGATGGCCGGGACAAGCCCGGCCAGGACAATCGCTACCAACCGCGCAGATCAATCACCGTGCTCTTGAGCGCGCGCATGTCGGAAATGACGGCGCGGGCGCCGGCCTCGCCGAGTTGCTGGCTGAGGCGCGAGCCGGCGTGGCTGCCACCGACGAAGCCGATCACCGTCATGCCGGCCGTTACGGCGGCTGTAACGCCGGCGGGGGAGTCCTCGACGACCAGGCAGTCGCCGGCATTGACCCGCATCCGGCCTGCGACATGCAGAAACAGGTCCGGAGCCGGCTTGCCGTGCGGCACGTCGCTGGCTGAGAACAGGTTGGGCTCGAAGAAGCGCATAAGGTCGGTGGTATCGAGGCTGGCGCGAATGCGCTCGATCGGAGACGACGAGGCGACGCATTTGGGGCCGCGCAGCCAGGACAGCGCATGGGCGGCGTGCGCCGTGGCGCGCAATTCGGTGCGGAATTTCTGCAGGGTGGCCTGGGTCACGGTATCGGCGAAGCCGGCCGGGAGCTTGCGGCCGGCCGCGATTTCCACTTCGGCAAACATGTCCGATTGCCGCCGGCCGGCAAAATAGCGCGCGACAAGGTCTGGCGTCAGCGCGAAGCCGGCGCGCATGAATTCCTGCGATACGACGGCGGTGGCAAGCGGCTCGCTGTCCACAAGCACGCCGTTGCAATCGAAGATGACCACGGGTCCCCCGAAACGTGGCCGGACTCTCCGGCGAGGCTCGAATTGTGCTGAAGCTTACAAGGCGGCCGAGAAAGGGCCGCAACGCGGGACGCCACAAACGAATCGCTTGGGGGAAGCTTAATCCGCCCGAATCGGTATGCAAGGAGATGGAACCGGCCGAACGCAATGGAGCCGGATCTTACTACCGGGGGATAAGTGCCGGCCACGCCGGGCCATAAAAAAACGGCGCCGCAGGGGCGCCGTTTTCGGGTTCCGGTCGGAAAGCCTTTTAGTTCAGCTTCTTGCGGACGTCGTCGATGCCCTTGGCGATCAGCTCGCCGGCGAGGGCGCCCTTCGCCTCCGCCGAGAGAATCTTTTCGGCGGCGGCGACGGCGGCGTCGGCGGCGGCGGCACGAACATCTGCCGCGGCCTGCGCCTCAGCCTGGGCGATCTTGGCCTCGGCCATCTTGGTGCGACGGGCCACGAACTCTTCGATCTTGGCCTTGGCGTCGGCGGCCATGCGGGTGGCTTCGTCTTTGGCGCCAGCAATGATGCTTTCGGCTTCGGCCTCGGCGGCAGTCCGCTTGCGCTGATATTCGGCAAGCAGCGCGGCTGCTTCTTCCTTCAGCTTGCGGGCGTCGTCGAGCTCGGCCTTGATGCGGGCGGCGCGGTCGTCGAGCGCCTTGGCGATCAGCTTCGGCACGCCCAGGAAGGCGAGCAGGCCGAAGAAGATCACGAAAGCAACGGCAACCCAGGTTTCGGGTTCAGCGAGAAGATGCATGACGCCGTCCTTTAGCTCTTGAGCGCGCTGTCGACGGCCGAAACAACCGCGGCGTCGGCCGGGGCCTTGCCGATCAGACGTTCGACGATGGTCTTGGCCGCATCGGTAGCGATGCCGCGAACCTCGGCCATCGCCTTCTGCTTGGTGCCGGCGATGGTCTTTTCGGCTTCGGCGAGCTTGGCGTTGAGTTGTTCCTCAAGCGCCTTGCGGGTGGTTTCCGCTTCCGCCGCCTGCTTGTCGCGGGTTTCCGCCGCGATCACCTGCGCGCGGGCACGGGCTTCCGCCAGCGCCTTCTCGTAGGCGGCAACCGCCGCCTCCGATTCCGCCTTCAGTTTGCCCGCCGCGGCGATATCGCCGGAGATGCGGTTCTGCCGGTCGTCGATGATGCCGCCAAGACGCGGCAGCGCCACCTTCGCCATCAACGCATAGAGGATGGCGAAGGTCAGGACGAGCCACACCAACTGCGAAGGAAACGTCGTCGGATCGAAGGGCGGAAACGTGCCCTTTCCATGCTCGGACGGCACTTCGGTGTGTGTCGTGGTTGCCATGACGGTCCCTTAAACGGCCGGCTTTGAGCCGCTTAGACGGCGAACAGCAGGATGAGGGCGACCAGCAGCGAGAAGATGCCGAGCGCTTCGGTCACGGCGAAGCCGAAAATCAGGTTGCCGAACTGGCTCTGAGCGGCCGACGGGTTACGCAGCGCGCCCTGGAGGAAGCTGCCGAAGATGTTGCCGAGGCCGAGACCGGCGCCCGCCATGCCGATGCAAGCGATGCCGGCACCGATGTACTTTGCTGCGACTGGATCCATAGGAAGACTCCCTTTCGAGGTATGTCGGGCCCTTAGTGGCCCGGGTGAATAGCATCGTTGAGATAGATGCAAGTGAGGATGGCGAAGACGTAGGCCTGCAGGAACGCGACCAGCAGTTCGAGAGCGGTCAGCGCGATGACGAGGCCGAGGGGCAGGACCGCACCGACAATACCGACGGCGCCGGCGCTGCCGAGCAGGGTCACGAAGCCGGCGAACACCTTCAGGGTGATGTGGCCGGCCAGCATGTTCGCGAACAGACGCACGCTGTGCGAGATCGGGCGCGAGAGGAACGAGATGACCTCGATCACGACGATCAGCGGCAGGATGTAGATCGGAATGCCCTTCGGCACGAACAGGTTAAAGAAGTGCAGGCCGTTCTTGTAGAAGCCGTAGATCAGCACCGTCAGGAACACCGACATTGCCAGCGTCACGGTGACGATGATGTGGGAGGTGACGGTGAAGGTGTAGGGGATGAGGCCGAGCAGGTTCACCGTGAGGATGAACATGAACAGCGAGAACACGAAGGGGAAGAAGCGCATGCCGTCCGAGCCGGCGGTACTTCTTATCGCGTTGGCGACAAATTCGTAGCTCAGTTCTGCCATTGACTGCAGGCGGCCCGGCACCAGGCTGCGGCTGGCGGCCCCGGCCAGCAGGAAGATCGAGATGACCGCGACCGCGGCGACCATGAAGGCGGCCGAATTGGTGAACATGATCTGCGTGTCGCCGACCTTGGCGACGGGGAACAGGTTCACGATCTGGAATTGATGAATGGGGTCGGCCATGTCTGTCTTCTAGTCGTTCCGGTTTGGATCGCGGACAACGCCCGCAGCCCGCATCACGTTGAGGACGCCGGCGGCGAAGCCGAGCAGCAGAAACACGATAAGCCCCCAGGGCGAAATGCCGAGCCAGCGGTCGATCAGCCAGCCGATCATCGCCCCCACAAGCACGCCAGCGACCAGTTCGGAAGACAGCCTGAAGCCACGGGCGAAGCCTGCGGCGTTGTTCGCGGTCTGCCGAGAACCAGTTTCGTGTTCGGAAGGTCGGTCGGCTTGCGCCAACCGATCGCCGAGACGCTGGAGTCTCGCGGAGAGAGCGGCTTCGTCGTCCGGCGGTGTGCCCTGATTCCGCGTGCCATCAGACATGCTTCTGACCCGCGATTTCGTGGGGATTTTGTGTACCGCCGCCCTTAAAGCCGCGCGGACCATACTGATCGCCCCACCCCGAGTCAAGGAATGGGGGGCTTGCCATAAACATCTGATATTGCGTCGGAAAGTCGCGTTTCGAGGCCGCCGGCGGCGGGCCGTTGGGTGCGCTGCGGAAGGCGCCCGTGGACAACCGGCGAACCGCCGACGTGAGCCTGCCTTGTTGTGATGATAGCATTCGCCGCGTGCACAGGCGTTTCACGCCGAGCTCACGAGGATTTCCCATGCGACTAGCACCCGCCGCCCTGGCTGTCGGCCTGATTCTGGGCCCTTCCGCCGTCTTTGCCGAGGAATCGCCAAAGGACCCGGCCGCTGCCGAGCCGCAGCAGAAAGCCGAGGCGCCGAAGGACGCCGTCCCGCCGTCCACAGGCCGCTTCAGTTTCGCACCCGCGGAGGGCGGTTACCTGCGGCTCGACAGCGCGACCGGGCAGGTCAGCTTCTGCAGCCAGGGTACCGCCGGCTGGACCTGCCAACTGGCGCCCGACGACCGCGCCGCGCTCGACGCCGAGATCGCGCGGCTGCAAGGCGAAGTCACCAAACTGAAAGCCGAAACCGCCGAAGCTGCGCCGCTGCGGCCGCAGGCCGAGCTGACGCCCCGTGCCGGCCGTGACGACAGCGCTTTGCGCTTGCCGACCCGCGAGGAGATGGAACGAGCCCGTGCCGCCGTCGAGCGGGCCTGGCGGCACATGGTCGACATGATCTACGACTTCCAGAAAGACGTGACGAAGAAGGACTAGCGTTTCATCGCATGGCCGGCCGCCTCTCACCCATCAGCGAAGCCGTTGTGCAGTCGGTGTACAGCGCGACACTGCGCGTGGACACGCGGGGCGTCGGCTTCACGGACATCTCCGACGCGGCGCGCGATTTCGTTGCGCAGGCCGGGGCCGGCGAGGGCGTGCTCTTCGCCTTTTTGCGCCACACCTCGGCGTCGCTGACCATCCAGGAAAACGCCGATCCCGACGTGCAAACCGATCTCACCACCGCACTCGACCGCCTGGCGCCGGAAGCCGCGCCGTGGATTCACGATGCCGAAGGTCCCGACGACATGCCGGCGCATGTGAAAGCGATGCTCAACGGCGTGACGCTGCATGTGCCGGTCACCGACGGCAAATTGGCGCTCGGTACCTGGCAGGGGATTTATCTCGTCGAGCACCGGCGCGCGCCGCATGCGCGCGAGGTCATCTTTCAATTCGTCGGCAGCCGGAAATAGGTCTCGCCACTCAGAAGCCGGCGAGCCGGAAGATCAGCGCCAGCGCCCACATGGCGACGGAGATCGCCGAGGTCCATAGCGCGAAGGTCAGATAGGTCTCGCGCAGCACCGTGGCGCTGGCCCACTGCGCCTGCGCCGCGGGTGGCCGCAGGTCTTCAGGCAAATAGAGCCACAGTTCGGTTTTCTTGTAGGGCTTGGTCAGCGCCTCGCGGGCCTTGTAGATCAGCGCGAGCGCCATGACCGCGGTGAGCGTGCCGCCGGTCTGGAAGGCGAGCCGCGCGTCGAACGACATGCCCACCATCACGCAGAAGATGGCGAGCGTGCCGAACAGACAGGCGCGCTGCACGACCTCGTACGCAACCCGCCGCATCGGCTCCATGCACGTGCCCGTCAGAAAGTGTTCCGGCGCAGCAAGATTAACCCACCCGTTCGGGCGTTGTCCTCACAAACCGGTGTCCCGGCGTCAGAGACCCTCGAAACCGAAGGTCAGCGACAGCAGCAAGCCCATGCCGTACAGCATGACCGAGGCGCCGGCGGCGGTCTTGGCAAAGCGCAGCATCAGGGTCTGCATCGCGTTGAGCGCGACCTGGATGCCATGGGCGCCGGCCGGCCGTTCGTCGGGCCGCAGCGACTGCCAGACTTCGCCGTGCCGGAAGCGGGTCTCGGTGAGGAGGGTGAAGCGGACGATCTGCACCACGGCGAAGACCAGCGCGACCGTGGCCGCCAGATCCAGCGCCAGCGCCGGCTCGAAACTGAAGCCGATCATGAACATGATGGCGGCTACGCCGAACAGACTGGCGTCGCGGACCAGAGTGAAATGAGCGTAGCGCTCACACGGGATCATGGAATCTCTCCTTTGAAGAGCCTCCGGCGAATCCCCCGCGTCAGTTTCTAAATTCGAGCTTGGATGAGCAATAAATATGCCAGCGAGCCCGTGGCCCGGACAGTCTCCGGCAAGCACAACCCTGTGATCGCCGGTCCGTTCCCGTCGGTCCTTTGCGCCGAATCTCGGTGTCCTGGAGCCGGGATTAAAGGCCGTACTCCAGGAAATTTCCGATCGCCGGCAGCGTCAGTAGCGCTGTACCGGCGAGCCAGATCCACAGCGAGGTCGGCGTCGAGTCATCCCCGGTACCGGCGAACCGCTCGTAAAGCGCAGCCGGAATGCCGGCGATAATGATGGTGGCGGTCGACACCATCAGCGAGGAGAACATCAGCGTCAGCCCGGTCGAGCCGAACAGCAGCGCCGGCGCCAGGATCTGCACATGGATCAGCGCGAACAGCAGCGCGAGCTGATTGAAGATGCCGTTGATCATGCCGAAGAAGGCGATGCCGATATAGAAATGGTTCTTGTTCATTGCGTCACCCCCGCCTTCGGAATGGCGCCGAGCAACAGGAATACATAGAGCAGTCCGACGCGCAGCCAGAACAGCCAGACGAAGCCGAACAGCCACACGATCACCGGCGGCGCTGCCTTCGGGGTGACATAAGAGATGAGGGCGACGAACGGATCGGTCAGCCGGCAGAAGAACCGCCAGATGTAATTCGGCGAGTCGGCATCGACGAACAGGCCGAGCAGCACGCGGCCGAGCATGGTGTACATCACCACGGCGAGCGCGAAATTCGGCACCTGATAGATCCAGAAGGACGGGTTACTCGTGTCCACGGGCCGGCTTCCTCCAATCGTCGTCCGACAATGGCAAGCGATAGGCGCTGCCGCAACCGGATAAAAAAGCGGGGCCTCGAAAGGCCCCGCTCCAGTTGGGATCGATAGTTTGGATCAAGCCTTCTCTTCGAGAACCGTCCGGCCACGCGGCTTGCGGATCTCGTCGACATAGGCCTGCATTTCCTTCGACGGCTCCTTGCCCATCAGGCTGACCACGTAGATGACCAGGAAGCCGACCGGCATGCCGAGCAGGCCTGCCGCGATGTTGTTGAGGCCGAACCAACCGACCTTGCTGGCCAGCGGGTGCGAGACGAGCACCCAGCTATCCATCGCGTTCGGAGCGGCCATGGCCTTGGCGAGATCGACCAGCGGCAGGCCCGTGGCCGGGTTGGTGAGCGAAGACATACCGAAGTACGCCACGCCCGCGCCCGGGAAGTAACGGGTCACGACGAGGTAGAACACGCACAGGCCGAAGCCCGCGATCATGCCCGACACCGCGCCCACCGCCGTGGTCCGCTTCCACCAGACGCCCATGATGAGCGCCGGGAAGTTGCCGGCCATGGCGAGCGAGAACGCCCAGCCGACCATCGCGAGGATGTCGCCCGGCCGCGTCGAAGCGGTGTAGGCGGCAGCCACGGCCACGATCAGCAGCAGGACGCGGGCGACGAGCAGGCGGCGCACCGTCGGCGCACTCGGATCGACCATCTTGTAATAGATGTCGTGGCTGAGTGCGTTGGCGATGGCGAGCAGCAGGCCGTCGGCGGTCGAGAGCGCGGCGGCGAGACCGCCGGCGGCGACCAGACCCGAGATCACATACGGAAGGCCCGCGATCTCCGGCGTGGAGAGCACGATGACGTCCGTGTTGATCACGAAGTCCTGCAGACGAACGACGCCCGTATGCCCCGCGATCGCCTTACAGGCGGCGACGATGGCATCGATCGAGGCGGCGTTCTTGCCGCAGATCTGGATCAGGCCGAGCTCGCCCCAGGTGAACATCCAGGGACGGACTTCGGTCAGATCGCGGCCGATGATGTTGGTGTACACCTCCAGCTTCGAGAACGCGGCGTAAGCGGGCGCCGAGAAGTAAAGCAGGAAGATGAACAGCAACGACCAGGCGACCGACTGGCGCGCTTCACGCACGGTGGGCGTGGTGAAGTAGCGCATCAGGATGTGCGGCAGCGACGCGGTGCCGATCATCATGCAGATCACGATGCCGAAGAAGTTCAGCGGCGTGTAGTTGATGAACGGCTGGATGTGCGGCTTGAGACCGGCCGCGGTGGCCAGGCCCGTCGCCAGCATCTGCTGTTCGCGCGCGGTGATGTCGGCGATGGCATTGCCGTAGGTCAGTTCCGGAATCGGAATGCCGTACTTCTTCGTCGACAGGATGATGATCGGCGTCAGGTAGGCGATGATGAGCACGATGTACTGGGCGATCTGCGTCCAGGTCACCGCGCGCATGCCGCCGAGCATCGAGCAGAGCAGAATGCCGGCAAGGCCCGCGAACACGGCGACCTCGAACTGCATGCCGAGGAAGCGCGAGGCGATGATGCCCGTGCCGAAGATCTGCGCGGTCACGTAGGTGAACGAGCAGCACACCAGCACGATCACCGCCACCATGCGCGCGGTGTTGCCGCCGAAGCGGAACGCCATGAAGTCCGGAACCGTATAGGCGCCGAATTTGCGCAGGTAGGGGCCGATGAGGATGGACACGAGCACGAAGCCGCCGGTCCAGCCGAGCACCCAGGCCAGGCCGTCATAGCCGAGCAGGAACAGGGTGCCGGCCATGCCGACGAACGATGCCGCCGACATCCAGTCGGCGCCGGTCGCCATGCCGTTATAGAGCGCCGGAACGCGGCGGCCCGCGACGTAATACTCGGACACTTCCGCGGTTCGCGACATCACGCCGATGATGGCGTAAACCGCGATGGTGAAGCCGACGAAGAGATAGCCGAGGATTTTGTTCGGCACGCCAACCTGTTCGAGGATGGCGAGCAGGATGATGAAACCAAGGAAGGTGCCAGTGTAAGTGGCGTACATCTTTCCAAGGTTTTTGATGAAGTCCGAGCTTCCGCCCGTTGCTGTTGTCATGGGGCGCCCCTTATTCGTCTTCGGCGACGCCGAATTCGCGGTCGATCGCATCCTGCTGCTTGGCGAACAGGAAGAGGATGACCACGAAGGCGATCAGCGAACCCTGAGCGGCCATGTAGAAGCCGAGCGGGAAGTTGAGGATCGGGATGGTGATCTTGTTCAGCGGGACCACGAAAAAGTGGACCACGTAGCCGAAGAAGAACCAGGCGCCGAGATGCATGTACATCAGGCGGGTCGTCTTATCCCAGTGCGCCTTGTCGTTGTCGCTTGTTGTCGAGTTTGTTGGTGAGCTCATGGGTCGCTGCCTCTCCCTCGAAAGGCCGTCCGCCAGTGGCGGATCGGATGTTGATGACGTTCTAAGGGGGCGACGGGAAATGAAGTTGCGCGGCATCCCCCCAAGCTGCCGCTCGCATCCGCTCTTTCGGCGGATTTGTCGTAAAGGGAAGGTACCATCGCGACTTAGCGAGTCTTTATACTACTTTAGGACTATCCATTGTTATTTTGCCTATGATTCAACTGGTGTTTTTTGGTAGAATTCATTTCGCAACTGCGAAAAGAAACAGTTCACCGGCGACATGGAAAAACAAACAGATGGCTCTCCTTGATATTTTCCGTCGCCGCCCCGCGGTTCACGATCGCGAGGCACTCGCCGATTTCATCGACCGAAACGCCGCCTTTCTCATTCAGAAGGCCATCTACGAATATTCACGCGCGCGCGCCGGCCATTATTCGAAAGTGTTGTTCAAGGAGGCGGGCTTCCACGCGGCGGTCGAGGTGTCGCGCTGGCGTGCCTATCCGCTCGGCCTCGTGATGGTCACTGAAGTCACCTATGCGGTGCTTTGTCGCGAGGGCCGCCGGCCGACGCCGGAGGAGTTCGACAGTCTGGTGGCGGTCGTCATGTCCGTGTTCGACCGTTATCCGGCGCCGCAGGTGGTCGGGAACGCCGAGTGGGAGGCGATGCGGGAGGATCTCGCATTGCGCCTCGCCCAGATCGCGCTTCATCCGCCGAAGCGGGCCATGGATATTCCAGAGCCGTTCGCCAAACCCTATTTCGACCTGATGCCGATCCACGAGAAACTGCGCGGGCGCGATCTGGAAACGACGCGCAACTATCTCAAGGTCACGTTGTGCAACATCCACGACGAGCTGACCAAAGCCTCAGGCGGGCTGAGCTTCCCGGCGCTGGCCGCCGCGGTCTGATGCCGGCGCCGGCGCGGGGCCGGTATCTCATTGATGCTAAAAATTTTTTCCGGTAGCTTGCGGTGCTACGACGCCTGACCGTCCGGTCGACGGAACTAGGCCCTTGCGGGGGGCGAGGCGTCTATTTAACAGGGCCAGCACGGGCGCGTTTGGGCTTCGAGCCTTCGGTGGCGGCTGGCCGCCGCCGGCCGGGTCGAGCCCTTGCAGCGTTGGTTCTGTCAGGCCGGCCGCGCGAGAGAAAGAGTGGACTGTGGAGAAAACCGAAACCTACAGACTGGTCATTGCCGACGACCATCCCCTGTTCCGCGGCGCGCTGCGCGAGGCGGTTTCCGGTCTGCTCGATCCTGCCGATATTCAGGAAGCCGGCACATTCGACGAAGTGGTGGCGCTGCTCAACCGCGGCGACACCGATCTGGTGCTGCTCGATCTGAGCATGCCCGGCGCGCGCGGCTTCTCGGGGCTGATGTATATCCGGGCCGAGTATCCGGTGGTGCCGGTGATCGTGGTCTCGGCCAATGACGATCCGGCCGCGATCCGCCGCTGCATGGAATTCGGCGCGTCCGGCTTCATCCCGAAGACCTTGCCGGTCGAGGATATCCGTACGGCGATTTCCGACATTCTCAAGGGCGGCGTCTGGACCCCGGGCGACGTCGATCTTTCCGCCGGGTCGGATGCCGAGACCGCAGCGCTGATGGCGCGCATGGCGACGCTGACGCCGCAGCAGGTGCGCGTCCTGATGATGCTGTCGGAGGGGCTGCTGAATAAACAGATCGCCTATCAGCTCGGTGTCTCGGAAGCGACGGTGAAGGCGCATGTCTCGGCGATCCTGCAGAAACTCGGCGTCGAAAGCCGCACGCAGGCCGTGATCGCCGCCGCCAAGATTGAAGCCGGCCACTTCCCGCAGGGCGCGGGCGTGGAGGGCTAGCGATTACGCTGCCGTTGGACGGTGGGCTCGCCGCTGCGCGGCTCAGCCCACGCTACAAGGCTGTGATCCGTTGATCCGTTCGTCGTAGGGTGGGCTAAGGCGCGCAACGCGCGCCGAGCCCACCGCAAGGCATCAGGTGCGATATGGTGAGCTTGCCGCTGCGCAGCTTAGCCCACCTTACAAGAAGCGGAACGGCTAACTACTCCGCGGCGGCAACGCGCATCACGCGCCATTGCGCCAGCAGTGCGCGCAGGGCCGCCGGCTTCACCGGCTTGTTCAACAACTGAATGTCCTCGGCGCGGGCGCGGTCGCGCACCGCCGGCGTGCGGTCGGCGGTGATGAGGATCGCCGGCAGCGGTCCCAGTTTTTCGCGCAGCGCGATGATGGCGTCGATGCCGTTGCCGTGGTCGAGGTGATAATCGACCAGCAGCCCGTTGGGTGGCGTTGCACTGTCGCCGACGGCCTGTAGCGCAGCTTCCAGGCTGCCGGCCTTGATCACTTGGCAACCCCAGCCGCGCAGCAGCACCGCCATGCCGTCGAGCACCGCGGGCTCGTTGTCGATGCACACCGCGGTGGTGCCGGCGAGCTGGCTCGGATCGACGCGGCTCTCGTTGCGGGTGGCGAGTTCGACCGGCTTGGCATTGGATCGCGGCACGGTGACCGCGAAATGCGAGCCGCCGCGGTGCGTGCCCTGCACATCGACGGGCAGCGACAGCACGCGGGCGATGCGCTCGACGATGGACAGGCCGAGGCCGAGACCGCGGGCGATGCGCGCGCCCTGATCGAGGCGATGGAATTCGATGAAGATATCGCGGCGCTTGGACTCAGGGATGCCAACGCCAGTGTCATAGACGTCGATGCGCAGTCCGGGGCCGAGTCGGCGGCAGCCGATCAGCACCTTGCCGGAAGGGGTGTACTTGATGGCGTTGGACACGAGGTTCTGCACCACGCGGCGCAGCAGACGGCGATCCGAACGCACCACCAGCGAGCAGGGCACGTATTTGAGCTCGAGCCCCTTGGCGGCGGCGAGCGGCGCGAACTCGAGTTCGATCTGCCGCATGACATCGTTGATGCGGAACGAAGACAGCTCCGGCCGCATCGCCCCGGTATCGAGCCGCGACATGTCGAGCAGCGCGCCGAAGATTTCTTCGACGGCCTCAAGCGAGGCGTCGATGTTGTCGACCAGCTTGCGATCGTCGCGGCTGCCGCGTTCGATCAGGCTGGTGACGTAAAGCCGCGCGGCGTTGAGCGGCTGCAGGATGTCGTGGCTCGCCGCGGCAAGGAATTTGGTTTTCGAGATGTTGGCGGCATCGGCCTCGCCCTTGGCATGGGCGAGTTCGGCATTGAGCGCCTCGAGTTCCTCGGTGCGCTCGCGCACGCGGCGCTCCAGCGTCTCGTTGGAGCGCTCCAGCGCTTCGGCGGCTTCGACGCTGGCGGTGATGTCGGTGAAGGTGGTGACGATGCCGCCGTCCGGCATGTGGTTGGCGCGGCCTTCGATGACGAGGTCGCCGGTGGCCGAGCGCTCCATGAATACGTCGTTGCCGGAGACGTAGCGCTCGATCTGGGCGCGCACGAGGCTCTCGACGCGGTCCGGCGCGACGCCACCGCGCTGCGCGTTGAAGCGCAGAATATCGGCGAGGCTGTTGCCGGCGCGGATCAGGCTCGGCGGCAGATCGAGGATTTCGCCGAATTGCCGGTTCCAGCAGATCAGCTGCAGGTCGCGGTCGAACACCGCGATGCCCTGACGCACATGATCGAGCGCGGTCTGCAGGATTTCGCGGTTGTATTGAATCGCCGCCGAGGCGTCGTCGAGCAGCTTGAGCGCCGCCTTGGTCGACACCGTGCGCTTGCGCAACAGCAGCGACAGGACGAGGCGCGACGAGGGGCCGCCGATCGCCGACGACAGAATATGCTCGGCGTGCCGCACGAGGCGGAAGTCAGCCTCGTCCTTGGCATCGAGGCTGATGCGGTGCGTACTGGCGAATTCCTCGAACGAGGCCCGCGTGCGCTCTTCGCCCAGATAGCGCGCCACGGTGCCCGTCAGTTCCTCGACCGTCACTGCCGACCGCCACAGCCGGAAGCTCGGCGCGATCGGCGTCAGGTCCGTCGGCACGAAGGTGTTGGCCTGCAGCCGCTCGATCGGCGTCGGCTCGCGGCGCAGCGAGAAGCCGATGTAGAACAGGATATTGAGGGAGAGGCTCCACACCACGCCGTGCACCAGCGGCGACAGGTCGAGGCCGAGGAAATGCTGCGGCCGCAGCATGGCGATGCCCCACGGCCCATCGGTGAGGATACGCTGGCCGATGACGCCGATGTCGGCGAAGGTCGGCAGCAGCAAAGTGTAGCCCCACATCGCGGTGCCCACGACCATGCCGGCGATGGCGCCGGTCGCGGTTGCGCGCCGCCAGAAGAGGCCGCCGAAAAACGCGGGCGCGAGCTGCGCCACCGCGGCGAAGGACAGCAGGCCGATCGAGGCGAGCTGGGCGGGGCCGGCGGCGCGGTAATAGAAATAAGCGAGGATCAGGATGGCGAAGATCGACAGCCGCCGCACCGTCAGCAGCAGCGAACCGACATTCTCGCGGCCGGCCAGAAGCGTGCTGCGCCGCTGCAGCACCAGCGGCATGATCAGGTCGTTCGAAATCATGATCGACAGCGCGACCGATTCCACGATCACCATCGCGGTCGCCGCCGACAATCCGCCGACGAAGGCGGCGATGGTCAGGACGTAAGAGCCCGTCTCCAGCGGCAAGGCCAGCACGAACATGTCGCTGTCGGTCGGGCCGCCCTTGAAGGTCAGAAGTCCGGCGATGGCGATCGGCACCACGAAGATATTGATGAGAACGAGATAGAGCGGAAACATCCACGCCGCGCGCCGGATCTCGCCTTCGTTGTTGTTCTCGACGACCGCGACGTGGAACTGGCGCGGCAGCAGAATGATCGCCATGAACGACAGGAAGGTCGTGGCGATGAACACGTCGAAGGCCGGTTCTCGCGTCAGCAGCCCCGCTGTTTGCAGATTGGCCCGCGCCGCCTCGAACAGGGCATCAGGGCCGTCGAACATCCAGAAGGTGACGAAGATGCCGACCGCGAGGAAGGCGAACAGCTTGACGATGGACTCGGCCGCGATCGCCAGCATCAACCCGTCCTGATGTTCGGTCGCGTCGATGTGGCGCGTGCCGAACAGCACGGCGAACGTCGCCATCGACAGCGCCACGAACAGCGCGATGTCGCCGAGCAGCGGCCGCGACATGTCGTCGGCCGGCGTGACATGGGCGAGGATCGTTTCCAGCGACGCCGAGACGGCTTTGAGCTGCAGCGCGATGTAGGGAATGGTGCCGATGATGGCGATCAGCGCGACGACGGCCGCCACCGCCTGGGCCTTGCCGTAGCGCGCGGCGATGAAGTCGGCGATCGAGGTGATGTTCTGCGCTTTCGCCAGCCGCACGATGCGCACCAGCAGCGGCGAGAACAGGCCGATCATCAGCACCGGGCCGATATAGATCGTCAGGAACTCGTAGCCGGTGCGCGAGGCCGAGCCGACCGAGCCGAAGAAGGTCCATGACGTGCAGTAAATCGCCAATGACAGCGGGTAGATCATCAGCCGCGCGCGGCCGGTGGCGCCGAGACCTTGAGAAAGTCCCTGGCTTTGTCCCTGGCCGCCTTGCGTGGCGCCGCCCAGCACACGGCTGCGCCCGCGCAGGCGGTCGCCATAGCTCGCGATCAGGAACAGAAGGCCGATATAGCCCAGCGCGACTGCTATAACGACCCAGCCTTGCAGCATCCAACGCTCCGGACAGGGGCTAAGACCCCTCGTTGACTGGCTATTTTATCCGCCTTGGGTGCGGAAGGGTAGCGGCGGATTCCGGGCGGTCCGTGTGCCCCTGCGGCAATCGGGAAGGGCCCGGGTTATTTAACTGCTGACGGCCGCCGGTCTACCCTGCCGCCAACCAGAATCGCCCGGGGGAGGGCTCTTGATGGCGATAACCGGCAACGCGACGCCGCTGATCTCGCTCCATGCCGTGGTGGTCGATACCGAGACCACCGGGCTCGATCCGGCCAAGGCGCGCGTTATCGAGATCGGCCTGGTGCCGCTCAATGGCGGCAAGCTCGACGAGAGCGCGGCGCTGCGGCGGCTGGTCAATCCCGGCGAGCCGATCCCGCCGGCGACCACGAAAATCCATCACATCGACGATGCGACGGTTGCCGGCGCACCGGCTTTTGCCGGCGTCTGGCCGCCAATCGCCGAACGGCTCGGCGATGAGGTCGTGATCGGTCATACGCTCGGCTTCGATCTCGCCGTGCTCAAGCGCGAATGCGAGCGTGCCGGTCTGACATGGCGTGCGCCGCGCACGCTCGATACGCGGCTGCTGGCGCAGGTGGTGGAGCCGCGCCTCGGCGGCTACACGCTGGAACATCTCGCCAGCTGGCTGGGCGTCACCGTGTCCGACCGGCATTCGGCGGTTGGCGACGCCATTCTCACCGCGCGCATCTTCCTCGCGCTGCTGCCGAAGCTGCGCGAGGGCAATATCCGCACGCTGGCGGAAGCCGAGAAGGCCTGTCTCGCGCTCAGCGAGGTGCTCGACGAGCAGCATCGCGCCGGCTGGGAGCAGGCCGTGGCGCAGCCCCGCAGCCGCGTGCGCGGCTCGCTCGATCGTATCGACACCTATCCGTACCGGCATCGCGTCGCCGATGTCATGACGACTGACGTGCGGAGCATCGCCGCGACCGCGCCGTTGTCCGAGGCGCTCGATGTCATGGTGCGCGACAAGGTCTCGTCGCTGCTGGTCGCGCCGGCGGACCTGGCAGGGCCGCTGCGCGTGGCGGACGCCGCCATCGTCACCGAGCGCGACGTCCTGCGTGCGCTCGGCGAGCGCGGTGTCGATGCGCTTACGCAGCCGGTTGGCGATGTCGCCAGCCGGCCGGTGGTTTCCTTGCCGCGCGCGGCCTTCGTCTATCGCGCGCTCGGCCGCATGAGCCGGCACAGACTGCGCCATCTCGTCGTCGAGAACGAGGATGGCGAGGTTTGCGGCATCGTCAGTTCGCGCGATTTGCTGAAGCTGCGCGCGCAGGAACTGACCATCCTCGGCGACGCCGTCGACCATGCCGAAGACGTGCAGGACCTCGGCGCCGCCTGGGCGCGGCTGCCGCGCGCGGCGGAAGGTCTGCTGACCGAGGGCGTCGGCGCGCGCGACATCGCCGCGGTGATTTCGCGCGAGCTCGGCGCGCTGACGCGGCGGGCCGGCGTGCTCGCGGAGCGGCGCATGCGGGATGACGGCAAGGGCGGGCCGCCCTGTGCCTATGCGCTGTGCGTGCTCGGTTCCGCCGGGCGCGGCGAGAGCCTGCTGGCCATGGACCAGGACAACGCCATCGTCTTTGCCGAAGGTGAGCCGGGCGGCGCCGAGGATCTCTGGTTCAGGGATTACGCCATTATCGTCGCCGACATCCTGCACGAGGTCGGGGTGCCGTATTGCACCGGCGGCGTCATGGCGAAAAACGAAGCGTGGCGCGGATCGCTGGCGACATGGCGGGTGCGTCTCGCATCCTGGCTGACGCGATCGTCGCCGGCCGACCTGCTGGCCGTCGATATCTTCTTCGATCTGCTCGCCGTGCATGGCGATGCGCGTCTGGCCAATCAGATCTGGCGCGCTGGCTTCGACGCGGCGGAAGGCAATGTCATGTTCGCCAAGCTGCTCGCCGAGGCTGGTGGCGAGGTGAGCCCCGGCCTGACGATGCTCGGCGGCATCCGCACCGAAAGCGGCCGTATCGATCTCAAGCGCGCCGGCCTGTTCGGCATCGTTACGCTCGCGCGCGTGCTGGCGGTCCGTTACCACTTCGTCGAGCGCTCGACGCCGGCGCGGCTGGCAGCGGCGGCCGCCCTAGGGCGGGGCGGCGCGGACCTCGATGCACTCGGCCGCGCCCAGGCCACTTTCCTCGACCTGATCCTCGCGCAGCAACTGGCTGATATGCATGCAGGGCAACCGCCGGGCAACAAGGTCGAGGTCAAGGCGCTGGGCGCTGAACAGCGCGCGAGTCTGAAGGCCGCGCTCGGCGCCGTGCAGCATCTGTCGACGCTGACCCAGGATCTGCTGTACTGACGCGGTTTGACCGCGCCTCCCGACTGGCGCAAGGAAGGCCCCGAACGCCGCGCACCGTTTCGTCTCCTGGAAGTCTCGCCGCTTGTCCGCTTCGCTCGGTTCCGATCGTCTGACGCTGGTCCGCAACATTGCGGAAACGATGCTGTTCGCCGCCATCGGCGGCCTGACCTTCGGCTTGCTCGGCATGCCGGCCGGCTATCTGTCCGGTTCGATCCTGGTTGTCGCCATTGCCGCGCTCGCCGGGCGTCCGATGCGCGTGCCGACGACGATGATGCGCGTGCTGATCGTGCTGATCGGCATCTCGCTCGGCGCGATGGTCACGCCCGAGACGCTGCGCGGCATGGCCAGCTATCCGGTGAGCATCGCGGTGATGCTCGCGGCCACCGTCATTATCAGCGCCTCCGGAACCATCTACCTGCGCGCCGTCCATGGCTGGGACGGTCTGGCGGCCTATCTCGGCTCGGTGCCCGGCGGGCTGTCCCAGGTGATGGCGCTGGCGATCGAGTTCAAGTCGGACGTGCGCGGCATCGCCATCGTGCAGACCGTGCGGGTGATGATCCTCGCCATCGGCCTGCCGGCTCTGTTCACGGGGCTGGGGCTCGTTGAGCATGTGACAGCGCCAGCGCGCGCATCGTTCGACCCGTCGCAGACCGGCGAACTCGTCATTCTTGTCCTGGTCTCGTCGCTCGCCGCGATCGTCGCGCATCGCCTCCGGCTGCCGGGCGGGCTCTTGTTCGGCGCCATGATGACGTCGGCGGTGCTGCATGGCACCGATGTGCTGCGCGTCGTCATGCCGTGGTGGATTTCCTATGCGGCGATGATCGCGTTCGGCGCGGTGAGCGGTGCGCGCTTCGCCGATACGCCGGTGCGGCTGCTGCTGCAATTCACTGGCGCGGCGTTCGGCGCTTTCGCGGTGACGATGGCCGTCACCGCCGGTTGCGCCGGGCTGGTGCTGCTGCTTCTCGATATTCCGGTGGCCGAAGTAATGGTCGCCTATGCGCCCGGCGCGGCCGACGCCATGCTGCTGCTGGCGCTCGCGCTCGGGTTCGACCTTGTCTATGTCGGCACGCACCATCTGGTGCGCATCTTTTTCGTGATGGGCGCAATGCCGGTTGTGGTCCGGCTGGTGGCCCGCGGCGGCGACAAGGGCCCCGCGGTGCCGCGCTCGCCCGACTCGATCGACGATTAGCGGTTTATTCCGCCGCCAGTTGCGGGCGGTTCTTCGGCAGCTGCAGCCGTTCCCAGACATCGACCAGCGCTTCGGCAAGGCGGTCGATCAGCGCGTCGTCATGATAGGGCGAGGGCGTGATGCGCAGGCGCTCCAGCCCGCGCGGCACGGTCGGGTAGTTGATCGGCTGGATGTAGATGCCGTGATCCTCGAGCAGCATGTCGGTGGCGATCTTGCACTTCTCGGGATCGGCGACCAGCACCGGTACGATGTGCGTATCCGACGGCATCACCGGCAGGCCGGCGGCGGTAAGCACCGCCTTGACGCGCGCGGCGCGGTCCTGATGGCGGTCGCGCTCCCACTGCGAGGTCTTGAGATGGCGAATGGCGGCGGTCGCCGCGGCGCAGATCGCCGGCGGCAGCGCGGTGGTGAAGATGAAGCCCGGCGCATAGGAGCGCACGGCATCGATGAGCGCCGTCGAGCCGGTGATGTAACCGCCGAGGCAGCCGAACGCCTTGGCCAGCGTGCCTTCGATGACGTCGACGCGATGCGCGGCCTTGTCGCGCTCGGTGACGCCGCCGCCGCGCGGACCGTACATGCCGACGGCGTGAACCTCATCGACATAGGTCATGGCGTTATACTTGTCGGCGAGATCGCAGATCGCGTGCAGTGGCGCGACGTCGCCGTCCATCGAATACAGGCTCTCGAACAGGATGATCTTCGGCCGGTCCGGATCGGCGGCCTTCAGCAGTTCCTCGAGATGGCCGAGGTCGTTGTGGCGCCAGATCACCTTGTCGCAGCCGGACTGGCGCACGCCTTCGATCATCGAATTGTGGTTCAGCGCGTCCGACAGGATCAGGCAGTTCGGCAGCAGCTTGGCGATGGTCGGGATGCCGGTCTGGTTCGAGACGTAGCCGGAGGTGAAGACGAGGGCGGCTTCCTTGCCGTGCAGGTCGGCGAGCTCACGCTCCAACTCGACCAGCGGATGGTTGGTGCCGGCGATATTGCGGGTGCCGCCGGCGCCGGTGCCCATGCGCGCCGCGACGTCGACCATGGCGCCGATGACCTGCGGGTGCTGGGCCATACCGAGATAGTCGTTGGAGCACCAGATCACGACTTCCCGCTTGGCTTCGGGCGTGTGCCAGTAGGCATAGGGAAAGCGGCCGGCGATGCGTTCGAGATCGGCGAAGACGCGGTAGCGGCGTTCGTGACGCAACTGATCCAGGGCGGACACGAAGAAGGTGTTGTAATCCATCAATTTTTCTACTCTCTCGCCCCAGAGCTCGGCCCTTTTTAGAGGGGTTCCAGCCCGCTTGTCGAGGCGAGATTCGTACAATTCCAACGTGGCGGTATTGACCGAGGTCAATCGGGGGCGGTTTGCCGCGGTCAGCGCGCCTGGAAATCGGCGAGGTTCAGGAAGCCCCGCATGCCGGCCAGCATCAGCGCCCCGATGTGGAGCTGAAGCGTAAATTCGCCCGTATAGATCATGCCCCCAAGTTCCGTCGGGGTGACGAGGTTGAGCTCCATCCCGGCCTCGACGGTGGCGCCCGGCGGGCGCGGGGCGGTTTCGACGAAGAACGAGTGCACCTTGTTCGATAGCCGCGCCGTGCATGGCGCGAATGTGCCAAGCGCATGCACCGCCTTGGCCGGGTAGCCGGTTTCCTCGAACAGTTCGCGCTCACAGGTCGCCGCCGGGTCTTCACCGGCATCGGTCATGCCGGCTGGCAGTTCCCAGGTTTTGCGCTCCACGGCCGGGCGATATTGCTGCACGATGGGAATGCGGCCATCCGGCGTCAGCGCGACGATGGCGATGTAATCCTGCTGGCCGACGGCGTGGTAGAGCTCGGTCGTGCCGTTCTTATATTCGACCTCGCGTTCGATCACCTTCATCCACGGCGAGATATCGATCTCGCGGCGGGATTTGATCTTGGGATATTCGCCCATGAACTGCTCCGATTTTGCCGGAGCGTAGCATGAAATCTAACGCTGTCATGGCCGGGCTTGACCCGGCCATCCACGCCTTGCTTGCGGCTCTAAGACGTGGATGCCCGGCACGAGGCCGGGCATGACGGCGTATTATCGCCTTACAAATACCGCGGCTCGGGCAGCGGCGAGATCAGCTTGCCCTTGAAGCCCTTGGCGCGCAGCTTCGGCGCCAGTTCGTCGGCGATGTGCCAGGAGAAGATGACCGCCGCTTCCGGCTGGTCGGCGAACAGGCGCTCTTCATCGACCACCGGTATCGACGTGCCCGGCATGCACTTGCCGATTTTCAGCGAGCCCTTGATCTCGCAGACATAGTCGATGATGCCGTCGTCGAGCCCGACATAGTTGAACAGCGTCGAGGCGCGCGACGGCGCCGAGATGCCGACGACACGGGCGTTCTGTTCCTTGAGGTCGCGCAGCATCGACAACAGCCGCAGCTTGCTCAGCAGCACATCGTGTTTGAACCTCTTGAGGCGCTTGGCCATCGCCTCGCCCTGGGGCTCGGCGTCGAGCATCTTCTTGACGCTGTCCTTAACCGGGCGCTTGCCCTTGCGCGCTGCATAGACGCGGATCGAGCCGCCATGGCTCGGGATCGGCCGCGCGTGGAACACTTCGAGGCCGTGCATCTCAAGCAGATACTTGAGGCTGTGCAGCGAATAATAGCGCAGGTGCTCGTGATAGACGGTGTCGTATTGCAGCGTGTCGAGCAGCGGAATGAGATAGTGCGATTCCGAAATGAAGGCACCGTCGTCGTCCAGCATCTCGAGAATGCCCTCGACGATGGCATGCACGTCTTCGATATGCGCGAAGCAGTTGGCCGCGGTGATGACCTTGGCCTTGCCGTGCGAGGCGACGACTTCCTCAGCCGCCGCCTTGCCGAAATATCGCTTGATGGTCGGGATGCCGCGCGCGTTCGCGATGTCGCCGACATCGGTCGGCTCGATGCCGAGGATGCGGTTGCCGGCTTTCTGGAAGTTCGAGATCAAGGTGCCGTCATTGGAGCCGATATCGACCACGAAGTCCTTCGCGGTCAGGCCCATCAGTTCCCAGCTCTCGCGCTGCAAATCGGCGAAGTTGTCGCGCAGCAGCTTGGTGGTGCCCGATGTGTAGGGATATTCCGGCGGGAAGATGATGACCGGATCGACGGCGAGGCCGAGCTGCACCAGGTCGCACTGGCGGCAGTGCAGCAGGTCGGTCGGAAACCACGGCTGCTGCCGCGGCACCTGGCCGATCGGCACCATCTGGTTCACGGGCGGCATGTAGCCGAGCGAGAGCACGTAATCGAGCTTTTCGGAGCCGCAGATCTGGCACTGCTCGACCGGAACGCTGGCGCCGGTGCCTGCGCCGCGTGCGATTTTGGTGGGGCCTACCAAGTGAGTTCTCCGTCGATAAACCCGTCATCCTGAGGTGCGAGCGAAGCGAGCCTCGAAGGATGAGCGGCCAAGGCATTGCGGGTTGAGCTAATTCTTCGGCGCCAGATCGGCGTTCTTCCAGTACCAGTCGAGCGTCGGCTTGAGGCCGGCCTTGAGCGGCACGGCGGGCTTGTAGCCGAGCGCGGCCAGCTTGGAAATATCGGGGCAGCGGCGCGGCGTACCGCCGGCCTGCAGCTTGCCCGGCACGATCTTGATCTCGCGGCCGGCTTCGGCCGCGACCAGGCGCGCGACGTCGGCGATCGACAGTTCTTCCGTGGTGCCGACGTGATAGATGCCGAGATGCTCGCCCTTGTCGCGCATCACCATGACGCCCGCGACCAGATCGTCGATGTAGCAGAACGAGCGGGTCTCGATGCCGGTGCCCTGCATTTCAAAGGGCAGGATGCCGGTCGGCTGGGCGTCGGCGAGTTTCTTCAGGCGCAGCGCGAATTGCGGCACGACATGCTCGAAACCCATGTCGGGGCCGTAGACATTGTGCGGGCGGAAGATCAGCACGCGTTCGAAATACTTGCGGCCGTAATTGATCGCCATCAGTTCGCTGATCAGTTTGCCGCCGCCGTAGGAGTAGCGCGGGTTGAGCACGTCCGGCACCGACAAAGGCGCGCTCTCGTCGGTCGGGATCACCGGTGGCGTCTGATAAACTTCGGACGACGAGGCGAGAATGAGACTGCCGACATTGTGTTTGCGGCAGGCGTCGATGACAT
Organism: Pseudolabrys sp.; assembly: GCA_035556455.1. Classification (GTDB taxonomy): domain Bacteria; phylum Pseudomonadota; class Alphaproteobacteria; order Rhizobiales; family Xanthobacteraceae; genus Pseudolabrys. The sequence goes on from DATMEX010000044.1 coordinate 37,665, forward strand.
TGATCATGCCGCGCACACCGACATCGAGCACGAGGTCGGGCTGCGAATAGAAGAACTCGGTGCCGTTGACGAAGGCGAGGTGATGCACCTCGTCCATGCCTTGTGTGGCCTTCGCCACCGTCTCGGCATCGCGGATATCGCCGCCGATGAACTCGATCTCCTCCTCGACGCGGTGCAGGCGGCGCGGCCGGCCGCGCGAATTGTCATCGAGCACGCGCACTTTCGCGCCGGACTTCACCAGCGCCTTGACGAGGCCCGAGCCGATGAAGCCCGAACCGCCGGTGACCAGTACCTTGCGCGCGCTCATTGAATATCCCTGTGCTTACTTCATCTCGCGGGCTGACAGATCGATCCACCGCCCCTCGCGGTTCGCGCGCTGGGCCGCATCGATCAGTTGCTGCACACGGTAACCGGCCGCGAAATCCGGCGCGGCGTTGGGCTTATAGCGGGGTCTGTCCGCGATGGCATCGACGAACTTTGCCGCCAGCCGTGCCGCCGGTGCGATGCGGCCGTCGGACTGGCCGGCATCGGCGGGGTCCTCGACCGCAACCGGCGCCAACTCGTCCGGCCGCTTGGCATAAGTCAGCACGAAGCCGCGCATGTAATCGGCGGTGCGGTTCTCCAGCACCAAAGTGCCGTCCTCGCCGTAGAACTCGATGCGATGACCGCTGCCGCGGAACGAGGCGCAGCTCATGCTCAGGCTGGCCAGTGGACCGGAGGCGTATTGCAGCGCCATGGCCACGGTGGTGTCGAGCTCGGTGTCGCCGGGCAGGCCGCCGATGCGGGCCTGCAAGCCGGCGAGCGGGCCCGCGAACCATTCGAGGTAATGGAAACAGTGCGAGATGAAATTACCGAGCACGCCGCCGCCGTCGTCGCGCAAGGTCTTCCAGTTCCGCATGCGGTTCTGGATCGAATAGTTCTCGACCTGCCAGTGCACGGTGATGTGCCGCAACGCGCCGATGGCGCCGTCGTCCAGCATCGCCCTGGCGCGTTGCCAGGCCATGATCTGGTGAAAGTTGAAGTCGATGCCGGTCGGCAGGCCGCTCGTGCTGGCCGCGTCGCGCATGGCGCGCGCCTCGTCGAGCGTCGAGGCCATTGGCTTCTCGGCGAAGACCGGCTTGCCGGCCTTGAGGGCGGCGAGCGCGATCTCGCTCTGCAGGCTCGGCACCGTGGCGATGGCCACTGCGTCGATGTCGTTGTCAGCGATGAGGGCGCGCCAGTCGCCATAGGCCTTCGGCACGCCGGCCGTTCTCGCATGTTCGGCGGTGCGCGCCTCATTGCTGCCGGCCAGCGCAACGACTTCGCAGCGCGCATCCGTGCGGAACGCCGGCATCAGCACCGTGCGGCCGTAGTTTAAACCGATTATGCCGATGCGGATCACGGCGTCGCCTTCGGCTTTTCGCCCCAGGTGAAGACGAAGGAGCGCAAGGGCGCCATGAAGCGCGGCGCGAAGGCCACGCTGTCGACGAAGTTGTAAACCGGCAGCAGCCAGCGCAGCGCGCCGGAGGCGAGATAGCGATACTTCATTCCGGAATGAAATTCGGTGCCGGTCGTAAAGCCGGCGGCGGTGAAAGCGTCGGCCAGATGACTCGCGATCACCGGGCGCTCGTTCTCGGTGACGCCGACCGACGAATAGAGCGGCGAAGACCGGTCACGATAGAGATACATCGCAGGGTTCATGCGGTTCGGATCGAAGGCGACGAAACGTCCGCCCGGCCGCAGGATGCGTTTGATCTCGGCGGCGCATTTCGACAGTTCGGGCAGGTGGTGCAGCACGCCGGCGAGCAGCACGCCGTCGATGCTGCCATCGGCAAACGGCAGGTGCTCGATATCGCCTTCCTGGAAATCGATGCCCGGATGCGTCTCGCGGGCGATGCGGATCAGCTTGGGGCTGAGGTCGATGCCGGTGCAGGCAAAGCCGCGTCGATGCAGGAGACCGGTGAAGACACCCGAGCCGCAGCCGAGATCGGCGATGCGGGTGCCCGGCGCGAACCCGCCGAGCCGCGTGACGATGTCGACGATGCGCTCGTTGGTGTCGGGCGTGAACACGTCATAGGCCTTCGACGCCCCATGGCTGTCGAAAAACGCGATTTCGCTCTTTTTGTTTTGTGACAGGACGGCCGACATGAGGCGGCTTCTAGCACGGGCTTTTCGGCGCCGACAATGTTACTCCCGGGGACGATTTGTCCGGCTTTCCCAGCTAGTTACCCCCGGCAATGGCGGCGGCATGGGCTTGATGCTATGGCGGCGCCATGCAGGACCGCGCGCCACACGCCGTACAACCGCCGCCCCGGACCGGGGCGAAACTCGGCGTCTTTGCGCTGGCTGTCGCCGCCGCCGGCCTGCCGGTCAACGACATCGCCATCTACGCTGTGCTGGCGCTGGCCGCCGTCGCGATTTTTACCGGCAGCGTCCACCTCGATCTGAAGCGCTGGGCGGCTGCCGCCGCGATCGTGGCCGTCGCCATCGGCGCGCAGGCGGCGCTGGCGCCGCCCCGCATCGACGAGGGCTTCAATGTGTTGCTGCCGGGCGGCGCGCTGGAGCGCGATCTGCCGGCCGATGTCTATCGACACATGTCGGCGGAGTTCGACAAGCAATACCCGCCGGACAAGCGCTGCGACCCTGCGGCGATGGGCTGCTGGCGAAGCGGCGGTCCGCTTGATCGCGCCTATGCCTTCGCGGCCGACGGCATCTTCCACAAATCCGGTCTGTCGCGATCGGTGGCGCGGCTCGATTTCACCGATCCGGTCTGGCATCGGCTCGGCGTCATCAATGAGATGCGCTTCAACTGGTACCCTGTCAGCGACGTGCAGCGCGCGCGCCGCGACGGCCGCGCCTGGAAAGGTTACGACCGCTGGCAGCTCACCATGCCGTGGTTCACGATGATCCGGCTGCCGGCCGCCTATATCGGCGGGCAATTGTGCTGGAGCGGTGATCTTCTGTGGGAAGGCGCCGGTGAAACATTCGCGCCGGCGGCCGCGCAAACCGGCGACTGCCGCGCCATTGCGGCCGACGATGCAGGCCGCCGCGTCGTCGGGATCGCCATCAAGCCCGGCACGCTGGCGATGCATCTCGAAGGGCCGCGCGATGTACGGCTCAAGCAATGGTCGCAGCCGCTCATCAAGATCTTAGCTATCGGCGCCCTTGTGCTGCTGCTGATACGCCTGCGGCCACACCGCGCCGCCGCGCCGCTGCTTCTGCTGGCGCTGGCCGTTGCCGTCATCGCCATCGACGATGCGAGCTTCCTCGGCGGCCTGCGTCCCTTCGACGGCGGCGACGACGGGCTGTTCTACGACAGCGTCGGCCGGGACATGCTGCAGAAGCTGCTGGCCGGTGACTGGCGCGGTTTTCTCGAAGGCGGCGAGAGCGTGTTCTATTACGGCGGCCCGGCGCTGCGTTACTTCCGTGCGCTCGAGCACATCGTCTTTGGCGATACCTATCTCGGTTATCTGTCGCTCGTTCTGATGCTGCCGCTGATCGTACTGGCGCTATTTCGCCGTTTTCTCGACCGGCCCTGGCCGCTGGTTCTGGCGCTGCTGTTCACCGCCGTGCCGCTCGGGGAAATCTTTGGTACGAGTTTTATCCATTACGCCAAATGGGCGTCGCGCGGCTTCGCCGATCCGGCCGCCTACATTCTGTTTCTGGCGGGACTGTTGCCGCTGCTCGGTGCGCTCAAGACCGGGCCGCGCGATCGATTTGCATCGGCTTTCTTCGGCGCACTGCTGATCGTCATGGGCGTGGCGATGAAACCGCTCATCGTCGTTGCCGCCTTCGTGGTTCTGGCGGGCGCATGGCTCTGGGTGGCCTTCCGCCGCGACTGGTGGCCATTGGCGGGCTTGTCGCTCGGTGCGTTGCCGGTGTTCTCGATGGCCTGGCACAACTGGGCGTTCGGCGGCCGTTTCGTGCTGTTCAGCGACAATGCCGGTCATCCGCTGGTGCTGGTGATGCCGCCGTCGGCCTGGGCCGGCGCGTTTCGCGAACTCGCGACCTTCGACTTCGGCGGCGGGCTGATGCATCGCGCGCTCGCGCATATCTCGAACTGGCTGGCGGGGCCGGCCGAATCCGACTGGACGATTCCGATCAATGCCGCCGGCGTCGCCATGCTGATCTATGTTGTGGTGCGGGGCCGCCAATTCGATCCCTGGCTGCGGATCATCGGCGCCGCGGCGCTGGCGCAGCATCTGGTCGCGATGTTCTACATCGAGACGCCGCGCTATCACTATCTGACCTGGTTCCTGACGCTGCTGGTCGCTGCCGCCTTCATGCAGCGGATCGGCTTTCCGTGGCTGGCGCAGCGTTATCCGGCGCTCATGAGCCGGGTTACCGGCATCCTCTGGCCGCCAAGACTGGCGGCGAGCATCCGGCGGCTTGAACAACAATAGGTTGTATTATAAAATTATGCCCTCTAAAGTTGATACGCCGCCTGAATGGTGGCGTCTCAGGGGAGGGCATCATGAAGCATGGATATCGCGTCGCGGTGGTCGGGCTGGGGGCCGGTCTGCTGATGGCGGCTGTGCCGCCAAATCCCAACGATCAGACCAAGCCGACGGTCGTGACCCAGGTGCGCGATGCCAACGGTCTGTTCGTACCGGCGTCGAAGGCGAAGTTAACGAACGGCACAAGCGGTGGCGTTCCCTTCACCCTCGACATCATCTGCAATGTCGCAGACCCTGACGGCGGGCTGCAGTCCGCCTCGCTTACATTCGCGTCGACCACCGATGTATGCATCGTCAATAGTGCGATCTTTACCGGATCTTTCCCGCTGTCCGGTCTGCCGGCCAACGACAGCCGCACCTACAAGAAAAACGCGCAGGGGCTGGTCCAGGAGTCGACGTTCTTCTTTTCGACCGTCAAGGCCGTCATAACCTGCAAAGTGCCCGGTCAGCAGGGTATCGGCACGCCGAAATCGCTGAAGGCGACCTGTCAGGCAAAGAATTGGTCGAACAACGCCGCCGTCAAATCGGCGCAGGCGGTCTTAACGATCGACACGAACTAGCGGGGCTTATGAGGCCGGCATGGCCGGAACGAATGGTGCTGCCGGAGTGGATTGAACACTCGACCTCGTCATTACCAATGACGTGCTCTACCACTGAGCTACGGCAGCTGAAGGGACGCAAAGGGCCGAGGGCCCGGTTCGCGAACGCGGCGGAAACTGCCACAGGCGCCCCTTTAAACGCAAGGCAACTTGGCCGCAAGGCCTGAAGATAACGTGAACTTGCGAAAGTCGAGCCGGGGCCGATAGATACCCGTCCATGACCGGCCCCGACGACCCGCCGAAAACGCCCAGGAATGCCCAGAATGCCGCTCGCGAGGCGCGGCTGGCGGCCGCCTTGCGGGAAAATCTCAAGCGCCGCAAGGCGCAGATCCGCGACAAGGAGCGGGCACGGGCGCAGCCCGGCGGCGCGGCGCCCGAATCGGACGACAACGGTTAGGGCGGACGGAACCCGAACCGGAGTTTCGCCTTATTGGCGGGCGATCAAGGCCGGCGGCCGGGGGCGGTAACCCTCGGCCAAAATTGGCTTTGCGGGGGCAGGGCGGGCGGTCTAGACCGCCCCACTATCCAGCCGCACATTGTTTTTGACGCGAGCCGGCTTTGACGGAAGCCGGGGGGCCTGCGGGCCGGGGGACGACGATGGACCGAATTCGTATTGTCGGCGGCGAGAAGCTGAACGGCACCATTCCGATTTCCGGCGCCAAGAACGCCACGCTGCCGCTGATGATCGCCAGCCTCCTGACCGAGGACAAGCTCGTCCTCGAGAACGTGCCGCGGCTCGCCGACGTCATCCAGCTTCAGCGCATTCTTGGCAATCACGGCGTCGATGTCCTGATCGCCGGCAAGCGCGCCGGCGCCGACGCCAATGCCGGGCGCACCATCGAACTCTCCGCCGCGACCATCGCCGACACCACCGCGCCGTACGAGCTGGTCTCGACCATGCGCGCCAGCTTCTGGGTCATCGCGCCGCTGGTGGCGCGCATGGGCATCGCCAAGGTGTCGATGCCGGGCGGCTGCGCCATCGGCACGCGGCCGGTCGATCTCCTCATCATGGCGCTGGAGAAACTCGGCGCCGAGATCGAGATCGAAGGCGGCTATGTCATTGCCCGCGCGCCGAACGGTCTGCGCGGCGGCGAGATCAATTTCCCCAAGGTGACGGTGAGCGGCACGCACACCGCGCTGATGGCGGCCGTGCTCGCCCGCGGCACCACCGTGATCGATAACGCGGCGCAGGAGCCGGAAGTCGGCGACGTCGCCGACTGTCTCAACAAGATGGGCGCCAAGGTGTCGGGCATCGGCACCTCGCGGCTCGTGATCGAGGGCGTCGCCAAGCTCAACGGCGCGCGCCATGCCGTGCTGCCCGACCGCATCGAGACCGGCACCTATGCCATGGCGGTCGCCATGACCGGCGGCGACGTGCTGCTGCAGAACGCGCGGCCCGAATTGCTGCAGGCGGCGCTCGATGTCATCGCCCAGGCTGGCGCCACCGTGACGACGACGAATGAAGGCATCCGCATCACCCGCAACGGTGCCGGCCTCAAGCCGGTGGACGTCACCACGGCGCCGTTCCCGGGCTTCCCGACCGATTTGCAGGCGCAACTGATGGCGCTGATGACGCGCGCCGAAGGCACCTCGCACATCACCGAGACCATCTTCGAGAACCGCTTCATGCATGTGCAGGAACTGGCGCGCCTCGGCGCCCGCATCCAGCTCGACGGCATGCGGGCGACTATCGAGGGCGTGAAGAAGCTGAAGGGTGCGCCGGTGATGGCGACCGACCTGCGCGCCTCGGTGTCGCTGGTTATCGCCGCGCTCGCCGCCGAAGGCGAGACCATCGTCAACCGCGTCTATCACCTCGATCGCGGCTTCGAGAAGCTCGAGGAAAAGCTCGGGCGCTGCGGCGCCAGGATCGAGCGCATCAGCGGCTGACACCCTGTCATTCCGGGGCGCGGCCTTAAGGCCGCGAACCCGGAATCCAGCCCGGCACCCGTGTTTCTGGATTCAGGGCCCGCACCTGCGGCGCGTCCCGGAATGACGGATGAGATTTACAGGCTTACCAAATCCGTGTGGCCGAAGCCCTTCGTGTAATCGAGCACCGAGATCACCGTCGGCTCCAGGCGGAAGATGGAGACATCGTCCGGCGTCGGCATGGCGAAGGGCACCTTGGTGTCCGCCGGATATTTTGCCGGCATCAGGCTCAGCACCCGCGCCGCCTCACCGCGGTCGATGACGCGGATGGCATGCGCCGCCATCGACAGGCCGGTGATCGCCATCAGGTCGTCGGTATCGCGGTCGATGGTGACCGAGACGCGATTGTCGCGGGCGATGTTGGCGGCCTTCTGGCTGTCGAGCCCGCACAGGAAGTAGAGCCTGTCGCCATCGTTGACGTAGCCGACCGTGGTCGCTTGCGGCCAGCCGTCCGGCCGCAGCGTCGCCACGGTCATGATGCGGTGGCCGTCCAGCAGCGCTCTTATTTTGGCACGCAGCGCGTCCTGCATGATAAATCTCCCGAAACCGTTCGCTGGCAGGCTAGAACCCGATGCCGTCCGCGGCGTTGATCGGGGTCAATCGGTGGCGAATGGCGATCTTGCGGCCCGCGGGGCGGCTGCCTAGGTTGTCGGCAACGGAGCGACCGCCATGGACCGGGTAGCCGAACCTCTGAAACTGACCGTCCTCGACGAAGAGGACCTCGAAATCGTTTCGACCCACCTGCAGGACGCGGTGATCAAGGTCGCCGACGTCATCTGGCAGCCGCAGGCCAAGCGCCTGGTGTTCGGGGTCAACCGTTTCGACTGGGAGCAGGCGGTCGCCGACAAGCCGCAGAGCTGCCGCCGCCGCTCGGCCCTGCGCTTCGAGCGGGTGCAGGCCTTCAAATGCCGCGGCGTCGATCCGGCCGGCAAGGACGGCGTCCTCAACCTGCTGGCCGTCGAGTTCAAGGAAACCGAGGCGCCGTCCGGCACCGTGACCCTCATCTTCTCCGGCGATGCCGCCATGCGGCTCGAGGTCGAATGCCTGGAGGCCGAACTGGTCGATCTCGGCCCGGTCTGGAACTGCACCGGCCGGCCGGTCCATGCCGTCGAGCTCAAGGACTGAGAGCCCCCGGCGCCGGCCCGGTTGACGGATCGGCCCCTGCGCGCCATTGACCTTGGGTTTCTCTCTGAATGCCTTGTTCCCGGCCGGATTGACCCATGCCCCTGCGCCTCGACGCCCGCGATGCCGATTTCAACGAGCGTTTTAGCGCCTTTCTCGGCGCCAAGCGCGAGGCCGCGGCCGATGTCGAGGCCGCCGTGCGCGCCATCATCGCCGACGTGCAGGCGCGCGGCGATCAGGCGCTGATCGAGCTGACCCATAAATTCGACCGCGTCGATCTGTCGAAGTCGGGCCTCCGCGTTACCGCCGCGGAGATCGATGCCGCGCTGGCCGCCTGCGACAAGGACGCGCTCGACGCGCTCAAGCTCGCGCGCGACCGCATCGAGGCTTATCACCTGCGCCAGAAGCCGAAGGACGACCGCTTCACCGACGCGCTCGGCGTCGAGCTCGGCACCCGCTGGACCGCCATCGAGGCCGCCGGCCTCTATGTGCCGGGCGGCACCGCGGCCTATCCCTCGTCGGTGCTGATGAATGCCGTGCCCGCCAAGGTCGCCGGCTGCGAGCGCCTCGTCATGGTGGTGCCGGCGCCGGACGGCAAATTGTCGCCGCTGGTGCTGGCCGCGGCGAAGATCGCCGGCGTCGACGAGATCTACCGCATCGGCGGCGCGCAGGCTGTCGCCGCGCTGGCCTACGGCACCGAGACGATCAAGCCGGTGTCGAAGATCGTCGGCCCGGGCAATGCCTATGTCGCGGCGGCCAAGCGCGTCGTGTTCGGCCAGGTCGGCATCGACATGATCGCCGGCCCGTCCGAAGTGCTGATCATCGCCGACAAGACCGGCAACCCGGACTGGATCGCCGCCGATCTGCTGGCGCAGGCCGAGCACGATGTCAGCGCGCAGTCGATCCTGATCACCGACGATGCTTCGCTTGCGGCTGCCGTGGAGAAAGCGGTCGAGTCGCAGCTCAAGACCTTGCCGCGCGCGGCGACCGCCAGCCAGTCATGGCGCGACTTCGGCGCCATCATCATGGTCGGCAAGCTCGACGATGCCATTCCGCTCGTCGACCGGCTCGCGCCGGAGCATCTCGAGATCGCGGCGGAAAACCCGGAACGCTTTGTCGCCCGCATCCGCAATGCCGGCGCCATCTTCATCGGCGCGCATACGCCGGAAGCGATCGGCGATTATGTCGCCGGCTCCAACCACGTTCTGCCGACGGCGCGTTCGGCGCGCTTCTCGTCGGGCCTCGGCGTTCTCGATTTCATGAAGCGCACGTCGCTGCTGAAATGCGGGCCCGAGCAGCTTCGTGCGCTCGGCCCGGCCGCCATCGCGCTCGGCAAGGCCGAGGGATTGGACGCGCATGCGCGTTCGGTGGCGATCAGATTGAACCTGCCCGGGGCCTGACATGACCGACAAGACGAAGCCGGCGATGAAGCAGCGCCTTGTCGGCGTCACTTTGGACGAGGCTTCGATCGGCCGCTCCAATCCGGATGTCGAGCATGAGCGCGCCATCGCCATCTACGACCTGCTCGAGCTCAACAGCTTCGCACCGGTCGGCCACGACGACGGGCCCTATACGCTCAATCTGAGCATCAACGACAACCGCCTCGTCTTCGACATCCGCCGCGAGGACGGCTCGCCCGTCGTCGCGCATCTGTTCTCGCTGTCGCCTTTGCGCCGGATCGTGAAGGACTACTACATGATCTGCGACAGCTATTATCAGGCCATCCGCACCGCGACGCCCGACAAGATCGAGGCGATCGACATGGGCCGCCGCGGCATCCACAACGACGGCTCGCGCATCCTGATGGAGCGGCTCAAGGACAAGGTGACGGTTGACATGGACACCGCGCGCCGTCTGTTCACGCTGATCTGCGTTCTGCACTGGAAGGGGTGACGCTGATGGTCAGCGTCTTCCATAACCTCCGTTCGTCCCCGCGAAAGCGGGGACCCAGCCTTTGCTGCGCATTGCTGGCGCCGAAGAACTGGGCCCCCGCTTTCGCGGGGGCGAACGGAGAATAGCGTGGCCGCCGGATGTCCGCATCCGATCGCCCCTCGCGGCCGCAAGCCGTGCTGTTCTCGTGCGGCTACAACGCCGTGCGCTCGCCGATGGCGGAGGGCCTGTTCAAGCAGCTCCTGGGCAAGACGGTCTATGTGCAGTCGGCCGGCGTCCAGAAGGGCGAGCTCGATCCCTTCGCCGTCGCGGTGATGGACGAAATCGGCATCGACATTTCGCGGCACAAGCCGATCGACTTCGAGGAACTGGAAGACCTCGAGGGCCTCAACTTCGATCTCATCGTTACCTTGTCGCCGCCGGCGCACCACAAGGCGCTCGATCTCACGCGTACGGTGGCCGCCGATGTCGAATACTGGCCGACCGTCGATCCGACCGGCATCGAGGGTTCGCGCGAGCAGAAGCTCGACGCCTATCGCGGGGTTCGCGATCAGCTCATGGCGCAGATCAGGAAGCGTTTCGGGGCGGCCGGCGGGGGCAATGAGTGACTGTCTTATCCCTCCCCCCGCGAAGCGGTGGGAAGGGTCGGTTTGCATAGCGTAGCGATGCAAACCGGGGTGGGGGGCTTGCTAAAGCGTCCCCCCACCCCCGACCCCTCCCCACCATTCGCAAGGCTCATGGGGGGAGGGGAGAAGCGCGCCCGTCCCGCGCCTCGTTTGCACTCCCCCCGGCCATCCGCTAGTTTCCGCGGCCATTCGAACGCTTTGTTCATTCCCCTGACGGTATCTCTAACCTCATGATCGGCCGTCCGAAATTCGTCCTCGCTTCCGGCTCGCCGCGGCGCCTGGCCCTCGTCAACCAGGCCGGTATCGAGCCCGATGCGCTTAAGCCCTCCGACGTCGATGAGACGCCGAAGCGCGGCGAAATCCCGCGCGCCTATGCCAACCGGCTGGCCAAGGAGAAGGCCCAGGTCGCGCTCGACAATGTGCGCCTCGATGACGAATTGCGCGGCGCCTATATCCTTGCCGCCGACACCGTGGTCGCGGTTGGCCGCCGCATCCTGCCGAAGGCGGAGTTGCTCGACGAGGCGCAGCAGTGTCTGCGCCTGCTGTCGGGCCGCAATCACCGCGTCTACACCTCGATCTGTCTGGTGACGCCGCGCGAAGCCTTCCGCCAGCGGCTGGTCGAAACCCGCGTGCGCTTCAAGCGCCTGACCTCGGAAGACATCGAATCGTATCTCGCCTGCGGCGAATGGCGCGGCAAGGCCGGCGGTTATGCCGCGCAGGGCATTGCCGGCACCTTCATCGTCAAGCTCGTCGGCTCTTACTCGAACGTCGTCGGGCTGCCGCTGTACGAGACGATCAATCTGCTCGGCGGCGAAGGCTATCCGATCCGCTTCGGCTGGCTGAATACGGTGGTGGCGTAGTCTCTGCCGTCATTCCGGGGCGCACCGAAGGTGCGAGCCCGGAATCCATAACCCCGGCGCTGCGGAGTATGGATTCCGGGCCCGCGCATTTCATGCGCGTCCCGGAATGACAGGCGATGTTTCACTGTCATATACAAGCCGATGATCTATGATTGCGGCGCGTATGTGCGGCTTGGTCCGTAATTGGGTGCGGCTTGCAAAGAATTGACGGGAATTATCTGTATACGGTCGGATCCCAAATCCATCCGCTTTCCGAATTTCGGGCAGGAGCGCCGAACGTTCCGGGGACGAAATATGCTGACGCATTCTTGCCGCTGCTGATTGCGGAGGGGGCGCTTGAACCCTTCCTTATGCGTAGCGTCTTTCAACTACGGACCTCATTCCAGGCTGGCCAAAGCTTGTTGACTGCCACCAAGGAACTCAACGCTAAGATTATGGCTGAACCCGACGTGACGAAAGTCATGGATTTTGGCGACGTGTATGCAATTACTTCCAAACTTACGGCTTTTGAGGCTGTTCTAGGCGCTGAGTTAGCTCTTATGCCTCTTTATGTCGTGCAGCCAAAGGCAGGGTACGATACGCCCACGCTTATCGAGTCTGGTGCCGTTTGTTTCCCCGCTGATTTGCCTACGAAGGTTCCGGCTGCTGTCTTTGACATCCAACAAGGCACTAGGTGTATAGCATTCGAGCTTTTCACTGGAGCCGGGTTTCATCTTCACAGAGCAAACGAAGCCATCCTGAGGCGCTATTGGGAAATCGTTACTGATGGTGCCGCGCCGCCAAAGAGCGGCAACATGGGCGACTTTCTCAATGAGATGGAACAAAAGAAGTTTGGCGATGAAAAGGTGCGAGCGGCACTAAAGGATCTTAAAAACTTACACCGAAATCCTCTTATCCACCCAGAGCATACGATTGCCGATGCGCACGAAGCCATAGCACTGATGAACAGCATCCACGTAGTTATGGTCCACATGCTCAAAGAGATTCCGGTCGTCGCGCCGGCTTCTGAGCCGCAAGCGGGAAGCCTGCCGGCACCAAATTCCCAGGGTGAGAGGGCTTGATTCCGGTCATGTGACCATCCAAAAGCTTTGTCCGCGTCTCTGGCGCCAGGTGTTGAGCAACGCCGCGTCCATCTCCGAATGACGTGTCATCAAACATGAACCTCGCTTCCTGGCTCACCCGCTCCGGTCTCTCGCATCCGCAGATGCCTGCCGCGGCGCTTGGGTCTCGTGTCGTGATGACCTATGGCGAGCTTGCCTTGCGCGCGGCAAGACTCGCCGGCGCGCTGCGTAGCAAATTCAAACTCAATCCCGGCGACCGCGTCGCCATCGCCGCGAAGAACGCGCCCGATTATCTTGCGCTGCTCTACGGCGTCTGGCACGCCGGGCTTGCCGCGGTGCCGGCCAATGCCAAGCTGCACGGCGCCGAGCTTGGCTACATCCTCGAGCATTCCGGCGCGCGCATCTGCATCGCCTCGCCCGGCATCGACGCGGAGATCGCGTCGCATGCGCCGCGCTCGCTCGAGCGTCTCATCACCATCGGCAGCGCCGACTACAATGCGCTGTTCGACGCCGACGCCATCGCTGCCGTGCCGCGTTCGGGCGACGACCTCGCCTGGCTGTTCTACACCTCCGGCACCACCGGCAAGCCGAAGGGCGCGATGCTCACCCATCGCAACATCGCCTGGGCGAGCCATGCCTACGGCGCGGAAGTCGATCCGGTGACGCCGGGCGACGCCATCCTCCACGCCGCGCCGATGAGCCACGGCTCCGGGCTCTACATCATGCAGCATGTCGCGCGCCTTGGCGTGCAGATCGTGCCGGAATCGGGTGCCTTCGAAGCGGACGAGATATTCGGACTGTTCGATCGCTGGCCGAATACCTCGATGTTCGCCGCGCCGACCATGATCAAGCGTCTCGTCGACAGCGCCGCCGATTGCAACGCGGCCAATATCCGCACCCTCATCTGGGGCGGCGCGCCGATGTATGTCGAGGATTGCCTCAAGGCGCTCGATCGCTTCGGCCCGCGCCTGGCGCAGATCTACGGCCAGGGCGAGTCGCCCATGACCATCACGACCTTATCGAAGCAGGACATCGCGAACCGCGATCATCCGCGCTGGCGCGAGCGGCTCGGCTCCGCCGGCAGGCCCTATGCCTGTGTCGATGTCATCGTCGCCGATGCCAATGACAAGCCGCTGCCGCCGGGCGAGACCGGCGAGATCCTGGTCGGCGGCGATGTCGTCATGGCCGGTTACTGGCGCAACGAGGAGGCCACAAGCGCTTCGCTGCGCGGCGGCTGGCTGCACACCGGTGATGTCGGCGCTTTCGACGCCGACGGCTACCTGACGCTGAAGGATCGTTCCAAGGACCTGATTATCTCCGGCGGCTCCAACATCTATCCGCGCGAGGTCGAGGAGGTGCTGCTCACGCACCCCGCGGTGCGCGAGGTCTCGGTGATCGGCCGCCCTGACGCCGACTGGGGCGAGGCGGTGGTGGCCTATGTGGTCGGCGAGGCGCCGCCGGCGGAACTCGACGCCCTGTGTCTTGCGCGCATTGCCCGCTTCAAACGGCCGAAGGATTATGTTTTCGTCGACGCCTTGCCCAAGAACAATTACGGCAAGATCCTGAAAACCGAATTGCGCGCGCGCGACGCGCGGCGGCCGTGACTATATTGGGCTCATGAACAAACCGATCCGAAAGACCGCTATCATGCGCTGCCCGATCTGCGGCGAGGCGACCGATATCGCCTTCAAGCCGTTCTGCTCCAAGCGCTGCGCTGACATCGACTTGAACCGCTGGCTCACCGGGGTCTATGCCGTTCCGGTGAAGGAAGATGAGGACGAGGACGGTACAAGGCCGGCCGACGGCATCGAGGAGCGCAACGAATGAATGCCCCCGTCGCCACGGTCGACTGGCCCGACCAGCTTTACGCCACCCTCAAACGCGCCGACGTGCGCCAGGTCGGCTACGTGCCTGACGCCGGCCATGCGCGGTTGATCGACCGCGTCCGCGCCGATTCCGATATTCACGACGTCGTGCTGTCCACCGAGGAAGAAGGCATAGCGCTTGCCGCCGGCGCCTGGTTAGGGGGCCAACGCGCCGTGCTGCTGATGCAGTCGAGCGGCGTCGGCAACTGCGTCAACATGCTGTCGCTGGCGCGCACCTGCCGCTTTCCGCTGCTGATGATGATCACCATGCGCGGCGAGTGGGAAGAGTTCAATCCGTGGCAGCAGCCGATGGGCTCCATCGTCGAGCCGGTGATGAAGCTCAATGAGGCCGAGATTTATCGCGCGACGAAGCCGGAGGAGGTCGAGGGCCTCGCCGAGCGCGCCGTGCAGCATGTGTTCGGCGACGAGCGCATCGCGGCGTTGATCCTGTCGCAGCAGCTCATCGGCAAGAAGGTGTGGACCAAATGACGGCGCAAACGACAGCCGGCCCGGACGGCAAGCTCGACCGCCGCGCCGCCATGGCGGCCCTGCTCGCCGATCGCGGCGACGATCTCGTCGCCATTCCCGGTCTCGGCTCGACCTGCTGGGACCTCGCCGCGGCGGGTGACAACGACCGCAACTTCTATCTCTGGGGCGCCATGGGCGGCGCGGCGATGGTCGGCCTCGGCTTGGCGCTGGCGCAGCCGGAGCGGCGCGTGCTGGTCGTCACCGGCGACGGCGAGATGCTGATGGGCATGGGCTCGCTCGCCACCATCGGCATCAAGCGGCCGGCCAATCTCGCCGTCGTGGTGTTCGACAACGGGCATTACGGCGAAACCGGCATGCAGCCGAGCCACACCAACGGCGGCCGCGTCGATCTGGTGGCGGTGGCGAAGGGCTGCGGCATCGAGACGGCCTTGGATGTGCGCGACGAAGCGGGGCTTGCCGGGCTGGTGGAGCGGCTGAAGACGCTTCATGACCGAGGGTCAGGTGTTGGGCCGTTGTTCGCCCGGCTGGCGATTTCTGCGGCCGAGGCGCCCCGCGTGTTGCCCGAGCGCGACGGCGTCGTCCTCAAGAACCGTTTCCGGGCGGCTATCGGCCTGAAAGCGTAGGGGAATTTTCGGCTCTTCGGTTCTGGACAGGCGCGGACAGTCCCTCTATAACGCGGCGCTCGACAGGGTTCGGCGGCCAACGGCCGGACATTCTCTCTGTCTTTGTGCCCAGGTAGCTCAGTTGGTAGAGCATGCGATTGAAAATCGCAGTGTCGGTGGTTCGATCCCGCCCCTGGGCACCATTTTCCCATTCATAGACGTTCACCACCGTTCGCAGTAATGTAGAAAGGCTCGATTTTTCGGGCCTTTCTTGTTGTGGGCGTGCGTAATGGTCCGCGTGCATCCAGAGCAGAGGTTGGTATCGTTGTTGGTATCGAAGCGGGTCGATGTTGGTATCGGTAAGGAGCGAAAGAATGGCGCTTTCAGACATTGCTTGCCGGACTGCAAAGGCACGGAGCGCGCTCTACAAGCTGTCGGACGGTGGCGGGCTGCAACTTTGGGTCCAGCCCAACGGGGCGAAGTTATGGCGCTTTGCCTATCGGTTCGGCGCTAAGCAGAAACTGCTGGCCATTGGCGCTTACCCTGTCATTTCCTTGGCCGATGCCCGGCAGGTGCGTGACGACGCAAAGCGGACCCTTGTCCTTGGAAGCGACCCGTCGCAGGTGAAGCGCGCCGCCAAGGCGGCCCAAGCCAGTGGAGAGACCACTTTCCGCGCCATCGCGGGCGAGTACGTCGCCAAGCTCAAGCGGGAAGGGCGGGCCGATACAACCATTTCGAAAATCGAATGGATGCTATCGTTCGCCTATCCCCTCATCGGGCCTCGGGACATCAAGGAAATCGCCCCTGCGGACGTGTTGGTTGCCCTACAGAAGGTCGAACGTCGTGGTCGGCATGAAACGGCAAGGCGACTGCGCTCCACTATCGGGAGCGTTTTCCGCTATGCGGTGGCCACCGCTCGGGCGGATAACGATCCGACATTCGCGCTCCGCGGTGCGCTTACGACGCCGGTTGTCACGCCGCGTGCCGCTGTGACCGATCCTCGCGCTTTCGGCGCGTTGCTGCGGGCGATTGATGGCTTCGAGGGCCAGCCGACCACCCATGCCGCGCTCAAGCTAATGGCATTGCTGTTTCCGCGTCCGGGCGAGTTGCGGATGGCGGAATGGTCCGAGTTCGATCTGGATGCTGCCGTGTGGACTATACCGGCCTTGCGGACCAAAATGCGACGTGTCCACCGCGTACCGTTGGCACGGCAAGCCGTTGCTATTCTACACTCTCTTGGCGAAGTCACAGGCAACGGCAGGCTTGTTTTTCCGTGTGTACGAACGGTAGCGCGACCTATCTCTGAGAATACCTTGAACGCCGCGCTACGTAGGCTTGGCTACTCCAAGGACCAAGCCACCGCGTACGGCTTCCGGGCGACAGCTTCTACGCTCTTAAACGAGTCCGGCAAATGGAATGCCGATGCAATCGAACGACAATTAGCGCATGTCGAGAATAACGATGTTCGCCGTGCATATGCGCGTGGTGAGCATTGGGACGAACGCTTGCAAATGATGACGTGGTGGGCTGACTACTTGGATAGTTTAAGGGCTGTCGGCAAGATTATCCCATTGGATGCAAGACGTGCGTAAACAGCGCATGAGGTCCGTAAATAGTCCGGGAATCCTCAAAATAGAGACCGGCATAGCACTAGCACCAAAGCGGGCCCTGGTCCTCCAATACCGAAATATTGAAGCGCGGGCAGATCAGATTTATCGCCTGTACGCAGCCGAGGGAATAAGCCTGCTTAGAGCAATACAGATAGCTGTAGCGGAGCATCTCGGCACCCCCGCTAGTAGTGGATGGCACAGAGATTCGCTCGAGTACGCGAGGTCGTACATCCCAAGATCGGCAACGGCGGACCTTTCCGGAAAGCTATCCTCTGCGTGGACCTTGCAACGTGCAAAGAGCAGTCACGACATTGTAAGGACGTTACGAGCGCGTATGCGCCGCCATCGTTCGCGCTAGAAAGAACTCGCAACATTCTTTCCGGAATAGGGCGCAGTGTCCCTCCACGTTCGTGCAAACCACGACGGATCAGGAGGAATTGTTAATGAACCAAATCACAGGCATGCGGCTAGCCTATTCGGTAAAGGATGCCGCTGAGGTATCTGGCATTGGCCGGACGGCAATCTTCGCCGCAATTAAATCTGGTCAAATTGTTGCGCGTAAGTTTGGCAAGCGAACGCTGATATCCGCGGAAGACTTAAAGGCCTTTGTTGAAAGCCTTCCGACTATAAAAAAAGCCCCAATAAATAGTCGGGTAGCAGAGTAGGGGAGGGGGAGATGGGAGTGCAAAAATTTGGCCCCAGTTCGCGGATCGGCAAAGAATTCTACAGCCTATCGCAAACCGAACGGAATGCTGTTGAAGCTTTGACCAGGCATGCGATCAAAGAATTTCTCATGGAATTGGGCGATGATGCATGTCGCACGACACGCCGTCAGGTTTTTGACGCGGTCGCTCCGGCCGTTTACCGAGCAGCAGGCGTGCGGCCGATGTACGTTTACAACAAAATTGCGCGTGACTTCGGCGCCTATCTATCAACGGTCGCAGGCGGCCCTGGTACGCCTAATCCATTTACCCAAACGTTAAAGGCAGACTCGACAGGGATTACGCATACGGATGACCAACATGTTGAAACGGTGATCCCGCAAGCAGCAACGTCGCATCCCGACACGGACTGTGATTTTACACCGTATGCGGCTCTGTTGCCTGGAGAGCCTAGCCATTGCAGCGACGGTAACATTGAAAGCATGTTGCGTGACGCCGCTGTGCGCGCGTTTCGTGCTATTATAAATGGGTCGCCGCAGTATGGCATACGCCGCGCGGAGATTGACGCGGAGTTCGTTGGGTGGATGCAGTGGCGTCGGAGTCGTGTAAATAGCTTGAATTTAGCGGCGTCAGAGGTGGCACTGACATTGGACCGGCACCCGGAGAGGGATTTCGACCAGAAACGCATAGCCATCCACCTGCGGACTTGCGTATGGCATCTTGAGGGGGATGACCGGTCCTATGATTTTCCAACGCTAATGCAAGAGGCGTATAGTTTTCCAAGGGGGCTCGCCTGGCTTATCGCCCGTTGTTTCATTCGTGCCGGTTACCTAGCAGACGCTGCCAAGCTGGAAGAGTTGGCGCGCCTTTGCTTGGATAGCCTTGCCAAGCCACCGACCCCATTTGGTCATGCTGACGAGCGAAAGAGATTTTGGCGTGTCGAGAACATATGGCGTGGGCTGTCAGCAGCGAGAACTTGAGTAGCTGGCGAGCGGAACGCTTTGCCACCACCGTGGTAATTACGTGTTCAGTTGGCGATAGCAATTTGCCAAATCGCTAAACCCATTCGAAAATATCCAATGGCCTTGGGAAACGCTGAAAGCCTCCTACCTGATTATATCAGGGTAGGAGCCCATTACATGGGGTTTCCCATAGGCCATGGGAAAAACGGAAGTATTGGGGGAGGCGAATACGAGTAATAAAGTATCTGCAAGAGGCATTTTCCACGGCACAGTAAAACGTCAAGTATCCAGCGTGGTATTAGCGCTCGCGCCACATCTCAAGAAATTTAGAAATAGACGCTAGCTCGGGGGGGCCGTGAGCCAGCGGCATCCTGTCGTATTTTCTTCATGGCTATTCAAAGCCGCTGGTTGCTGCGTAGTGTCTGAGTTTGAATTTTAGGGCGTGTATCCCGCTAGGCTGCACTTGAGCCATAGTAGCCGGCGCCTTTTGATTGATGCTGACCCTGGTGGCCATTTGTCGTGCGCTACATGATGGCGCGCCCCCTCGATAACTTTCCCGAAGCGCTGTGTTATGTACCGTATGCAAAAGGTTGCAAGATAGTGCCACGAGACCCCAAAGGTGAGAAGCGCCCCGCCGACGTGATCGGCAAGGCGGTTCCATGTCACGCGGATCGCAACGGGGGAAATCGAGGACACGCCGAGCAAAGCCCCCAAACGCGCAAAGAGCGGAAAGGCCCGCGCACAAGCCCTCCCGCCCGAAACTAGGTCCGATATTGCCAGAACGGCCGCCGCTGCCCGCTGGACAAAGAAGGGCGATTAAGAGATTTCGCTACCGCCCAGCGGCTCTTCCTCGTCTGCGCTCTTGCGCAGGTCAATGTTGAAAGTGAGGTCCATCGGAAGCCGGATTGGCTCTTCCGAGGTGCGTTGCGCATTCCAGTGGTCTTGATCATAGGCGAGCATCAGGCCATCGCTCACCATTTGCGCCCGCCAGTTCACCAGCGAAACAAGCACCTGATCGTGGATTGCCTCTTCAATATCGACGAAGAGGTGTAGCTGTGTGCCGCCGTGTGAGACCTTTTAGTGTGTGATAGATGCGAAACGGCTTGCCGACCGGGCGCAGGTTGACGAAATTTGGTCATTTACCGCCGCCAAGCAGAAGAACGTCGCCGCAATGAAAGCCCCCGTCGAAGGGGGCGATACGTGGACGTGGGCAGCTTTGGATGCCGACGCGAAGTTGGTGGTTACGTGACTGGTTGGTTGTCGGGACAGCGACTATACTATCGCGTTCATGGATGACTTGCGGGACCGGCTGGTGAACCGCGTTCAACTCACCAGCGGTGAGCACCGGGCTACCTCGAAGCTGTTGAAGGGGCCCTCGGTGGCGACGTGGACTATGCGCAGCTTTGGGTATGTACGGTGCGTTGTCAGAGAGCGCCAGGGACCGCTACAGCCCGACTGGATGCGTGGATGCGCACAAGGTACCGGTAGAAGGCAGCCCCGATCCGAAACACATCAGCACCTCCTATGAGGAGCGCGCCAATCTCACCATGCGGATGCGCCGCTTCCCCCGGCTCACCAATTCGTTCTCAAAGAAATTCGAGAATCACATGCATATGGTTGCGCTCTACACGGCCTGGTACAACTACGTGAAGCAGCACAAGAGCCTGAAGGGACTTTCCCCGGCGATGGCTGCTGGCCTCAGCGACACGCTCTGGTCGATGACCGATCTTGCGAAAATGGTGGATGCAAATCTGCCGAAGCCTGGGCTACGCGGAACCTATAAGGTCCGGGGCAATTCAAATTGAGACCCTGCCGGTTGATGTCGCGCCGTGATATCCAAATAATTGTGTGTTAGCCGCCGTCTCGGTCGGATGGGTGGAATGGCGAGGCTCCTGCTGCACTTCGCTCAAAGCCTAGAAAGGCTGGCCAAATGCAGCGCCTACCCCGGGGTATGCTATCGTGCACATGGATAAGCGCGCTTAAGCGCATCCTGAATCCACTCCGGCGTGAGGTAAACATCGGCATGCGGATGGCTTCTCCGATAGTTGCACAGTGCTTTGCGAACATCACCAGGAGCGATATCTGATGGAACGCAGTAGCCAACAATCTGCGTTTTGATGTTACTCGTTACCGGTGGCGATAGATTGCCCGCCGCCGCGAAAGCCTCCGCGATCGTCTCATCCATAAATGCCTTGTCCATGACTCCGGTTATGTAGCCCAACAGCATCCATGTCATCTTGGGATCTTGGCTATCGCATAGGTTGAGTATTGCATCTGCTTTGCGCGGGCTCCACTGCGCGCTGGCGGCACTGAGTGTGGCCGCGCCAACTAATGCGGTCAGGATTGCTGCGCTCACGTGTCGAACGATGCGAGCTGACAATTTCAATTGTGATGCCTGTGGTCGATGCATTTCCCGGTCCTGACTTGCCAAAAACGTCCGAAGTGACGTTTTGAGGGTTGACGTAACGATGGTTTCGATCGGTATTTTTCAGAAATGTACTCGAGTACATGGAGGCGCGCTAGGCTTGCTTGTTTGGTTCCGGACATGGACATACGCCGTGTCATCGGAACGAATGTGCGGAAGTACCGGCAAGCGGCAGGACTGTCGCAGGAGGATTTGGCGCTACGGATCGAGATATTCGACCAAGGCTACATCAGCGGCCTTGAGGTGGGGCGACGTAACCCCACAGCAGTGACAATTGGCCTTCTCGCTTCAGCTCTTGGAGTTTCGGCTGGTCAGCTATTCTCAACGGAAGGGATGAATGAGACTTGGGCGCGGGGGCCTATACAGTTGGTCAGCAGCCGGTCGCGGCGGCAGAAAATTAGCGCCGGTGCCAAATAATTGTTTTGACGGCGAAAATTGTTCTCACGTCTCCCGGGATACTATCCCAATCGCTAACTGAGGGGCGATGGGTTACCCAGCCTTCTAAATACTGTGCCCCAGTAGTCACAGCCGGACATTCGCGCAAAGTTTTCCTGTGAATTCAGGCGTCGCGGTGTGCACCGCTGGACACCGCTCGCCACGTCGATCCCGGCCCATTGTTGCGACGATGTTGCTACCTGCGTGACCCTTTGGCTTGCAACATTGGAGCTAAAATTGATCATCAACTCAGCCACGCGGCAGCGCGCGCCGCTAACCCATCGGCTGTGGTTGTCGCTGAAGGCTGAGAGTTCAGCATATCGTATTCCCGACGCACGTTGCGCTGGCCTAGCGGCGCGTGTCGCGCGTGTCGCGCGCGATCACTTCGACTTGGCGTATCGCATCGCGAAGTCGAAAAAATTCCGGCGACTGTCGCTCTGAAAATTTCCGGACGTGACGTTGGAGGATGCCCGCGGTCGCGCAAGTGAACTCACTCAGGCAGCGCGCGCCGGTCGGGATAGGCTTGACGAAGGGGGGCGCGCAAAGCTGGCGATCGAAAGCCGCCTGACAACGGACGCTCTTGTCGGCGAATACATAAGGCGCCGCGTGACGGGTAGGCTGCGCACGGCTTCAGAGATCGAAGCGCCCCTCAAGCGCGCGTTCGCGCCCGTCATCAATCGGCCGGCCGATGAGCTGAAACGTCGTGATCTACGGAAGCTTCTTGAGACTACGGCGGACGGTGGACATCCCCGCGAAGCGAAGCAGCGGCGAGTTTGTCTGAATGGTTTCTTCAAATGGTCAGTAGCGAATGAGCACTTGAAGCAAAACCGAATGGTGGGCCTTTCGAGCTTCGGCCGCTCCCCGCCCCGCCAGCGAGTTTTGTCTGATGCCGAGCTAGAGAACTTCTGGAGATGGCTCGATGGTCCAAATGCCCGGCCAACCAGTACGCCCCGGACCGTTTCCAGTAATGCCTCAGCCAGCACTTCCAGCCCCGACCCCGGCGCCGGCGGAGCCGGCCGTTCCTCCACCAGGGAAGCCGGTCAATGGCAAGAGTGATCTGCCGAGTGATCCGCAGCCGAAGGCAAAGTCTTCAATGCAGCGCCCAAAGAGAGTGCGACGCCTCGAAGGGTGAGATTATTGCGATGTTGTTGCTACAATGCTCGTCAAATCCCTGACTTGCGGGCCTAACGTATTGATGGGGCGCGTCTTGTGCGTGCCGGTGACAATCTGCATCCATCCCCTCATTCTTCGAAGGCGACGGATTCTGATATCCGATCTGCGACTTCAATTTTTACGCGCGAAACGTTGGTTCTCCCGCCTCCGCTTTGCGCGACTGATTTTCTCGGCTCTATGGCGGCGATCTTGCCGAACGGAGCCGTGATACACATGGTGTTGCTACTATTAGTCAGTTCACAGCGGGGGTGTGCAATAAGCATTTGTCTGGCGCAAAACCGGTCATTATTGTCGCATTATGGACTGGGTAATGCTCGTGCTCGTTTTGACCACCGCGCCTAATTTTGCGCAGTCTCAAAGCCATTACATGGCTAGCTTCGCTAGTGCCGAACTATGCAATGATGCTGCAATTAATTTCAAAAACGAGTTAGAGAAGCCTGCGTCACATCGGGTGGTCGTAGAGGTAAGAGCTGTTTGTGCAAAGCGGAGAGACACCAAGTAATCGGATAGCGCCCTTCCGCTGGGATCGGCCATTGAAAGTGCTACATTAATTTGGCTTTAGTTCTCGTACGACCGAGTGTGCCACACCATGGTCTGAACTGCCTCAGACATACGCGTCCGCCCGTGGCCGAGTATTCGGTGGCCCAGCGATCGCCAAGACCTTGGCGGTGAGAGGCGCACATTATTGATATGCGCCTCTCTTTTAGCAAACCAGGAACGTCAGAAGTCGAAGGCCGCCGAAAGAATGTAGGTTCGCGGCGAGCCGACGGTCGCAAATGTTCCGGTCGTGATCCAGTAGCTCTCGTTAAAGAGATTTTCGATGCTGGCCCGGAGGGTGACAGGGCGACCGTTGAGCTTGGTCTCGTAGCGCAGACCCGCGTCGACCCGGGTCCATGCCGGGAAGGTCACGGTATTGGCGGTCGTCAGGTACGCTTCGGACGTGTAGATCACGCGTCCATTCACGGAAAGGCCGCTAACCCACGGCGTGTCCCACTCCAGCCCCGCGGTGGCGCGGTGGCGCGGTACGCCGGCTGCGTCCTGACCAATCTCCGCGGCGTTGCTCGATTTGGTGATTTCGGGCTGGACGAAGGCGTAGCTGACCATGCCACGAAGGCCGGGCAGCAGAAGTCCGTAGGCATTCAGCTCGATGCCCCGATTGCGCTGTTCGCCATCATAGGCCCTCACGTTCGCGGCGGTCGTGATCAGGTTTGGACGTGAGATTTCGAACCACGCCGCAGTCGTGGTGATGGTTCCCCAATCGATCTTGACGCCAAATTCCTTCTGCTTGGAAACGTAGGGGTCAAGAACCGAGCCGGCATTAGCGAAACCGGCGCCGACAACGCTGCCTTGGGAAAGTCCTTCCGCATAGTTTGCGTAGAGGGACACGTTCTGCCACGGCTTAACAACGATTCCGGCCATCGGCGAGGTCTTGTCCGCGCCGTATACCCCGGTCTGCAGGCCTGTCGTGGTGCTGAATGAGTCCTGATGCACCGTCTGATGACGGGCGCCGAGTGTGAGCAGAATTCTCTCGTTCAGGAATGACAGCGTATCGGCTGCGGCGATACTCTTTAATGAAACCTCATTGGCTTTCGTCGGGTCTAGACGCGCGCCAGGGACGGCCATCAGCGGAGCAGGATTGTAGATGTTCGAGACAACGGACTGCGCTGCGGGGGCGGCAACATACGCGTTGCCGTTTTCCTGGTAATAGCCGGTGTAGGCAACGTTGATCGAATGACCGATGGGGCCGGTGTCGAACTTTGCCCTTACGCCAGCATTGCCGCTCGTCGTCTTGCTGTAGGAGTCGTAGTACGCGTTGATGAGCCGGAAATCGCCATTGGTGTTGTAGACACCGCTCGTGTTGAACGGCGCGCCAACCCGTGAATCCGGGAACGTTTGGTCATTACGGCCGTCGCGATAGCCAATGGCCGCATAAGCGGTCAGCCAGTTTGTGACGTCGTACTCGAAGCTGGTGGCGACGGTATTGTCGCGCTGACGAAGCTGAACGCCAGGATACCAGGTTTTGCGGGCGTCCGGCGGAGCCGGAATAAAGGGTAGGGTGGTCGCAAAGCCGATTTGCGGACGGAAATTATCCGTGTCGTCATTTTGCGTGATGGCATCGAGGGTCCAGCGGAAGCGATCGCTCCGATAGTCGACGGCAAGCGCGCCAAGAGCGGATTGCCAATCTCCGCCGTCGATGGAAGCCTCACCCTTGCGGCCGACGCCGTTGAACCGGATGCCCCATTCTTTGTTGGCCCCGAAACGCTTGCTCGTTTCGAGATGAGCTCCGAAGTTGCCGCTGCTCATGAAGAACGGCGTGATGCGGTTGAAATCCACGTCACCGGCGCGCTTGGTGACGATGTTGATGCCGCCGCCGACGCTGTTGCCAGGCGCCATGCCGTTCATCAAGGCGCCAGGGCCCTTCAGCAGTTCGATTCGCTCGATGTACTCTGAAAGCGCCCGGTTCGAGGAAATCAGGCCGTAAAGGCCGTTGAACCCGACATCCTGCGCGGGCACGGAGAAGCCGCGGATCTGGAACGTATCGTCGAAACCGTTGGCCGCCGTGGTGACGCGGACCGAAGCGTCGTTGATCAGGACGTCGGCCGCGGTGCGCGCTTGCTGATTTTCAATCAGTTTCGATGTGTAGTTTACCGTGCTGAACGGCGTGTTCATGACGCTGGTGCTGCCCAGCAGACCGAGTGTTCCGCCTTGCGCGATCTGGCCGCCGGCATAGGCGGGCGCGGGAGCGCCGATCGTTCGCGTCGTCCCCATCGTCGTGGGCGGCGTCGCGGGAGGCTGCTCGGCCTGTCGTTGCACTGTCGGCGCGGAACTCTGCGGGGCGCTGCGAGGCCTCACGATGCGCGGCTTGCGCGTTCGCTCGCGCGGCGCGTCGACTGATACAGGCGGCAATACGCGCGGTTCCGAGCTCTGCTGGGCGTGGCTCTGCGATGTGCCGAGGCCCGTGATGCATAACGAGAAGATGCTCGTCATGACACTCAGGCTTAAACGATGCTTATGGCTCTTGAAAGTATTCACGGCTCACGCCCCCTTTTTATTCCCAGTGCTTTTGCCTAGCGCAGTCAAATCTGCTGACGCAACGCCGATAAATTAGAACGGCATCAAGCTCGGTAATCTTCCGTGAGATGTTGCGCGTTTGCTTCAAACTAGAATTCGACCAAAGTGAATGGGGCGCATCCACACGGTCATGTCGCCGCGTCCTGTACTGGGGATCAGCTTTGAATCGTTACAGAGTACGTTATTAGAATGATTGAAAACTTGTGGCACCCTGTCTTGCGCGTCAGATAGCTTGCGCGCGCATTGCCAGGCTGGCAGTAGTTCTCCGAGTTCGTCGTCGGAGATTGCGTGATGTTGCGATGCTTGTTCCTGGGCCGCGTGGCCGTGTTTTGCGTCTCGGTCATCGCCGCGACGGCGGCATCGGCGGATGAATCCACGGTCTATCCGATCACCATCAAGCACGCGCTCGGTACGACCGTGATCAACAAGAAGCCGGTGCGAATTGCCACGGTGCAATGGGCCAACCATGAAGCGGTGCTGGCCCTGGGTGTCGTTCCTGTCGGCATGGCGAAGGCCAATTTCGGCGACGATGACGGCGATGGCGTGTTGCCATGGGTCGCCGCGAAGCTGAAAGATCTCGGCGGCGCCAAGCCCGTCCTGTTCAATGAGGGCGATGGCATCGACTTCGAGGCAGTTGCCGCGACCAGGCCCGATGTCATCCTTGCCGCTCATTCAGGTCTGACGCAGAAGGCTTACGATACGTTGAGCCAGATTGCGCCGGTCGTGGCCTATCCCGTGGCACCTTGGTCAACCGACTGGCGCGACACGATCCGCCTCAACGCGGCGGGTATGGGCATGGCTGCCGAAGGCGAAGCGCTCGTCGCTAAGATCGAGGGCGAAATCGCCGAAGCTGTCGGCAAATATCCAGAGCTTCGCGGCAAGTCGGCGATGTTCATTACGCATCTGAATTCGCGAGATCTGAGCAAGATCAGCTTCTATTCCACGATCGATACGCGCGTGCTTTTCTTCAACGATCTGGGGCTGAAGTCGCCACAGGGCGTCGTTGAAGGCTCGCTGCCCGGGCGTTTCTCCGGCTCGGTCAGCGCAGAGAAGATCGATCTGTTCAATGACGTCGATATCTTCGTGACCTATGGCGGTCCGCAGCTTCGTGAGGCGCTGGCGACCAATCCGCTGTCATCGAAGCTACCGGCGATCGCCCGGGGCTCCGTGGTCATTCTCGGCAATAATCCGCTTGGCACCGCGGCCAGCCCGACACCATTGTCGATCTCGTGGGTGCTGAAAGATTATGTGGCGCTCCTGGCCGAGGCAGCGCGCAAGCAAAAATGACCGTATCGGACGCGCCAGCGCTATCTCCGGCGGCTAAGTTCAGGCGCGCCCATGCAATCCGAACCTTCTCATTGCTCGGATTGTCGGTCGTGCTCGCCGTGCTTCTCGTGCTCTCGATCACGGTGGGCGCGCGAGAAGTGACATGGCCGGATATCGTCGCTGGCGTCACCGGGCACGTTGATAATATCGGACAGGCCGCCGTCGCCGTTCGTATTCCCCGTACCTTGCTGGCTGTGCTTGCGGGCGGCGCGCTCGCGCTAGCGGGCGCGGTGATGCAGGGCGTCACCCGCAACCCGCTCTCGGACCCCGGCATTCTGGGGGTGAATGCCGGCGCCGCGCTCGCGGTGGTGGTCGGCGTCGCCTGGTTCGGCATGTCCTCCGCCGAGGGTTATCTCTGGAGCGGCCTATTGGGAGCGGGCGGCGCGACCTTGTTCGTTTATAGGGTCGGGTCGCTCGGCGCCGGCGGCGCGACCCCGCTCAAGCTCACGCTCGCAGGCGCGGCAACATCCGTCGCCTGCGCATCGCTGATCATCGCGGTCGTGCTGCCCCGAAACGATATCGCCGGCGGCATTCAGCTATGGACCATCGGCGGCGTCGGCGGGGCTACATTTGGCCGCATCGTCCCCGTTCTTCCCGTGCTGGCGGTCGGCTTTGCGATTAGCCTGTTGTCGGCGCGCAAGTTGAATTCGCTGGCGCTCGGCGACGATCTTGCGGCCGGGCTTGGCGAGAACGTCGCCCAGGCGCGCATTATTGCGTCTCTGGGAGGTGTCCTGCTGTGTGGTGCGACGACGGCAATGTGCGGACCGATCGGCTTTGTGGGCCTTGTTGTGCCGCATATCTGCCGGCTGCTGATCGGGGTCGATTACCGTTGGCTGCTGCCGTTCGCGACGTTGGGCGGCGCCTGCCTTCTTGTTGCGGGCGACATTCTCGGCCGTATCGTCGCAAGGCCTGCCGAAGTCCAGGTTTCGATCGTCACCGCACTGCTCGGCGCTCCTTTCTTCATCTGGATCGTGCGGCGGCAGCGAATTCGCGAACTGTAATGACACAGTCAGTTTCAGTCAGCGTCCTCGAAATCGGCCGCATCGCACGCGGCCGCAGGCGGCGTCTGACATTGGCGGTCCTCGTCACGTTGGTGGCATTCCTGTTTGCCCTGACGCTGACGGTCGGCCAATCCGTCACGCCGATTTCAGACGTCGTTCGCGTGCTTTTGGGCGAGAGGGTCGAGGGAGCGAGCTTTCTCGTTGGAACGTTGCGTTTGCCGCGTGCGCTGCTGTCCCTTCTAGCCGGTCTAAGCTTTGGTCTCGGCGGCGTGGTCTTTCAGATCATGTTGCGGAACCCGCTGGCCAGTCCCGACATCATCGGCATCACATCCGGCGCGAGCGCCGCCGCCGTATTCGCCATTGTCGTTCTGTCGGTCAGCGGACCTGTCGTGTCCGTCATGGCCGTGGTAGCGGGCCTCGCTGTCGCTCTGCTGGTTTATGTCCTGGCGGCGCGCAATGGTGTTGCGGGAACGCGCCTTGTACTCGTGGGCATCGGCATTGCCGCCATGTTGCATAGTGCAATCGCCTTTGTGCTGTCGACGGCGAGTGCATGGAATTTGCAGGAAGCGATGCGGTGGATGACCGGCAGTGTCAACGGTGCGCAGCTTGCCGACGTTGCGCCGTCGCTGCTGGCGCTCATCCTGTTCGGAGGCCTTCTGTTCAGTCAGCATCGCGAGCTCGATGTCTTGCGATTGGGCGACGACACGGCCGCCGCGCTCGGTGTGAACAACGCACGGACCCGGATCACAGTCGTTCTCGGCGCGGTCGGCATGATCGCGACCGCGACCGCCGTTGCAGGTCCGATCGCCTTCGTCTCGTTTCTGTCGGGGCCGATCGCCGCGCGTATCGTTGGCAACGGCGGCTCACTTCTCATCCCCTCAGCCCTTGTCGGCGCCGTGCTGACACTGGCCGGCGATTACGCGGGCCAATTCCTGCTCCCTGGCCGCTATCCC
The DNA here is from genome assembly GCA_035556455.1 of Pseudolabrys sp. GTDB lineage: Bacteria > Pseudomonadota > Alphaproteobacteria > Rhizobiales > Xanthobacteraceae > Pseudolabrys. The sequence goes on from DATMEX010000044.1 coordinate 66,760, forward strand.
GTGGGCGTGGTGACAGGTGCGCTTGGCGCCCCTTATCTGCTTTATCTAATCGTTCGCGTTAACCGGAGCGGGAGGTCGCTATGACGGCCCATCTTGGCCAGGCACTGACCGTAAGCAGGCTGTCGGCTGGCTACGGCGAGACGGACATTCTTCACACGCTCGATCTCGAGGTACCGCCAGGCAAGATCACCGTCATTGTCGGCGCCAACGCCTCCGGCAAGTCCACGCTTCTGCGGACGATGTCGCGCCTTCTGAAGCCCAATCGCGGTCACGTTCTGCTCGACGGCAAGTCGATCCATCAGATGCCGACGCGCGATCTCGCCCGCAAAGTTGGCCTGCTGCCGCAATCGCCGATCGCGCCTGAAGGCATTCCCGTTGACGATCTCGTCAGGCGCGGACGGCACCCCCATCGCAGCCTGTTCTCCTCCTGGACGCGGCAGGATGAGGCTGCTGTTGAAAGCGCGCTGACAGCGACCCGGACCCTTGACCTTGCCGAGAGGCCCGTGGACGAACTGTCCGGCGGGCAGCGCCAGCGCGTCTGGATCGCAATGGCGCTGGCGCAAGAGACGAACATTCTTCTGCTGGATGAGCCCACGACTTTTCTGGACATCAATCATCAGGTCGAAATTCTCGATCTGCTGGTGGATCTCAATCGGGCTAGGGGGACGACGGTCGTCATGGTGCTTCATGATCTCAATCTCGGCGCCCGCTATGCCGATCATCTCGTCGCGCTGGCGAATGGACAGATTCACATTGCCGGGACGCCTGAACAGGTCTTGACCGAAGAGACGGTCCGTGCGGTTTTTGGGGTCCCAAGTTGCATATTGACCGACCCGACATCAGGCAGGCCTATGATGATGCCAATCGGCCGGCATCGGATGTTGGACGGCATCGACGCCGCGGAGGGGAGTGCCCAATGAACCAGATTTCCCAATTCAGGCTGACGGGCGTCGCCCTCCCGGCAAACGCCGAACGGATGCTCGATGAAATCTGCGAGCATTTCGTCGAGCACGCCGATGTCAGCCGCACGGCCGAGCTCGCACTGCTGACCAGCAAGCTGGGCACCGCCAGCATCCGCCTGAGCAAGGAGAAACTGCTGATCGAACTCGACTGTCCCTCGGAGCGGGCATTGCAGCTCGCCCGCACCAGCCTCGCCGAGCACATGTTCTACTTCGCTGGCGATGAGTCGCTCGATCTGACGTGGTCGGGAGCCGCTGCGCCTGCCACGGTCCCCAACCTGCATGAGGTAAAGGTCGTCGCAGTCGAAAATGTGACGCCGCATATGCGTCGTGTGAGATTTTCTTGCGCGAACATTGCGCCCTTCATCGGCGGCGACATGCATGTTCGCGTGCTCATTCCACCGAAGGGCAGACGGCCGGTCTGGCCGGGATATCGTACCGACGGCCGGCTCGCCTGGCCCAAGGGCGAGGACGAGCTGGCGGTGCGTGTCTACACGATCCGCGCCGTCGACGCCGAGCGCGGCGAACTGACGATCGACTTTCTCCAGCACACTGTTCCCGGCGAAAAGACGCCGGGCAGTGATTTCGCCCGCGATGCCCAGCCCGGCGATGTGGCGGCTTTGATCGGACCGGGTAGCGGCGATCTTCCGAAAGCGCGCTCGATATTGATGATCGGCGATGAAAGCGCGTTGCCGGCGATCGCACGGATCGCCGCTGAAGTGCCGGCGGGGACAGCCATCAAGGCGATTATCGAAGTGCTCGACGCCGCTGAGGAACAGCCACTGCCGTCAGCAGGCAATGTCGATGTGCGCTGGCTGCACCGCCGGAACTATCCGGCCGGCGAGACCGGCATTATCGCAGAAGAAGCCCGCAAGGCGATCGCCATGATCGACGCTGAGACATTCGTCTGGGCTGCATGCGAAAAGCAGGACGTGCGTGCAATTCGTTCATTGCTGAAAAGCCGCCAGCACGACAAGAACCTGAAATACGTGGCCTGGTATTGGGAACGGTCGCGCGCTCAAGCGGGCTGAGCGGCGCACACCGCTACATTAGAATTTGTCTATTCCTAATCTGTTTCGATTCATCCCGGAATGTTCCGCGATTAATCGAATCGCATGAGCGTTCCGACGATTTGTGTTTTCGTCGCAATGACCAACTGTGTTAAGCGGCGTGAGCTTCCGGTTCACCGGCCGGCTTTCAGATTCGACACGGAGTTAAATATTGCGGCGCTTTTTCTCTTTGGCGACTTGTGGCGCGTTGGGTCAGATCGCAGCCACCGCAGCATGGGCTCAGAACCAGACGACCTCCATTACGGCATCGCCGGCAGGCTCGACCAATGCCGGTCTGCACGATCTGTCGCCGTGGTCGATGTTCACGTCCGCCGATCTTGTGGTTCAGGGCGTCATGGTAGGCTTGGCGTTTGCGTCGCTGGTCACCTGGACGATTTTCGTCGGCAAGTTCGTCGAGCTCGCTCTGGCCCGGCGCAAGGTCACCGGCGCGCTTCGGCGGGTGACCGCAGCGAAGTCGCTCACCGAGGCGCGGGATGCGCTGGTGGGCGACAAGGGCGTATCGCAGGTCTTCGTTGCTGCCGCTCTCGATGAAGCGCGTCTGTCGTCCGGTTTCGATGGTGAAGACAACATCAAGGAACGTGTTGCGTCACGTTTTACTGAGATTACGCGCGCGGAAGCGCGGCGCGTTCGGATCGGCATGGGCCTGCTCGCCACAATCGGCGCGACCTCACCTTTCGTTGGCTTGTTCGGAACCGTGTGGGGGATCATGAACAGCTTCATCGGCATTTCGAAAGCGCAGACGACGAACCTCGCCGTTGTCGCGCCGGGTATCGCGGAGGCGCTCCTGGCGACGGCCATCGGTCTCGTCGCGGCAATCCCGGCTGTGATCATCTACAATTACTACGCGCGCGGCATCAAAAATTACCTCGAACTCGTTGGTCAGACTGGAGGCGCGGTAGGCCGTCAGCTTTCCCGTGATCTCTCTCGTGATTTCGGGCGCGTGAACGCGCAGCAGATGAGTCGGGCCGCGGAGTAGTTGGATGGGTGTGACCTTTAACGACGTCGAGGACGGCGACGATCTCTCGGAAACCCACGAAATCAATGTCACGCCCTTTATCGACGTCATTCTTGTCCTGCTGATCATTTTCATGGTCGCCGCGCCGCTGTCGACGGTCGATCTTCCCGTCGATCTTCCGACCTCGACGGCGGTTCCTCAGAAGAAGCCCGATAAGCCGACCTATGTCTCCATCAAAGCCGATCTGGCGGTGGCGATCGGCGAAACCGAAATCAAGCGCGTTGATCTCGTGCGTCTTCTCGATGCGGCGGACGACAACAAAGACCGGCGGATTTTCCTGCGCGCCGACCGTGCCGTGCCATATGGATCGATGATGGAGGTGCTCGAGTTGTTGAGGGTGGGCGGCTACACCAAGCTGTCCCTTGTTGCCCTCGAAGGACGGCCCGAAGCGCCGGCCATTTCCGGCGCCGGCGAGCCATGAGTGCGGTGCCCGCTGCGATGCCGGCGCCGTTTGAACTTCCCGCGCCCTCACGAAAGGTATGGGCGTTCGCCGTGCTGATCGCGCTCGCGATGCATGCCGGCCTCGGCGGTTTCATTCTCCTCGACGCCCAGCAGGAACCCGACGATAGCGAACTGGGGGCGCCGGCACTTGCAATCGGCATCGACCTCGCATCGCCAAGAACTCCGCCGACCAATCTGCCGCCGGGGCCCGAGAGCGAGGCGTCCATGGCCTCCCAGGCGGTCACCGAGCAGCGTGCGGCGACGGTGCAGTCGGATCTGCCCAAGGAAACGCCTGTCGAATCCGAAGAGGCCGACCGGCTTGTGACACGCGACGAGGTCGCCGAGCGAGCAGAGAAAGCTGAAGAGGTGGCCGTCGAAGAAGTCAAACCATCGGACGCGTCGGTTGCCCTGGAGGCCATGGCTCCGCCGAGTGTGGAAGCGCCTGTCGAGGGGCCTCAGTCGGTGACCGTCGACCGTGGCACGGCCGCGAGCCGTCAGCGCGCGCGTGTGACCTGGCAGCGCGAACTGCTCGCGCATCTTGACCGCTACAAGCGCTATCCCGCCGAACGCTTGCAACGCGATGCAGAAATCATCGTCAACCTGCTGCTGGATCGCAAGGGACGAGTCGTGTCGGCGTCGGTGTCGCGAAGCTCTGGGTTTGCAGCTTTCGATGAAGCCGCCGTCGCCATGGTGCAACGGGCAAGCCCGTTACCCGCACCGCCGCCGCTAGTCGCGGACGAGGGGCTGTCATTCCAACTGCCGGTAAACTTCCGCAGTGGTCGGAGCTGAGCGAATGCCGCGCCCGGTTTCCCGGGGGGCTGTGATTGGTCGTCGACAGGAGATTTCAATGCGTCTCGCCTTTGCGGTCCTGCTTGCCGCCCTGTCCACCCCGGCCATGGCGGATGAAGCGCTTAACCTCGAACTGAACACGGTTAAAAGCGTCGAGGGCCGTTGCCAGTTATCCTATTTGATTGAGAACAAAGGCGATCAGGCGATCGAATCGTTCAAGCTTGATCTGGTGGTTCTCGGCGTTGACAACATCATGCAGCGGCGGATGGTGATCGACATCGCGCCGCTCCGGGCCTCGAAGACGATGTTTCGCGTCTATGAGATCGATCCGGATTGCGACAAGATCGGCGCTGTTCTGGTCAACGACGTGCAGGCTTGTACGCCCGGGGATCGCCCGATGTGCCTTGATCGCCTGGTCCTCTCTTCCAAGGTATCGGCCATCCGCCTGTTCAAGTAAGACGGCGCGATGAGCTCGCGTGACGCGGGCGGGTGCTCCCCGGTTCTTGCGTCAGGCCAAATGACTGAACTCGTGCGCCGGCGGCGCGAAAGGCGATGGCATTGTTCGAACTACTGAAACGATTTTCTGCTTACTACAGGCCGCATTCCCTTCTGTTCGCCCTCGATTTCTCGTCCGCGGTGGCGGCCGGCCTGCTGGAGCTGGCGTTCCCGATCGCGGTGACGTTCTTTATCGACCGGCTGATTCCAACGGGAGAGCTGGGGCTGATCAGCTTGGCGGCGCTCGGCCTGCTGCTCGTCTATGCAGTTAGCGCGCTGCTGCACGTCGTCGTCATATACTGGGGCCACGCACTCGGCATCGGCATTGAAACCGAGATGCGACGGAAGGCGTTCGATCATCTGCAGAAGCTTTCTTTTGGCTGGTTCGACAACCAGAAAACCGGTCATCTCGTGGGCCGCCTGACCAAGGACCTCGAGGAAATCGGCGAAGTCGCCCATCATGGCCCGGAGGATATCTTTATCGGCGTCATGACCCTGGTCGGCGCCCTTGCGCTGATGCTGTGGGTGCATGTCCCGCTCGCGCTGATTACGGCGGCGATTCTGCCGGTCTCGGCCTTCATCACCATCCGCTACGGCGGGCGCATGACCGGGACTTTCTGGACAATCTACAACCGCATCGGCGAGTTCAACGCCCGCATTGAGGAGAATGTCGGCGGCATACGCGTCGTGCAGGCTTTTGCCAACGAGGATCACGAGAGGCGGTTGTTTGCCACCAACAATGACAATTATCGAGCCACGAAACTCGACGCCTACAAAGTGATGGCGACGACCAACTCGCTCTCCTATTTGTCGATGCGCTTTGTGCAGGTCGCGGTGATGCTGGCCGGCGCCTGGTTCGTCGTTCGTGGCGACCTCACAGCCGGCGGGTTCGTCGGTTTTCTCCTCCTGGTCAACGTCTTCTTCCGTCCTCTCGATATGATCAATGCCGTCATCGAGATGTATCCAAAAGGTATTGCCGGCTTTCGGCGCTATATCCAGTTTCTCGATACGCGCCCGGAGATCGCGGATCGGCCAGACGCCAAGGCCGTCGACCGGCTGCGCGGCGAAGTGGAGTACCGTGCCGTCAGCTTTGGTTACAAATCCGAACGACCGGTGCTGACCGGCATCAGCTTTCGGATTGCGCCTGGCGAAACCGTCGCATTCGTCGGCTCATCTGGGGCCGGCAAGACGACAGTCTGTTCGCTGTTGCCGCGGTTTTATGAGGTGGCATCCGGCTCGATCACGATCGACGGGGGGGACATCCGCGATATGACCCTGAGGTCACTGCGGCTGAACATCGGGATTGTGCAGCAGGATGTGTTCCTGTTCGCCGGCACCATACGCGAAAATATTGCTTACGGCCGGCTCGACGCGTCCGCTGCTGAGATTGAAGAAGCCGCTCGGCGTGCTCAGCTCGGAGAACTCATTGCCGCATTGCCCGGGGGGCTCGATACGATTGTCGGCGAACGGGGCGTCAAACTGTCAGGCGGGCAGAAGCAACGGCTGGCCATTGCCCGCATCTTTCTGAAGAATCCTCCGATCCTAATCCTTGATGAGGCAACCTCGGCTCTGGATACGGAGACGGAGCGTGCAATCCAGCGCTCCCTTGCCGAGCTGTCGGAGGGGCGCACGACGCTCATCATTGCGCATCGACTCGCCACCATTGCCAATGCCGATCGCATCATGGTGCTGGAGGGCGGCCAGATTATCGAGCATGGCACCGAAGCTGAGCTGCGCGGTCGGAAAGATGGCCGTTATCATGCCCTCCGCGCCGCAGTAGCTAGAGACTAAGCCTTGCAAAAAGCCGCTTCTACTCGCGGCTGCCGGGTTTAGCGGGAGACCGCGCAGCAAAGGCGGCGAGTCCGTGCTTGGCGTCATCGCTGGTGAAGGTCCGCTGCCCCGGGGCGGCTTCCTTGGCGAACGTCGTTTGAGATCATCGCCATTTCCTTTCTGCGGATATTATCTTAGAGAGAGCAGGTAGGGCAGTCGAAACTTGCGGCAGCCTTCGCAGGCCTGGTTTCTCTTGAGCGGCCGTGACGTAGAGGCGCGGGGATGATAACCCTGTTGGCACCGTTCTCGCCTAATGTTCTTCGTGGGCTTAATCTCCGGCCCATGGCCGCGCGCTCGCAAGCAGAGTAGCTTTCTTCCTATCATTGGGGCCTGCTTGTGCATCAATTTATGATCGTCCCAGCGACGGCTGGGCCAGTAAAGGTTTTGGTCGGGAGCCAACCCCGTCGTCATAGAATTAGCGCCTGTGCTAAGTATTTTTTTTCATTTTGTCGTATTTTTTTCAACTACCATGGGACTGTCTTCCCGCAAACTGGTTTCGGCAGTGTACACACCCCTCCCTCCCCCCTTCGCGGGGAGCGTTGGGGCCTTGATTGAACATGCGCCCGGGAACTGAGTTAAGCGCGCTGCTCGACCTAGGTGGCTATTGGAGGAGTGGCCGCCTCACGCAAATGCTCGTTCGAGCCTGGAAGCCGAAACCCTTCGCGCAGTCACTGAGCCATTGTATGGTATCTTTGCAAGCGGTGACTGTGCGGTGATGCCAGACAACGCAAAAAGAGAACTAGTGCCCCTTCGCGGCAAGCTGATTCTAAGGCCTCGCTGCCGTTGGTATCGTAGTTGGTACAGGTCAGATACGATTTAACAAAAATCAATAGACACAATAAGTTAATCGTCAAATTCGATGCCGCCCCTGGCACCATTTTCCCCGCCTGACCGATAAAGTCCGCTCCCATGACCACCACCCGCTCCGCCATCAAACTCACCGACGAAGGCGCACGCCTGCTGCTCGATGCCGCCATTGCCCATGCCCGCAAGATGGGTGTGCCGCAGTGCATCGCCATCGTCGACGAAGGCTGCAACCTGATGGCCTTCGTGCGCATGGACGGCGGCCGTTTCATGAGCATCCGCTCGTCGCAGCGCAAGGCCATGACCGCGGCCAATAGCGGCCGGCCTACCGGCGGGCTCGCCGCGGATATCGAAACCAAGCTGGCGCTGGCGACCGATGGCGACATGGTCAACCTCAAGGGCGGTCTGCCCATCATCGTCGATGGGCAGGTCATTGGCGGCATCGGTGTCGGTTCCGGCACCGGCGAGCAGGATCTCGAAGTCGCCAATGTGGCGCTGAAGGCGTTTCCCGGCGCGACGACGTTCTAGCCTCCGGAACAAGACGCCTGTCGCGGCAGGCCATCGACGGCGCCTGGCCCGGCGGCTATTAAGCGTTGCCGAACAGGAGTGAACGTCATGCCGGATCAGAAGACAGGTCTCGTTGTCACCGCCCATCCGGGCGACTTCGTCTGGCGCGCCGGCGGCGCGATCGCGCTGCACGCGAAGAATGGCTACAAGGTCAAGATCGTCTGCCTGTCCTTCGGCGAGCGCGGCGAAAGCCAGTTCGCCTGGAAGGAGAAGGGCGCGACGATGGAGAGCGTCAAGGCCGGCCGCAAGGACGAGGCGCAACGCGCCGCCGATCTGCTCGGGGCCGAGATCGAGTTCTTCGACTGCGGCGATTATCCGCTCAGGCTCAACGAAGAGCATTTCGATCGCATGGTCGATATCTACCGCGAGCTCAATCCGAGCTTCGTGCTCAGCCACGCGCTCGAGGACCCCTATAACTTCGATCACCCCAACGCCTGCCATTTCGCGCAGGAAACCCGCGTCGTCGCGCAGGCTATGGGTCACAAGCCCGGCGCCCAGTACAAATATTCGGCGCCGCCGTTCTATATGTTCGAGCCGCATCAGCCCGAGCAGTGCAATTACAAGCCCGACCTCATTCTGAAAATCGATGACGTCTGGGAGCAGAAATACAAGGCGTTCCAGATCCTCGCCGCGCAGAAGCATCTCTGGGGCTACTATGAGCGCGTCGCGCTCAACCGCGGCATCCAGGGTTCGCGCAACACCGGCATCCCGATGACTTATGGCGAGGCGTATCAGACGCTGTTCCCGCGGGTCGTCACGGACGCGTTGGGCTAGTTCTTGTCCCGGGCGCGGAACGCAGGCGCGCGCCCTCTCCCCATAGGGGAGAGGGTTGGGGTGAGGGGGTTCCGAACCCGATATTTTGTAACCCCTCACCCGGCACGCTTCGCTCGCCGACCTCTCCCAATGGGAGAGGTGAAGAAAGGAAAAGAAAATGAAAAACGTCGTCGTTCGCAACATCAAGCGCGCCGATGCCAAGGCCATCGAGACCTTCGAGAAGCTCGGCGCCACCACCGTGCATGAAGCCTATGGCCGCTACGGCCTGATGAAGCCCTATATGCGCCCGATCTATCCGGGCGCCTGCATCGCCGGTCCGGCGGTGACCATCCTGGCGCAGCCCGGCGACAACTGGATGATCCATGTCGCGGTCGAGCAGTGCAAGCCGGGCGACATCGTCGTGCTTGCGGTTACCGCCGACAACACCGATGGCATGTTCGGCGATCTGCTGGCGACCTCGATGAAGGCGCGCGGCGTCAAGGGTCTCATCATCGACGCCGGCTGCCGCGACGTGGCGACACTCAAGGAGATGGGCTTCCCGGTATGGTCGCGTGCCATTTCCTCGAAAGGCACGGTCAAGGCCACGCTCGGTTCGGTCAACATTCCGGTCGTGTGCGCCGGCGTTAATGTCGAGCCCGGCGACGCCGTGGTCGCCGATGACGACGGTGTCGTCGTTATCCCGAAGAAGTATTGCGCCGACGTCGCCGCCAAGGCGCAGAAGCGCTTCGAGGATGAGGACGCCAAGCGGCAGAAGCTGGCTTCGGGCGTGCTCGGCCTCGACATGTACAACATGCGCGAGCCGCTGGCGAAGGCAGGGCTGGTTTACGTCGACAACCCGGAAGACGTGTGAGGCGCGGGGCTCGCATCATTCTCCGCTCATTCCCGCGCAAGCGGGAATCCAGTTTTCCTTAAAGACTGGGTCCCCGCCTTCGCGGGGACGAGCGGGTATTGTGCGCCTAGTTCATCTGCGCCGGCAGCCACAGCACGATCTGCGGGAACATGATCATAAGCACGATCAGCAGGATCGGCGCGATCAGAAACGGCGCCGATCCCTTGTAGATGTCGATGATGTTGATCTCCTTGCTCACCGCATTGATGGCGAACAGGTTCATGCCCATCGGCGGGTGAATGAGCCCGAGCTCGATCAGGATCACCAGCAGCACGCCGAACCACACCGGGTCGTAGCCGTAGGACAAAACCAGCGGCAGCGTGATCGGCACCGTGATCAGCAGCATGCCGATGCCTTCGAGGAAGGCGCCGAGCACGATGTAGAGCACGCAGACCGCAACAATGACGCCGAGCGAGTCGAGGCCGATGCCCTTGACCGCGCCGATCAACTGGTTCGACACGCCGGTCTGCACCACGAAATACGAGAACACCGCCGAGGCGATGACGATGAACACCAGGCTCGACACCAGCAGGATCGTCTCGAAGAAGCAGGTGAAGGTGTCGGAGACCTTGTGGCGACCGAGTACGAGGCCGAGCAGGATGGCGCCAAGCGCGCCGATGGCGGCGGCTTCGGTCGGCGTGAACCAGCCGGCATAGATGCCGCCAAGGGTTACGCCGAACAGCACGATGACATGCCAGATGCGCGCGAAGGAGCGCACCATGGTTTCGCTCTGGCGCTGGGCGTATTCCGGCTCCGGCGCGTTGCCGGTCAGCCAGCGGTAATAGATCAGCGCCGTGATGCTGTAGAGCACGGTGAGGATGATGCCGGGGATCAGCGCCGCCATGAACAGCTTGGCCACCGACTGCTGGGCGATGATGGCGTAGATCATCAGGATCAGCGACGGCGGAATGAGAATGCCGAGCGTGCCGCCCGCCGCCACCGCGCCGGCCGCCAGCGCCGGCGGGTATTTGGCGCGCAGCATTTCCGGGATCGACACCTTGCTCATCGTTAGCGCGGTCGCGACCGAGGAGCCGCACACCGCGCCGAACATCGCGGAAGCGAAGATCGAGGCGATCGCCAGCGAGCCGCGCGCGCCGCGGAACAGCACGCGGCCGGCCTGGAACAGGTCCGATGACAGGCCGGCGCTTGCGGCCACCGCACCCATCAAGGTGAACAGCGGCACGACTGACAAAGTGTAGGTCGAGCCGAATTCGACCGGCACGCCGCTGATCATCAGATTGGCGCGGGCAAAGCCGTCGAGCGCGGCGTAGCCGAAGAAGCCGACGAGGCCGAGCGCCACCGCGACCGGGATGCGCAGCAGGATGAGAACGACGAGGCTGAAAAGCCCGAGAACGCCGATGGTGGTTGCCGTCATGACGCGTCCCTGCCGCGGAAGGTACGGATCAGGACTACCGCTGTCGCCGCAACGGAGGCAATGAGCGTGAACAAGGTCAGCGCATAGAGCGGATAAGTCGGGAAGCCGGTGTCGGGCTTGATGTCGCCGAAGCGCCAGGAATCCACCATGGGATGGGTCACATTGGCGGCGAGGATGCCGAGGAAGAGGATCGTCGCCAGCAGCGCCAGCACCTTGAGCGCAGCGATGACCTGCGGCGGCACGAAGCTGTCGACGATATCGACGCGGATCTGTTCGTCGCGCAGGCAGATTTCCGGCAGGCCGAGGAAGGCGCTGCACAGCACCATCATCTCGACAATATCGACGGCGCCGTAGAGTGGGGCGCGGAATACCGACCGCGCCACCACGTCGTAATTGGTCGCGAACATCATCACCGCGAGGGCGAGCGCCCCGAGCGCGGTGCAGGCTCTCGCGGTGTGCGCGAGCGCGCGCTCGAGGGTCATGCCGTTCTTCCTTCGCGGCGCTGTTGCGTCACGCCAATGTTCATCAGGCCTGGGCGACCAGGCCGCGGACCTTGGTCATCAGCGCGCGCGCCTTGATGCCCTTGGCCTCCAGCGCGGCGACCTGCTCTTCGGTCGGGCCGTCGGCGAGCTTCTTGAACGGCTCGATCGCGGCGCCGTCGATGTCGATCACCTCGACGCCGGCCTGCACGAACACCTTGCGGCCGGCGGCCTCGGCGTCGTCATAGAGCTGGCCGACGCGCCGGCCGCCTTCGGGGCCGGTGGTGTCGGCGATCAGCTTCTGCATGTCCTTGGGCAGGCCCTTGTAGGCGCCCGAGTTCATCACCAGCGCGAAGGGCGCGGCCGAGTCACCGAACATCGACACCTTCTTGACGGAGTGGTGAAGCTGGAAGGCGGCGCCGCCCTCGCAGTTGAAGATCGCGCCGTCGATGACGCCCTTGGCGATGGCGTCGGACACTTCCGCCGGCGCGATCGTGGTCGGCACGGCGCCCCAGGACTTGAGATGCGAGCCCATCGTGGTCGAGGTCGGGCGAATCTTGAGGCCCTTGATGTCGTCGGGTGTCTTGACCTGCTTGTCGCGCATGAAGAAGCCGACCGTCGGCGACACCACCGAATAGAGCAGCTCGGTGCCGGCGAACTCGGCGGCGAGGTCCTCGCGCAGATTGGTGCCGATGAAGGAGGCCTGCGCGGCGCTGAGCGGCTTGCCGGCGGCGTTGGTGAACAGGAACGGCGCGCCGAGCACTTCTGACAGCGGGAAGCGGCCTGGCACCAGCGCGGTGAAGAAGAACGAAATGTCGGCGACGCCGGTGCGGGCGAGATCGAACTGGCGCGGCGGCGGGCCCATCTGGCCGGCCGGGAACACCTCGATGTCGAGTTCGCCGTTGCTGGTCTTGCGCAGTTCGTCGGCCCAGCGCTTGAGCTCGGTGTTGATCTGGTGCTGCGGCGGCAGATAGTGCGACAGCTTGAGTTTCACCGGCGCGGCGCGCAGCACGCCCGGCATGGCAATGACGGTGGCGCCGGCCGCAGCCGTGCCGAGAAGTGTACGGCGTGAGATCATGATGTCCTCCCTTTATGCGTTTTGCCGGCGGTCCGTTTGTGGAGACGCCTGTTCGTTGTCGTTCTTGTAGCCGCCGCGCGCCATGGTCAGCACTGCGGCAAAATCGTCGAGCGTGTCGCCGCGCCAGGCAATGTGCTGGTCGGGACGGATGAGGACATAACGCGCGCCATAGAGCGCGTTGAGACGCGGCTCGTTCGGCATGGACACATCGAGCGGCGCGTTCTGCCGCGCGGCTTCGGTCTTGGCGGCGGCGATGGCATTGGCGTCGGCGTCGCCCGTCACCAGCAGCGTGAAACCGGGGCCAAACGTATCGTAGACGGAGCGCTCATCGGCGAGCCAGGCATGCGGCGCGCGCTCGCCGGGATAACCGCTCGGGCGTAGTTCGACGACGTTGGGTTGCGGCGGCGCCTTGTCTTCGCGCGCCACGATCGGCGAGCCGGCATAGGAGTAGCCGAGCACAAGGCCGAGCGAGCGGAATTCCGGCGTCTTGGCTTTCTCCACCGCTTTGCCGGCGACGCGCCGGGCCTCTTCGCCGCGTTCCGAATCTTCCAGCAGTTCGGGGGCCGAGAAGTTGCCGCTGAGCGTCGCCAGATTCTCGGTCGCGGAATCGAGCACGCGCTGGTGCACCGGGCGGCGCTCGGTCTCGTAGGAATCGAGCAGGCCCGGTCCGCCCCAGCCTTGCAGCGTGGCGGCGAGCTTCCAGCCGAGATCGACGCTGTCGCCGATGCCGAAATTCATGCCGTGGCCGCCGAACGGCGAGTGCAGATGGCAGGCGTCGCCGGCGAGATAAACGCGGCCGTCGCTGTAGCGGTCGGCAAGCAGCTTGTGCGCCGTCCACAGATCCTTGGCCAGCACGGTGAAGTCGTAGCGGCCGCCCAGCATGTGGCGGATCTCGTCGTGGATCTGCGCGTCGTCGCCGGGGCCGGTCGGCTTGGGGCTTGGATTGTAGAACCAGGTGTCGTCGCGATCCATCGGGCCCATGATGCAGGGCGAGGCCGGATCGACCAGCCAATGCATCAGCGCCGGTTGCAGCGCCGGATCGGCGCCAAGGCCGGGCACTTTCAGGATCAGCGTGACGAAGGAGGCGATGCCGGATTGCCCCTGCATGGCGATGCCGAGCTGTGTGCGCACCGGCGAGCGGCCGCCATCGGCGCCGACCAGATAGCGGGCGCGAATGGTGCGCGTCTCGCCGCTCGCGAGGTCGGCAACGCGCGTGGTGACACCGTCATGGTCCTGCGTGAAGTCGATGAAGCGATGCTTGAGCTTCACCGTCGCCTTGGGCTGGCTGGCGACGTGGTCGAGCAGCACCTTCTCGATGGTGTATTGCGGGATCCATTCGGCGTTTTCCGAGAAACGGTCGTCGCGCTGGCGCGCGGCGCAGAACGAATTCTCGAACAGCCAGATGTCGCCGCCGAACAGCGAGGTGGCGAAGCGCACGCGGCGCGGCACTTCGGCGGGGATCGGCGACAGGCTGCGCACCTTGGCGGCCAGTCCCCAGCGCCGCATGTGCTCCATGGTGCGGACATTGGTGGTCTTGGCGCGGGGCTGCACGCCGACGCGCTCATTCTGCTCGACCACGATGACCGTGACGCCGCGCATGGTGAGTTCGGTGGCGAGCGACAGGCCAGCCGGCCCGGCGCCGACGATCAGCACTTCGGTATCGTATGAGCCGCTCATGGCGTCCCGGCGTCCCTCACCCGTGCGGGGCTGGCCGAGGTCGTCCGGCTAAGCTGCGGCAATCGGGCCGCTTTTCCGGTGTCCTCAGGGTCCGTCCCGCTGTTTCGTTGTTCTGTTCCTTCAAGCGATACCGCTGGACAGGTATCACGGATAGATGCGAGATGCGTCCAGGCGATACCGAAACGGTATCGGTGCCGGGCAAAGCCGATGAAGTTGAATCAGTTGCGGGACATCGTGGCGGTGGCCGAACGCGGCAGCCTGCGCGCCGCCGCCCGCCATCTCGACCTCGCCCAGCCGGCGCTGACGCGCAGCGTCCGCGATCTCGAGCGTGAACTGGGGGCGCCGTTATTCGAGCGCCGGGCCCGCGGTATGATCCTCACGCCGATGGGCGCCGCCTTCGTGCGCCGCGCCAATGCCGTGCTCAGCGAAGTGCGCCGCGCCCGCGAGGAGGTCGAACAGCTCCACGGCGGCACGCGCGGCGAAGTCGTCGCCGGCCTGTCGATGGTGGCGCTGACGACGCTGCTGCCCAAGGCGCTAGCGCTGTTTCGCGCGCGCTACCCCAACGTACAGCTTCATCTGATCGAGGGCTGGTACACGACCCTGGAGAATGCGCTGCGTGACGGCAGCATGGATTTCTACGTCGGCCCCGAGCCGGTGCAGGCGCCGCCGGGCGATCTGGTGCAGGAACTGCTGTTCGAGAATGTCCGTATCGTGCTCGGCCGCAAGGGTCATCCGCTCGGCGGCGCGCGTTCGCTGTCGCAGCTTGTCGACGCCGAATGGGCGACCACGTCGGTCACTTTCAAGGCCGAGGAGGAATTCAGCGAGCTGTTCAGCCGCTTCGAGGTCCCGCCGCCGAAGATCGCGTTGCGCAGCCAGTCGGCGCTCACCTTGATGTCGTCGCTGGCCGCGTCCGATTTGCTGGCGATGGTGCCGATCCAGTGGATTCAATCCCCTTGGGTCGGCGATCAGCTCGAGCGCATCCCGATCCGCGAAACCTTGCGTGCACCATCGATCGTCACCATCCGCCGCGCCGGTTTGCCGTTGACGCCGGCGGCCGAATATCTGCTCGATCTGATGCGGCGTAATGTGCCCGGCGCGGTGAAGCAGGCCCGCAAGGAACGCGCGGCTAAATCGCGCTGATACTCAGGCGCGCAGCCGTTCGGCCCGGTGCGGCAGCACGAAGGGCACGCCCGCCTGCGGCATCAGACCCACCGCCGACGATACGCCGAACACTTGGGCGACGGTGCTGTCATCGATGGTCTGCGATGGCGCGCCATCCGCCGCGAGACGGCCGTTGCTCAGCACAATGACTCGCTCCGCCATCAGCGCGGCGAGGTTGAGGTCGTGAACGATGGCGATCACCGTGGTGCCGCGCGCGGCGCATTGGTGCGCCACCGAGACGAGGTCGAGCTGATGCCGCAGATCGAGGCTCGCGGTCGGCTCGTCGAGCAGGAGAAGGCCCGGGCCGTGCGCTTCCTCGCCGCAGGCGAGCTGCACCATGACGCGAGCGAAGTGCACGCGTTGCTGTTCGCCGCCCGACAAGGTGCCGATGATGCGGTCGTGAAAGCCTGACAGATCGACTGCCGCCAGAGCGGCCTCGGCCATCGCGTCGATCGCCTTGCCGCGGCGGTCGCCCGCGCCCATGCGGACGATTTCGAGCACGGTGAAGGGAAACGTTACGGTGACGTGCTGCGACAGCACGGCGCGGCGCAGCGCCAGTTCGCGCGGTTGCCAGGCCTGCGGCGCGCGGCCGCCCAGCAGCACGGTGCCGCTGCTCGGGGCGATTTCGCCGGACAGCACGCGCAGCAGGGTCGATTTGCCGGCGCCGTTCGGCCCGATCACGGCGACGGTCTCGCCTTGCGCGACGCAGAACGAAACGCCGTCGAGCAGGCGCTTGGCGCCGACCTTCACCGAGAGGTTTTGGACCTTGAGCACGCTCATAGCCCGGCCAGTCCGCGCTGGCGCAGCAGCAGCACGAGAAAGAACGGCGCGCCGACCAGCGCCGTCAGGACGCCGATCGGCACTTCGGCGGGCGCGGCGATGGTGCGCGCCGCAGTGTCGGCGGCGAGCAGCAGGATCGCGCCGAGAATGGCCGAGGCCGGCAGCAGCTTGCGATGACCGGGGCCGATGACGATGCGCAGCAGATGCGGCACGACGATGCCGACGAAGCCGACGACGCCGGCAAAAGCGACGGCCGCGCCGGTCATCGCGGCGATCAGCACGATGGCAACGCGCTTCAGGCGCTCGACGGCGATGCCCATGTGGAAGGCTTCGGACTCGCCGAGCACCAGGAGATCGAGGCCGCGGCCGATGAAGGGCACGGCCGCGAGCATGACGAGCAGGAACGGCGCGATCAGCGACACCTTCTCCCAGGTCGCGCCGCCCAGCGAGCCGAGCATCCAGAAGGTGATGTCGCGCAGCTGACGGTCATCGGCGACGAACACAAGAAGTCCGATGCCGGCGCCGGCGAGCGCTGCGATGGCGAGGCCGGCCAGCAGGAAGATGGCGATCGAGGTGGTGCGGCCGCGGCTCGCCAGCCGTTGCAGGATCGCGGTGGTGACGAGCGAGCCGCCGAAGGCGGCGACTGGCAGCACGGCGAAGGGCAGGGGTGCGGTGTGCGCGGTCATGCGATCGCCGATGACGATCGCGCTGGCCGCCGCGAGCGCGCCGCCGCTGGAGACGCCGACCAGCGCCGGATCGGCCAGTGGATTGCGGAACAGGCCCTGCATGATGGCGCCGCTCGCTGCGAGCAGGGCGCCGATGATGATGGCAATGGCAATGCGCGGCAGCCGCACCGACAGCAGCACGAGGCGGTCGCGCTCGGTCATGGCGACCGGGTCGGCGAGGCCGAGCGCGGCGGGAATGCGCTCGAGCGGAATGCCGGCGCCGCCGACCGCCGTGGCTGCGATCACGACGATGAGCAGCGTCGCGAGCAGGATCGGAAACAGCAGCGGCCCTTTCAGCAGCCCGCGCAGCCGCGATCCGGCCGGACGGGGGATTGTGCCGCTGATGACAGCATCGCTCATTCGGCGCACGCGCCCTTGCCGTTCGCCCGTTCGGAGGGCAGCGGCGCCGCGCCCTTGAGGTCCGGATACAGCATCAGCGCCAGATCGCGCGCGGCGCGGGCGGTGCGCGGGCCGAAGCCGAGCAGGTAAAGGCCGTCCATGGAGACGAAGGCCCTTGTGGCGGCGGCGGGGGTCGCCGCCAGCGCCGGTTGCGCGAAGACGGTCTCGGCGCTCAGGTCGGCCGGGCCGCCGCGGCTGATGGTGACGATCACGTCGGGCCGGGCGGCGATGACCGCCTCGTCGGTGATCTGCTTGTAGGATTCATGACCGAGGGACACGTTTTCGGCGCCAGCCATCCTGATGATGCCGTCCGCCGCGGTGCCGCGCCCCGCGGCCATGACGCGGCCGTTGATGAAGGACAGCATGAACAGCACGCGTTTCGGCGTCTTGATGCCGGCGCGGATCTTGTCCAGCGCGGCGATGTCATCGTGGACCTGCGCGGTGAGGCAGGCGGCGCGCTCGTTTGCGCCGACCACTTTGCCGATCAGCGCGATCTTCTCGACGATGCCTTGCTCGCTATAGGAGTCGGGAACGACGATGAGCGGTACCTTGGCCGCTTCCAACACATTCATCGTTTCCTTCGGGCCGGCGCCGGCGATGGCGATCATCACGCTCGGATTGAGACCGAGCACGCCTTCCGCCGACAATTGCCGCATGTAGCCGACATTGGCTTTCTCTTTCATCGCCCGCGGCGGATAGAGGCTGGTCGTATCGACGCCGATAATCTCTTTGTCGTGACCGAGCGCATAGAGAATCTCGGTCACCGCGCCGCCGATCGAGACGATGCGGCTGGTGTCGGTCGCCGCGCGCGCCGGCAATGCGATGACGACAGCGGCGAAGAACGCCGCCGCGCCGAGCCGTGTTGTGAAGAAGTGACAGTGCATCGGCTTTCTCGCAGCCTTACTTCGTCAGGATCAGTTTGTTCTGTGCCGTCAGACGCAGCCGATAAGTCTCGTCGCCATGCGCGATGGTGATTTCGCGGGCGCCGGCAAACAGCGCGCGGCTATCGATGCGGTTCTCGCTAAGTGAAACGCTGCGCGCGCCGTCGGTTTGACTTGCCCGCCCGGTCGCATTGCTTAGGGCCTCGGCGGCCTTTTCATCGCTCATCGCCATCGCTCACGTAGTATTCATTGTGTTATGCCATGTAATTACTGCTTATTTTGAAGCGTTTTAAACTACGAATACATGGCGTCTGCGCAGTTTAGAGCAATTATAACTTCGGTATTCATGCCTTGACCTCAGTAATACACGATGTTTACAAAGGCAAATATTAGCTGCTGAACAGGCAGCGGAAAGCCAGCCAGCCCGGCGGAGCCCAAGCGGTCCGCTCGCCAGCCCGCCGAAAATTCAAGAACACCGGTAACGGGTTGGGGGTTGTGATGACTGTGCTTCGTGGGAGCGCGTTCGCGCTTCTTGTTTCTGTTTCATCGTTCGCGTTGACGCTCAGTGAGCGGTCCGCTTCCGCGCAGGAAGCGCTGGTGCTCGATCCGATCACCGTGCTGGCGACCAAGACGCCGGAGAAAGCCGCCGATGCGCTCGCTCCGGTTACTGTCATCGGCCAGGACAAGATCCAGACGGCCCAGCCCAAGCGGGTGTCCGACCTTTTCTATTACGTGCCCGGCCTGTGGACGCAGGATCGCGGCGACGATCCGGCGACCACCATCAACATCCGCGGCCTGCAGGACTTCGGCCGCGTCGCCACCATCGTGGACGGCGCGCGGCAGAACTATCAGCGCTCCGGCCACGGCGCGCAGGGCTCGTTCTTCCTCGATCCCGAGTTGATCGGCAGCGTCGATGTCGTGCGCGGCCCGACCGCGAATATCTACGGCTCCGGCGCCATCGGCGGCGTGGCGTCGTTCCAGACCAAGGACATCAATGACGTCCTGCGTCCCGGTGAAAAGTGGGGCGCCGATGTTGGCGTCGCCGGCGGCTCAAATCGCGCGCAGGGTAACATCTCGGCGTTCACCGGCGTCCGGGTTAATCCGAACCTCGATCTGTTCGGCGGCGCCATTTATCGCTCGCAGCAGAACTACGTGGACGGCGCCGGCACCGAAGTCGGCAATACCGGGCTGAAGGCGTCGAGCGGCCTGTTCAAGGTGACGGTGCGTCCGGCGGACGGCCACGAGGTCAAGCTCGGCGGCCTGTTCCAGGAGGATCTGTACTCCACCGGCCAGTTCAACCGCGGCCCGGTAGCGACGGCGGCGCAGCGCGCGCTGTACCAGGGCTCGTCGGTGTACGATTCCGTCACCAAGAATTACCAGGGCACGTTGCGCTGGAAGTACAGCCGGCCCGAGGACCGGCTGTTCGACTTCGATCTCGGCCTTTACGCCACACGCACGGCCACCGATCAGTGGAAGTCGTATCATTACAGCACGTCCGGCGCGGCCTACTGCAACGGCGGTACCGGCAACAATATCTCCGGCTGCGTCGGCGATCCGCGCAGCTATCAGATTGACACCATCGGCTTCGACTTCAGCAACACGTCTCGTGTCGCCGTCGGTGGCTGGGAGAATGCCTTCACCTACGGCATCGACGGTTTCCGTGACGAAGTCGCGACGGCGGATTCGCGGGGCAACTCCAACATCACCACGCCCGGGGGCAAGCGCACCTTGTCCGGCGGCTTCCTGCAGTGGAAGGCGAACTATGCGAGTTGGCTCGAGATCGTCAGCGCGGCGCGTTACGATCATTATCGCCTCGAGTCGGCGACCACGACGACGGATGGCAGCCGCATCTCGCCGAAGATCACCATCGGCGTCACGCCGGTGCCGGGCGTTACGCCCTATGTCAGCTACGCCGAAGGCTATCGCGCGCCCTCGATCACGGAAACGCTGATTGCCGGTGCGCATGCCACCGGCGGCGGCCCGGCCTTCTTCACCTGTCCGGACGGCACCACCGGCCTGTTCTGCTTCCTGCCGAACCCGAACCTGCGTCCCGAGGTCGGCAAGAACAAGGAAGTCGGCGTCAACTTCAAGTTCGACAGCGTGTTCGCCAAGGGCGATACGTTCCGCGCCAAGATCAATGCCTTCCAGAACGACGTCGACGATTACATCGACCTTGTGGCGTCGACTCCGGTTGCGGTGCCGCCGTTCGGTACGTTCTCGCAGTACTACCAGTACCAGAACATTCCGACCGCGCGCATTCGCGGCCTCGAGGCCGAAGCCAATTACGATGCCGGCGGCTGGTTCGTCGGCGTCAACGGCACCTTGCAGAAGGGCACCAACACGCAGACCGGCATCGGGCTCTCCACCATCCAGCCGGCGCGCGTCACCACGACGGCGGGCGTGCGCCTCATCGATCGCAAGCTGACCTTGTCGGCGCAGTGGTCGGCGGTCGCCGCCAACAACGATCTGCCGGCGGGCTACATTCCGTCGACGTCCTACAACCTGGTCAATCTCTACGCGAGCTACCAGGCGACCAAGAACGTGCTGATCAATCTCGGCATCGACAACGTCTTCAACGAATACTACCGGCCTTACGCCATTCCGGGCTCCTCGACCGACGGCACAACGCAGAACGACGTGCTGTGGACCAGCTCCGGACCGGGCATCACCTACAAGGCCGCCATCAAGGTTCACTTCGGCGGGGTGTGAGTTGACTCATCGCCGGATTGAAAATTCTGCCACACCAACCCGCGCCAGCAAGCGCCAGCCAAAGGGGTAATGCCATGTCCCAGTTTATCGCGATGAACCGCTTCAAAGTCGTGAAGGGTTCGGAAGAGGCTTTCGAGAACGTCTGGAAGAGCCGCGAGACCTATCTTGATCAGATGGACGGCTTTGTTGAATTCCATCTGCTCAAGGGTCCGGAAGCCGAGGACCACACGCTCTATTCCTCGCACACGGTGTGGCAGAGCAAGGCCAACTTCGAAGCCTGGACCAAGTCGGAGCAATTCCGTGCCTCGCATGCGCGCGCCAACAATTCCTCGAGCAGCGCGCCGCTGTTTCTTGGCCATCCGCAGTTCGAGGGCTTCGAGGTGAAGCTCACGCAGACCAACAAGGCCGCCGTCGCCTGACGGCGGCGATTGGCCCTGCGCGAGACACTTATCATGTCCAACACAATGACGGCGGCGTCCGATCTGCGCGCCAAACTCGAAGCCGAGCCGGGCGTCGTCATTGAAAGCTTCGCCGACGAAAACGGCGTCACCTGCCGCGACGTCGTCGAGGCGATGCCCGCGTCGATGATCCGCTTTGCCAAAGGCGATTTCGCTACCACGGCGGCTTTCGTCGAGGTGATGGGGGATGTCGCTGCCTGGGGTGATGTCACCTTCATCGTCCACACCGATGACGGCATCTTCGAATTCGGCGGCCCCATCCCGCCGGGCTCGGAAGCGCGCAACTACTACAACCTCTCCGGCGCCAAGGGCCTGCATGGCCACCTGCGCGCCGAGCGTTGCGCCGGGATCTGCTTCATGGAACGGCCGTTCTTCGGCCGGCTGTCGGCGTCGATCCTGCTGTTCAATCGCGACGGCGGCATCATGTTCAAGATTTTCGTCAGTCGCGACGACAAGCGCGAACTGCTGCCCGACCAGCTTGCGGCCTTCCGCAAGCTTGCCGACAAAATGTGCTGAAATGTAGCGTTTTCTAGCGAAGCGGACGCCGGTTCGCGTCAA
Organism: Pseudolabrys sp.; assembly: GCA_035556455.1. Lineage (GTDB taxonomy): Bacteria > Pseudomonadota > Alphaproteobacteria > Rhizobiales > Xanthobacteraceae > Pseudolabrys. The sequence continues at coordinate 88,673 of DATMEX010000044.1, forward strand.
GAAAACGCGTCTGAAAAACGCCACACCGCCGCCTGACAAAGGTCAAGGCGGCGGCTGGCCTTTCTGCTAGACGTGTCGTTGCCATGAGTCGTGGACGACACAATCTCGCAGCCTTTGCCGCCGCTCTGCTCCTCGCGGGGCTTGCCGACGCCCGCGCGCAGGAGCCGGCCGAGCGCGGTCGCGCCTTGCTCAAGCAAAGCTGCGCGAGCTGTCACGCCATCGACAAACTCGACACGAGCCCGCATCGCGCGGCGCCGCCGTTCCGCGTCATCGGCGAGAGTTTCGATCTCGATGGCTTCGCCCGGAAGCTGCGTCAGGGGTTGGCGTCATCGCACCCGGATATGCCGGACTTTCATTTCAACGCCGATGACGCCGACGCCGTCGTCGCCTACCTGCGCACGATCCAGCAATAGCTGAAATTACCGATCCAGCGTGAGTTCGTCGCCCTTGGCGCGCGAGACGCAGATCATCATCGTGTTCGCCTTCTCGGCGCGCGACAGCACCAGATCGCGATGATCGATCTCGCCGGCGAGCACCTTGACGCGGCAGGTGCCGCAGGTGCCGGTCTCGCACGAACTCGGCACCTCCAAGCCGGCCTCACGCAGAACATCGAGGACGGATTTGTCCGCCGGCACGTCGAGGGTCTTGCCGGATCTCGCCAGCTTGATACGGAACGCATGCTCGCCGCCGGGTGGCTTGGCGGCCGGCGCGAAGGCCTCGAAATGCAGCGCCGCGGGCGACCAGTGGTCGGCCAACTCGCGCACGGTCTCCATCAGCGGACGCGGGCCGCAGCAGTAGAGATGCTCGCGGTTCTGCCGTTCTTTCAGAGACGGCCCGAAGTCGAAACTGCGCGCAGGATCGCCATGGTCGTAGTGAATGGTGACGGAGCCGCGCAGCTCCGGCGCCGACAAATCCTCACGGAACGGCGCCAGCTCCGGCGAATGCGCGATATAGATCAGTCGGAAGTGCTTGCCGGCGCGATGGACCTGACGGATCATCGACATGATCGGTGTGATGCCGATGCCGCCGGCGATGAACAGGAAGTGCTCCGCGCGCGGCGGCAGCGCGAAAACATTGGCCGGTTCCCCGACCATGACGGTATCGCCAACTCTCGTCCGGTCGATCATCTCGCCGGAGGCGCCGCTGCCGCTGCTCTCGCGCTTGACCGCGACCTGATAACGATGACGTTCAGCCGGGTCGTTGCACAGCGAGTATTTGCGGATCGTACCGCTCGGCGTCCGGATGGCGATGTGGGCGCCTGCCGAAAATTCCGGCAGCGTCTGTCCGCCGGGTTCCTGAAACTCGAACAAGTGAATACCGTCGGCGATCGGCTCGTTGCGGGTGACGCGCAGCGGCATCAGCTGCAGGTCCAGGCTGGCGTCGTGGGTCACAGTCACTCCGGTAGGATCGCTTCTCTTGTCTCACAGTTGGCCGCTTCTGCCGGCGACTGCAAGATCCGGAGTTCTGCTGAGCCGGACGTCAGCGCGTACCGGTACTGACGCGTTCGACCGGTCGCTTGCCACTCGACGCGGCGGACACCGGTATGCCGCTGGCGCTCAGCGCTTCCATGGCATCGACCAATCCGGCGCCGAATTCGGGGTCGCGTCCCTTCGGTCCGAGGTCGCGCGCGGTCGCCAGCAGGATCGCGCGCACCTTGGCCGGCGTCAGACGGCCGTCACGCTCCAGCATGAGCGCCACGATGCCGCTGATCTCGGCTGCCGAGTAGGAGGTGCCGGATGACACTTCGTAGCCGTTCGGAATGGCCACCAGCATCTGGTCGCCCGGTGCCGCCACCGCGATGTGGCGCCCGCGGTTGGACTGCGCGAACAATTTGTCCTCGGCGTCGGTCGCCGTTACCGCGATCACATCCGGATAAGCGGCCGGATAGAGCGGCGGCGATGCCGGCCCTTCATTGCCGGCGGCGGCGACCAGCACGATGCCCTTCTTGTACGCCGCTTCCAGGCTGCGGCGGATGGCGGGATCGTTCGGCCCGGCAAAACTCATATTGATGACATTCGCCTTGTTGGCGGCCGCCCAGTCGATCCCTTTCAGGATGGCGAAGGTAGTGCCTTCGGCGCCGCCCTCTTTCGGGTCGAAGGCGCGGATGGCGAGAATTTTTGCCTTCGGCGCCGCGCCCAGCAACTTGCCGTGCCCTGCGATCAGCGCGGCTATGGCGGTGCCGTGATTGTGCGCGGCCATCGGCGTTGCCAGCGCGTTGTAGTAGTCCGTCACACTGCCCTTGAGCTCGTCGTGCTCGGTATCGATGCCGGAATCGATGACCGCGACCCGTATGCCGTCGCCTTGAGCGAGCGCGTGCGCTTCCGGCAGGCGCAGCTTGGCCAGTTCGTATTGCGCCGGATCGCCTGCCGGCTTCTGCTCGCTTTGTTGCAGCTTATAAAGATAGTTGGGCTGCGCCGAGACGACGAGGTTATTCGCCTCCAGTTCGCGCACCACTTGCGCGACGGAGCGGCGATCCGGAATCCGCCAGCGATAGAGCGTGGTGCCGGATAGCTGGTTGACCTGCGACTCGATGCGGGTCAGCCGGTGCCGCCGTTGCAGCGTGTCGATCTGCTGCGGCCGCACGGTATTGCGCAGTTCGATCACGACCTCGTCCGGCACGAGCCGATTCTCGTTCGCCGGTGGTGCGCCGCTGGGGCCGCGCCGCGCCGCAGTTTGCGGGGGCGGGCGTCGCGGCTGTCGTGACTGGGCCGGTTCGTCATAGATCTCGCGGTCCGGCGGTGGCGGCGCCAGATGCGGTATCGCCATGATAAGTCCGGGCACGACGACGCCCCAGCCGGGCCCACGGAAACCGCCGCCACCACCACCGCCGCCGCCGGAATTGCCGGTCACCGGCTTGTCGCCGCGATTTTGCTGTTGAGCCTGCGCGGAGCCGCCAATCGTCATCGGCGCGGCGATCAGCGCTATCGCCGCAGCCAAGCTCAACAAGGTGTGGCGCTGGATCGGCATGGCTTGTCCTCCGGGGCTGGACTTATTGCGTGCTGGCGATGAAGCCGACCACCTTGTTGTCCTGGAGCCGCTTCACGATGGCACCGAGTTCGGCTTGCGGCAGCGGCGTCGGCGAAATCTTCACTTTGTACAGCCCGCCGCTCGTCGGCCCGGCGACGATTGTCATTTTGTCGGCTTCGAGGAATTTGGTGACTTCGTCCTGCGTCGCCTGCGGCGCAAAGCGAATGAGCACAAAGGCGCCGGCATTCGTGTCGGCGACGGTTCGCGACGCGGTAACATAGCCACCCGCGCTACGCTCCTTGAGCACGACGCCGGCAATGATCCCGGCCTGCAGGAGAATGGCGATCGCGGCAGCGCCGCCGGCCAGCGCGAGCGTGCGCGGCGACAGGCTGGAAACGAACTCACTGAAACGCACGCCGAAGCCAGGCGAGCGGGCGGCGCGCGCCGGTTCGGCATCGATCCTGGCGAACAGATTGTCCATCGCGCGCGAGGAGGGCGCGCCCAGCGATTCATTGAGCGCAATGGTCTCGCCGAGTTCGTCACGCACCAGAGCGTAACGGCGGGCAAGGTCGGGGTCGCGCTGGAGCGCGTCCTCGACACGCTGGGCGTCGCGGCGACCGAGCGTGCCCGTGGCATGCCACGGCAGGAGCTCTTCGATATCGCCTTGCGATTTGTCTGTCGTGCTCATGGCCAGCCTCTATCGATGCCTTGCTCTTTGAGGAGTTCGGATAATTTCTTCCGCGCGTAGAACATGCGCGTCTTCACGGTCGCTTCCGGGATACCGACGATCCCGGCCACCTCTTCCACCGACTTCTCGTGATAATAGACGAGGTCGATGATCTCGCGATGCTCGTTCGACAGTCGCGTCAGCGCCTGCCGCAGCTGCGCGCCTTTGTCTTTCTTCGCAATCGCCGTTTCCGGGTCGTCGGCATCGTCCTTGATGCGCTCCGCCGTCTCGTCGTCCAGTTCCTGGTCCGGCTTGCGCCGCAGCGAAGACAGCGCCTTGAAGCGCGCGATGCCCAGAATCCAGGTCGACACCGCCGCCCGGCCTTCGAATTTTCCCGCCTGACGCCAGACGTCGAGAAACACCTCGCTGATCAGGTCTTCCGCCGTGGCTTCGTTGCGCACCAGCCGCAGCACGAACCGGTACACCCGGACATGATGCCGGGCGAACAGCACCTGCATGGCTGTCCGGTCGCCGCTGGCGATCCGGCCGATCAGGATGTCGTCGCTGGTCGATTGCATCGCGGCCTTTGCTCATAGACCTGTGTCGCGGCAGCCGCCGGTTCGGTTCAAAACTATCGAACGCGGCGGCCGGGCAATGTGATGGCCGACACTTTCGAGGAGTGTTCCGTCAGGCTTCCGGCATCGCCATGTCATACAGGCCGGGGGCCGGGGCGGGCCCTGGAGCGGGCGTCTCTTAAAAAAGACCTTTCCAACCAGCGATTTGCCGGTCCGTCACAGCTTCTCGAAAAAACTTTGAACCTTTTTCGGGCGCCCCGCGACCCATGGTCAGGATGTGGTTGGCACATCCCGGAATTTGAAACCGCAACAGGAGAGACTTCCATGACCATGATCCGCAAGCTCACGATCTCCCTTGGCGCCGTCGCCGTTGTCGCCGCCGCCGCGCTCGCCCCGACCGCTGCTTCCGCCGGCGGCGGCTGGAAGGGTCCCAAGCACTTTGGTTGGCACGGCGGCCACGGCGGCTTCGGTGTCGGCTTCTACGGCCCCGCCTACTACGCCGGTGCCGACTGCTACGTTGTCCGCCGGGTCGTTCACACCCCTTACGGTAAGCGTCTGCGCCGCGTCACGGTTTGCAACTGATACGCCATGACCGACAAAACACCCCGGCCTCGCCAAGGCGACGCCGGGGTTTTTTGCGTCGGTATGGGCCGATCGGACGGCGACAAGCAGGTCGAGATCGGGTGTGTCGGCGGGATTTTGCCGCAGTCAGAGCGGCAATGAACGGGCCTATCTAGCGCTCGCGTGCGCCGCCCAGTTCTGCTACGGAATTTGCGCCGGCGAAGGGCGCATGGCGAGAATGAGGCGGTCCGCACGGACGGCCTCATTTGAGACTCTGGGGATCTCAAACAACACGCCATGTGCCGCTTAGGGGACGACGCCGCGGAGGAACGATGCTTGATGTCTTGCGCGCGGTAGCGCGTTTCTTCAATCGCTATATCGGCTGGCAGCGTGTCGGCTTCGTGCTGAGCGTGCTCATCATCGGCACCGCCTGCACCGTCCTGTACCGGATGCTGCACAAGATCGAGGTCGCCGAAGTCTGGCGCGCGGTCCAGGCCACCAGCATGACGGACGTGGCGATTGCCGGTCTGTTCGTGGCCGGCGGCTATTTCACGCTCACCTTCTACGACCTGTTCGCGCTGCGCACGATCGGCAAGCCGCATATCCCATATCGGATCGCCGCGCTCGCCGGCTTCACCAGCTATTCGATCGGCCACAATATCGGCGCCACGGTGTTCACCGGCGGCGCGGTGCGTTACCGCATCTATTCGATGTACGGCCTCAACGCCGTCGACGTCGCCAAGATCTGTTTCGTCGCCGGGCTCACTTTCTGGCTGGGCAACGTCACGGTGCTCGGCATCGGCATCACCATCCACCCTGAAGCTGCCGGCGCCATCAATCAGCTCGGAGCGGGCGTCAACCGTGCCCTCGGCATCGGTCTGCTCGTCGTCCTCACCGGCTACCTCATCTGGGTGTTCAGTGCGCCGCGCGAGATCGGTCGCGGCGGCTGGACCGTCAATCTACCGAACGGGCCGACGACGCTGCTGCAGATCGTGATCGGCATCTTCGATCTGATGTTCTGCGCGCTGGCGATGTACATGCTGGTGCCGGCCGAACCGCATATCGACTTCATTACCCTGGCCGTCATCTTCGTCACCGCGACCTTGCTCGGCTTTGCCAGCCACTCGCCCGGTGGCCTCGGTGTGTTCGACGCGGCGATGCTGGTGGCCTTGTGGCAATACGACAGGGAAGAGCTGCTCGCCGGGCTGCTGCTGTTCCGCCTGCTGTATTATCTCGTGCCCTTCGCGCTTGCGGTCACCATTGTCGGCATTCGCGAAGTGTGGCTGAGCCTGAAGGGTACGCGGCCGAAACTCGACCTGCATCCGGTGCCCACCGTGACCAAGCCGATCAGCACCGAGCTCGAAGGCGGTAATTCAGGCACCAATTGACGCGCATGGCGTTTCCGGGCGACCGGCTTTGTTCTATCAAAGCCGGCACTCTAGAATGTGCGCGTTGACGACGGCACGGCCCCATGGCGAGCGATAGCGGTTCAGACGATTCAGGCGACAAGGTGCGGCCGGGACGCTTGCGCGGCGCCTGGCGCGCGCTCACCGGCCGCGGCGCAGACGAGATGCGCGCGCGCCCGTCGCCGCGACGCGGCGGCGGTCTGGCGCGCCGCGTCAGCCTGATCGACGCCCTGATCCGCGGCCTGCCGGCGCCGGCGATCGTGCTCGACCGCGACGGCCGGGTCGTCGCCTTCAATCAGGCGGCGCGGAGCATTGCGCCCGCATTGCGCGCCGGCGAACTGGCACTGATCGCGCTGCGCATGCCGGAGCTTGTCGATGCGGTACGCCGCGCCATCAGAAAGCGGGAGCCGCAGCGCGTCGAGTTCATCGAGCGCGTGCCGCACGACCGCTGGTACGAGGCTTTCGTCGCGCCGGTGTCATTGCCGGAGTCCGACGGCGCCCATATCGAGCTTCTGCTCATGACGTTCAACGATCTGACGCCGCTGCGCCGGGTCGAGGAAATGCGCGCCGATTTCATCGCCAATGCCAGCCATGAACTGCGCACGCCGCTCGCGGCGCTGCTCGGCTTCATCGAGACGCTGCAGGGCCCGGCCAAGAACGACACCGCCGCGCGCGAGAAGTTCCTCGCCATCATGCAGCAGCAGGCCTCGCGCATGGCGCGGCTGATCGACGATCTGCTGTCGCTGTCGCGCATCGAACTCAACGCCCATTTGCCGCCGTCGACGCCGGTCGATCTGGCCTCGCTGGTGCGGCAGGTCACGGACGGGCTGCAGACATTGGCGCGCGACCGCAAGGTCGAGATCCGGCTGGTGATGCCGCCCGAGCCGCTCACCGTGCTGGGCGACCGCGACGAACTCATTCGCGGCCTCGAAAACCTGGTCGAGAACGCGCTCAAATATGGCGCCGCCGGCAAGCGCGTCGACATTACGCTGTCGCGCGCGCAGACCCGCAGCGGCGCGCCGGAGGCGCGGATCGCGGTGCGCGACTTCGGCCCCGGCATCGCGCCCGAGCACCTGCCGCGGCTGACCGAGCGTTTCTACCGGGTCGACGTCGCCGACAGCCGCTCGCAGGGCGGCACCGGTTTGGGCCTGGCGCTGGTCAAGCACATCCTCAACCGCCATGGCGGCCGGGTCTCGGTGGAGAGCACTTTGGGGCAGGGCGCGACCTTCACAATGCACCTGCCGTTGCGCACAGGCGACGCCCCCTCGGGCGCATAATACCACAATATTTCAATGGCTTATGCTGTCATGTGATTGTCATGGAAGCTTTATAAAACCATGACACGCCAACTCTATGGCTGACCCCGGGCTTCGGAAACGAACGCTAGCAACGAAGAGAAAACTCCCGAACCGAAGCCTTTTCGGGGTGCGTTTAACAACAGCGGCCGGCCCTTGTCGGGCCTGATCGATCGCAGGAACCCATGGGGGTTCTTTCGTTCCGGCCGCAAACATGGAGATATCCCTTGAAACACTGGACCGTATTGGCAGCCGCCGGCCTTCTCGCCGCCGCCGTGTCGCTTCCGGCCAATGCCGCCGACATCTCGGGTGCCGGCGCGAGCTTCCCTTATCCGATCTACACCAAGTGGGCCGACGCCTATAAGAAGGCGACCGGCACCGGTCTGAACTATCAGTCGATCGGTTCGGGCGGCGGCATCAAGCAGATCAAGGCCAAGACCGTGACCTTCGGCGCGTCCGACGCCCCGCTCACCGGCAAGGACCTCGACGAGTCCGGCCTCGTGCAGTTCCCGATGGTCATGGGCGGCATCGTCCCGGTGATCAATGTCGACGGCATCAAGCCGGGTGAAATCGTCCTCGACGGCCCGACGCTGGCCAATATCTTCATGGGCGAGATCAAGAAGTGGAACGATCCGGCCATCGCCAAGCTGAACGCGCAGGTCAAGCTGCCCGACCAGGCCATCGCCGTCGTGCATCGCTCGGACGGTTCGGGCACCACCTTCAACTTCGCCTATTACCTCGGTGAAGTCAGCGCCGACTGGAAGTCGAAGGTCGGCGTCAACACTGCGCTGCAGTGGCCGGTCGGCATCGGCGCCAAGGGCAACGAAGGCGTCGCCAACAACGTCGGCAACACCAAGGGCTCGATCGGCTACGTCGAGTATGCCTACGCGCTGCAGAACAAGTTGACCCACACCAACATGGTCAACAAGGCCGGCAAGAACGTCGCCCCGACCGCCGAGGCCTTCCAGGCCGCGGCCGCCAATGCCGACTGGAAGTCGCAGCCCGGCTACGGCGTCATTCTCGCCAACCAGCCCGGCGACACCTCCTGGCCGATGACCGCCGCGACCTGGATCCTCATGTACAAGAAGCCGGCGGATGCGACCGCCAGCGCCGAAGCTCTGAAGTTCTTCGACTGGAGCTACAAGAACGGCGCGAAGATGGCTGACGAACTGCACTACGTCGCCATGCCGGACAAGGTCGTGAAGGACATCGAGAACTACTGGGCGAAGGAAGTGACCGACGCCAACGGCAAGCCGGTCTACGCCGTCACCAACTAAGCACACCGCTTCGGAAGGGGCGCCATTCTGGTGCCCCTTCCGTCTTCACGATATCATCCGGCCACCACGCAGGTGGCGGCCGGTGTCGGCCTGACGGCTCATCCAAGGCCCGACGGCATAGTACGTGCCGGCCATCTGCAGCAACACGAGCTACGGAGCGCGCCGGATGACGAGGCGGGGGAGGCCACCTGTGGCTGATGTTGCGTTACAAGGCGGAAGCATCGCGGTGTCGGAGGCAACCGACCGCAGCAAGGTTCTGCAAAGACTCCGGGTGACCGACATCGGTTTCCGCTGGCTGACACGCGGCGCGGCGATTGCGGTTCTTGTCATCCTCGGCGGCATTATCGTTTCGCTGGTCTGGGGCTCATGGGAGGCCATGAGCAAGTTCGGCTTCGCCTTCCTGGTTACCGAAAGCTGGAACCCGGTCACCGAGCAGTTCGGCGCGCTATCGCCGATCTACGGCACCATCGTCACGTCGATCATCGCCATGGTCATCGCGGTTCCGATCGGCCTGTTCATCGCGCTGTTCCTCACCGAACTGTGCCCGATGTTCCTGCGCCGCCCGATCGGCATCGCCATCGAACTGCTCGCCGGCATTCCCTCGATCATCTACGGCATCTGGGGCCTGTTCGTGTTCGCGCCGTTCCTGCAGCAGCATGTGCAGCCCTTCCTGATCGACACGCTCGGCAATGTGCCCGGCATTGGCGGCCTGTTCGCCGGCCCGCCCTACGGCATCGGCGTGCTCACCGCCGGCCTGATTCTCGCAATCATGGTGCTCCCCTTCATCACCTCGATTTCGCGTGACGTGTTCTCGGCCGTGCCGCCGGTGCTCAAGGAGGCCGCCTATGGCCTCGGCTGCACCACCTGGGAAGTGTCGCGCTACGTCGTGCTGCCGTTCACCCGCGTCGGCGTCATCGGCGGCGTCATGCTCGGCCTCGGCCGTGCGCTGGGCGAAACCATGGCGGTGACCTTCGTCATCGGCAATGCGCACCGCATCTCGGCCTCGATCCTGGCGCCCGGCACCACCATCTCGGCGACCATCGCCAACGAGTTCACCGAAGCGGTCGAGCCGATCTACACCTCATCGCTGATCCTGCTCGGCCTGATCCTGTTCGCGATCACCTTCATCGTGCTGGCCTTCGCCCGTCTGATGTTGATGCGCCTCAACGCCCGCGTGGGAGCCTGATCATGGCACTTGTTTCAGGCGCAAAGAGCCCGCTCTACGCCCAGCGTCGCCGCCGCAACGGCATCACCATGGGTCTGGCCTATGCGGCCACCGCCTTCGGCCTGACCTGGCTGGTGCTCATCCTGGCCGTGCTGCTGTGGAACGGCTTCAGCGGTCTGTCGCTGCGGGTGTTCACCGAGATGACGCCGCCGCCGGGTTCGTCCGGCGGTCTGCTCAACCCGATCCTCGGCAGCATCGTGATGACCGGCCTTGCGGTCGTCATCGGCACGCCGCTCGGCATTCTCGCCGGCACCTACATGGCGGAATATGGCCGCTACGATAAACTGTCGTCGGTGGTCCGCTTCATCAACGACATCCTGTTGTCGGCGCCGTCGATCGTCATCGGTCTCTTCGTCTACGAGATCATGGTGGCGCAGATGGGTCACTTCTCGGCCTGGGCCGGCGCTGTCGCGCTCGCGGTGATCGTCGTGCCCGTGGTGGTGCGCACCACCGAGGACATGCTGACTTTGGTGCCGGACACCTTGCGTGAGGCGGCGGCCTCGATCGGCCTGCCGCGCGCCCTGATGATCCAGAAGGTCGCCTATCGCGCCGCCCGCGCCGGCATGATCACCGGCGTGCTGCTCGCGGTGGCGCGTATCTCCGGCGAGACCGCGCCGCTGTTGTTCACCGCGCTGAACAACCAGTTCTGGAGCACCAACATGAATGCGCCGATGGCGAGCCTTCCGGTCGTCATCTTCCAGTTCGCCTTGAGCCCCTATCAGGATTGGCAGGAACTCGCCTGGACCGGCGCGCTCATCATCACGCTGTCGGTCCTGACCCTGAGCATCATCGCCCGCGCCCTCGCTTCGCAGAGTAAATCACAATGACAATGGCCAACTTTACCGTCCCGACCGTCACCAGCACCGTGACCTCGGCCGACGGCCTGACCGAAAAAGTCAGCGTGCGGAATCTCGACTTCTTCTACGGCGATCACCGCGCCCTCAAGACCATCAACGTGGCGCTGTACCACGGCAAGGTCACGGCTTTCATCGGCCCGTCGGGCTGCGGCAAGTCCACTTTGCTGCGCGTGCTCAACCGCATGTACGACCTCTATCCGAACCAGCGCGCCACCGGCACGGTCCAGCTCGACAACGACAACATCCTGTCGCCGTCGCAGGATCTGAACCTGCTGCGCGCCAAGGTCGGCATGGTGTTCCAGAAGCCGACGCCGTTCCCGATGACGATCTACGAGAACATCGCCTTCGGCATCCGCCTGTACGAGAAGCTGCCGAAGTCGGAACTCGATGGCCGCGTGCAGCAGGCGCTGGAGCGCGCCGCCTTGTGGAACGAGGTCAAGGACAAGCTCGGCGCCAACGGCCAGTCGCTGTCGGGCGGCCAGCAGCAGCGCCTGTGCATCGCCCGCACCGTCGCGGTGCGCCCGGAAGTCATCCTGTTCGACGAGCCGTGCTCGGCGCTCGATCCGATCTCGACCGCCAAGATCGAGGAGCTGATCGACGAGCTCAAGGAAGATTACACCATCGCCATCGTCACCCATAACATGCAGCAGGCGGCGCGCGTCTCCGACTTCACCGCCTTCATGTATCTCGGCGAACTCGTCGAATACGGCGAGACCACCAAGATCTTCACCGCGCCGAACGACCGCCGCACCCAGGATTACATCACCGGCCGCTTCGGCTAGGCCGCGCCCGCGAGGGAAGGATCAGGATCATGAACGAGCAGCATACCGCCAAGGCCTTCGACATCGACCTTCAGGAACTGTCGCGGATGGTCGCCGAGATGGGCGGCCTCGCCGAAAAGCAGGTCGCCGACGCGGTCGATGCGCTGGCCAAGCGCGACACCACCATGGCACAGCGCGTCACCGACTCGGACAACGCCATCGACGTTCTGCAGCGCGAGATCGAGGAGCGCTCGGTGCTCACCATCGCCCGCCGCCAGCCCATGGCGGTGGACCTGCGTGAAATCGTCGGCGCGCTGCGGCTCGCCAACGATCTCGAGCGCGTCGGCGATCTCGCCAAGAACATCGCCAAGCGCGTCATCGCGCTCAATGCCGAATTCCCGCCGCCGAAACTGATCCGCGGCGTCGAGCACATGACCGATCTTGTGCTCGGCCAGCTTAAGGCCGTGCTCGATGCCTATGCCCGGCGCGACGATGCCAAGGCGATGGCGGTGTGGCGCGGCGACGAGGAAATCGACGCGGTCTGCACCTCGGTGTTCCGCGAGCTGCTCACCTACATGATGGAAGACCCGCGCAACATCACCTTCTGCATCCACCTGATGTTCTGCGCCAAGAACATCGAGCGCATGGGCGACCACGCCACCAATATCGCGGAAACCGTCCACTACATCGTGGGCGGCGCGCCGATCACCGAACGCCGGCCCAAGGGCGAGACCGAAATATCCGCGCTGGCCGGGACCAACGTCTGAAGGGCCGCTGACGCATGAGCGCGCGAATCCTGATTGTCGAAGACGAGGAGCCTCTCACGATGCTCCTGGTCTACAATCTCGAAAAGGAAGGCTACGAGGTCGAGACCGCGGCGCGCGGCGACGACGCCGACACCAAGCTGAAAGAGCGCGTGCCGGATCTCGTGGTGCTCGACTGGATGCTGCCGGGTCTGTCCGGCATCGAACTGTGCCGCCGGCTGCGCGCGCGTCCGGAGACGCAGAACCTGCCGATCATCATGCTCACCGCGCGCGGTGAGGAGAGCGAGAAGATTCGCGGCCTCGCCACTGGGGCCGACGACTACATCGTCAAGCCGTTCTCGGTGCCCGAATTGCTCGCCCGCGTGCGCGCGCTGTTGCGCCGCGCCCATCCGGACCGCGTCGCCACCGTGCTCCATATCGGCGACATCGAACTCGATCGTGACAAGAAGCGCGTGTCGCGCAGCGGCAAGGCCATCGATCTCGGGCCGACCGAATATCGTCTGCTCGAGTTCCTCATGGAGCGGCCCGGCCGCGTGTTCTCGCGCGAGCAGTTGCTCGACGGCGTCTGGGGCTCGGACATCTATATCGACGAGCGCACCGTCGACGTTCACGTCGGTCGCCTGCGCAAGGCCATCAACCGCGGCCAGCAGGCCGATCCGATCCGCACCGTGCGCGGCGCCGGCTACGCGCTCGACGACCGCTTCGGCCGCGCGGCGAGTTAGGCGTTCCGACATTTCCCGTCTCCGTCATTCCGGAGCGCTGGCTCAGCCGGCTCATCTCGTAGCCCGGATGAGCCAACGGGTCGGCGCAAAGCGCCGCCCGATTGCGAGATCCGGGGGCGACGGATTGATCCTTCCCGGGTTGCGCTTCGCTTCACCCGGGCTACAAGCCAAGCCAAATTCGTCAGAAAATAGTCCTTGACTGTTATTCCTATCATAGGATAACGTTCATTCGTCCTGCTCGGCCGGGGACGTCATCTAGAGACGTCTTGATGACGGAGCGGGATGTGGCGCCTGCGGGCGGGGCTCGTAACCCTGCACTCGGGAGGTCGCGGGTAGCCGTCCGGGCCCACTACGGGGCTCTGCCTTCGATGGCTGGACGGGGGTTCGGTGAAGGCGGGCGAAAGCCTGCCGGAGGCTGTGTCCCGAAAGGGCCGGCCGCTGACCGGCCGCCGGAAGTGCGGCCCCGCGGACAGAAACCGCCACCATGGAGCGCCGCGGGGCGCAGGCCT
>DATMEX010000045.1:0-18137 GCA_035556455.1 Pseudolabrys sp.
CGGTGAAGGCGGGCGAAAGCCTGCCGGAGGCTGTGTCCCGAAAGGGCCGGCCGCTGACCGGCCGCCGGAAGTGCGGCCCCGCGGACAGAAACCGCCACCATGGAGCGCCGCGGGGCGCAGGCCTTCTCCGATCGCAAGGAGAGGCCGGCACCGCAAGGTGCATCTGTTGGGCGCCTCGCGGCGCTCCATTCCCTCGGCATGTCCGAGGGAGGGAAAAGGAAGGCCGGCGTAACCCGCGCCGCAAAGAACAGGGTTAGCGGAGCGTTGGCTGTTTGAAAATTGAATTCGTGACGAAGTGTTGTCCGCTCTTATCCCTCCCCTGCGGGGGATAAAGCGAGCAACAAAAAAGCCGGAGCGTGGCCCCGGCTTCTATCGGCTCAGCAATGTCGGCCGTTCTCAGCCCCGGAACGCCGGCTTGTGGCGGCGGCGGTCATTGGCCGGCTGGAAAGCCATGCGGCAATGCGAGCTGCAATAAGGCTGGTCTTCGGTCGCTTCGCCACCGCAGAAGAAGAAGTCCGGACCCGACGGGTCGCCCACCGGCCAGCGGCAGGTCTTCTCGTTGAGCTGCAGCAAGGTCTTGCGCTGCTCAAGCGGTATTTCCAGAAGCTCGGGTTCCGGTTCGGCCTCGTAGTCGTAGGCGAGCGCGGTATTGCCGCGCACCTGCGGGCGCTGCACCCGGATCATGTGGCCGGACGAGCGCGCCTTGCGCGGGCGCGGCGTGCTCGAGGACGGGCTCTTGGCCCGGCCGGACAGGCCGAGGCGGTGAACCTTGCCGATCACGGCGTTGCGGGTGATGCCGCCAAGCTCGGCGGCAATCTGGCTGGCCGACAGACCGTCGGACCAGAGCTTCTTTAGGAGTTCGACCCGCTCATCGGTCCAGCTCATGGGGTATTTTCCCTCGGCGATCCAAGCCCTTGGACAGAATCCACCCCCATCGTCCGGCACGGCTTTTCCGCGCCTGAACGTCTACGCTTCAGGGATGAACCAGATTTCGGCGGCGATACGCACGATATGTCGTATCGCCTGATCAAAAAACTACACTATGGGTTGACTCGGCCGCAAGCATTTGCCTGCCGCCAAACTGCGCCTCCCACAGGTTTTCCTTTAGAATCCGCGACTGCGGTGATTTTGAGTCGCGAATCGGGGGCGGCGTTTCGTTTGACTTGGGGCCGGGGCGGCCTAAAATGTTGCATGTGCCGCCCGGCGAGGCGGCACATTTCGTTTCGGGCGCAGCCAGCCGGGAAAGCGCTCAGTCCAGGGGGCGGGTCATTGAACCCGGAGGCCGGGACGAGTCATCGGCGATGAACATCGAAAGCCCTCGGTTTTGATCGCCGGGGCGTGTTGGCGTTTCTGAACTGGCGTCCGAAAGACGTTTTGGCTTCATTATTGGAAAGAGACTGGCCGTGAGCTCGCATCTGTTGCCGACCTATGCCCGTGTCGACCTCGCTTTCGAGCGGGGCGATGGTGTCTGGCTGACGGCGACCGACGGCCGCCGCTATTTAGACTTCACCTCCGGCGTCGCCGTGAACGCGCTCGGCCATTCGCACCCGCACATGGTCGCCAAGCTGACCGAGCAGGCCGGCAAGCTGTGGCATACCTCCAACCTTTACCGCATTCCGGAAGGCGAAAAGCTCGCCGAGCGGCTGTGCCAGCACAGCTTCGCCGACTTCGTGTTCTTCCAGAACTCCGGCACCGAGGCGATGGAGTGCTGCATCAAGATGGCGCGGCGCTACCAGTACGCCTCCGGCAAGCCGGAGCGGAACCGCATCATCACCTTCGAAGGCGCATTCCACGGCCGCACGCTGGCGGCGCTCGCCGCCACCGGCAACAAGAAGTACCTCGAAGGCTTCGGCCCCAACATGCAGGGCTTCGATCAGGTGCCGTTCGGCGATATCGAGGCGGTGAAGAAGGCAATCACGCCGGAAACCGCCGCCATCATCACCGAACCGCTGATGGGCGAGGGCGGCGTGCGCGTCGTTCCGCATGATTTCCTGCGCGCGCTGCGGAAGTTGTGCGACGATAACGGCCTGCTGCTGATCTTCGACGAAGTGCAAACCGGCGTCGGCCGCACCGGCGACCTGTTCGCCTATCAGCACACCGGCGTCACGCCCGACATCATGGGCCTCGCCAAGGCGCTGGGCGGCGGCTTCCCGATCGGCGCGTGTCTTGCCACCGCGGAAGCGGCCAAGGGCATGACCGCCGGCTCGCACGGCTCCACCTTCGGCGGCAACCAGCTCGCCATGGCGGCCGGCAATGCGGTGCTCGACATCGTCGCCGACCGGGCTTTCCTCGACGAGGTCAAGCGCAAGGGCCTGCTGCTGAAACAGCGGCTCGCCGAGATCAAGGACCGCTATTCGTCGGTCGTCGCCGAGGTGCGCGGCGAAGGCCTGCTGGTCGGCTTGCGCATGGTGCCGCCGGTCGGCGAGATGGTCGATGAACTGCGCAAGGAAGAAATGATCACGGTCGCCGCCGGCGACAATGTCGTGCGCCTCCTGCCGCCGCTCATCATCAGCGACGAGGAAATCGGCGAAGCCGTGAACCGCATCGAGCGCGCCTGCGCGCGGCTTGCGCAAGCGCATCCGCGGGCCGGAAAGCCGGGAGCCGCCGCATGAGCGAAGTCCGGCACTTTCTCGATCTGACCGATATCCCGAAGCCGACGCTGAAGGAGATGATCACGCACAGCCGCGCCATGAAGGCGGCGCAGAAGCGTGGCGAGGGGCCGCGGCCGCTCGAAGGCAAGACTTTGGCGATGATCTTCGACAAGCCATCGACCCGCACCCGTGTGTCGTTCGACGTCGGCATGCGCCAGCTCGGCGGCGAGGCGATCATGCTCACCTCGCAGGAAATGCAACTCGGCCGCGGCGAGACGCTCGCCGACACGGCGCGCGTCCTGTCGCGTTTCGTCGATGCGATCATGATCCGCACGCTGAGCCATGAGGAGGTCGCGGAAATCGCGGCCAATGCCACCGTGCCGGTGATCAACGGCCTGACGCGTCGCTCGCATCCCTGTCAGGTCCTGGCCGACGTCATGACCTTCGAGGAACATCGCGGACCGATCACGGGCCGCACCATCGCCTGGACCGGCGACGCCAATAATGTCTGCGCTTCGCTCATGCACGCGGCGGAACGCTTCGACTTCGAATTGCGCGTGGCCTGTCCGCCGGAACTCAAGCCGAAGAAGTGGCTGCTCGACTGGGTGAAGTCATCCGGCGCCAAGATCAAGATCGGCGACGATCCGGAAGCGGCGGTGAAGGACGCGGACTGCGTGTTCACCGACACCTGGGTGTCGATGGGCGACCGCGAGGCCAAGCACCGCCACAACGTGCTCAAGCGCTACCAGGTCAACGCCGCGCTGATGGCCAAGGCCAAGCCCGACGCATTGTTCATGCACTGCCTGCCGGCGCATCGCGGTGAGGAAGTCACCGATGAGGTGATGGACGGGCCGCAGTCGGTGGTGTTCGACGAGGCCGAGAACCGCCTGCACGCGCAGAAAGGCCTGCTGGCCTGGTGCCTGCACGCCGAGAACGCGTAGCGAGCTACAGACCGTTGTCATGGCCGGGCTTGTCCCGGCCATCCGCGCCTTGCCTGTTTTTAAGACGTGGATGCCCGGCACAAGGCCGGGCATGACGAAGCAGGGGGACTCGTCTTTCGTCCGTCGCGCCCTACATAACCCCGCATGACTGAAACCAATTTAGATCTCATGGCCAATTCCCCCGACATTTCCCTTCCCGAGCGCGCCCCGTCCGCCCTGTCGGTCGACGACGCCGTGACGCCGTTCGAGGTGGCGAGCCTCGACCTGCGCGGCCGGCTGGTCCGGCTCGGGCCGATGGTCGACGAAATCCTGTCGAAACACGCCTATCCGCTGCCGGTCGCCAAGCTTCTGGGCGAGGCCATCGTGCTGACCGTGATGCTCGGTTCGGCGCTGAAAATGCAGGGCCGTTTCATCCTGCAGGCCCAGACCGACGGCCCCGTGGGTTTGCTGGTCGTCGACTACACCACCCCCGGCCACGTCCGCGCCTGCGCCCGCTATGGCGCGCCGGGCGTCGAGGCTTTGGTCGCGTCGGGTGAAGCCACGTCCGGCAACCTGCTCGGCAAGGGCCACCTCGCCATGACCATCGATCAGGGCGAGAACACGCAGCGCTATCAGGGCCTCGTCGCGCTCGATGGCGGCTCGCTCGAAGACGCCGCGCATGAGTACTTCCTGCGCTCGGAACAGATCCCGACGCGGGTGCGTCTTGCCGTGGCCGAAGAGATCATGCCCGGCACGGGTGCCGGCAGCCATCGCTGGCGCGCCGGCGGCGTGATGCTGCAGTTCCTGCCGAAGTCGCAGGCGCGGGCTCAGACCGATCTGCATCCGGGCGATGCGCCGGAGGGGCTCGAGGTCGCGCCGGTGATTGAGGACGATGCCTGGGTGCAGGGCCGCGCGCTGCTCGAGACCGTCGAGGACATCGAACTGATCGATCCGGAACTGTCGAGCGAGCGTCTCGCGTACCGGCTCTTTCACGAACCCGGCGTGCGCGTGTTCAACGCGCAGGAGGTCAAGGCGCAGTGCTCGTGCTCGCGCGACGCCGTCGAGGCTATGCTCAAGAGCTTCTCGCAGGACGACCGCGACCACATGGTCGAGGACGGCAAGATTTCCGTGACCTGCGAGTTCTGCAGCTCGACCTACGTGTTCCAGCCGGAAGACGTCGGCGCGAAAGCCAACTGATTTGGTGAATTAACGCTGCGCGCGCATTAACCTTGCGGTGGATGCGATAACACGGCCCGACTCCCGGTCAGAGAGTTGAGCCGATGTTTTCTTCGTTTTCCATCAATCACCGTTCGTCCCCGCGTAAGCGGGGACCCAGTTCTTTGACTTTCTGGGCCCCCGCTTTCGCGGGGGCGAACGGAGTTTTGATTGCCTTGCTCGTCGCACTGTCATCCTCGCCCGCGCTCGCGCAAACCTGCCCGGCGCCGCTCGCCAATGCGCGCAAGCTGGTGCTGGTCACGCCGGAATCCATGACCAGCACCACGGCAACGATGCAGCGCTATACACGCGATGCCGCGAACGCGCCGTGGCGCGCCGATGGCGGTCCGCTCACGGCGACCGTCGGCCGAGGTGGCACGGCGTGGTCATCTGCATTTCGCTCATACGCTGCTCCTGGCGAGCCGGTGAAGGTCGATGGCGACAAGCGCGTCCCGGCCGGCATCTATCCGCTCGGCCGCAGCTTCGGCTTCGCCCCGTCGCGGCTGCGCGGCTACATGCGCATCAATGAAGGCATGACCTGCGTCGACGATCCGGCTTCGCCGGCCTACAACACCATCACCTCGCGCGACAAAGTCGGCTGGAAAGTCAGCGGCGAAAACATGTGGCGTATCCCGGAATATCGCCGCGGCCTGGTGGTCGATTACCCGACCGACCGCGCCGCAAAGGCCGGCTCCTGCATTTTTATCCATGTGCGCAAGCCGGGTGCGCCGGGCACGTCCGGTTGCGTGTCGCTGCCGGAACCTGAAGTCGAGCGTTTGCAGCATTTCGCCTCAGGCGGCGCCGTGCTGGCGGTGGTGCCCAAGTCGGCGCTCAGCCGGTTTACGGGGTGCCTGCCCAACTAGTTGAGCACGCGCTTGCCGCCCTGCGGCGCATCGAGCGAAAATAGTGGGATGTCGATATCGAAGGGCCGGCCGTCCTCGGTGATCATGCCGTAGGAACCTTCCATGAAACCGGACGGCGTCGGCAGCGGGACGCCGCTTGTATATTCATAGGACTCGCCCGGTTTCAGCACCGGCTCTTCGCCCACGACGCCCGGGCCTTTCACCTCCTGCAGCCGGCCGTGCGCGTCGGTGATCTTCCAGTGCCGGGTCTTGAGCTGGACGGTCTCGTCGCCGCCATTGACGATGTCGATCGTGTAGGCCCAGAAGAAATAGCCGCTGGCCGGCGACGATCTGTCCGCAAGGAAGCGGGGTGTCACGGTCACCGCGATCTTGCGGGTTACGGCGCGGTACATCTATATGCCTTAATTCAATACGACGATTGTTATGGCCGTTCGCGCGACTCGCGGCGATTATGGCCGAAGCAATGGACGAAAGAAAAGCGGTCTATGGTCCCGACTTCGAGCGAACGAGACCTGCGCCTCGACCTGTTTCGGGGGCTCGCCCTGTGGCTCATCTTTCTGGACCACATTCCGTCCAATGCAGTGAGCTGGATCACGATCCGCAATTACGGCTTTTCCGACGCGACCGAAATTTTCGTCTTCATTTCCGGCTACACCGTCGCCTTTGTTTACGGCCGGGCAATGTACCACAACGGTTTCATCATCGCCGCCGCGCGCGTGCTCAAGCGTGCATGGCAAATCTATGTCGCGCACATCTTTCTGTTCGCGATCTACCTCGCCGAGATTTCTTGGATCGCCCAGTCCTTCGAGAACCCGCTCTATACCGAAGAAATGGGCGTGCTGAATTTCCTGAACAATCCGGACGTCACGATCATCCAGGCGCTGCTCCTGAAGTTCAAGCCGGTGAACATGGACGTGTTGCCGCTCTACATCGTGCTGCTGGTGTTCTTTCCGCCGTTCCTGTGGCTGCTGATGCGCTCGGCCAATCTGGCGCTGCTGGCGTCCGGTGGGATTTATGCGCTGTCGTATGTGCTGAACTGGAACCTGCCGGCATGGCCGCAGGGCGAGTGGGTATTCAATCCGTTCGCCTGGCAGTTCCTGTTTATTTTCGGCGCCTGGTGTGCGCTCGGCGGCGCGGCGCGGTTGTCGCGCGTGATCAGTTCGCCGATCACGCTGGCGCTTGCCATCGCTTATCTGGCGTTCGCTTTCGCCATCACGATGACCTGGTACTTTCCGGCGCTCGGCATATATGTGCCGCGGATCATCAGCGACAACATCTACCCGATCGACAAGACCGATATGGACGTGCTGCGGGTGCTGCACTTCCTGGCCTTGGCGATTGTCACTATACGCCTCGTCCCGCGGGACTGGCCGGCGCTGAGGTCGCGGTTTTTCCGCCCGGCGATCCTTTGCGGTCAGCATTCGCTCGGAATCTTCTGTCTGGGCGTGTTTTTATCCTTCGCGGGACACTTCATTCTCACCGAGGTCTCCAACCGGATCCCGGTCCAGTTCCTGGTGAGCCTGGCGGGCATCCTCATCATGGCCGGAGCGGCCTGGCTGATTTCATGGTACAAACGCATCGAGAGACAGGGGCCGCGGCCGCCGGTGACCAAACCGGGCTACGCGGGGGGCGAGTGATGAAAGGGCGGCAAACGGCTGTGAAAGCCGCGTCGGGTTGGGCGTTCCTCGCCGGGCTGTGGCTCGTTCTGGGGCCCGGCGCCATTGGCGTCGCTTCGGCTGGTTCGCCTGTGAGCTGCCGGGTGGACGGCATTCCCGCCGAAATGGCGTTTCCGCTGCGCTATGTCGGACAGGCGATCAGTACGAAAAAACTCTCAATCCTGGTGGTCGGTACGGGTTCGTCCCAAATCGGCGGTGCGGCGCAGAACGCCTATCCCGCCCGGCTGCAGGTGGCGCTCGCCCGGCGTCTGCCTGACGTGGCAGTCACCGTGGCGGTGGACGTCGCCCAGAAGCGTACCGCGGCTGACATGGTTAAGACTTTGCCCCCCGCCCTCGCGGCTTCGGGCCCGGACCTGGTGTTGTGGCAGACGGCGACCGTCGATGCCATTCAGGCGGTCGATCCCGACCAGTTCAGTCAGGCCCTGGACAAAGGCGTTCGGCTGGCGCGGGCCGCCAAGGCGGATGTCATATTTATAAACCCGCAGTACAGCCCCCGCACCGAACTGGTCCTAGCCCTGGGAACTTACGTCGAAAACATGCGCTGGGTGGCGGTTCGACAGGAAGTTCCGGTTTTCGACCGTTTCAACCTGATGAAGGCCTGGTACGAACAAGGCACCTTCGACCTCTATTCGACGACGAAAAAACTTGATATGGCTAGTCTTGTGCATGACTGCCTCGGGCGACTGCTGGCCGACCTTATTGTCGATGCCGCAAAGCCGGATTCGGCGGTCATCGAAAAGGGCAAATAACCTGCCTCTGGGACCCAAACCGTGATGTACTTTGAATTCGCCGGCCGGGCGATGTGGTCGCTCGCTGCCGCGCTCCTTTTGTCTGTTGCCGCGGTCCCTGCCGAGGCGTCCAGTCCACCCTGCCGTACCCAGCAAAACCTCATCGGTCTTGGCGCCACGCTGCCGCATGTCGCGCACCGCATCGACGCCGGCCAGGCGGTGACCATCGTCGCCATCGGTTCATCGTCGACCGCGGGAGCGGGCGCCAGTTCGCCGGCACTGAATTATCCGAGCCGTCTTGCGGTCGAGTTGCAGCAGCTTTTTCCGAAAGCGCGTTTCAACGTGATCAATCAGGGCATCAATGGCGAGGAAGTGCCCGACATGCTCCGCCGCTTCGATACCGCGGTGATCGCCAACAAGCCCGATCTCGTGCTCTGGCAGCTGGGCACCAATTCGCTGATCCGCGATCACGAGATGGACGACCGCGGCGCCTCGATCCGCGCGGGCCTCGACAAGATCCGCAAGGCCGGCGCCGACGCCATCCTGATCGATCCGCAATATGCGCCGAAGGTGATCGCCAAGCCTTTGGCGCCGAAGATGGTGGACTTCATCGCCGAGGTTTCCAAGGCCGAGAATGTCGGCCTGTTTCGCCGCTTCGATGTGATGAAGCACTGGAGCGAGATCGAAGGCATTCCGTTCGATGCCTTCGTCATCGCCGATGGCCTCCACATGAACGACTGGGGCTATGGCTGCATGGCGCACAGCCTCGGCGTTGCGATCGCCGATACGGTAAAGCGCCCGATCGTGGCGGCGAAAGCCGTGACTCCGGTCGCGCCGACGCCGACTCAGTTCGGTCCCTGACCGCCGCCGCGCGGCGTCACACTTTTTCCAGCGCGGCCAGCAGGTCCTCGGCGATATCGTCCGGGTGTTCGAGCCCGCAGGACAGCCGCACCAGTCCGTCGCCGATGCCGAGTTCGGCGCGCTGTTCCGGCGTCAGACGCTGATGCGTGGTCGTCGTCGGATGCGTGATCAGGCTCTTGGCGTCGCCGAGATTGTTGGTGATCAGGATCAGGTTGAGCGCGTTGAGGAAGCGGAACGCGCCTTCCTTGCCGCCCTTGATCTCAAAGGCGATCAAGGTCGAGCCGGCCTTCATCTGCTTCTTCACGACATCCGCCTGCGGATGATCGGCGCGACCGGGATAGATCAGCCGCGTCAGCTTGTCGTGACCGGCGAGACGATCGGCGATCGCGGCCGCGGTCGCGGTCTGGCGTTCGACGCGGACCGCAAGCGTCTCGAGGCCCTTGAGCAGCACCCAGGCGTTGAACGGCGGCAGCGTCGGACCGGTCTGGCGCAGCAGGTTGTGATAGTGGTCGGCGATGATCTTCTCGCTGGCAAGAATGACGCCACCGAGCACGCGGCCCTGGCCGTCGATGTGCTTGGTCGCCGAATAAACGACGACGTCGGCGCCTAATTGCAGCGGGCTCTGGTACAGCGGTGTCGCGAACACGTTATCGACGACGAGCTTGGCACCGACGCCGTGGGCGATCTCCGCAATCGCCGCGATGTCATAGACTTCGAGCGTCGGATTGGTCGGCGTTTCCATGAAGAGAACCTTGGTCTCCTTGCGCACCGCCTTGCGCCAGGCGTCGAGATCGACGCCATCGACCAATGTGAAAGTGACGCCGAAGCGCGACAGCCAGTCTTCGATGACCCAGCGACACGAGCCGAACAAAGCCTTGGCGGCGACGATGTGATCGCCGGCCTTGACCAGACCCATCAGCGCGTTGGTCACGGCGGCCATGCCGGTGACGGTGCCGCGCGCGGCCTCGGCGCCTTCGAGCGCGGCCATGCGCTTCTCGAACATGTCCATGGTCGGGTTCGAGTAGCGCGAATAGACATAGCCCGGGATCTTGCCGGAGAAGCGCGCTTCGCAGTCTTCCGCGCTTTCGTAGCGGTAGCCCTGCGTGAGGTAGATCGCCTCCGACATCTCGTTGTACTGCGAGCGCATCGTGCCGGCATGCACCAGCCGGGTTTCGGGGCGGTAGTTCTTGGGATCGTTCGACGCCGACATCATGGGCTCCTTCGGCTGAACGCGGGGACGCGCGCGGCCAATAAAAAACCGGCCGGAGGAAAGTCCTCGGCCGGGCCCATTTTGTCCTCAAGGATTGCGGAAATCCCGGGGCATCATGTTCGCGGCCTTTTAGCGAGTTATTTAACGTGGCTGCAAGCCGGCCGGCTCAAATGACCACGGGATAAGGGACTTTTAGCGGGCTCTCCGGCTTCCCGTCAAGCGGCCGGTTGGGTTAGATCGACACCCACCAGAGAGGTTGGGCGTGCCGCTGACTTTCGCCAAAAACGACAAGGGCATTCTGCCCGACACGATGATCGAGCAGCTCGCCGCCGACGGCGCGATCCGGCGCGAGAAGGATTTCGCGCCCGACCAGATCCAGCCGGCGAGCCTCGATCTGCGCCTCGGCGCGGTCGCTTACCGGGTGCGCGCTTCGTTCCTGCCGGGCACCGCCAAGGTATCGCAGCGTATCGATGAACTGACGCTGCACCAGTTTCCGCTCAAGGACGGCGCCGTGCTCGAAACGGGCTGCGTCTATATCGTGCCGTTGCTCGAGAGCCTGGCGCTGCCCGCCAATGTCTCCGCCGCCGCCAATCCGAAAAGCTCGACCGGTCGCCTCGACGTGTTCACACGCGTCATCGCCGATGAGATGCGCGGCTTCGATCGTATCGAGGCCGGCTATACCGGCCCGCTCTATGCCGAGATTTCGCCGCGCACTTTTCCGGTGCTGGTGCGTGAAGGTTCGCGCCTGTCGCAGATCCGTTTTCGCCATGGCCGCGCGCAGCTCGACGCCGAAGCGCTGAAGGCGCTGCACAAGGAGCAGCGGCTGGTCGATAGCGACGCCGCCGATCTGTCCGACGGCATCGCGGTCAGCGTCGATCTGTCGGGCACCATTGCCGGCGAGGGCCGGGCCGGCATCGTCGGCTATCGCGCCAAGCGGCACACCGCGGTGGTCGATGTCGAACGCCGCGCCGGTTATAACGTCGCCGACTTCTGGGAGCCGATCGACGCGCGGCCCGATCAGCGCCTGATCCTCGATCCGGATGAGTTCTACATCCTCGCTTCCAAGGAGGCGGTGCAGGTGCCGCCCGGTTTCGCGGCGGAGATGGTGCCGTTCGATCCGCTGGTCGGCGAATTCCGCGTGCATTATGCCGGCTTCTTCGATCCCGGCTTCGGCTATGCCGGCGCCGGTGGCAAAGGCTCGCGCGCGGTGCTGGAAGTGCGCTCGCGCGAAGTGCCGTTCATCCTCGAACACGGCCAGATCGTCGGCCGCCTCGTTTATGAGACGATGCTCGGCATGCCGAAGACGCTGTACGGGCAGGGCATCGGCTCCAACTATCAGGCGCAGAGCCTGAAGCTGTCCAAGCACTTCAAGGTCTAGGCCGCGTTCGCGCACGGAGGAACCGACTTCGCGCGCCGCCGCTTACTCCTGTTGAAACAGGAGACTCGCAATGAGCGAACGCCAGAAAATGGTGGCGGGTGAGCTGTATGACCCGATGGACGAAGAACTCGTCGCCGCCCGGACTCGCGCGCGCAATCTCTGCCAGTTGCTGAACGCCTCGCCCGAGGCCGATCAGGATACACGCCGGCGCATTCTGCAGGAGCTGTTCGGCGCCGGAGGCGACTCGGTATGGATGCAGCCGCCATTCTATTGCGACTATGGCGGCAACATCGAACTCGGCGAGCGCGTGTTCTTCAACTTCAACTGCGTGGTGCTCGACGTCTGCCCGGTGCGTATCGGCAGCTTCACCTTGTTCGGCCCATCGGTGCAGATTCTGACCGCGATGCATCCGATGAATGCCGAGCAGCGCCGCAAGGTGGAATTCGCCAAGCCGATCGAGATCGGCTCCGATGTCTGGGTCGGCGGCGGCGCCATCATCCTGTCCGGTGTGCGCATCGGCGATCGCGCCGTGATCGGCGCCGGCAGCGTGGTGACGCGCGATATTCCGGACGGCGTCTTCGCCGCCGGCAATCCGTGCCGGGTGGTGCGCGAGATTACAGATGAAGCCCCGCAAGCGGAAACAAAGTTCCGCCCAGCGCGTTAGGAGCCTGGACAAACCTCAGGGGGAATTGATGAGCATCATCTGGACGATCATCATCGGCTTTCTCGCCGGCGTCGTCGCCAAGTTCATTTCGCCGGGCCCGAACGAGCCGTCCGGCTTCATCCTCACGACCGTGCTCGGTATTGTCGGCGCCTTCGTCGCCACCTGGCTCGGCCAGCAGATCGGCTGGTATCAGCCGGGGCAGGCGGCCGGCTTTATCGGCGCCGTGGTCGGCGCGATCATCGTTCTGGCGATTTGGGGCATGGTCTCCGGCCGTCGGCAGGTATAGGCCGCCGGCGTTGCCGGACAGCGGACCATTCGCTAATGTCCCGCCCGACGCGGGCGTAGTTCAATGGTAGAACGGCAGCTTCCCAAGCTGCATACGAGGGTTCGATTCCCTTCGCCCGCTCCAATCGCCGCTCCAGCCGCTTAACCTCCCGTTTGCCTGTTCGCCGCTACCATCGCGGCATGTTCGCGCGTGTCGCCATCATTGTCGCTGCTGTCCTGGGCTCCGCCGGGGCGACCCGTGCGGCCGACCTTGCCGTCGATGGCGGCTTCACCGACTGCAACTGCGGTTCCGACATGATCGTGGTCTACGACTCCGAGCCGGGCGTTATCACGCGGCAATGGAAGTCCGATTGCGACTGCCGCTATGTGCCGAATCCAAGGCCGTATCGGATGGCGGCGCCGGCTCCGCGCTACGAGTCGCTTCGGGACCCCTGGCGGCGGTAAACGTCGATCAGCCGAACGCCGGCATCGGCGCAAACCGTCCGTCCAGCCCGGCATCTTGCACCAGCACCGGCTTCGGCGCGTCCTCGCCCAGAGCGATCAATGGCTTTAGGTCGGACGCCTGCGCGTCGGTGAGCATGAGCATCGTGCGATTATCGAGAACAAGCCACTCGCCGTCGATGCGCGCGGCGGTGACGGCGTGGTCCTCGCCATTGCGTTCATTGTGGACGATGACAAGCTTGAGATCGTCGGCGCTCATGCCGGCCTCGCGCAATGCGACATACTTCGCGATCGCGTAGTCCTCGCAATCGCCGCTCCCCGAGGCGAACGTCATCAAAGGCGACTGCCAGACATCGGGGACGCCGAATTGCGCAGTGTCGCGCGAAAAGCGAATGGCGAGATTGACGGCGCGATTGATCAGGCCGGCGCGAGCGCGGCCCTGCGTTTCCCGCGCGGCATCGACGATCGCCAGAAAGCGCGCCGTCGAAGCAGGGCATGCCTCAGGCATTTGCCGGCACATCGCGGCGATGCGCGTCTCGAGCGCAATGTTGGCTTGTAGGCTTTTCCACTTGGCGTTCATTGCCTGGGTCGACCTTTCCGGAAGCGCCGTCGGCGCCAGGCCGAAAGGCGCGGCGAGCTGCGGCGGCTGTTGGACCGGGACATCGAACGGTGCCAGGGCCATGCGCACAGGCGGCGCGGCGGTCTCCGCGCGAGCCTTGTGATGGCTCGCGCAGAACAGGATCACGCCAAGAACGGCGGCAAGAAAAAGCCACGCCCGCCATTGCGACCGGATAGCCATCGAACGCCCCTGTCGAGCGGCGCGCCGGTCTTTATTGGCCGGTGTCGGTCCCGCTCGTAGGGATATCGATAGATCGCGTGTCTCTGAGGCCCGGTTAAGTGAGAAGTTCCGCGGCGGATTCTTTGCGCGGCAGCGTCAATGCACGCGTGCGGGATTGTCTAAAATTTTAAAGGACGGCAACGAAGGATTCAGCATTAAGAAACTGGAAATGGCCGTCAGGCCGCCACCGCCCTGGGCTGCGTTTGGAGCGGCTGCTGCAATTTGAGCGGTTGCTCGCCGGTTCTTGCAGGGGGCCGATATCAAAGATCAACGATTTGCCCTTCGCGCGCGGTCAGCGTGCCGGGTCGGGCGTCGGCGGCGTCGGCGGCCAGCGCGTCCATGAAGTCATCGTCGTGCGACGGGTCGTGGTGGAACAGGCAGAGCGTCTTGGCGCCGGCTTCATCGGCGAGTTTGACGCCGCGATTCCAGGTCGAATGCCCCCAGGTTTCGCGGGTCTTTATTTCTTCCTCGGTGAAGGTGGCGTCGTAGACGATGAGATCGGCGTTGCGGGCCAGCGCCACCAGTTCGCGGTCGCGTTTGCCGGGGAAGCCGGATGTGTCGCTGATGAGCGCAAACACCTTGCCATTGTATTCGAGGCGATAGCCGCTGGCGCCATCCGGATGATCGAGCGGCGCGGTGTGCAACGTGATGCCGGGATGCGGCCGGAGCACGTCGCCGGAGACGAAGTCGTGATAGGCGATGCCGGCGTGGAAGATCTCTACCTCGACCGGAAACAACGGCGAGCTCATGATCTTGCGCATCACCTGCTCGACACTGCCATCGGGCAGCAGATTGCCGGCCCAGATACCGACCTTGTAACCGTCGACGAAGAACGGCGCGAAGAACGGCAGGCCGGTGACGTGGTCGAGATGGCAGTGGGTGAGGAAGATATCGGCCTCGCGGCGCGCGCTGTCCTTGACCAGGGCATTGCCGAGCTGGCGCAGGCCGGTGCCGGCGTCGAAGATCAGCACATGGTCGCCGCAGCGCACCTCGATGCAGGGGGTGTTGCCTCCATAGCGGATGGTCTCGGCGCCCGGGCAGGCGATGCTGCCTCTCACTCCCCAGAATCGCACACGCATGAAGTCCGCCGCCCCTTGGCCGTTTCTTGGAATCATTTGCCCTGCATCCTAGCGGATCGTCGGAAGGCTGCGGGGGTTACGGTCATTGAGCGGCCAATGTGCCGCAATATCGTCGCCCCCGGTGTGATCCGCGTCACGGCAGGCGTGCGCTGTGGATGGCAGGGCTTCGTCTTGGGCGAGCCGGGGCGCCGTTTCCTCAGCACCCGGCGGTCTGCGGCAAATTGTACCGCGGGGCTGGGGTGTCGCCCGTTTTGCCGAAAACGCATCGAAAAGTTGCAGTTTAGGGCTCCCGCAGCCCGGTTTTTTGGCATTTGTTGGAACTCGGCGGTTTTTGCCCCACAATTAATGATATTTCTGCGATTTCAGGGATTTTCTCGGCGATTTTACCGAGTGTATACTATAAATAATTTCTTAACGACCCGACCCGTCGGTGCCTCCGCCATTTCAGGCGTGATTGGTGAGCCCGGGCGGTAGTCCGATCTTATTGCGGCCGGGGGGCTGTCAGGAATGTTACGCGAGACCGACGTGTTCGACGCGCAAGGCTTCGCGTTCGCCGAATTTGGTGAGCCGAAGGTGCCGGCGCTGGTCAGCGTAGAGCATGGCGCGCAAGGCGCCGCCGCTACAATCGCTGACGCCCATCTGCTGTTCAACTCGGACTTCACCCGCAGCGGCAACGACCTCCATCTCGACGGCCATAATGGCGAGCGCGCCATTGTCCGCGACTACTTCGCCGCCGAACCTGCCGCGCTGCTGTCGCGCGAAGGCGCGCGCTTGTCGCCCGATCTGGTCGAGGCGCTCACCAGATCGGCCTCTCCCCATCAATACGCGCAGGCGACGCCACCGGCGCCGGCCGCAACCGACGCGGTCGGCCGCGTTGTCACCGCCAGCCCCGACTCGACCATCCTGCGTAACGGCGTGCCGGTCACCGTGGCTGCGGGCGATCCGGTTCTGCGCGGCGACGTGCTGCAGACCGCGGGCGGCACGATGGCCGTCACTTTCAACGACGGCTCGACGCTCAACCTGACCGCCAATACGCGCATCGTGGTCAGCGAGTTCATTTACTCGCCGAGCAACACCGGCAACTCGCAACTGCTCGACCTGGTGCAGGGCTCGCTGACCTTCATTTCCGGCGAGGTCGCGCACACCGGCAACATGAGCATCGGCACGCCGGTCGCGACCATGGGTATCCGCGGCACCGTCGGCGGCGTCACCACGGCGAGCGACGGCACCGTCCAGTTCTATGTGTCGCAGAGCGCGACCGGCGCGGTGATTATCAATCAGCAGGGCCAGATCATCGCCAACGTCGTGCAGGACGGCCCGATGATCGTGGTGCGGCCCGTCGGGCCGCTGCAGATTATCGCCGACGAAATCCAGAAGACGCCGGCGCAGCTCGCCGTCGAACTGCAGGCGCTGCAACAGATCGTCAATATCAAGGCGGTCGGGGATCAACTCCTGCAGCAGTTCTTCCAGCAGCAACAGCAGCCGAACCCGAATCCGCAATCGCCGCCAAACGGGCCGCACACCCAGATTCCCGGCGACGACCCGGTCAAGATCACGCTGTTTCTCGACGATACCAAGGGCGGCAATGGCGGTGCGACGCCGGCGACTCATGCGGTCATCGAAAAGGTCGTGAGCGACGACGCTCCGCCGGTCCATGTCCACGTGCCTGTTCCGGTCAACCTGCCGCCGGTCACCTTTGCGCCGCTGTCGGCCGCGACGGCGGAAGACACGCCGCTCGTCTTCAGCGGCCCCAGAGCCATTTCGATCGTCGATAACGACAGCTCGTCGCTGACCGTCACATTGTCCGTGACCAATGGTGTGCTTGCGCTCGGTACTGTCGCCGGCCTGACGTTTATATCCGGCGGTACCGGCCAGGCGACGATGACCTTCAGCGGCTCGCCGGCGGCGATCGCCGCCGCCCTGCAGGGCCTGACTTATACGCCGGGGCAGGACTACAACGGCACCGCAGCCCTCAGCATCACTAAAACCGATGGCGCATCGGCGCCGACCACAACCACGGTCGCGCTTCAGGTCACGCCGGTGAACGACGCGCCGGTGATCGGCGGCCCGGCCGGCACGCCGGTCGCTTACACCGAGTGCGATGGCGCGACCATCATCAACGCGTCCTTGACGATTTCGGACGTCGACAGCGCGACGCTGTCGGGCGCGACGGTGAAGATCGCCGGCAACTTCGTCAGCGGCGAGGACGTGCTGAGCTTCACCACGCAGGGCGGCATCACCGGCGTCTACAATGCGGCGACCGGCGTGCTGACCTTGTCGGGAACGGCGAGCCTTGCCGACTATCAGGCGGTGCTGCGCTCGGTGACCTATGAGAACACCAGCGAGAGTCCGTCGGGGCTGCCGCGGAGCATCGAGTTCCAGGTCAATGACGGCGCGGCGGAGCACGCGGCGAGCAATGTCGTCGCGGTGACGGTGAACGTTACGCCGGTGAACGACGCGCCGGTGCTGGCGATCTCCCCGACCATAGACCTGCCGCTGATCGCGGGCGCGGGCCCGGGCGGCAACCTCGAGCCGGACGCGGCGCTGAACGCGCAGATTGCCGGCAATGACACGGTGCAGGACGCCCTGACGGGTCTGCTGACGGGGCCGGCCGATGTCGCGGCGGCGCTGGCGACGGTGCGGGCCGAACTCCACGTCGATACGGCGACCGCGATGGTGGTGGTGTGGGATTATCTTGACGACATCTATGTGTCGGCCGGTCCCAATCAGGGCAATGTCAACGAGGCCTTCACGCGGCTCGGCATCGAATACGCCAAGTATTTAAAGGATGGCGGCGCGCCGCTGACCAACATCACGGCGAAGTACACGCCGGACGTCAACAACAACGGCACGCCGGATCGTGAGCAGTCGCTGCACGACAACCTGTTGGGCAATCTCGGCGCGGCCGCGCTGCAGCAGCGTTACGGCATCAGCAATCCGGCGCTGCAAGCCGAGCTCACGGCGCTGATCGAGGCGATCGATCCGGCACTGCTGAATCGTCCCTATTACAGCGGCAACGACACGGCCTCGCCGGCGGCGGTGCAGGCCTGGGACCTCGCCAACGGTTATGCGCCGGGCACGCCGCCTGGCTACACCGAGAACGGCTCGCCCGTCTTCGTTGCCTCGGGGCTCACGCTGTCGGACGTCGACAGCGCGACGCTGTCGGGCGCGACGGTGAAGATCGCCGGCAACTTCGTCAGCGGCGAGGACGTGCTGAGCTTCACCACGCAGGGCGGCATCACCGGCACCTACGACGCGGCGACCGGCGTGCTGACCTTGTCGGGAACGGCGAGCCTTGCCGACTATCAGGCGGTGCTGCGCTCGGTGACCTATGAGAACACCAGCGAGAGTCCGTCGGGGCTGCCGCGGAGCATCGAGTTCCAGGTCA
>DATMEX010000046.1:0-1631 GCA_035556455.1 Pseudolabrys sp.
TCGGCGAAATCGGCGCCGATGCGCTGCGTGAGCGTGATCTGGTTCAAGCCCAGTTGCAGGCGCCGCGCCGTCTCGGTGTTGGTGATCTCGGGGACCGGCCGGTTGCTGAGCACGGCGAGGTAGGACGGCACGCGGATGAACTCGCGCGTATCGACATTGACCCAGATGCCGAGCACGCGCGCCTTGCGCCGCGTGCGCAACGTGGCGCGCGGACCGATGACGGTGGCGACGAGGTCGTAATTGCTGCGCAACGCCGCGCGCGGTGCGTCGGGCTCGACGGTGCCGAACAGCACCAGGTCGGCGCCGACGAAACTCGAGGTCACGGCGACCCGGTGCGTCGACAGCGACAGCACCAGGTTCTCGGCGCGGGCCGGCGCGAGCGCGGCGGCGCAGGCAAGGAAAGCGGCGATGATGGCGAGACGGCGCATCAGTCGAACCCCACCATGCGGATCGAGTACAGCTCGTTGGGCTGCACGATCAGTTCGTAGGCGAAGCGCATCCCCACCATGAACACCAGGAGGCCGAGCAGCAGGCGCAGCCGCTCGGCGCGCATGCGCTGGCCGGTATGGGCGCCGAACTGCGCGCCGATGACGCCGCCGACCATCAGGATCAGCGCCAGCACGGCGTCGACCAGGTGGTTGGTGGCGGCATGCATCACGGTCGCCGAGGTCATGGTGATCAGGGTCATCACCATCGAGGTGCCGATCACGGTCGCGGTCGGCACGCGCAGGAAATAGATGAGCATCGGCACGAGCAGGAAGCCGCCGCCGATGCCGAGCACGGCGCCGATGAAGCCGATCATGAAGCCGATGCCCCAGACCGGGATCACCGATACGTAGATCTTGGAGCGCTTGAAGCGCATCTTCCACGGCAGGCCGTGGACGAAGGTGTGGCTGCCGGGCCGGCGCAAGGTCGCCGGTCCGCCGCGCCGGGCCCGCAATTCCGCCTGGACGCCTTCGTTGATCATCAGCGCGCCGACCGTGGTCAGCAGCGACACGTAGGACAGGCCGATGACGAGATCGAGCTGGTCGACCGCGCGCAGCATCGTGAACAGCCAGACGCCGGCGGCCGTGCCGACGATGCCGGCCGCCAGCAGCATCAGCGCCAGCGATATGTCGACGGCACGCTTACGCCAGTAGTTGATCGCGCCGGTGAAGGAGGAGGCCGCAATGTGGCTGGTGACGCTGGCCACCGCGACCGCTGGCGACATGCCGATGAAGATCAGCAGCGGCGTCATCAGGAAGCCGCCGCCGATGCCGAACATGCCCGAGATGAACCCGACCGTCAGCCCCATCCCGAAGACCAGGAAGATGTTGACCGGCAGGTCGGCGATCGGGAGATAGATCTGCAAAGCGACGTCGTCCGGCTTTCAGGGCGTTGGTCGGAAGCGCACTCCGCGCCGGCGGCCGTCGCCGCCGCGGATCGCGTGTCGGGCACGCGTAGCTTTCGATCCGGGTCTAAGTGAGGCGCAATGTGCGGCCCTTTGGCTCGGATCCATCGTGACGATGTTTCGTGACACGCACACGTATTCGCGCGATTCGGAGCGATTGAACACCCTCGCCGACGGGACGTCACCGCTTAAGCGGTCTTAAACTTAATTCCGTCCCATGGCGCCGAGGTTGAGCGGCCCG
>DATMEX010000047.1:0-165356 GCA_035556455.1 Pseudolabrys sp.
TTTCCAGCACGCCAGCCGCGTGCCGGGGCCCTGATGGCCGGTAGGCCCATCCGCCCATGTCAGATGGGCGCGGCCGAGTGCCTGGCCTCTACGGTGGAGAGTTGTCGGACTGGTGAACGGTGCGATGACGAACGGCGACCACCGGGAAACGGCGCGGAACAGACCCAAAAACATCGCGCGCGGAACGCCAAAGGCTCGGCAATTCCGTGGTGACTATGTCTGTGCACTTTCTACAAACACCGTGCACAGAGCTGCGGGGCTGTTCGGGCCCCGGCGTTCCGCGCGCCCTCGTTTTGAGGCGCTGGCTGGAAATGCAAACTGGGAATGCGGCCTGCCCGGGGCCGGTAAAGAATACGGGCGATGACGCATGTCTGGACCTCAACCCGTCATCCTGAGGTGCGAGCGCGGAACGCGCGAGCCTCGAAGGACGACGGGCAATGAATCACCGGCAGGGTTTCCGGGCCGTCGCCCTTCGAGGGCCGGCTGCGCCGGCCACCTCAGGGTGACGGATCATCCCCGATTGACAATGATCAAAACACGCCGATGGTCTAGCGCCATGCTGCCGAACGTCCGGGAAACGCCGTGCTGATCGCCCTGTTCGCCGATATCCATGCCAACCGGCAGGCTTTCGAAGCCTGCCTCGCCGACGCGCGCGACTGCGGCGCGCGGCGCCATGTGCTGCTCGGCGATTTCGTCGGCTATGGCGGCGATCCCGACTGGGTTGTCGATCGCGTCACGGGGCTGGCCGAGGACGGCGCCACTTTGGTGCTCGGCAATCACGATGCCGCGATTGGCGGTTCGGCGGACGGCATGAACCTCGAAGCCCGCGTCGCCATCGAATGGACCCGCACCGAGCTCGGCAAACCGGCCCGCGACTTCCTCGCCGCCCTGCCCCTGACGCAATCCGATGATGATCGGCTCTACGTCCATGCCGAGGCCAGCCATCCCGAACGCTGGACCTATGTCGTCGGCACACTGGAAGCCGCCGACAGCCTCAGCGCCACGCGGGCCCATGTCACTTTCTGCGGCCATGTGCACAAACCGGCGCTCTACAGCCTGTCCTCGACCGCCAAGATGACCTCGTTCACGCCGACCACCGACGCGCCGGTGCCGCTGCTGCCGGGCCGTCGCTGGCTCGCCGTGCTGGGGGCCGTCGGCCAGCCGCGCGATGGCAATCCCGCCGCCGCCTATGGCCTGTTCGACACCGACAGCGGCGAACTCACGTTTCGCCGGGTGCCCTACGACATCGAGGCCGCGGCCAAACGCATTCTTGAGCAGGGTCTGCCGCCGCTGCTGGCCGAACGACTCTTCGTGGGGAAATAGGCGATGGCGCGGCCGCTGCACGATCCCGGCTTTGTCATCGACGGCTTCCGCCTCGACGAACGCGTGCACAAAGGCGGCATGGCCATGCTGTGGCGCGTCAGCAAGGACGGCCTCGACGCGCCGATGCTGATGAAGGTGCCGCGCATCGGCGAAGGCACCGATCCCGCCGCCATTGTCAGCTTCGAGATGGAGCAGATGATCCTGCCGAAGCTGAACGGCACCCATGTGCCGAAGTTCTTCGCCGCCGGCGACTTCGCGCACCAGCCTTATCTGGTGATGGAAGCCATCGCCGGCACCAGCCTGCTCAAGCGCCTGCCCGAGTTGCCGCTGCCCTATGACGAGGTCGCCCGCCTCGGCGTAAAGATCGCCGACGCGCTCGACGATCTGCACCGCCAGCACGTCGTGCATCTCGACATCAAGCCGAGCAACATCATGTTCCGGCCCGAAGGCGCCGCGGTGCTGATCGACTTCGGCTTGTCGCACCACGACCAGTTACCGGATCTGATGCAGGAGGAATTCCGCCTGCCCTTCGGCACCGCGCCCTATATGTCGCCGGAGCAATTGCGCGGCATCCGCAACGATCCACGCAGCGATCTGTTCGCCCTCGGCGTGCTCTTGTATTTCTTCTCGACCGGTGAACGCCCGTTCGGCGAAAGTGAAACCTTGCGCGGCATGCGCCGCCGGCTGTGGCGCGATCCCAAGCCGCCGCGTGAACTGCGGCCCGATTATCCGCCGTGGCTGCAGGAAATCGTGCTGCGCTGTCTCGAGGTCGAGCCCGCCCGGCGCCATCCGACCGCGGCGCAACTCGCCTTCGATCTCAGCCATCCCGATGAGGTGAAGCTCACGGCGCGGTCGGAAAAGCTGAAGCGCGATCCCTGGACCACGGCGATGCGCCGCCGTTTCAACACGGATCTGACCGCGCCGCGCAAGGCGCCGGTGGCGACGCAGATCGCGTCGGCGCCGATTATTGCCGTCGCTGTCGATTTCGGCGAACAGGGCACGCCGATCAATGCTGCCTTGTTCGAGGTGACGGCGCGCATTCTGGCGACCTTGCCGCAGGCGCGCCTCGCCTGTCTTAACGTGCTGAGATCCAGCGCCATCGCACTCGACTCGACGCTCGACGAACAGGGCCACAACAAGAAGATCGACCGCCTGGTGCGACTCAAGGCCTGGGCCGCGCCGCTCAATCTCGACGAGCGCCGCCTCACCGCGCACGTGCTGGAAGGCACCGATCCGGCCGCGGCGATTCTTGAATTCGCCGCCGTCAACCGCGTCGATCACATCCTCATCGGCGCCCGGCAGGAATCCTTCCGCCGCCGCATGCTCGGCAGCGTCTCATCCAAGGTCGCGACCGAAGCGCCTTGCAGCGTGACCGTGGTGCGCGCGCCGCGCGAGGCGTGAGCGAGAGTTCCAGCGGGAACGCAAGCGCATGACCCGGCGTTATAAACACTCCTTCAACCCATCGGAGTGTGACCATGCAGCGTAAAACCGCGACCCTTTTGGCCGCCGTCACGGCGCTGGCGGCTGTTTCGCTGCCCGCTTCGGCCGCGACGTTGGCGACGGCTACCACATCGCTCAATATCCGCACCGGCCCCGGCCCGGAATATCCGGTGATCGGCGCTATTCCCGACAAGGGCCAGGCCACCGTCACCGGCTGCATTCAGGGCAGCCTGTGGTGTCAGGTCTCGTATAACGGCCGTCAGGGCTGGGCCTATTCGCAATACATGATCGGCAACGCCGGCGGCCAGGCCGTGGTGGTGAGCCAGACCGTGCCGGCTTTGTCCTTCGATCCGCCGGTGGCCACGGTTGGCGCAACGACGACTGTCGTCACCGCGCCGAGCATTCACGGCGAATTCGTCGCGCCCGTCGCCGGCGCGCCGCTGGCGATCGCGCCGCCGCCGCCGACCGTGCAGACCTATGTCACGCAGAACCCGGTGACGCCGGTCTATCTCAATGGCGAAGTGGTCGAAGGCGTCGGCTTGCCCGAAGATGTCGTGCTCGCGCCGGTGCCGGACTATCAGTATAGCTACGCCTATGTGAACGGCGTGCCGGTGCTCGTCGAACCGGGCACCCGCCGCGTGACGTATATTTATCGGTAGAGAAATGACATCGAGACGGCGGATATCAGAACTTCGCCGTCTCGATGAACTTGATGAGCGCGGCGGCGGCGAGTCCCATGTCGGCTGGGCTCGCATACTCCGCCGGATTGTGGCTGATGCCGCCGCGGCAACGCACGAACATCATCGCGATCGGACACAGCTTCGCCATCGCCATGCCGTCATGACCGGCGCCGGACACCAGCGATATTGGCTCGCCGCCGACGGACTTGATCGCCTTGGCAAGGCCGTCCTGCAGCGCCGGATCGCACGGCGTCGTCGGCACGTTGCGCGTATCGGTCATGGTGACGCCGAGGTGCCGTCGCTCCGCCAGTGCCCTCACTTCGTTTTTGAACAGCTCGACGAATTTGTGCCGCGCCGCGTCCGAGCCGGAACGGATATCGACGATCAACGCGACATTGCCGGGAATGACATTGCCCGCCGCATTGGGGATGCGCAGCACGCCGACGGTGGCGACGACTTCGCCTTTCGTCTCGCGCGCCAGGCGTTCGGCCAGCGAGACGGTCTCCGCCGCGCCGGCGAGCGCATCGCGCCGCAGCAGCATCGGCACCGTGCCGGCATGACCGGCCTCGCCGAGGAATTCGACATTCACATAAGTCTGGCCGGCGATCGCCGTGACAACGCCGAGCGGCTGACCGCGATATTCCAGCACCGGGCCCTGCTCGATATGGACCTCGACATAGGCGGCGGCTTCGTCGCGCGCATAAGCGGCGGCGGGAATGTCGGCTGCCGACTTGCCGTATTGGGCAACGGCGTCGCGGAAGGTCGTGCCGCCCGCGTCTGTCGCGTCCAGCCGCGCAGTATCGAAGTGTCCCGCGACGGCCAGCGACGACGACAAGGTCACCGGAAAGCGCGAGCCCTCCTCATCGCCGAAAGCCAACACGTCCAGCCCGAAGGGCAGCTTGCGTCCGGCGCGGGCAAAATGCCCGGCGGCGAGGATGCCGACAATAACGCCGAGCGGGCCGTCGAACATGCCGGCCTCGATCACCGTGTCGATATGCGAGCCGATCAGCAGCCGCTTTTTGCCTTCGCCGGCCCAGTGCCCGCGCACGGTGCCGAGCGCGTCTTCCGACACATCGAGCCCGGCCTCGCGCATCCACTTGCAGACGAGGTCGGCGGCGGCACGGTGCTCCGGCGTCAGGAAGCCGCGCACCAGCCGGTTCGGCTCGGCCGAGATCGAGGCAAGCGTGCGGATCATCAGGTCGGCGCGTTCGCCGAGGAATGCAGGATCAAGGGCAGCGGGATCGGGGGCGGTCATGGAGGCCGAAGGTTGAGTGCGGAATGCGGGCGCTATCGTACCCATCTGCCGAACCGCCGCCAAATCGGCAAGCTACTCCTCTCAGAAAGCCACTCCTCTCAGAAAGCCGCCAGCAACTGCCCGCCAATGGCGCTGAGCAGCACCACCAGCCAGGGCGGCGTCTTCCACATCACCAGCAGCAGGAAGGCCGCGGCGGCGAGGACGAAATCGCCTGCCCCCAGTATGCCTGCGGTCCAGACCGGATGATAAAGCGCGGCCAGCAAGAGCCCCACCACGGCGGCATTAACTCCGCGCAGCGCCGCCTGCGCGGCGGGGGTCCGGCGCAGGTCCTCCCAGAACGGCAGCGCCCCGGCGACCAGCAGGAA
This sequence comes from Pseudolabrys sp., assembly GCA_035556455.1. GTDB lineage: Bacteria > Pseudomonadota > Alphaproteobacteria > Rhizobiales > Xanthobacteraceae > Pseudolabrys. The sequence continues at coordinate 5,064 of DATMEX010000047.1, forward strand.
GGACGGCACGAAGATCGCGAGGAGACACAGCCCGGCCCCGAGCCAGCCGTTCGGCGGTGCGCTCATTGCGGCGCCGAGATAGGCGGCGAAGGTGAACAGCGGTCCCGGCACAGCCTGCGCCGCGCCGTAACCCGCAAGGAAAACATCGTTGCTGACCCAGCCCGGCGGCACGACGGAAGCCTGCAACAGCGGCAGCACGACATGGCCGCCGCCGAACACCAGCGAGCCGGCGCGGTAGAAGGCGTTGAACACATCGAGCGCATGCGACGGCATGGCCGCCGCCAGTAGCGGCAGCCCGATCAGCAGCACGAAGAACAGCAACAGGAAAACCGCACCCGCGACGCGCCCGACCTTCAGCGGCAGCGAGACGTGATCGACCGGCGCGGCGCTACGCAACATCGACAGCCCAGCGATCGCGCCGACCGCAATGGCGCCGATCTGGCCCCAGGCCGAGGGCACCGCGACGACGATGGCGGCAGCGACGACAGCGAGCGTCGCCCGCTCCTTGTCCGGCGCCAGCGTGCGCATCATGCCGAGCACCGCCTGCGCCACGACCGCGACGGCGGCTACTTTCAATCCGTGAATCCAGCCGACGCCGGACACATCGCCCAGCGTCGCGACGCCGTAGGCGAACAGCACCATGGCGACAGCGGACGGCAGGGTGAAACCGATCCAGGCCGCGAGCGCGCCCGGATATCCGGCCCGTGACAGGCCAATCGCCATGCCGACCTGGCTGGACGCTGGACCCGGCAGGAACTGGCACAAGGCGACGAGATCGGCATAGGTGCGGTCGTCGAACCAGCGCCGCCGCGCGACGAACTCCTCGCGGAAATAGCCGAGGTGTGCGACCGGCCCGCCGAAGGACGTGAGGCCGAGGCGCGTGAACGCGCCCAGCACTTCCAGCCAGTGGCCGGATGCGGCCATCGCCGGCGTTGCTTCTGGCGGATTGTGCGTTGTCATCGCCGTCCGTCGATCACGGGTTCAAAACGACGCCTCATAGTCCGCCACTGTGACAGTTCGGCGAAACCCGCGACCGCCTGCCGGCAGCCGCGGCATCGGCGACAGTTACGGCGTCAGAACGATCGAGCCGGTGGTCTTGCGGCCCTCGAGATCGATATGCGCCTGCTTGGCGTCCTTGAGCGCGTATTTGTGGCTCGCCGGAATCTTCACCGCGCCGGAGCCCACCACCTTGAACAGGTTGTCGGCGATCGACACGAGATCCTCGCGCTTGGCGGCGTAAGTGTTGAGCGTCGGCCGGGTGGCGAACAGCGACCCCTTCGCCTGCAGCAGATTGATATCGAACGCCTTCACCGGACCCGAGGCCGAACCGAACGACACGAACATGCCGAGCGGCCGGATGCAGTCCAGCGACTTCGGGAAGGTGTCGTTGCCGATGCCGTCATAGACGACATCGCACAGCTTGCCGCCGGTGATCTCCTTGACCTTCTCGGCGAAGTCCTCCTCGCGATAGAGGATCGTGTGATGCGCGCCGTGGCCCTTGGCGAGCGCGGCTTTCTCCTTGGAGCCCGCGGTGCCGATCACAGTGGCGCCGATGTGATTGGCCCACTGACACAGGATCGCACCCATGCCGCCCGCGGCGGCATGCACCAGAATGGTCGAACCCTTCTGGACCTTGAACGTCCGGTGCAGCAGATATTCGGCGGTCATGCCCTTGAGCATCATCGCCGCCGCCTGCTCGTAGCTGATGTTGCCGGGCACCTTCACGACGCGCGCCGCCGGCAGGAGACGCTCCTGCGCATAGCCGCCGAGCGCAACGACGTAAGCGACGCGATCGCCAACCTTGATGTCCGAAACGCCGGGGCCGACTTCGGTCACCTCGCCGGCGCCTTCATTGCCGGCGACAAATGGCAGGCCCGTCGGCGGCGGATAGAGGCCGCTGCGGAAATAGGTGTCGATGAAGTTCACGCCGCAGGCGTGCTGCTTGATCTTGATCTGTCCCTCGCCCGGCGCCGGGACCTGGATGTCCTCGAATGTCAGGACTTCCGGACCGCCGACCTTATGGACACGTACTGCTGCAACCATGTTTCACCCCTTGAATTTCTGTTTGGGAACTGTTCGGGCGGGGATCATAGGCACCACGGGCGCGGGCGCAAGTTCTCCTCGGCAGATGGGCAGCCATGCTCGCGAAGTTGTGCGTCAGCGCGCCCCGGCGACGTTGAGGACGCTGCCGGTCACGTAGGACGCGCCGTCCGAGAGCAGATACAGAACCGCGTCGGCGATCTCCTCCGGTTGAGCCGGTCGGCCGAGCGGCAGCCCCGGGGTGACGCGCGCGAGACGGCCGGGTTCATGAATCTCGGTGGCCGTGGTGCCCGGCCGGACGCAATTGACGCGGATGCCTTCGCGGGCCACCTCACGCGCCAAACCGACGGTGAGCGAATCGACGCCGCCTTTCGCCGCGGCATAGAACACGTACTCATTCGTGCCCCCGACAACAGCCGCGATCGACGACAGCAGCACGATGGCGCCGCCCTGACCGCCGTGCCGCGTCGACATGCGCCGCACGGCGGCGCGGGAGCACAGAATCGCGCCCAGCAGATTGACGTCGAGCACTTCGCGGATCGTCGCCGCGCTCGCGTCGTCGAGACGGGAGTTGCGGCCGGTGACGCCGGCGCTGTGCACGAAATGCGTCACCGGACCAAGCGCGCGCGCGGTCTCGTCGAACATGCGCTCGATCTCGGCTTCATCGGCGGCATTGGCGCCGATGGCGATAGCCCGCCCGCCGGATGCTTTGAGTTCGCTCACCAGCGCCTGCGCGGCGTCGGCATTGCTTCGATAATTGACGGCGACCGCATAGCCTTGTGCTGCGGCCAGCCGCGCCGTCGCGGCGCCAATGCCGCGGCCGCCGCCGGCGATGAGCAGAACGCGCGAGGAGAAAGAAGTTGTGATATCCGACATGAACGCCCCAATTCCTGAAGGCGTCAGTCAGCACAATTCGTCACGAGAAATCTATGCGCGCCGCATCATGAGCGGCGACGCACGAACTATTCGTCTCAACAGATCATCAGCGGCCGCCGGAAATGCGCAGGTTCGCACCGGTGACGTAGGACGCCTTGTCCGACAGCAGATAAAGCACGCCATCGGCGACCTCATCGGGCGAACCGACGCGGCCGTTCGGGATCGACGGTGTGATGCGATCGACGCGGCCCGGCGGCTGGATGTCGGTATCGATCATGCCGGGGCTGACGCCGTTGACGCGAATGCCCTCGCGCGCCACTTCGCGCGCGATGCCAATCACCGCAGAGTCGATCGCGCCCTTGGCGGCGGCGTACCAGACGCATTCATTGGCGCCGCCGATGATCGCCGCCATCGACGAGATCATCACGATCGCGCCGCCCTGCCCGCCATGCTTCGTCGACATGCGGCGGATCGCGGCGCGCAAACACAGCAGCGCACCGAAGGTGTCGACGTCGAGAGCGGCGCGAATGGTTTCTGTCGAGGCTTCATCGAGCCGCGACATCGGGCCGATGATGCCGGACGAATGCACGAAGTGCGTCAGCGTACCGAACTTGTCGGTCTCGGCAAAGACGCGCTCGATATCGGCTTCGCGGCCCATGTCGCCCTTGAGCGCAACGGCGCGGCCACCGAAGGCTTCGATGTCCTTGACCACCTCAGCGGCCGCGGCGGCGTTGCTGTTGTAATTCACCGCCACGTCGTAACCCGACTTGCCGGCGAGTTTCGCAATCGCGGCGCCGATGCCACGGCTGCCGCCGGCAACGAGCAGGACGGGTTTCGACATGAACGTTCTCCCAGATTTCTTATCGTTTAGCCGGTCCGGCGTAACAAACCGGCGCCCAGAAAGTAAAGCGCGATCGCCGAAAGGCCATAAACGACATAGGGCCCCGGCGACAGATTGGCGAGCACGGTGATGAGCGCCAGCGCCGCCCAGACCGCCATCAGCGCAATATTGAGCCAGCGCAGATGACGCACGCGCAGCGGATGGACGAAGCGGATCGGCACGAAGGTCAGCGCCGCCAGCGCCGCGATGGCGGCCGCCGCGATCCAGGGCGGCGGCATCAGCACATAGAGATAAAAGGCGATGACGTTCCACACCGCGGGGAAGCCGCGAAAATAATTGTCGTCCGTCTTCATGCTCCGGTCGGCGAAATAGAGCGCGCCGGTGATGACGATCAGAACAGCAGCCGGCACGCCGAAGCCGTCCGGCAAAAGGCCGCTGGCCGCGATCGCATAAGCCGGCACGAAGACGTAGGTCGTGAAATCGACGACGAAATCGAGCCCGGCGCCGTCCCAGCGCGGCAGCACGTCCTTGACGCGCAGCGCACGCGCCAGCGGGCCGTCGACGCCATCGACGATCAGCGCCAGCCCGAGGCAGGCGAACATCATGGTCCAATGCCCGCCGGTCGCCAGGATCAGCGCGATGAGCGCCAGCGCCGCGCCGCTTGCCGTCAGCACATGGATCGCGAAGGCGCCGACCTTCCGTGGGTCCATGAAGCTACTGGTTACCCCAGTCGAGCTTGACGATCTCGGCCGAGCGGCCGCCGAGGTTCCAGTTGCGCCCGAAGCCGCGGAAGCGCGACTTGTCGGACTTGGCAACGATGACTTCCGGTCCGATCCAGTATTCGCTGTTCTGGATCGAGACGAGGCCGTCTTTGTCCTTGCCGCGAACCGGCGTCACCGCGCCGCCGCCGTATTTGTCGAGGCTGACGATGCGGGTGTTGCCTTCGGTCCGGTAGCTGATCGGCACCTGATGCACGCCGAGGAACTGGCCGACCAGGATCGACAGCAGATGCGTCGTGCCGCCGACACGGCCGGTGAAGATGCGAGTGAGGCCCTTGACCGCCTGAATGGGTGCCTTGTCGTCAATGAACAGAGCCGCGGTCCAGTTGCCGCGCGCCATGATGCCCGGGAGATCCATCATCAGGCCGAGATTGATGCCTGACAGATCGACATTCTCGAACTGGCCCTCGTCGATGCGCACGCCGGCCCAGGTCTGGCAGCGGCCTTCGGTCGGCGGATGTTCGCCGAGCGACAGCACGCAAGGGCAAAACACCGTGCAATTGCACGATAAGGTCATCTCGCCTTTTAGGGTCCAGGCTTCGGTCAAGGTTTCGCTCCCAGCATTTCATCAAGTGTTAGCTCAATTCGCGGCCGCGGGCCAATGCGCGACGAATGCGGTCGCGATGAAGGCCAGCCCGGCGGCGATGGCGAAAACGCCGATGGCATGCGTGAGCCGGTTCGTCACCGTCATCTTCTCGACCGTCATCAAGACGCCGAGCGCCGCCATCCACACCACGTTCATAATGCCGACGGCGAACATCACCAGCATCATGGCCCAGCAGCAGCCGAAGCAGAACAAGCCCTGCTTGACGCCGAGGCGGAACACGCCGCGCGGCGTCGTCTGCCAGTTGGTGAAGAAGAACGGAAACGGCGAACGGCACTGAATAAGACAGGCGTTTTTCAGCGACGAGAATTGATAGACGCCGGCGACGATGAACACCGCGCCGGAGAACAGACCGCTGGCCGACGCCATGCTCGGATTGAGCAGCGCCGCCTTGGTCAGCGCAAACTGCGCGATCGTCGCGGTGCCGGCAAAGCCGAACCACACGGCGGCATAACCGGCGGTCAGCACGAAAGGCGATACCACCTTCTCGTGCTTGCGGGCGGCGGTGTCGGCGATTTCGGCATAGGTGTAGATCATCGGCGCCGCGCTTGGCAGCATCATGGCGAGCGTCATCGCCATCCACATCAGGCCGACCAAGAGGAAGCCGCTCACGCCCCATTCGCCTTCCGGCATCAGCGCCATGCCGAAAGTCGGGCTGCACAGCACGTTCCAGGCGCGCGGCAACAGGTCGAGCGCCGCCATGCCCGGGCCGAGCGCCGCGCCGGAGCCGCCCATCTCGCCGATCAGCAGCCCGAGATAGAGCCAGCCGAGCCCCGTCAGCGCGACAATGCACAGCACCGCCAGCACCTTCGGCCGCGCGAACACGGCCGCCAGCCGGGCGGCGGCCGGGGAAAGATGGTCGAGCGGGTGGCGAGACAATTCGGTCATGGACGACTCTCAATAGCGCATTGGCGGGTCACGCGAAATCCGGGGCATACCGAATGGTTTCCGAACCCGCGCCGTGCTAGTTCGATCCCATTCCGAAGGATTGCATTGATGCCGGACAAAATCGGGACCGAAAAAGCCGTGTCGCGGAACCCGGAGGCCATCGTGGTCGGCCGCGGCCCGGCGGCGTTGACCGCCGCCATCGCTTTAGCCGTAGCCGGCGTTGAAACCGTTCTGGCCGGCAAGCGCCCGCCCCGCACCGACAACCGCACCACCGCCCTGCTCGCCAGTTCCATTACCGCGCTGGAGAACTTGGGCGTCTGGGAACTATGCGCCGACAAGGCCGCCCCGCTCATCACCATGCGCCTCGTGGACGCCACCGGCCGGCTGTGGCGCGCGCCGGAAGTGAAGTTCGAGGCCCACGAAATCGACCTCATCGCCTTCGGCTACAACATCGAGAACCCGGTGCTGATCGACGCGCTGGAACAGCGCGCCGGCACGCTCGCCAATCTGACGTTGATCGATGACGAAGTTATCGCCGTCGAGCCAGGCGAGGACGAAACGGCCATTGAGCTCAGGAGCGGCCAGCGTCTTGCCGCGCCGCTCGTCGTCGGCGCCGACGGCCGCAACTCGATGTGCCGCGAAGCCGCCCGCATCGAGCTGAGCAATCGCCCCTACAAGCAAGTCGCGCTCACCGTGTGCCTCTCGCACACCCGGCCTCACCACGACACCTCGACCGAATTCCACACCGCGAGCGGCCCGTTCACTCTGGTGCCGCTGCCGGGCAATCGCTCGAGCCTCGTCTGGGTGCTGCGTCCCGCCGACGCCGACGCCATCGCAGAACTGAGCGACGAAGATCTGGCTTTGGAGATCGAAGCCATGGCGCATTCGATCCTCGGCAAGATGACGGTCGAGCCCGGCCGCGCGCTGTTTCCGCTGAGCGCGCAGACGGCGCGGCGCTTTGGCGCGCGCCGCATCGCGCTGGTTGGCGAAGCCGCGCATGTCGTGCCGCCGATCGGCGCGCAGGGCCTTAACCTCGGCCTGCGCGATGCCGTCACCATCGCGGAGCTCACCGCCGACGCCAGGGACGACGGCCGCGATATCGGCGGCGCCGATGTGCTCAACGCTTATGAGAAGGCGCGGCGCGGCGACGTCATGAGCCGCGGCATGGTCATCGACATGGCCAACCGCACGCTGCTCAGCGATTTCCTGCCGCTGCAGGGCCTGCGCGGCATTGGCCTGTTCGCCCTCGACAAGATCGGCACCTTGCGCCGCGCCGTGATGCGCGAAGGCATTGCACCGCGTTTCGGAAGGCCGCGGCTGATGCGGGATGAGGCGGTTTAGAGCTTGTCCCGAAACTGCGCATCGACCGGCACCGGCAGCGCCGTCATTTCCTTGCCGCCCTTGAGCGTCAGGCGATGCGCGAACAGTCCGCGCTCGACGAAATGCGGATCGCGCAAGGCTTCCTCGAGCGTCGCCACAATAGTGGTGCAGCAGTCGATCCCGGCGAAAGCCGATGCCCAGTCTTCGCTCGGGCGCTGTGCGATGATCCGGGCCACCGCCTCGCCGGTTGCTTGCGGATCGCGCTTGTCGTCGATCAGTTCCGCCGCGAGGCCGATCGCCGCGCAGAACGCCTCCCAAAATTTCTGCTCCAGCGCGCCGCAGGCGACGAGCTTGCCGTCCCGCGCCGGATAAAGACGGTAGCGCGGCGAGGCGCCGACCACAGGAATTTCGCCGGGCTTTGGGAAACGTCCCCCGCCAACGCCCAGCGCGAGCGCGTACCAGCCGAAGGTGAACATCGCATCGGTCATGGCGATGTCGATATAGGCGCCTTCGCCGCTTTGATCGCGCGCGCGCAGCGCCAGCAGGATGTTGATGACCGCCGGAAAGCTGCCGCCGGCAATATCCGCGACCTGTGCCGGCGGTACGACCGGCGCGTCGGGCGGGCCCGGCTGCAGATCGAGCAGACCGGTGGCGCCGATGTAATTGATGTCGTGGCCCGCTTCCTGCGCGCGCGGCCCGCTCTGGCCGTAACCCGAGATCGAGCAATAGATGATCTTGGGATTGATGGCGCGCATATCGTCATAGCCGAGGCCGAGCCGCGCCATCACGCCGGGGCGGAATTGCTCGATGACGATGTCGGCGCGCGCGATCAGCGGCTTGAGCTTGTCGCGATCGGCGGCGCTCTTGAGGTCGAGCATCATGCCCTCCTTGCCGCGATTGAGAATGGCGTAAACCGCGCTCTCGCCGTTCACCAGCGGCGGGAAGCGCCGCATGTCCTCGCCGCCGGGGCGCTCGATCTTGATCACCTCGGCGCCGGCTTCGGCCAGCATCAGGGCCGCCAGCGGCCCCGGCAGCAGCGTGGTGAAATCGAGAACGAGGAGCCCCTTTAGGGGTTGGGTCATACGCGCCTACCTGAATAGCAACGGCGGCAGCGTGCCGCTCTTCACCATCCACATCACGGTCGTCAGCGTCAGCACCGAGACCACCGTCCCGACCAGCACCGCAGTCGAAGCCTGCTCGACCCAGGTGTCGTACTGCCGCGCGAATACGAACACATTGAGTGCCGGCGGCAGCGCCGCCATCAGCACCGCGGTATCGACCCACATCTGATCGAACGGCCCGAACGCCGACAGCAACAGGAAGACGACAATGGGATGGATCACCAGCTTCACCGTGGTGAGCATCGGCATCTCCCACGGCACCTTCTTGAGCGGCCGCAGCGCCACCGTGACGCCCAATGTAAACAGCGCGCACGGCGCCGAGGCGTTCGACAGGAACAGCATCAGCTTCTCCGCGGCGGCCGGCGGCTGAAAATGGACGGCGGCCGACAGGATGCCGAGCACGCTGGCGATCACCAGCGGATTGGTGCCGATGCGCTTGGCAACCTCGAACGCGACGGATGCCACACTCTTCTTTTGCGGGCTGGCGAGCGCCATCATGAAGGGCACCAGCGAAAACAAGAGCAGCGTGTCGAAACAGAAGATCAGCGCCACCGGGACGGCTGCGGTCGGGCCGAGCGTCGACAGCGCCAGGCCCGGACCCATATAGCCGATATTGCCATAGCCGCCCGCGAGCCCCGCGATGGTCGACTGATCGATGCGGCCCTTGGTGACGGCGATACCGATGGCGAAGGCGACTGCGAAAACCCAGAAGGTCGACAGGGTCGTCGCGACGATGAAATCGACCTGCGCCAGTTGCTCGAGCGGGGTCTGCGACAGGATGCGATAAAACAGCGCCGGCAACGAGACGTAGACGATAAAGAAGTTCATCCAGCCGAGCGCAGTGTCGGGGATCTGCTTGATCTTGCCGCAGGCAAAACCGATGATGATCAGGCCGAAGAATGGCAGCGCGAGGTTGAGGACTTCGATCATGGGCTCCGGCGGCGCCCGGCTCTCGGTCCGGACATCCTCCCTGGATTCCCGACTTGGCGCGGCCTTTGCAATGCTCTAAACGCCGAACGCCCGTTTTGGAAGGACTTGCTTCAAAAGGATTTGGCCCGTGAAACTGCCCCGTCAGTTCTTTCAGCCCCTGGCCATTGGCGCCCCCAATCCGCTGCGCGAGCTGCCGGTGCGGCTGGAGCGCATGATCCATTTCGTGCCGCCGCACATGGAGAAAATGCGCGCCAAGGTCCCGGACCTGGCGCGCCAGGTCGACGTGGTGCTCGGCAATCTCGAGGACGCCATTCCCGTCGAGGCCAAGGAGGCCGCGCGCAAGGGCTTCATCGAAATGGGCAAGTCGGTCGACTTCGGCCCCACCGGGCTGTGGACCCGCATCAATGCGCTGAACTCGCCCTGGGCGCTCGATGATGTCATCGAAATCGTCGGCGCGATCGGCGACAAGCTCGATGTCATCATGCTGCCGAAGGTCGATGGTCCCTGGGACATCCACTACCTCGACCAATTGCTCGCGCAGCTCGAGGCGCGGCACAAGATCAGCAAACCGATCCTGATCCACGCCATTCTTGAAACCGCGCAGGGCGTCAACAATGTCGAGGCCATCGCCTCGGCTTCGCCGCGCATGCACGGCATGAGCCTTGGGCCCGCCGATCTCGCGGCCTCGCGCGCAATGAAGACCACCCGCGTCGGCGGCGGCCATCCCGAGTACAAGGTGCTCGCCGACGCTGTTGGAGATGCCCCGCGCGCTGCTTACCAGCAGGACCTGTGGCACTATACGGTCGGCCGCATGGTCGATGCCTGCGCTGCCGCGGGTATCAAGCCGTTCTACGGCCCGTTCGGCGATTTCTCCGACCTGGCAGCCTGCGAGAGCCAGTTCCGCAACGCATTTCTGATGGGCTGCCTGGGCTCCTGGTCGCTGCACCCGACCCAGATTGCCATCGCCAAGACTGTATTTTCCCCCGATCCGGCCGAAGTCGCTTTCGCCCGCAAGATCGTCGAGACCATGCCGGACGGTGCCGGCGCCGTCATGATCGACGGCAAGATGCAGGACGACGCCACCTGGAAGCAGGCCAAGGTGTTGATCGATCTGGCGAAATTGGTTGCGGCCAAGGACCCGGCGATGGCCGCGAAATACGGGTTTTAACAAACCCGGCGTGCCGATTTGGGGGCTAGCCAAGCCTGCCGCAAAGCACTAACTCGTCGCTTATGGGCAAGACCGCTACCGCCAAATTCAAGATCGGACAGGTGGTCAAACACCGCGTGTTTCCATTCCGCGGCGTGATCTTCGATATCGATCCGGAGTTCTCCAACACCGAGGAATGGTGGGAGGCGATCCCGACCGACGTTCGGCCGCGTAAGGATCAGCCGTTCTATCATCTGTTCGCCGAAAACGCCGAGACCGAGTACATCGCCTATGTCTCGGAACAGAACCTGCTGCCTGACACCTCCGGCACCCCGATCCGCCATCCGCAGGTCGAGGAAGTGTTCGAGTTCGACGAGAACGGCGACTACCGGCCGCTCGACAATTTGCTGAACTGATTGCTCGTAGCCCGGGCGAAGTGAAACGCAACCGGGACCCCGGATTTCGCTGCGCTCCATCCGGGCTACACGTCCTACCTAAACAAAAAAGGCGCGGCCGAAGCCGCGCCTTTTGCATGTCGTTGAGAGCGCGAAGCCTTACGGCTTCTTGGCCGGAGCGGGAGCCGCCGGTGCGGCAGCGGCGGGCTGCTGCGCCTCGAGCTTCTTGCGCGCCTCTTCGGCCTTCTTCTGCATCTCTTCCTGCAGCTTGCGCTGCTGCTCTTCGACCACCTTCGGGTCGGTCGCCGGGCCGTCATAGGCCTTGGCGAAATCGGTGAGCGACACCGGGATGCTCAGCACCTGGCCATTCATCAGGTAGGTCTGGACGACGAGCTGCTTGCCGGCCTTGAGCTTCTTGATGAGGTCGGGGCTGGCGGCGTAATCGGACAGACAGCCGACCTGGGTACAGACCATGTAAGGCGCGGTGCCCATGTCCTGGTTGTCCAGCACCAGATGGGTACCTTCGGCCAGGCGCACGATGATGGTCATCGGGATGGTGACGCGCAGACGCTCCTGCGCACCCTCGACCTGGAGCAGCTCGGTCATCACGACCGGCATACCGTTTTCCATGCGGCCGTCGCGGTGGACGACGCACACCTTCTTGTTCTCGGTCTCGGCGCCCTGCTGGCACAGCTTGACCCACGAGGAATACATCAGCGGGGGCAACTGCGGCGCTGCGGCCTGCGGCGCGGCACCCTGGGCTGGAGCCGCGGGAGCGGCCGGAGCCGGTGCCGCCGGGGTTGCCGGCTTCGACGTCTGCGCGAAGACCGGCTGCGCCAGAAGGGTCGCGCCGATAAGGCCAGCGCCCACGACAGCCGCCGTGAAGCGGGTGCGGCGCGTGGCAGAAGCGATCCGATGATCCATTGAAAAATCCGTCCTATGTTTCCGACCGGCTACGAGTGCGACCGGGGCGTCCCGAATTGAACCGCGCGTCCTGTGTGCGGCTCTGTCGTTTCGAAATGCGGCGGGAGCGTGACCCTCGACCGCTGCCTGATAGCCCAATTCACCGCGGCAATAAAGGCGTTGGCGCGGCGAAAATAGCCCGCCGAGCCCGGCCTCGCCCTATGGTAAAAGGCCGTCCGAAACAGGAGTCGCAAGACAATTAAACCCGGTCCCGACAACCGCACGCTCGGTCCCGCGAGCAGTCAGCGCCTCTCACGCCGGACCGTCGTGGTCGGCGGACTGACCCTGGCAGCCGCCCTGCCGCTCCGGCCGAGCTTTGCCGCCGCCGCGACCCACGCCCTCGCCATGCACGGCGAGCCGGCGTTGCCGGCCGGTTTCAAGGCGCCGACCTACGCCAATCCGGACGCGCCCAAAGGCGGCCAATTGACGCAAGGCGTGCTCGGCACATTCGACAGTCTCAACCCCTTTATCGTCAAAGGGCTGCCAGCGGCCAACATTCGCGGCTACGTCGTCGAGAGCCTGCTGGCGCGCGGGTACGACGAGCCCTTCACGCTTTATGGCCTCTTGGCCGACAGCGTCGTCACCGACGCGAGCCGCAGCTTCGTGACGTTCACGATCAACGAGAAGGCGCGCTTCGCCGACGGCCGCAAGGTCACGGCCGATGACGTGGTTTTCTCGTTCAATCTGTTACGCGATCATGGCCGGCCGCTGTTCGGCATCTATTACGGCAAGGTTGCGAAGGTCGAAGCCCGCGACGAGCGAACCGTGCATTTCGATTTGACCGGCGCGGGCGACCGCGAGTTGCCGCTGATCCTCGGCCTGATGCCGGTGCTGGCCAAACATGCCATCGACCCTGCCAAGTTCGAGGACACCACGTTCGAGCCCCTGCTCGGCAGCGGCCCTTATCGCGTGACTGCGGTGCGTCCCGGCGACAGCGTCACCTTCACCCGCAACAAGGACTACTGGGGCCGCGATCTCGGCATCAACCGTGGCCTGTGGAATTTCGATACCATCCGGTTCGACTACTACCGCGACGGCAACACGCATTTCGAAGCCTTCAAGCGCGGCGACTGCGACCTGCGACTCGAGACCGACCCGGGACGCTGGCAGACGGCCTACGATTTTCCGGCCACGCGCAACGGCAACGCCGTGCAGGAAGGCCTGCCCTATGGCCTGCCGAAAGGCATGGACGGGCTGGTGTTCAATACGCGCCGTCCGATGTTCGCGGACATCCGCGTACGCGAGGCGCTGTTGCAGCTGTTCGACTTCGAATGGATCAATCACACCTACTTCTTCGATCTCTACAAGCGCACGGCTTCTTATTACGACGGCAGCGACCTGTCTGCGCATGGCGTGCCGGCCAACGCGCGCGAGAAGGAGTTGCTGGCGCCGTTCCCCGACGCCGTGCGCGCCGACATCATGGCCGGACAATGGGCGCCGCCGGTGACCGACGGCTCGGGCCGCGACCGCCGTGCGCTGCGCCGCGCGCTCGATCTGTTCGCCGAGGCGGGTTACAGGCTCAAGGGTCAGAAACTCGTCAACACCGCGACCGGCACAGCCTTCGCATTCGAGATCATGTGTACGACGCGCGATCAGGAGCGACTGGGGCTCGCCTATAGCGCCAGCCTCAAGCGCGCCGGCATCGAGGCGCTGGTACGCACCATCGACGCCACGCAGTTCGAGCGCCGCCGCATCGCCTTCGATTTCGACATGATGCAGTACCGCTGGGACCAGTCGCTATCGCCCGGCAACGAGCAATTGTTCTACTGGGGCTCGGACGCGGCCGACCAGAACGGCAGCCGCAACTATATGGGCGTTAAGTCGAAGGCGGTCGATGCCATGATCGCCGCCATGCTGGTGGCAACCGAACGCGACGACTTCGTCGCCGCCACCCGCGCACTCGACCGCGTGCTGCTATCGGGCTTCTACGTGGTGCCGCTGTATTTTCCCCCGGTTCAATGGGTGGCGCGCTGGACCCGAATCGCCCATCCATCGCAGACTTCATTATTCGGCTATCTGCCGGAGACGTGGTGGCGAACGGGCGCCTGAGACGACGATCCCGACACGTTGTGCCTTCAGTCTTGCTGCTGCGTCAGTATTGGTGCTGCGTATGTGTGGCGCCTGCGGTTCCTGGCGCCTGACCGTCTGGAATTCCGATGATCTTGCGCGGCGACACAAGCGCAACCGACAGCGATACGGGCACCGCGGCCGCGGGACGCCCTACCCTCGACGACCTGTTCAGGCGCGCCGCCGTCCACGATCCGGATGCGCTGGCGCTCGCAGACCCGCCGAACCGCTCGTCGTTTACAGATGGTGCGCCGCGCCGGCTGACCTATGCGCAGGCCGACCGCGCTATATCCGCGCTCGCCGCCAAGTTCTGCCGCGCCGGTCTGCAGGCCGATACCCTGGTCGCCATCCAGCTGCCCAATACAGTCGAAGCGGTCATCACGCTGCTGGCGGTGCTGCGCGCCGGCATGATCGCCGTTCCGCTGCCGGTGCTGTGGCGGCAAAAGGAAATCCTCGCGGCGCTGCGCCCGCTCGGCGCCAAGGCCATCGTCACCACCTCGCGCATCGGCGCGGTGCGGCACGCCGATATTGCCGGTGAAGTCGGCGCCGAGCTGTTTCCGATCCGGTTTATCTGCAGCTTTGGCGACGAACTGCCGGACGGCGTCCTGACACTCGATGACGTCTTCGATACACAGACTGCCTCGACCGTGCCGCGCACCTTGCGCGGCGGACAGGCTGCCGAGCACATCGCCGTCGTTACGCTCGATGTGACGCCGTCCGGTCTGGTGCCGGTCGCGCGAAGCCACAGCGAACTGATCGCCGGCGGTCTGTCGCTGGCGATGGAGATTGGCGTCGGCCCGCATATGTCGTTGCTGGCGGCGATCCCGTCGTCGTCTTTCGCCGGGCTCGCGGTCTCGGTCGTGCCGTGGCTGTTCGGCGGCGGCTGCCTGTCGCTGCATCACGGCTTCGACGCCAAGGCCTTCGCCGAACAGATCGGCGCTGGCATCAATACGGCCATCGTGCCCGGACCCGCGTTGGCTCCGCTCTCCAAATCGGGACGCCTGCAATCGCTCAAAGGGCTGGTCGCGCTGTGGCGTTCGCCCGAGCAGCTCAACATCTCGGCGGCATGGTCCTGCGCGGCGCGGCTCATCGACGTATCCTGCTTCGGCGAGCTCGGCGTCGTAGCCATGCCGCGCGACGCCGATGGACTGCCGGCGGCGATGCCGCTCGGCCCGGTCGGTACGCCGCACGACATTGAAACCGCGCGCAGCAAGGCGGGCACGCTCCTGCTGTGCGGCGCCATGGTGCCGAGGGCTGCGTTCCCGCCCGGCGTCGAGCACGGTCCCGAGCCTTACCTCGCGGCTGACAAGGACGGCTTCGTCGAGACCGGCTTTACCTGCCGGGCCGACGACGAAGCAAAAACGCTGACCGTGAGCGGACCGCCGGGCGGCATTGCAGCGATTGGCGGCTACCGCTTCACCACCCGCGACCTCGAAGCCCAGGTGTCCATGGCCGACCCGGCGGCGACCATTGTCGCCCTGCCCGGCGGCCTGATGGCGCAGAAACTCGCCGGCAGCGCCCTCGATAACGCCGACGTGGCGGCCGCTATCCTTGCCCAGGGCGGCAATCCGCTGATCGCCGGGGCCTTCCGGCCGCGGGGCCTCGCCGCCTGAGTTATTTGTTTCTCAGTGTTTGATTGTCGTTGACGCGGCGTTAAGGGCCGCATGTCTATGGTTTGTAATCAGTTAGGCACGGTCCGATGTCCGAGCCGTGTTTGTTGCGTAACATTTGTACGGCGTAGCGTATCATGTCGCTGCAAGGTCCTGTGCTGGTGGTCTCGGATAATCCGGCCGCCGCTGTCGTCGAGGCGCTGGGCGCCGCCGGCGCTTTCCCTGTCATTGAAACCAAATGGGCCGACGCCCCGACCGCCTTCGTCTCGGTCAAGCCGTCCGCCATTGTCATTGCCGAACCAGGGGCACCGGCGAGCGAAGCCTCCGGCCGCATGCTGGCGCTCCAGGTCGCGACATCCCAGGGCGCCATCGTCCCGATCGTCGCCATGGCCGACGCCGAGCGCGATGCCGCCGTCCCCACCGCGCTGACCGCCGATCTGGACGTGCCGCTCGAGATGATGATCGGCCGCCTGCAATCGGCCCTGCGCGTGCGCGCCGTGCATTCGACGGTGCTGCGCCGCATCGAGACCTTCGCCGCGCAAGGCGGCACCATGCCGGCACTGCCCATCGGCGATCCGCTTGACGATGCCACCGTGCTGATCGCCGGCCGCGGCCCGCTTTATCCAGCGCTAGGCGTCGCCATGGGCGAACAGGCCAAGATGGTCGGCGCCCTCAGCGTCGAGGCCGCCGCGCGCCATCTAGAAGAGCGTGACATCGACGGCATCATCATCGGCGACGGATTCTCGCCGCGGATGATCGAAGCTTTCCTGGCGCTGCTCGCGCAGGAAGCCCGCTTCCATGAGATCCCGGTCGCCGTGATGGGCGACATTCCGCCCGGCTACGAAGGCGGCCTGCCCAACCTCGACAGCATCAAGCAGGCGCCGGACCGCTTGGTGTCGCGCATGGTGCCGCTGGTGCGGCTCCACGCGTTGCAGTCCCGGCTCAAGCGCATGCTGCATTCGCTCGACACCGAGGGCATGTTCGATCCGCGCACCGGCCTCCTGACGCCGGAAGCCTTCTGGCGCGAACTCAACAAGGCGGTCGCCGAAGCCGCCGACCGCAGTCATGCGCTGACGCTCGCCCGCTTCGCCTTCGACGGCATCCACGATACGCGCACGCTGCTGGACGGCGCCCGTCTCGCCAGCAAGCTGATGCGCAATATCGACTTCGCCTGCAGCGATGACGATGGCGCGCTGCTCGCCGCCTTCACGCAGACGGATCTGCGCAGCGGTCATGTTGTTGCCCGCCGTGTTGCCGCCGCCGTCAAGCATGTGATGCGCGCGCCGACCAATCCCAACGGCCGCATCACCGCCAATGTCACGCTCGCCTCGTTCAAGAACGGCGATACGCTGCAGACCCTGATGCAGCGCGTCATGGACAGCCCGATGGTTGCGGCCGAGTAGCGGACTAACTAGGTTACTCAGGAACAAGGAGTAACCTCATGACCCAGCCCGTCCGCATCGACGTCGTCTCCGACGTGGTCTGCCCGTGGTGCTTCATCGGCAAGAAGCGGCTGGAACAGGCGATCGCGCTGCAACCGGACATCCCGGTCGAGGTCCATTACCGGCCTTATTTCCTCAACGACTGGATCCCGCGCGAAGGCATTTCGCGCCTCGATTATCTGACGGCCAAGTTCGGCGGCCCGGACCGCTACAAGGAAATCGCCGGCCGGGTACAGGCCGCCGCCGCGGCCGAAGGCCTGGTCTATGACGCCGACAACATCAAGAGTCAGCCCAATACCACCGATGCCCATCGCCTGATCCGCTGGGCCGGCGGAATCGGCAAGGCGGCCGCGATGAAGCAGCGGCTGATGGATCTCTATTTCACCGAAGGCGCCGATCTCACCAACAAGGCGGTGCTGGTCCAGGCCGCGGCCGATGTCGGCCTCGATCCGGAGGATATCCGCGCTGCGCTCGACAGCGACCAGGACGTCGAGGCCGTTACGCAGGAAGCCGAAGAGGCCAAACAGGCCGGCATCCAGGGCGTGCCGATGTTCATCTTCGGCGGCAAATTTGCGGTGTCGGGCGCGCAGGCGCCGGAATATCTCGCCGAAGCTATTGCCCGCACGGCGCAAGCCGGCAACGCCGCCGAATAGCCGCCACCGGTCGTAGTTTCATACCGTGCGGTAGATCAACGGTCCGAGCGCCGATTGCGGGCTCAATGAGCCTGTATCTGGCGACCTTCAGACGGCGCGGGCAACCGCGCCGCATCGGACACATCATGCCCAAATCGGCGATTTCCATCGCGGATATCGATCGCGTCCTCGCCGGCGGCTTTCGTCTGTTACGTTTTCCGCCGCTGCTCGAAGCACGGTTCGAGGCGGATACCGGCGCGGCGCGGTCGCGGTTCCTGCTGTTTTCCGGCATCATCACCTTCGTCATCTTCGACCTGTTTCTGATTCGCGATCGCCTGCTTCTGGGCGACATCTTCATGACGTCGGTGATCTATCGCCTTGTCATCATCACGCCGCTGGCGATCGCGTCCTTCGTCGTCCTCTGGCACAACCCGCGGCCGTGGATCCGCGAGTCGATGGAAGCGGTGCTGACGGTGCTCATTGCCGCCGGCCTGCTCTACCTCGTCACGGCAAGCAACAGCCCGATGGCTGTGCACGCCCACTACTCGATGCTGCTCGTCCTCGTGTTCCCCGCCATCATCCAGCGCGTGCGCTTCTGGTACGCCCTCACGACTTCCGTCGTCGTGATAACGATGTACGCGGTCACGATCCCGCACATCTACATGATGCAGGCATCCATCGTCTTCGGCGCCACGCTCACGCTCACCACCACGACCATGCTCAGCCTGATCGCGAACTGGAAGCTGGAGCGCGACGAGCGCCGCGATTACCTGACGAGCCTGCGCGAGAAACTACGCGCGCAGACCCTGCTGGTCGCCAATGAAGAACTCAGCGCCATTTCGATGCGCGACCCGTTGACGGGTTTGGCCAACAGGCGGCGGCTGGAAGAATTCGTCAGCGCCCTCGCCGGTCCGCCACACGAGAGTCACAAGCCGGTCGTGTTCATGATGCTGGATATCGATCATTTCAAACGCTTCAACGATCATTACGGCCACCAGGCCGGCGACGCCTGTCTGAAAATGGTGGCCGAGACCATCGGCGACAATCTGCGCGCCGGTTCCGATCTGGCGGTACGACTCGGCGGCGAGGAGTTTCTGGCCGTGCTGCCGGAGAGCACCTTGTTCGACGGCGTGCAGATCGCCGAGCGCATTCGCGCCGATGTGGAACACCACGCCGTCGAACACGCCAACTCGCCGACGGCGCCTGTCGTGACTGTCAGCATCGGCGTCGCCGTGGTGCGGCCCAATGCCCATCTGGATTTCGACGAGGCAATCATGGCCGCCGACGAGGCGCTCTACATAGCCAAACAACAAGGCCGAAACCGCGTCTGGCCGCCGCTGGCGGGCTCGGAGTCCGACGGCACGCATCCGAAGAAGCCGGCAGGCTAAGGCGGTCGCCTTTCCCTTTTTTGGCCTACGCCGCTTTGGCCTTGACCGCGATCGACGACAGCCGCCGCACGATGGCCATCGCGCCCTTGAGGCGTTCTTCGGGTTTGTCCCAGTCATCGAGGAAGACCAGCCGCTGGCCGTTCTTGTCGTTGCGCACCTTCACGCTCGACGCGTGATCGCGGATGAACAGCATCAGGCCTTCGGGATTGGCGAACGCGTTGTCGCGGAACGACAGCACCGCGCCCTTCGGTCCGGCATCGAGCTTGTCGACGTTGGCTTTGCGGCACAACGCCTTGATCTGCACGATCTGCAAGAGATGCTCGACATCCTTCGGCAGCGGCCCAAAGCGGTCGACCATCTCGGCGGCGAAGGAGTCGATATCGCGCTCCTCTTCCATGTCGGCGAGCCGGCGATAGAGCGCGAGGCGCACCGACAGATCGGCGACGTAATCCTCCGGAATGAGGATCGGCATGCCGATGGTGATCTGCGGCGACCAGCGGTCCTCGACCACGTCGGTGATACCGGCCTTGGCGCTGGTGACGGCCTCTTCCAGCATCTGCTGATAGAGCTCGAAACCGACTTCCTTGATGTGACCGGATTGCTCCTCGCCGAGCAGATTGCCGGCGCCGCGAATGTCGAGATCGTGCGAGGCAAGCTGGAAGCCGGCGCCGAGCGTATCGAGCGACTGCAGCACTTTCAGGCGGCGCTCGGCCTGCGGCGTAATGGTGCGGTTCACCGGCAGCGTGAGGAGCGCATAGGCGCGCAGCTTGGAGCGGCCGACGCGGCCGCGCAGCTGATAGAGCTGCGCCAGGCCGAACATGTCGGCGCGGTGCACGACCAGCGTATTGGCGGTCGGAATATCGAGGCCGGATTCCACGATGGTGGTGGAAAGCAGCACGTCGTATTTGCCGTCGTAGAAGGCCGACATGATGTCTTCCAGCACGGTCGGCGCCATCTGGCCGTGCGCAACGACGACGCGCACTTCCGGCACATGCTTGTCGAGGAAGTCCTTCGCCTCGGCCAGATCGTCGATGCGCGGACAGACATAGAATGCCTGGCCGCCGCGATACTTCTCGCGCAGCAGCGCCTCGCGCACCACCAGCGGATCGAACGGCGTGACGAAGGTGCGCACCGCCAGACGATCGACCGGCGGCGAAGCAATGATCGACAGATCGCGCACGCCGGTCAGCGCCAGTTGCAAGGTGCGCGGGATCGGCGTCGCTGTGAGCGTCAGCACATGGACCTCGGCGCGCAGCGATTTCAGCCGCTCCTTGTGCGACACGCCGAAATGCTGTTCCTCGTCCACGACGACGAGGCCGAGATCCTTGAATTTGACGGCCTTGCCGAGCACGGCATGGGTGCCGACCACGATATCGACCGAGCCGTCGGCCAGCCCCTTCTTGTTGGCGGTGAGCTGGGCCGCCGGCACCAGCCGCGACAACTGCGCGACGTTCACCGGGAAGCCGCGGAAGCGTTCGGAGAAATTCTTGAAATGCTGGCGGGCCAGCAAAGTCGTCGGCACCACGACAGCGACCTGCTTGCCGTTCATGACCGCATCGAAAGTGGCGCGCAGCGCGATCTCGGTCTTGCCGAAGCCGACGTCGCCGCAAACAAGGCGATCCATCGGCCGGCCCGAGGCGAGGTCGTTGAGCGTGGCGTCGATGGCGGTGAGCTGGTCGTCGGTCTCTTCATAAGGGAAGCCGGCGGCGAATTCGTCATAGGCGCCCGGTGTGACCGTGAGCTTCGGCGCTTCGCGCAACTGCCGCGCCGCCGCGATCTTGATGAGTTCGCCGGCCATCTCGAGGATGCGCTTCTTCATCCTGGCCTTGCGGGCCTGCCAGTTGCCGCTGCCGAGCCGATCGAGCTCGACATTCGACTGCTCCGAGCCGTAGCGCGACAGAAGCTCGACGTTTACCACCGGTAGGTACAGCTTGGCGCCTTCGGCGTAGTGGATTTCCAGGCAGTCCTGCGTCGCGCCGTTCACCGTGATCGGCTGCAGGCCGATGAAGCGGCCGATGCCGTGATCGACATGGACGACGAGATCGCCGGTCGACAGCGACGTCGCTTCCTGGATGAAATTGTCGGCGCGGCGCGGCGCCTTGCGCGTGCGCACCAGGCGATCGCCGAGAATATCCTGCTCGCTGATGACGGCCGAATCGTCAGTGACGAAACCGGCGTCGATGCCGAGCACCGCGAGCGAAATCTGATGCTTCGGCGCCGTGGCCATCTGCTGCCACGAACCGACGCTCTTGAGATTGACCAGTTTGTGGTCGGCGAGCACATGGGCCATGCGCTCACGCGCGCCCTCGCTCCACAGCGCAATGGCGACGCGCTTGCCATCGCCTTGCAGCTTGCCGACATGCTTGGCGACCGCCTCGAACACATTGGCGCCGGGCTCATTGCGGTCGGTGACGAAGTTGTGGCCGGGCGTCGCGCCGATATCGATCACATCGGCGGCGGGCGGCACATCGAAGGAATTGAGCTTGGCGACGGCGAGTTCACCCAGCCGCTCCTTCCACTCCGCGTCGCCAAGGTACAACTTGTCCGGCGGCATCGGCTTGTAGGCTGGCGTCACGCCCTCTTTCAGCGCCTCGGCACGCGCCTCGTAGTAATCCTTGATCTGGGCGAAGCGCTGGTCGATGGCGTCGTCGGCCAGCGCCTCGAGCGCCACCGGCGTTTCGGGCAGATAATCGAACAAGGTGTCCATGCCGTCGTGGAACAGCGGCAGCCAGTGCTCCATGCCGGGATAGCGGCGGCCTTCGCTCACCGCCTCGTACAGCAGGTCGTCCGGGCCGGCGGCGCCGAACTGCGACACATAGCCGGTGCGGAAGCGGCGGATGGTTTCGGTGATGAGCTGGAATTCGGCCACCGGCACCAGATCGAGCTTGCTCATCGGCAGTTCGCTGCGCTGGGTCTGCGGATCGAAGGTCTTGATGCTCTCGACGGAGTCGCCGAAGTAATCGAAGCGCACCGGCAGATCGAGGCCCGGCGGGAAGAGATCGAGAATGCCGCCGCGCACGGCGTATTCGCCCGGCTCACGCACGGTCGAGGCGCGCTGGTAGCCGTTGAGCTCCAGCCACTCGACCACGCTCGCCATGCCGAGCACATTGCCCGGCGCGACCGACAGGGCATGCGTCGCGGTGAACGTGCGCGCCGGCACGCGCTGGGTGATGGCGTTCGCGGTGGTGACCAGGATCGACGGCTTGTCGCGGCCCTTGACGCGCGACAGCCGCGACAAGGTGGTCATGCGCTGGGCGACGATGGCCGCATTCGGCGACACGCGGTCATAGGGCAGCACGTCCCAGGCCGGGAATTCCATGACCTCGATCTCGGGCCCGAAGAACGACAAGGCGCGGGAAAGCTGCGCCAAGCGCTGGCCGTCGCGGCACACGACCGCGAGCGAGATGGCCGGTGCATGGGACCGCGCCGCGATGGCGCGGGCGAGATCGGCGAGCACCAGGCCTTCGGCGCCGTCGGCGACCTGCGCCAGGGTCAGCACGCGGCCGGGTTTCAGGGCTTGAGCGGGAGATTGGGCCATCGAATTCCAGTCTTCGTCGTCTGAACGGCGGCCTTAGGGCCGCGTGCCGTGGAAAGTGCGCAGCTTGCGGAACAGCGGCGTGTCGAGCTCGGGCGACGGGGTCTCAGAGCCGTTCACCCAGGCGAACATCTGCTGGTCCGGGACGTCGAGCCAGCTTTCGACCTCGGCGAGTTCTGCGTCGCTGAGATTCATCAGCTCCGCATCGGCAAAGCCCCCCATGACGAGGTCCATCTCCCGGATGCCGCGGTGCCAGAGCCGGAACTTCAGCTTGCGCAGCCGCAGGTCCAGCCCTTCGCTCGAGATTTCGGTGCCGCTCAACGGAATTCTCCAACGCCAAAAACCCGGACGGTGCCGGGCGCGGCGTATATAGGCATAACTCTTGGGCTTGTCATGAGCCGGCATTTGTCAGGCGAGGAAATCCACTAAAGTCGGTTCATGCGCCCGCAGGTCCTCAATCCCCTGTTCGCCGCGATCACCAGCCTGCCCGGCGTCGGGCCGAAGCTGGCGGTGCTCTATGGGCGGCTGCTCGGCCGCGAGGAACCGCGCGTCATCGACCTGCTGCTGCACATGCCGTCCGGCACCATCGACCGGCGCGCCCGGCCCAAGCTCAACGAGGTGCAGCCCGGCCAGATCGTCACCGTCTCGGTCACCGTCGAGGAACACCGGCCGGCGCCGCCGAACCGGCCGCGCGCGCCTTATCGCGTCGTCACCTCGGACGACACCGGTTTGACGCTCACGCTCACCTTCTTCCACGCCCGGGCCGACTATCTGGAAAAGCTGCTGCCGGTCGGCGAGAAGCGCTACGTGTCCGGCACCGCCGAATTCTATGACGGCATGTTGCAGATGGTACATCCCGACCGCGTCGTTGATGAAAAGGGCTTCGCCGCCCTGCCTTTGGTCGAGCCGGTCTATCCGCTGACCGAAAACCTGAACCTCGGTCATGTCCGCAAGGCGATGGACGGCGCGCTCGCCCGAATTCCGGACCTGCCGGAATGGCAGGATGAGGCCTGGGTGTCGCGCGAGCGCCTGCCGCCCTTCGCCGACGCCCTGCGCAGCCTGCACAAGCCGCAGGACCCGCGCGACATCGTCCCGGAAAGCCCCGCCTGGACCCGGCTTGCTTTCGACGAACTGCTCGCCGGCCAGCTCGCGCTCGCTCTGATGCGTGCGCATATGCGCCGACAGGCCGGGCGTGGCACGTCGAGCGAGGGCCTCTTGCGCGCCAAGGTCATGAAGGCGCTGCCCTACACGCTGACGCATTCGCAGCAACAGGCGGTCAACGACATCGTCAACGATCTGGCTTTGCCGCAGCGCATGTTGCGCCTCGTCCAGGGCGACGTCGGCTCCGGCAAAACCGTGGTGGCGCTGATCGCCGCGGCAACCGTCATCGAGGCCGGCCGGCAGGCGGCGCTGATGGCGCCGACGGAAATTCTGGCGCGGCAGCACTATGCGACCATCAAGCCATTGGCCGAGGCCGCCGGCATTCATGTCGCCATCCTCACCGGCCGCGAGCGCGGCGGCGAACGCAAGGCCATTCTCGACCGCCTCGCGCTCGGCGAGATCGATATCGTCGTCGGCACGCACGCGCTGTTCCAGGACGAAGTGCTGTTCCACGATCTCGCGCTCGCCATCGTCGACGAGCAGCATCGCTTCGGCGTGCATCAGCGCCTCGCGCTGACGCAGAAGGGCGAGTCCGTCGACGTGCTGGTGCTGACGGCGACGCCGATCCCGCGCACTTTAGTGCTGACGTTCTTCGGCGACATGGACATCTCGGAACTGCGCGAGAAGCCGCCCGGCCGCCAGCCGATCGACACCCGCACCATCGCGCTCGACCGCGTCGGCGACGTCGAGGACGCCATCGGCCGCGCTATCTCGGAGGGCAAGCGCGCCTACTGGGTCTGCCCGCTGGTCGAGGAATCCGAGAAGATCGATCTGGCCGCCGCCGAAGCCCGTTATGAGGATCTGCGCCAACGCTTCGGATCGAAGGTCGATCTCGTTCACGGCAAGATGAAGGCCGCCGAGAAGGATGCCGCCATGGCCCGCTTCGCCTCGGGGCAAAGCCAGTTGCTGATCGCCACCACCGTCATCGAAGTCGGCGTCGACGTGCCGGAAGCGACTATCATGGTCATCGAGCACGCCGAACGCTTCGGTTTGGCCCAGCTTCACCAGTTGCGCGGCCGCGTCGGCCGCGGCTCGGGCAAATCGACATGCCTATTGCTCTACAAGGGCCCGCTCGGCGAAACCGCCAAGGCACGCCTCGCCATTTTGCGCGAGAGCGAGGACGGCTTCCGCATCGCCGAGGAGGACTTGCGCCTGCGCGGCGAAGGCGACCTGCTCGGCACGCGCCAAAGCGGCCTGCCCGGCTTCTCGGTCGCCCGGCTTGAGGTGCACGGCAAATATCTCGGCGCCGCGCGCGACGACGCCAAGCTGGTCCTCGAGCGCGATCCGCAATTGCAGAGCGAACGCGGTCAGGCGCTGCGCCACCTGCTCTATCTGTTCGGCAAGGACGAGGCGATCAAGCTGGTCCGGGCGGGGTGAGCCACCTTTGTAGGGCGGGCAAAGCGAAGCGTGCCCACCAGCCAGCTTCGTTTGAAGCGGTGGGCTCGGCGCGCAATGGCGCGCCTTAGCCCACCCTACGGCCCCTGCGCTTTACGCGAGCGGGTCCGGGCCGAAGCGGTTCGCGCCATCCGTGCCCTTGATGCAGGCCCAGACGATCAAGAGGATTATGCCGATCCCGGTGAAAGCGATCAGCAGCCACCAGCCGGTCCGGTCGATATCGTGCAAACGGCGCGCGCCGACGGCAATCGACGGCAGCAGCAGCGCCAGCGACAGCAGTCCACCGATAACGCCCCCGGTCGCCGCGACGTCGATGATGTTGGCGGCGATCTGAAGCAGGAACGAGAAAAGCGCCCAGTACCAATATTCCGAGCGCGGCGCGCGGCCCGAAAAGGTCGCGTAGTTGCTGAATCCGGATTGAATAGCTTGCACAAAATTCATGGTTGCCCCCTTGGCGGACGTCGTCCGTTCGCGGAGGATCATACGGCGCGCCCGCCGCATGGATATAAATTCGGCGCTAAATGAAACAGCGATCCGCTGTTTTTATGCGCCCGCCGGCTCAGCCGCCAGCGGGTCCGGACCGAAGCGGTTCGGGCCCTGCGTGCCGCGCAGGCAGAACCACACAAGCAGCAGCACCAGGCCGATGATGGTGAAGGCGATGAGCACCCACCAGCCGGTGCGGTCGAGATCGTGCAGGCGGCGGATCGCCACCGCCCAGCTCGGTAGCAACAGGCCGAGGCTGACGATCAGGCTAAACGGCCCGCCGTTTTCCATCAGCGGAAACATCGCAGCGTCCAGGATCGCGGCCATGATGGTCATCAGCGCGACGAACAGCGCGAAGTACCAATACTCGGAACGCGCCGCGCGGCCATGGCCGGAGACGTAATAGTGAAAACAATGGCCGATCGCCTGAACGAAATCCATGGCCCCCCTCGCCGCCCGGCCGCCGCCGCCGCTATTCGACAGTTTCTCTCGCCTTCGCCAATTGCGCCATGCGCGCGGTGGCGGCCATATCGGCGAGTTTCTTCTGCGCGTCCTTGTCGGCGCCGGGCTGCACCATGCCCGCCGACATGATCAGCGTCATCGCGCTTTCGACACCGACGTCGAGTTCGATGAGCTTGTGGCGCGGCACGAAGAAGAAAAAGCCGGTGGTCGGGTTCGGCGTACACGGCAGGAACACCGAGACGTTGTCGCTCTCGGGCAGACGCTGCGCAATCTGTTCGGCCGGCGGCTGGGAGATAAACACCAGCGACCACATGCCCGGCGCCGGAAACTCCACCAGCGCCACCTTGCGGAAGCTAGAGCCCGACTTCGAGAACAGGGTCTCGAAGATCTGCTTCATGGTCTTGTAGACCGGCCGCACCACCGGCATGCGGTTGAGGATGCCCTCGCCGAGTTCGACCAGCGTCCGGCCGACGAGATTGGCGGCGAGGAAGCCGAGCAGCGTCAGCGCCACGATGGCGATGACCAGACCGGTGCCGGGGATCGGCCACGGCAAATAAGTCTCGGGGCGGTACGTCGGCGGAATGAAGGGACGCACCCAGTCATCCACCCAGGTGATGAACGACCAGGTGAGATAAATCGTGATGAATAACGGGCCAGCGACGACGAGACCCGTGAGGAAATAGTTGCGCAGCCGTCCGGCCAGACTGGTGTGGGACGCTGCCACGCGCGCGACGTCTTCCGACATCTCCTCGCCCGGCTTCTTTTCCGTCTCGCTCATGCGCAACCCGCCTACGACCGTCAAAAACGACCGGAAACGGCACATCGCCGCCGGCCAGGCCGCAGTCTACTCCACCGTAACGGATTTCGCGAGGTTGCGCGGCTGGTCAACGTCGGTGCCGATAGCCGCAGCCGTGTGATAGGCCATGAGCTGCACCGGGATCGAATAGACCAGCGGCGTCACCGTCGAGGCCATCTCCGGCAGGATCAGGGTCTCGAGGGACTCCACGGTCGCCTCGGCAGCGCCCTTCGGATCGGTCACCAGGATGATCTTGCCGCCGCGCGCAGCCACTTCCTGCATGTTCGACACCGTCTTCTCGAACACGCGGTCATGCGGGGCGATCACGATCACTGGCATCGTCTCGTCGATCAGAGCGATCGGCCCGTGCTTGAGTTCGCCCGCGGCATAACCTTCGGCGTGGATGTAGGAGATTTCCTTGAGCTTGAGCGCACCCTCGAGCGCGATCGGGAACGAGGTGCCGCGGCCGAGATAAAGCACGTCCTTCACCTTGGCGAGGTCGTGCGACAGCTTCTCGATCTGCGGCTCCAGCGTCAGCGCCTGCGCCATCAGGCGCGGCACGGCGATCAGCGCCTGCACCAGCTTCTTCTCGTCGGCCTCGGACAGGTGGCCACGGGCGCGTCCTGCGGCGAGCGCCAGACAGGCCAGCACGCTGAGCTGGCAGGTGAAGGCCTTGGTCGAGGCGACGCCGATTTCCGGTCCGGCAAGCGTCGGCATGACCACGTCGCTTTCGCGGGCGATGGTCGATGACGTGACGTTCACCACCGACAGAACGTGCTGCTTCATCTCCTTGGCGTAACGAAGCGTTGCCAGCGTATCGGCGGTCTCGCCCGACTGCGAGATGAACAGCGCCAGATCGCCCTCTTCCAGCGGCGCGCCGCGATAGCGGAATTCGGAGGCGATATCGATCTCGACAGGCAGCTTGGCGAAACGTTCGAACCAGTATTTGGCGACGAGGCCGGCATAAAAAGCCGTGCCGCAGGCCGAGATCGACAGCCGCTTCAGATTCTTCCAGTCGAACGGCAGCTTCCCTGGCAACGCAACGCGCTCGCCGACCATGTCGATGTAATGCGCAAGCGTGTGGCCGACCACTTCCGGCTGCTCATGGATTTCCTTGGCCATGAAGTGCTTGTGGTTGCCCTTGTCGACAAGCTGCGTCGTGACCGACGACTTGACGATGGGCCGTTTGACCTCGTTGTCCTGCGCATCGCGCACCACGGCACTGGTGTGGGTGAGCACGACCCAGTCGCCGTCGTCGAGATACGTGATGGTGTCGGTGAAGGGCGACAGCGCGATGGCGTCGGAGCCGAGATACATCTCGCCTTTATTGTCCCCTTGGCCGTAGCCTACCGCGAGCGGCGAGCCCTTGCGCGCGCCGATCAGGAGATCGTCCTCGCCGGTGAACAGGAAAGCGAGCGCGAAGGCGCCGCGCAGTTGCTTGAGCGTTGCGCCGACCGCATCGACGGGCGACTTGCCCTTCTGCATGTAGTCGGTGACCAGATGCGCAACGACCTCGGTATCGGTTTCGCTGGCGAATTTATGTCCGCCGGCAATGAGCTTCTCGCGCAGTTCGCGGAAGTTCTCGATGATGCCGTTGTGCACGACCGCGACCTTATCGGTAGCGTGCGGATGCGCGTTGCCTTCGGTCGGTTTGCCGTGCGTCGCCCAGCGCGTATGGCCGATGCCGGCGTTGCCCGGCAGCGGATCGGCTTTGAGCCTGTCGCTCAGCGCCTGCAATTTGCCTTCGGCGCGGCGGCGCCCCATGACGCCGTGATCGAGCGTGGCAACGCCCGCCGAGTCATAACCGCGATACTCGAGGCGCTTGAGCGCATCGACCAGCTGTCCGGCGACCGGTTTGGTCCCGAGAATTCCGACAATCCCGCACATGCGCCAGGGCCCGCCCCGTTTGAAAATTTGAATAATGCTGTAGCGGCCGCGGCAACGGCGCTGAAATCAAAACCTGTTTCGCCGTATGTCAGCGCACGTTAACCGCGAAGAGCCTCAGAAACCTTAACGGCCGCGTCACGTCAGCTCCCGGCCGTCAGATCTTGGCTTTCTTCATCTTGTTGTAGAGCTCGCGCAGGCGCGCCGCGCCGCCTTCCTTGTTGACCTGCTGGCTGCGCGCGATCGCCAGCGCGTCCGCCGGCACGTCCTTGGTCACGACCGAGCCGGAGCCGACATAAGCGCCGTCGCCGATCCTGACCGGCGCCACCAGCGACGAATTCGTTCCGATGAAAGCGCCGGCGCCGATGTCGGTGAGATGCTTGTTCACGCCGTCATAATTGCAGGTGATGGTGCCTGCGCCGATATTGGCTTTGGCGCCGACGCGCGCGTCGCCGATATAAGCGAGGTGATTGGCCTTGGCGCCGTCCTCGATGGTCGCAGCCTTCACCTCGACGAAGTTGCCGATATGCACGTCCTGCCCGAGCTTCGCGCCCGGCCGCAGGCGCGCATAGGGCCCGACGCGCGCGCCCTTGCCGACCACCGCGCCTTCCAGATGCGAGAACGAGCGGATCGTCGCGCCGTCTTCGACCGTGACGCCGGGGCCGAACACAACATTCGGCTCGACGGTGACGTCCTTGCCGAAGGTGGTGTCGGATGAAAGAAACACCGTCTCCGGCGCGATCAGCGTGACGCCCGCGTCCATCGCCGCCGCGCGCAGGCGCTGCTGCAGCACCGCTTCGGCCTGCGCCAATTGCGCCTTGGTGTTGATGCCGCGCACGTCGTCCTCGTCGGTTTCGATCACGGTGGCCTTCAAGCCCAGTTCGCGGGCAATCGCCACCGCATCGGTGAGATAGTATTCGCCCTTGGCGTTGTCATTGCCGATGCGGTCGAGAATTTGCAAAGCCGTGCTGCCGGCCAGCGCCATCAGGCCGCCGTTGCAGAGCGTGATCTTGCGCTCCTGCGGCGTCGCATCCTTGTCCTCGACGATGGCGGCGAGTTCATCGCCCTTCATGACGAGCCGGCCGTAGCCGGCCGGATCCTGCGGCCGGAATCCCAAGGCCGTGACCGCCGCGCCTTGCGCGATCGCGGCGCGCAGACGCGTCAGCGTTTCTGGCCGCACCAGCGGCGTGTCGGCGAACATGACGAGGATGTCGTCGGCGCCTTTCGCGATGGCGTCACGCGCGGCCAGAACGGCATGCGCCGTGCCAAGCCGGTCGCGTTGTTCGAAAACGCTCGCATTCGGCGCGACGGTTTTGGCTTCCTTCGCCACATCGTCGCGGCCGGGGCCAACCACCACGGCGATGGCGGCGCCGCCTGCCTTGGCGGCGGCGGCGAGCACATGCGCCACCAATGTCCTGTGCCCGACCTGATGCAGAACTTTCGGCAGGCTCGAGCGCATGCGCGTGCCCTCACCGGCGGCGAGGACGATGGCGAGGCAGGAGCGGTCGTGGCCTGTCGGCTTCGTCATGCGTTTGAACTCAAGGTGTTAGCGGGGCCGGCGACGGCCACGGCCCAGTTTCATGGCCCAAGTTTCATTCCCAAGTTTCAAAGGCCAGCAATGCCGGATTCTGCTAATGTTTTCAATGACCTGATTCGCCGCTTTCGAGGACCCTCATGGCCGACCCGTTTGACCCGCCGGAACACGGTCCGTTGCGCGATACGAGTTTGGTGTGGCGCCTGAGCCTGTGGGGCGGCGCCGCGACCGTGGCCGTCGCCGCGGCACTGCTGGTTTTGAACGCCGACCTGGGTCTTGATCGCATCGTTCAGGCCCTTTCCCAACCGGCGCCCGGGCAGCAGGTCGCGCTCGAAGACACCCTGCTCAAGCGCGTCGAGGCACAGCGCGTCGAAGAAAACCGCCGGCTCGAGACCCGCCTTCGCGAACTCGCCGCCGACCGCGACAAGCTCAACGCCCGGCTTGCCACGCTGGAGCAGAATTTCAGCGACCTGACCGGTTCGATCAAACGCGACATGGCCGCCCTTGCGGTGACAAAACCTGCAGCCCCCGCGCCTGCCTTGGCGCCGCCGCCAGCGGTCACGCATGTGGCGCCGAAGCCGGAAGCCAGGCTGGAGCCAAGGGCCGAAGCCAAACCGCAGGACAAACAGGAAGTCGCCTTGCCGGCCGAAGGCCCGGTGCCTGCAGCAGAAGGACCGACGGCCGCCGCCACTCAGCCGCCGCAGACTGCGAACGTACCTATGCCGCCGACGCGCATGGCGGCTGCGCCGACAGCCACGCCGGACGAGCCGCGCAAAGCCGAACTCGGCGTCGATCTTGGCGGCGCGCGGTCGATGGAAATCCTGCAGGCACGCTGGGTAGCCGTGAAGGCCAATTTCGGTCCGGTGATCGAGGGCTTGCGCCCGCTCGCCGGCTACGACGACCGCCCGGGCATCATTCCCTACCGTCTCATCGTCGGCCCGCTACCGAATGCGGCGGCGGCGGCGCAAATCTGTACGCGCATGCACGCCTCCAAGGTGCCG
The DNA here is from genome assembly GCA_035556455.1 of Pseudolabrys sp. Classification (GTDB taxonomy): domain Bacteria; phylum Pseudomonadota; class Alphaproteobacteria; order Rhizobiales; family Xanthobacteraceae; genus Pseudolabrys. The sequence continues at coordinate 36,358 of DATMEX010000047.1, forward strand.
TGCCGCACTGTCGACTACGTCGGCGAGAAGCTCGCGCCGTAAGCGCGCCGGTTTGCCCCCGACCTCGCGCGGCGGCATACTCCGCCGCGTTTGAGGAACGAGAGCCATGGAACCGCACAAATTGTTTCTGCCCAGCGCCCGCGCCGCCAACGTGCTGCTGATCATCGGCTTTTCCGCGCTCGGCTATGCGCTTTATGTGCGTTACATGGGCATCGAGCAGTCCGGCGTTGGGCTCGCCTGCAATGCCGGCCTCGACACCTGGATGTGTACCCAGCGCCGCGTTTTCGCCGCGTTGTTCGACCGCTCGCTGATCGGCGGCGCCGCCGTGGTGCTGGCGGCGATCCACCTGCTGCGGCCGACTCTGGTCATCTTCGCGCTGGCGCTCGCCACCGCGCTGATGGGCGTGGTGCTCTACAACGTCGTGCTGTCGGCGCTGGCGATCGGGCTGCTGGTGCTCAGCTTTGCGCGTCGCGTACCCGAGCCAGACTGATCGCGAACAGCGCCAGCGCTGCGCACAGCCACAGCGATTGCCAGTTGAGCAGGCTTTCGTTCGGCACGATGTAGATCGCCGACGCCAGCAGCATCAGCGCGCCGCCGGTTTCGGCCACCTGCCGCGCGCCAGCCGGCCGCAGGGTTACGAAACTGGCCAGGAAGAACGGCACCGCGGCCGCGGTCAGCGGGGCGAACGGGAAATCCCGGTAGCGCGGATCGAACACCAGCCCCAGCGCGGTGATGATCGCAACCAGCAACGTCAGCATCGCCACGACGCCGAGCGCAATGGCGATCTTGTCGCCGGTCCGGCCGACTTCTGGACCGATGATGCGGGCGATGGCCGGCTGCGGCACGCCGCGCATGATCGCCGCGCTCACGACGAGCGGAGACGCAATAGCCGCCGCGGCGAGCGCGATACAGCGCAGCCAGCCACCCATGCCGATGCTCTCGATGGGAACGTTGTGCAGCGTCCAGCCGATGGTCAGGCCGCCGGCCAGCGCGTTGACGGCGACAGCAAGCCAGAGGCGCGCGGGCGCCGGCTCCCGCCGCATCCAGACCGCAACGCCGAACACCGCCAGGGCGTAAAGGATGCCGGCCGTGGCCTGCGCCTTCCAGTACGGATGGTTCGAGACGGCCTCGCCCCATCCGAACTTCATGGTCCGGTCGGCATCGCCGAACAGGCCCCAGTGACCGCCGACCACGCCTTCCTGCGTCCGTTTCCACGGCGCGTCATAGGCTTCGATGACGTTGACCCGGTAATTCTCCCGCGCAGCGTAGGCCAGCACTTCCTGGATCACGCGGGCCTGATTGGCCGGAGACGGCAGCGCGCCCTCGCGCATGCGGCCCTGACTCGGCCAGCCCATCTCGCCGATGTAGACATTCTTTGGCGCGTAAAGGTCGGCCATCTTCTTGTGAATGTCGTTGACATGCGCGGCCGCCTTGTCCGCCGCGATCGGGAAGTCCTCCCAATACGGGAGGATATGAATCAGGACGAAATCGACCGCCGCGGCGACGTCTGGCGCGCGCAGCCAGAATTCCCAGACATCGGCATAGGTCACCGGCACCTTGGCGCGTGCCTTGACGTTACGGATCAGTGCCGCGAGGTCGCCCGCCGCGATATCGCCGCGCAGCAGCGCCTCGTTGCCGACGACCAGCGCCATAATCGTGTCGGGATAGCGCTCGGCCAGGTCCAGCGCTGCCTCGACCTGGAGCTGCGTCTTGACCGGATTATTGGAGACCCAGATGCCCTGCAGCACCTTCATGCCGTAACGGGCGGCGATCGGCACCACGTTTTCGATGCCCTGGTCGGTGGCATAGACCCGGACGCAGTTCGAAATCTTTGAAAGCTGGGCGATATCCTGTTCGATCTGCCCCGCTCCGATCTGGATGCCTTCCTGATGCGGCGACTGGCTGCCGCGGAACGGCGCATAGGACAGGCACCAAAGCTTGTCGCCGACCTTGAGCGGCGCGCTGGGCATGGGGACGGGCTGCCCGAGCCAGCTCCACGTGGCGGCAATCACCGCCACGACGGCGACGAGGCAGGCAAAGGCAAGGCGCATGGTTGACCTTAAGGCGGGCGGCAGCCGGCCCATTGCGCCGGCCCGACCGGCTTATCGCCTCGCCCCGGCTCTGCCAAGATAGCGCCGGGACACGCGGCAATTGAGCACGTGCCAGCCTGCAGGCAACCGCGTGAACGTTATGTCGTCGTGCCTCTGGACAAAGACCGGGGACTGGGGCCAAGTTTCGCGCACACAAGGCGGGCGGCAACCGGACGGTTTCCGGACTGAGCCAGGCCTTTGGGGGTGAGGGACTTTGGGCCGGGGGGCCCTGGGCTTTCAGCTATTCAGCGCCGGTTCAGCCAGGACGCCGCATAAGCGTCTCAATCCGCCTGCAGTAAGGGCCAAGGCTGAGCCACGTCAGTGGCTTTAACAGTTTCGTCGGGAATTTTTCGTCCATGACTTCGCTGCGTATGTTGATTGCCGCCCTTTGCGCGGTCTCGTTTGCTCTGTCCGCGCCGGGCGCCCTGGCGCAGTCGGGCGGCGCCCAGCCGCAGGAGCAGAAGCCGGCGACCCCGGACGCCGCCGCCAAGGACGCCGCCGCCAAGGAAGGCCAGAAGAAGATCGACGAAATCGCCGAGGCGACCAAGACCCTGGTCGGCCCGGCCGGCAATCCCGAATGCGTCTGGCTCGGCCGCCGGGTCGTCAGCCTGCTCTGGCGCGACGATCTCGACACCGCCTTCCGCCACCTCGACCTCTACGACCGTTTCGGCTGCCCGAGCGCCCATATCCAGGCGACGTTCCGCTGCATCGTCCGACAGGGAAATATCGATCCAAAGGCGCCGGAAACCCTCAACGGCCGGGTCCACGCCTGTTGGCTCAATCCGGGCCTGTCGCCCGCGCCTGCCGCCGCCGCCAATACCCAACAACCGGCTGCTCCGGAGGGAACGACAACGAAGCAGTAGCGTTGGGGGGTGGCGTTAAAAAAATTTACACCTCACCCCCTCTTTCTGTCTTGGTTTTGCCATGTCCGGTATCTACTTGAAAAAACGGCCTAACCTGAGCTATGTTGCACTACAGCATATAACGCTCGGGCCGAACCCAGGGGACGGGTTCGGGGGTCTGCCACCCAGCCCCATTTGGTATTGAAGTCTATGCGCACCGTCGCTGCTGTCGTCGCCCTCGTGGCGTGCGTGCATGCCGGCTTGTGGCTGCTTGGCCGGGAGAAAGTCGACGCTCCCAATTTCACGGGCCAGCTCTCCAGCATTTCCTATGCGCCGTTCCAGGGCAATGTGAACCCGGAAGACGGCGGTAAGGCCGAAGCCCAGAAAATCCGCGACGATCTCAAGATCCTCGCGCCGATGACCAAGGCGATTCGTACGTACTCATCGACCGCGGGCGTCGAACTCGTGCCGGGCATCGCCTCCGAATTCGGTCTGCGCACCACGATCGGCGCCTGGATCGACCATAACCCGGACCGCAATGAGCGCGAGATGCGCGCGGTTGTCGATCTGTCGAAGCGTCACAGCAACGTCAACGGCATCTTCGTCGGCAACGAAACGATCTATCGCGGCGAACTGGCGCCTAAGCAGGGCGAAAAGCTGTCGGCCGAAGAAGCTGCCAAACTGCAGGGCGCAAAGAGCACCGCCGAAGACAAGAAGCTGCGCGAAGACATCGGCGTCGCCCGCCTCATCAAGATGATCCAGAAGGTCAAGCGGCAGGTGAACGTGCCGGTGACCACCGGCGAGATCTACAGCGTCTGGCTCGACCACCCGGAGCTCGTCGCTTCGGTCGATTACATCGCCGCGCACATCCTGCCCTACTGGGAAGGCTTCTCCGAGAAGCAGACCGTCGATCAGGCGATCATCATCTACGACAAGCTGCGCCGCGCCTATCCGGGCAAGCGCGTTGTCGTCGCCGAGTTCGGCTGGCCGAGCGCCGGCTATAACTTCCACAACGCCAATCCGGGCCGCATCGAACAGGCCGTGATCCTGCGCGACTTCGTTACGCGCGCCGAGGCCTATGGCATCGACTACAACATCGTCGAAGCCATCGATCAGCCCTGGAAGATCTTCGAAGGCGGCGTCGGTCCGTACTGGGGCATGTTCAATGCCTCGCGCGAAGCCAAGTTCTCCTGGGTCGGCCCGATCACCGATCCCGACCACTGGAAACTGGCCGCCATCGCGTTGCTCGTCAGCGTGCTGCTGTCGCTGCCGATCCTGACCCTCGCCGGCGCGTCATTTTGGCAGGCGACCACATTGGCTGCCGCCGCCAACATGGTCGGTGCCTGGTCGGCCGCGTTGTTCGGCTACTGGTACGGCCACTACTTCGTGCCCGGCGCCGCTTTCGCGCTCGGCCTCGGCACCCTGCTGCTGATCCCGCTGATCCTGATCGCGCTGGCCCGCATCGAGGAAATCGCCGCGGTCGCCTTCGGCCGCAAGCCGGCGCGTCTTGTCCCGGTGGCGCCGCCGCTGGCGCCGGATATGCCGACGCCGAAAGTGTCGATCCACATTCCGGCCTATCGCGAGCCGCCGGAGATGCTCAAGCAGACGCTCGATGCGGTGGCCGCGCTCGACTATCCGAACTTCGAATGCGTCGTCGTCGTCAACAACACGCCCGACCCGGCGATGTGGATGCCGATCGAGGAGCACTGCAAGGTGCTTGGCGAGCGCTTCAAGTTCGTGCTGGCCAACAACCTGCAGGGCTTCAAGGCCGGCGCGCTGCGCCTCGCCACCATCCACACCGCCGAGGACGCCGAGATCATCGGCATCATCGACGCCGACTATGTCGTGACGCCGGACTGGCTGCGTGACCTCACGCCCCTGTTCAACGACCCGACGGTCGGCATGGTGCAGGCGCCGCAGGATCACCGCGACGGCGCGCGCAGCCCGCTACACACCGCGATGAACGCCGAATATGCCGGCTTCTTCGACATCGGCATGGTGCAACGGAACGAGCACAACGCCGTCGTCACCCACGGCACCATGGTGCTGATGCGCCGCAAGGCCATCGAAGCCTCGGGCGGCTGGTCGAGCGACACGATCTGCGAGGACACCGACCTTGGCCTGTGCATGCTCGAGCACGGCTGGCAGGCGCATTACACCAACAAGCGCTATGGCTACGGCCTCTTGCCGGACACCTATGACGCCTTCAGGAAGCAGCGTGACCGCTGGGCCTATGGCGGCTTCCAAATCGTCAAAAAGCACTGGCGCAACATGCTGTCGCGCAACACGCGGCTAACCGGCGACCAGAAGCGCGAATTCGCCCTCGGCTGGCTCAACTGGCTGGGAGCCGAAAGCGTCGGCGTCGTGGTCGCGATCCTCAACATCCTCTGGGTGCCGGTGATCGCCATCCTCGACATCGCCGTGCCGGATCGCATCCTCACCATCCCGATCGTGGCGAGCTTCGCCGTGACGCTGCTGCATTTCGCGGCGCTGTATCGGCTGCGCGTGCGCATCACCAAGACCGAGATGGCGGCGGCCGCCATCGCCGCGATGTCGGTGCAGTGGACCGTGGCGCGCGCCGTGGCGATGGGCCTGATCAAGGACCACCTGCCCTTCGTGCGCACCGACAAGGGCGGCGCCAAGCGCAAGACCGACTTCCACGCGTTCTGGGAATCGATCATCGCGGCGTTGCTGATCGCCGGTGCCGTGTTGCTGGTGCAAACCAACAACAAGGAAGTGCGCGAGATCTACATCTTCGCCGGCGTGCTGGTCATCCAGTCGCTGCCCTTCGTGGCGGCCGTGCTGATCGCGCTGTGGGAGCGCTCGCGCTTCAACGACTACACCGTGCTCGAAGGCTACCGCGCCGGCATCACGGCGCTCGCGCGCCGCGCTCGCCTGGTCAAGGCCAAGGCTCAGGCGGTGGCGCCGCCGCAGGTGGTGGCGCAGGAGTCGAGAGAGCTGGTGCAGTAAAGTCCGCACCCGACACGCAATAAAAAAGGGCGCCCTCGGGCGCCCTTTTTCTTTGGCCAAGCCGCGCGATCAGACGACCGACAGCTTGACGTCGATGTTGTTGCGCGTGGCGTTGGAATACGGGCAGACCTGATGCGCGTTGGCGACCAGGGCCTCGGCCTCGCTTTTCGGCAGACCGGGCAGCGACACCTCGAGCGAGACTTCCAGACCGAAGCCGCCTTCCGAACGCGGCCCGATGCCGACAGTCGCGGTGACTGTGGCGTCCGCCGGCACCTTGTGGCCACCCTTGGCCGCGACCGCCTTCATGGCGCCGAGGAAGCAGGCCGAATAGCCGGCGGCGAACAACTGCTCCGGATTGGCGCCCGGCCCGCCGGGGCCGCCCAGCTCCTTCGGTACGGTCAGCTTGACGCTGAATGCCCCATCGGTGGTGGCGGCCTGACCGTCACGGCCGCCGGTGGCCTTCGCGGAGGTGCGGTATTTGACGTCGACTGACATGGTTTTCTGCTCCTGTCCTGAGGCGCCGGCCCGATCCGGGCCGCGCCGATATTGATCGCTTCCGTTTATATCGTGCACGATACTTTTAGGTCCCCGTCGCCGGCCGGTCAATAGCTTGCGATTAGATCGCGCACGATCTATATTCACGACGTCGTGAGCGTTCGCCGCGGCCGACCGTCCCGAGACCCCGCCATGCCCTCTGCCAGATCGCCCGCCGCCAAAGCTGCCGCCGACAAACCCGCGCCGCGCGATGTCGCCGACCTGTTGTGCTTCGCCGTCTATTCGGCCGGCCACGCCTTCAACCGCGTCTACAAACCGCTGCTCGACGAGCTCAAGCTCACCTACCCGCAATATCTGGTGATGATCGCGCTGTGGGCGCAGGACGGCCAGACCGTCGGCGAGATCGGCGGCAAGCTGTTCCTGGAATCGAGCACGCTGACGCCGCTGCTCAAGCGTCTCGAGGCGCTGGGTTACCTGACGCGCAAACGCGACCCGGAGGACGAGCGCCAGGTCCGCCTCACACTCACCGACAAGGGAGCGGCACTGCGCAAGAAGGCCCGCGACGTCGGCGCCTGCGTCGGCGCCGCCACGGGGCTAACCATGGAGGACGCCGTCAGGCTGCGCGGCGAGATCGCCGCCTTGCGTGAGCGGCTGCTGAAGGCGGCAGGGTAGCGGCCGCCTCACGCCGGCAGCGCGGTCTCCACCAGCCGCACCCAGTACGAGGTGCCGACCGGGATGGCGTCGTCGTTGAAGTTGTAGCGCGGGTGATGCAGGCCCGCGGTGTCGCCATTGCCGACCCAGATGAAGGCGCCCGGGCGCTTGCGCAGCATGAAGGAGAAATCCTCCGCGCCCATCATCGGCGGCAGCCTGGTGTTGACCCGCTCCTTGCCGGCGATCTCCTGAGCCACCGAGGCGGCAAAGCCGGTTTCGGCCTCGTGATTGACCAGAACCGGGTAGTTGCGGCGGTATGTCAGCTTGGCCTTGGCGCCGAAGGCCGCGCCGGTGTTCTCGACGAGGCGGGCGAGGTTCGCCTCCACCATGTCCTGCACCTTGTCATCGAGCGTGCGCGCGGTGCCGCGCAGGCGCACCGTTTGCGGGATAATGTTGTCGGCCGAGCCCGCCTCGACGATGCAGATCGACACCACGGCAGACTTCAGGGGATCGGTATTGCGCGACACCACCGACTGGATGCCGGTGATGATATGCGCGCCGACCAGCACGGGATCGATGGTCAGATGCGGCCGCGCCGCGTGGCCGCCGACGCCCTCGATGTCGATGGTGACGTAGTCCGCCGCCGCCATGATCGGTCCGGAATTGATGCCGAACTCGCCGACCGGCATGCCGGGAGCATTGTGCATGCCGTAGAACTCGTCGATGCCGAAGCGTTCGGCCATGCCGTCTTCGAGCATGGCCAGCGCGCCCGCGCCGCCCTCCTCCGCCGGCTGGAACACGACCACCACGGTGCCGTCGAAATTGCGGGTCTCGGCGAGATAGCGCGCCGCGCCGAGCAGCATGGCGGTGTGGCCGTCATGGCCGCAGGCATGCATGGCGCCCGGCGTGGTCGACTTGTACGGCAGATCGTTGAGCTCGGTGATCGGCAGCGCGTCCATGTCGGCGCGCAGCGCCACGGTCTTGCCGGAGCCCTGCTTGCGGCCGCGAATGACGCCGACCACGCCGGTCTTGCCGATGCCCGGCACCACCTCGTCGCAGCCGAAGGCCTTCAGCTTCTCGGCTACCGTCGCCGCGGTGCGGTGCACCTCGTAGAGAATCTCCGGATGGGCATGGAGGTCGCGCCGCCAGGCGGTGATATCGGAATGCAGGTCGGCGACGCGGTTGACGATCGGCATGGCTGGTCCTTCGAGGGCATCGGGTGCCGGCACTTTGCCGGCGCGCACTTCGACAGCAAGTGTAGCAAAGCCGCAGGGCCCGGGGCGAGTTCAAGATGTGGGCATAAATCGCGGCAATTTCACCGGAATCCGCCGTCAACAGGGGCCGAGACGAGGCTGCCCGGGCTATTGACCCACGGCCCCCGCCCCCCTAAACAGCCGGTCGCGCATGATCCGACTGGCTTGGCTCCCTCGGGGCCGACCCGCTTTCGTGACCCCCGCTTCCGGCGGGCCAATCGGATGAGATCATCGCGTTTGGTGACGGGCGCGTAGCTCAGCTGGTAGAGCACACGACTTTTAATCGCGAGGTCCTGGGTTCGAGTCCCAGCGCGCTCACCACACCTTTCAGTAGCAGAAATCCACGGAAATTATTCTTATACTACACCGGCTCACGCAATATCTGCAATTCACTATACTTACACGCGCACCGATTCATTCCCTCGTTCTACTTGTTTACGGGCAACCTAATGACCGCCGAAGTGATAGTCATGAACAAGTCGGCAATAGCCGTGGCCGCGGATAGCGCGGTCACTCGCGGCCGAACAAAAGTGCATCTGACAGCGAACAAGATATTTCAACTGAGCAAATTCAACCCTGTCGGAATAGTCATTTTTGGAAACGCGTATCTACTAAATCTTCCTTGGGAGCTTATAATCAAAACTTATCGGGGCCAGATTCACGATCAATCCTTCGACACGGTCGATGGTTACGCTGATGATTTTTGCAATTTCTTAAAAAGCCCCAAACTTGTAACAGAAGCCGCGTCTGATCTCGACCGTGCCGGAATTTTTATAGGCTTAGCACAGCGCATTGAAAAACGACTAAGGCGGCAGAATGGAAAGAACTTCAAATCCGAATTTTCCAAGCATCTAACGCAATTCATTAGCCAAATTAGAAAAGCCCCTAAACTAGATCTAGAAAAGCCACTCACTCTCCGACAGTTTCGCAAGCAATTTCGAGACGACTGCGCAGTCGTTTTAGAAACTGTCTTTAAGGGAAAGAAGTTTGGCGCTCGATCAAAATTGAAATTTGAAGAACTCTGCTTTTTATTCTGCGAATCAGACTGGACGTCTGACACGAGCACCGGCTTCGCCATCTTTGGCTTTGGCACCAAGCAGATACTTCCAGCCATCACAACCGTCGGAATAGACGGCGCGCCACTTAACGAGATTCGCTTCACTTCAAAACACACAAGCAATTTGGATCGCGCAGACAACAAGGCCGCCCTTTACGCGCTAGCGCAAGCAGATGCCACAAGTCTTTTTATGGAGGGCGTCGACGCCAATTTGAAGACGTTCTCTACAAGAGCCTTTGAACTGGCCCTAAAGAAATTTTTGGACGAAGTCGTTAAAAAAGAACTCTCTAATTACACGGCACCACCTGGCCAAACCGACGTCACTCTCGCACTCCTTCGCAATAGCATTGATACAATTGCAAAAGGCATGAAACGGGAGATTGACAAGTATATCCGCACGAAATCTATCAATAGAGTTCTTGACGCGCTCGACGGACTTGCCAAGGAGGACTTGGCAAATCTTGTAGAATCACTCGTAGAATTGACCGCGATCAAAAGGCGCATCTCAAATGAGATGGAGACAGTTGCCGGCCCAGTTGACGTTGCGGTAGTATCAAAAAATGATGGCTTCATATGGATCAAAAGAAAGCACTATTTTGATCCTGCCTATAACGGACACTTTCGCCAGAATTATCTGCGAAAGCCACTCAACCCCCTGGAGTGAGCCATGGAGAGAGTCCAAGCAGAAGCAGACCGTGCAACTCGGTTTCGCAGGATAGTGTCCGTTGCGAGCGGAAATTGGAGCAACTCCCGCCAGCCTGATGGCAACAGCGCCGAGGCCGACGCCAAACAGGCCGTGGATCGGATATTTTCAGAGTTGGCAAAAGCCGACAAAGACAGGGCGGGCGCATAACGCGTCTCAAGTGCAATTCTATTCGCCGCACGGTTGATATCCCCCTACCTCACCTGTATCCCCTTCAAATACTCCACGATCGCGTTGATTGTCTGCGCGGTGGCCGCGTCGCCGCCGATGGCGGAAAGGTCGCGGCCCCACACCGGCATCGTGTAGGTGCCGTGCGCGCGCAAGGTCCTGCGGCCATCGATCACCGTGCGCAGCACGGCTTCGGGAAAAACGCCGCCGTTGTTTCTTTCGAGCACGCGCAAGTCAGGCGCACCATTGACGAGCGCCGCAGCCACCGGCCCGTCGCCGGCGCCGCTTTCGCCATGACAGCTCGCGCAATAGAGCCGGTACATGTTGCCCCCGGTCTCGGCGTCGTCGGCGAATGCCGGGGTGACCGCCAGCGCCGCGGCAACCGCGCAGCCCATCATTGAAGCCTTGAACCCCATGGCGTCCTCGTTCCTTCATTACTGACGGTGAAGATTAGGGCGCGGCAATGATCGCTGTTTGAGGTGCATCAAACTGTCGGCGCCTGGACGACACGCATGCGAAAGCCGCGACCGCCGGCCGTGCCGTCTCCGGCACTTGGGCAATCGCGGCTTTCAGGAAATCGCGGCTGAAGCCGTCGAGACTCGCAGACTCAACGATGGATTAGAAACATCTCAGGCGTTGGCGACTCGTTTCGCCTTCGCCGGTTTGGCCACCTTGGTGGCTTTCTCCAGTGCCGCTTGCTGCTTTTCCTGCGCCTCGCGCTCGAGGCGCAGCGCGCGCAACTTGGGAATGCGGTCGATCGCCTCCTGCTGCGCCGTCCAGTATTCCTTGGACGCCTTCTGGCCTTCTATTTCGCGCACACGCGCCCGGAAATTGGTTTCCGCGCGCTTTTTGGCGCGGTCGGCTTCGGACAATGTTTGGGTCATGTTCAGATAACGGCCCAGCAGCCGAATGGTTCCCATGGGCACCCTTGCTTTTTGCGCCCGAGATGCCCGTTTCTGTCAGACAATCCCGGAATTGCGGGATTTCTTGACTTAGCGGGACAAACAGCGTACGAATAACGCGTTGAAACAAGAACTTTTTAGTTGTGCTTTCGCCTCCGCACTTCGGAGCGGACCATCCCTGAAAATCAACCCTGTTTCGATCGCCCGGGCATCGGATGCCCAGGGCGCACAATGACGTCTATCATCATCTGAAGGAATTTGCCTGATGGCAACCGGAACCGTGAAATTCTTCAATACCCAAAAGGGCTTTGGCTTCATCACCCCGAACGACGGCTCGAAGGATGTGTTCGTGCACATCTCCGCCGTCGAGCGCGCTGGCATGAGCAGCCTGATGGAAGGCCAGAAGGTGTCGTACGAAATCGTCACCGAGCGTGGCAAGCAGGCTGCGGGCAATCTGCAGAACGCCTAAGGCGATCGCAGGAACGTCCGGCCCTTAAAGGCCGGACGTTCTTTCTTTTCTGAACTTTCCGACGCCGACCTGAGGGACGCCATGCCGCACAAATATCCCGTCGGGACGTCAGTCTATTTTGAAGCCGGCATTCACGCCGGCGGGGCGCGCGGCCTGTGCAAGGTCGTCCGCCACATGCCGGTCGAGCGCGACAATCGCGTCCTCTATCGCATCAAGAGCGCGGCCGAGAATTTCGAGCGCACGGTCGAAGAAGACAATCTGCAGAAGGATTGAGCCGCCGGCTCTCCTGACGTTGTGCGATGCGCTCGCCATCGTCCTGCCTCATCCCCCGCTTTACACTTCCCCTCGCCGGGAGTGACACACATGAATACCAATCTTTCGTCCGCGGAGCTGCGGCAATGGGCGGCGCGATGCGATGTCCGTCGCAAGGATCCGATGATCAGCGGCGAGGAGCACGAGCGTCTGACCAAAATGCGCGACGGTTTACTGGCCGTCGCCGAAGCCCAGGACTGGCTCGATGGCATCGCCATGAAGAAAACCGGCTAGCGCCACACCTGGCCAGCGGCGCGCGCGGCATTTGCGTACAAACAACTCGGCGCCGATTCCGGCATTATCTTTCGCGACCAGGCATCGACCGGCGCATCGAAGACGCTTGCGATGGAACCCGAATCGCCCGCAAGGTTCCATCGCCTCCTCAAGTCTGTTTTGCTTGCGCCAAGCATCCAGGCCGGGCCCCTTGCAAACCGGCGCTTCCTTAAAACCATCACCGCGTCCCGCGCGCCACGCGCCGGTCCGCGGAGCCAAGGGGGCCGCCATGCAAATGCTGATGCGTGCGCTAGCGCAGATGATCGATCAATCCCTGTATACGGCGCGCGAACTCAAGCTCGACACGGTCGAGCAACTGCTGTCGATGGCGAGCCTCGAGATGTCGATGCGGCAGAAAATCATCGACGGCGAAGCCGCGGCGCGGCCGCAGCGCACCACGTGAATGTTGCGCGCCTTTCCTTCTTGTTAACCAAATCAAGGCACATCGGAATCTCCGGGTTGGAGGATCCTGTAATGCTTCTGAACGAAGAGACGTGTCCCGTTCCTGAGTCGCTGCTGGGTCAGCTCTATCGCGTGACGCCGCAGGGGTTGCCGGCATTGATCGACGCGGTGCCTGCCAACACGCGCGCCATGCTCGCGGTGTATTGCTATCGCCGCTCGCACCTGGCGTCGCTCGGTGTCGCCATCGCCGCCTCCTGCGACGAAGACGATCTCGCCGAGCATGGCGGCAATCTCGGCTCCGATCTGTTCGCCAAATCGCGCAAGGGTCCGAGGATCGCCGAAGCCTTGCCCTCGCAGCGCAAGAAAATCACGCTCTCGACCGGGCCGATCCGGCAATTGCCGCCGCTCGTCGATATAGACGACTGAATTCATCGCTGGCGCGCTGCGACAGTGCGATGACAGGCCGGCGCGGCGCGCCGGCCTTTTCGTTGGCCGCTTAAATGCTGATGCCACGTGCACTTGCCGCGATGCGATACGATCTGGAGCCATTCCAAGCGTCACAAAACTTTGCCTGAACGGACACGGCAGTTCCATCGCTCCGCCTTTCGGCCGCCATGGTTGATCGACATCCTCGCGTTCAACGATGGATGAACGACCAGGAGGCTCACATGCAGCTCCACTGCTATCCGGCCACGCTCTCCTCCATTCGTGTTTTCGGTGCACCCGTCACCTGCGCCGCTTGCGGCGAGCAGTTGATCGCACCCATGGCTTCCGCCTTCGTCGCAGGCGGCGAAATCCGCCACACTTGGGAATGCGACTCCTGTGGCGCCACCACGCGCTCGTCGATCGCGCTCGATCAGCATGAACTCGGCGCCGCCGCGCAGGACTAGCCTCCGCGAAGCCCCTTCTCCGCCCGGAGTTCCGAGTTAACGGCTCGTTAACCGTCGCCAGTCCACGGTTAACCCGTCGTTAAACGACGAGTCGGGATCGCGTCCACATTTGCGCTCGGGGGGCGCATGCGCACGGCACAGCATCAGGACAAAGGCGCGGACAATCCGCCCGACATAGACGAATTGTCAGCGCGGCTCTCCGCGCTGGCGAACCGAATCGATACGCTCAATGGCGGCCGCAGGCCGCAGCGCCTGGGTGGCGCGCGATCCGGACCGCGAGCCCCCTCCTTGATCGACCGGGTGCTCGCGCCCGAGCCCGACGCTATCCGGCCGGCCGGAACCCCACCCCACGCGCCAGCGCCGAACGCTCATCGCGACATTCCGACGATCGTCCGGCACGAGGCCGAGGAGCGGCCCTGGCCGCGCCTGCCGGTGCCGGGCGAAGACGCCGACACGCCGCGCGGGCCCAGCCTTACGGAAACGGTCACGGCGCAGGCCGTGACCTTGCGCGAGCACGAGCATCGCATCGGCGAACTCACCGCGATCCGCGACCGCCAGGCAACAGAACTGCGCGAGACCCGCGAACACCTCGAGCGGCAGGCCCTGACCATCAAAAGCCTCCGCGAGCTCACCGGCGAGCGCGACAGCGAAATCGCTGAACTCACCCGCCAGCTGATCGAGGCCGAAGCCGACAAGGTGGCTCTGGAATCCCAGCTCGCTTCGGCCCTGCGCGACGCCGACCATGCCTCGGTGCGGCTCGCCGCCCGGGAGGGTGCCCTTACCAATCGCGCCGCCGATCTGGCCGACGCCGAGCAGCTCATCGAACACCTGCGGGCCGAACTCGCCGCCGCGCAGGTCGCGATCGCCACCCAGGTTGTCGCCGCCGAAGAACGCATCGAGCGCCGCTACGAGAATGAGCGCGGTTCGCTGATCGCCAACAGCGAGCGCCGCCTCGCCGACCTGCAGGGCGTTATCGCCGAGCGCGATGCCCGTATCGACACGCTCGAGCAGGACAAGGTGTCGTTGGCCGAAGAAATCGCCGCGCTGCGCGCCTTGCTCGACGACAGCCACGCCGAAATCAATGCGGCCATCGAGACCGCGGCCGGCAAGGACAGCCATATCGCCTTCCTCGACACCGTCATCACCGTCACCCGCGACAACGCCGAGGCGACGGTCAAGGAATTGGTCGCCGAGTTCGACCGCGAACGCGCCGCCTTCAAGCGGGAGCGCGAAGAGCTGATCGCCAAGGCCCAGACGGCGAGTGCATTCCAGCAGGACATTGCCAAGCTGCTGCCGCGGCTGCTCGAACGTCGCGCCACCGCCCAGTTCGCCGCCTAGTCCGCTTCTTGGCGCGGCGCCACCAGCGCCGCCCGCAGCAGCAGGTACAGCACCAGACCGTTCAGGCTGTGCCAGAGGAAATGCGTGCCGAGCGGGAGCGCCGCGCACACCGCCTGATCGATGCTGCGGAGGGCGATCGAGACCGCGAACACCGCCGCCGCCGCGAACAGCAGCCGGCGCGGTCTTCCCTCCCGCGTCAGCCAGCCGACCACGACCAAAGCGGCCAGCGCCGGCAAATAGCCATGCGAGCCGTTGAGCGCGCCGCGGGGAATGACCGCACCCAGGGCGAAGCTCAGCAAGCCGAACGCGATCACCAGCGCCGGCGCCATCCATGCCGACAGGCCGAGAAAGCGCCGCAGCGCCAGCCATAAATAGCCATAGATGAAGATTGCGATCGGCACGGTGTCGAACAGCGCCGCGCCGCGGGTGGCGACGGTATGGAAAATGAAAGAGCCGATGCCGATCGCGAAGGTGACGGCGATCAGCGCCAGCGCGGGCCAGTTGTCAGCGCGCCGTCGCCATAACAGAAAAGCGGCGACGGCGGCGATCAGAAACGACGCATTCGTGACGGCATTGACCGGCTCGGCCCAGAACGAAGGGCCGAGCCGCTCGCAGTACAGATCGACGGGTGTTGACCAGTCCACCGGCCTCTCCCGCGCCGACGTCCTACTTGCGGACGATGCCGGCCTTGTCGACCACCATGTTGAGGTTGGCGATGTCGTCCTTGAGGCGCTGCATCAGCTCTTCCGGCGTCGACGGCACGCCTTCGATGGAAAGCTTGGCGAGTTGCTCCTGCACGTCCTTCATGGCGAGCACTTCGCGGATCGCCGCATTGAGCTTGTCGACGATCTCCTTCGGCGTACCCTTCGGCGCGAAGATGCCGTTCCAGGAATAGACGCGGAAGCCCGGCATGCCCTGCTCCGCCGCCGTCGGCACATCCGGGAACATCTTCGAACGCTTCAGCGCGGCCGTGGCGAGCAGGCGAATATCGCCCGACTCGACCTGGCCTTTCACCGCCGGCGGAAAGTCGAGCATCATCTGCACGTCGTTGCGCAGCAGGCCAACCACGATGTCCGGCGAGCTCTTGTAGGGCACGATCACGACGTCGATATCGGCCGCCGACTTGAAATACTCGCCACCGAGGTTCTGCGTCGAACCAGGGGTGATGGTGCCGACATTGATCTTGCCCGGGTTGGCCTTGGCCGCCTTGAGCAGATCGCCGAGCGTCTTGAACTCGGATTTCGCCGACACCGCGAGCACGGCATCGAACTGACCCATGGTCGAGACCATTTCAAATTCGGTCAGCGGATCGAAAGGCAGCTTCTTGAAGGTCGCCACCGCCGCCGCGGTGCCGTTGCTCAGGAGGCCGAGCGTGTAGCCATCCGGCTGCGCCGTCGTCACCGCGCGCGCCGCGCTGATGCCGCCGGGGCCTGGCGTGTTCTCGATGGCGAAACGCTGGCCAAGCTTGTCACCCAATTTTTCAGCGACGATGCGGGCCGTCACGTCACCGACACCGCCCGCGCCAAACGGCAGCACGAGACGGATCGGCTTCTCCGGCCAGGCGGCCTGCGCCTGCGGTACGGCCGCCAGCACGACGGCTGCCGCGCCGGCCAGAATGAGGCCGCGCCGCGCACCGTCAAATAAACGCTTCGCCATTGGGTATTTCCTCCACTTCGCTTGTTAATTATTGGACTTCTCAGAAACCATATAGCCGTGCCGGATTGTCGACCAGCAAGCGTTGCTGCGCCTTCTCATTGACCGCGTAATGCGGAATGAGGTCGACAAGATCGGCCTCGTCGCATTCGTGGGTCGCGTTGGGATGCGGGAAATCGGTGCCCCACAGAACGCGCTCCGGATTGACCTCGACCAGGATGCGGGCGATGGGCGCCGCGCGGTTGTAGGGCGGCATGTCGATACGCTCGGCGCCGCACACCTTGATCCAGCAATTATCGAGACGCGCGAGCTTGACCAGGGCCCGCAACGGTTCCTGATCGACGCCGGCCACCGCCGGAACACGGCCCATATGGTCGATGATGAACGGCAGCGGCAGGCGCGCGATCATGGGCGACAACGGCACGATGTCGGGCGCGTCGAGATGCAGCACGACGTGCCAGCCGAGCCCCTTCACCCGGTCGATGACGCGCGTGAACACGCCCATGTCCGGTGCGCCGCCGAGATGCTTGACGAAGTTGAAGCGCACGCCGCGAACGCCGCCTTTGTGCAGCTTCTCGAAATCGGCGTCGGTGAAGCTGTCATCGGCAATGCAGACGCCGCGGTAACGCTTGGGGTCGGACGCGATGCAGTCGAGCATGGCGGCATTGTCGGTGCCATGGCAACTCGCCTGCACGATCACCGCGCGCGAGACGCCGAGATGGTCGTGCAGCGCGCGCAGCGCCTCCTTCGGCGCGTCCTTGGGCGTATAGCGCCGGTTCGGCGCGTAAGGGAACTTGTCGCCGGGTCCGAACACATGACAATGCGCGTCGGTCGCTCCGGCCGGCAGCTTCAGCCGCGGCGCGCGCTTGCGTTCGATAAAGGTCAGATCGACGGACATGGGGACGCAGCTCCGGAAATGGTCGTAAGCGACGGGATAGCGAAGGCCAGCCGGTTACTCAACCTGCCGCGGCGGCAGATCGCCCTTTTGCCAGCCTTCCAGCACCGCAGCGCGGTAGTCGGCAAAACGCCCGTCCGCGATGGCGGAACGCATGCCGGCGGTGAGCGCCTGGTAATAGGCGATATTGATGGTCGACAGCATGACCTGGCCGAGAATCTCGTTGGCCTTGGTGAGGTGGTGCAGATAGGCGCGTGAATAGGTCCGCGCCAGCGGATGCGGGCTTTCCGCATCCAGCGGCCGTGGATCATCGGCGTGCCGCGCGTTGGACAGATTGATCTGGCCGAACCGGGTGAAGGCCATGCCGTGGCGGCCGTTTCGGGTCGGCATGACGCAGTCGAACATGTCGACGCCGCGGGCCACCGCCTCGAGGATGTCGTGCGGCGTGCCGACACCCATCAAATAGCGCGGCGCCTCCGCCGGCAGCGCGGGTGTCGTCTCCTCGACCACCTTGAGCATGACATCCTGCGGCTCGCCCACCGCCAGCCCGCCGATGGCGTAGCCGTGGAAGCCGATATCGGTCAGCGCCCGGGCGCTCTGCTGACGCAATGGAATGTCGTCGCCGCCCTGCACGATGCCGAACAAGCCGTAGCCGTCGCGGGCGTGGCCCTCGAAGGCGCGCTTGCTGCGCTCGGCCCAGCGCACCGAGAGCTGCATGGCGCGCTCGATCTCCTCGCGCGAGGCCGGCAGCTTGAGGCACTCGTCGAGCTGCATGGTGATATCGGTGCCGAGGAGCGCCTGGATCTCGATCGAGCGCTCCGGCGTCAACTCGTACTTGGTACCGTCGATATGCGAGCGGAAAGTGACGCCCTGCTCGGTCAGCTTGCGCAAGGTCGCGAGCGACATGACCTGAAAGCCGCCGGAGTCCGTGAGAATGGCGTGCGGCCAGTTCATGAATTTGTGCAGGCCGCCCAGCGCGGCGACGCGCTCGGCGCCGGGGCGCAGCATCAGATGGTAGGTGTTGCCGAGCAGAATTTGCGCGCCGGTCGCTTCGACCGCTTCCGGATAGAGGCCCTTCACGGTGGCCTGGGTGCCGACCGGCATAAAGGCCGGCGTCTCCACCGGGCCATGCGGCGTCATCACGGTGCCGCGCCGCGCCATGCCGTCGGTCTTGTGGAGGGTGAAGGAGAAGCGTTGGGACATGCGCGTCGTTTACACCCCGCGCTGCGGATACAGCAAACAAGCATCGCCGTAGGAGTAGAACCGGTAGCCGGTCTCGATGGCGTGCCAGTAGGCCCGCTGCATGGTGTCGAGGCCCGAGAACGCCGACACCAGCATGAACAGGGTCGAGCGCGGCAGGTGGAAGTTCGTCATCATCAGGTCCACCGCCCTGAAGCGATAGCCCGGCGTGATGAAGATCGCGGTGTCGCCGGCGAATTCGCTGATCTGGTCGTCCTCGCCGGCCGCGCTTTCCAGAAGCCGCATCGCCGTCGAGCCGACCGCCACGATGCGCCCGCCTTTGGCGCGGGCCGCATTCAGGGCCGCCGCCGTGGCCGCGCTGACCACACCAAACTCGGCGTGCATCTTGTGCGAAGCCGTGTCGTCCGCCTTGACCGGCAGGAACGTCCCGGCTCCGACGTGCAGGGTGACCTTGTGCAGGGCGACGCCGCGCTGTTGCAGCCGCGTTAAGAGATCGGCGGTAAAATGTAACCCGGCCGTCGGCGCCGCCACCGAGCCGTCCTCATGGGCAAAAACGGTCTGGTAGTCGGTTTTGTCCTGGACGTCGGTCGGCCGCTTCGAGGCGATATAGGGCGGCAGGGGCATGTCGCCGCGCTCCTCGATAGCTTGGTCGAGATGCGGGCCATGCAAGGAAAATGAAAGGGTTACGTCGCCACCCTCATCTTTATGCAGAACTTTAGCATCGAGCTGATCCAGGAAGCAGACCCGCCCCTCGGAGCCGAACCGCAACACATCGCCGACCTGCACCTTCTTGGCGCCGAGGATGAAAGCCCGCCAGGTCGAGCCGTCGATGCGCTTGTGCAGGGTCGCCTCGATCGAAGGTTCCACCTCGCCCCGGCCAATCCGCCGGCCCTTGAGCCGCGCGGCGATCACCTTGCTGTCGTTGACCACCAGGCAGTCGCCCGGCTGCAGCAGGTCCGGGAGATCGGCGATGACACGATCCTCCCATTCCCCGCTCACCCCCGCCCCGACCGGCCGCACCACCAAAAGCCGCGCGCTCTCGCGGGGGCTGGCGGGCCGCAGCGCAATGCGTTCGGGCGGCAGGTTGAAGTCGAAAAGATCGGTGCGCATGACTATCCGCCGTCATGCCCGGCCTTGTGCCGGGCATCCACGTCTTCCTGACTGTCCAGCTTTAAGGACGTGGATGGCCGGGACAAGCCCGGCCATGACGCAGAAACTGACGTTTCGCCGGAGGCCTACGCCCCCATCGTCGCCTTGACGATCTTGTCGGGATCCTTGACCGGCTCGCCGCGCTTGATCTTGTCGACGTTGTCCATCCCCTCGATTACCTTGCCCCAGACGGTGTACTGGTTATCGAGGAAGGTGGCATCGTCGAACACGATGAAGAACTGGCTGTCGCCCGAATCCGGGTTCGAGGCGCGGGCCATCGACACCGTGCCGCGCACATGCGGCTCCTTGTTAAACTCGGCCTTCAGCTTCTGCCCGGAGCCGCCCATGCCGGTGCCCTGCGGGCAGCCGGTCTGCGCCATGAAGCCGTCGATGACGCGGTGAAAGACGATGCCGTCATAGAAGCCCTGTTTCACCAGTTCCTTGATGCGCGCGACGTGGCCGGGCGCGAGGTCCGGGCGCATCTCGATGACAACATTGCCCTTGGTGGTTTCGAGCGTCAGCGTGTCTTCCGGCTTGGCCATAATCAAAACTCCTTGTCGTTGAAATCGAAGGCGCACCGTTACGGAACGATGCTCGCCTTGGTGACGTGATCGAGCCGCGGAAAGCTCTGCGTCAGATACGCATTGCCCTCGGTCTGGATGCGGTTCTGGTTGGGGCCCTGGCCGTTCGGCGCGCCCTCGCCATAACCCGAATACAGTTTGTCGACGACATCC
Organism: Pseudolabrys sp.; assembly: GCA_035556455.1. Lineage (GTDB taxonomy): Bacteria > Pseudomonadota > Alphaproteobacteria > Rhizobiales > Xanthobacteraceae > Pseudolabrys. The sequence continues at coordinate 56,804 of DATMEX010000047.1, forward strand.
ATGCCCGAGACGACCTTGCCGAACGGCGCAAAGCCCATGCCATCGAGCCGGTTGTTGTCGTCGAAATTGATGAACACCTGCGTGGTGCGCGCGTTCGGGCCCGAGGTCGCGAAGGTGACCATGCCGCGGGTGTTGCTTTGGGTGACGCGGTCGTCCTGGATGCGCGCGACGCGCCATTTGGCGTTCAGCGCCGGATCGGCGTTGAGGCCGAACTGCACCATGAAGCCCGGGATGACGCGGAAGAAGCGGCCTTCGTCAAAGAAGCCATTCTTGACCAGATTGTAGAAACGGTCGGCGCCGATCGGCGCCCAGGCGCGCGTTACCTGGATGACGAAGGAGCCTTTGGGCGTGTCGAACTTGGCCTTGTAGGTGGCCGGCGCCTGCTCGGTCAGCGCGGCGGGATCGGCGAGCTTGGCCTTTTGCGCCAGCGCCGGAGCGACACCGGCCGCGAGCAAAGCCAGCGACAAAACCAGTCGTCGAGAGATCATGGTCAGTCTCCGGAAAAGATCAGGATTTGGCGAAGCGCTTCTTCAGCCGTTCAGCGACGCTCGGCGGCACGAAAGACGACACGTCGCCGCCCATGGCGGCGATCTGGCGCACCAATGTGGCGGTGATCGGGCGCACCATCGGCGAGGCCGGCAGGAACACGGTCTGCACCTGCGGCGCCATGGCTTCGTTCATGCCGGCCATCTGCATTTCGTAATCAAAATCGGTGCCATCGCGCAGGCCGCGGATCAGCAGCGTCGCGCCTTCCCGTTGCGCGGTATCCACCACAAGTCCGGCAAAGGTAATGAAGCCGAGCTCGCATTTGGCATCAGCGGCCAGTGGCGCACAGGTCTGGCGCAGCATCTCCAGCCGGTCCTCGACCGCGAACAATGGCGTCTTGCCGGGATGCACGCCGATGGCCAGAACGAGCTTGTCGGCCAGCCGCACGGCATGGCGCACGACGTCGATATGACCGTTGGTGACCGGGTCGAACGAGCCGGCGTAAAGGGCGATGCGCGACATGGGGTTCGTCTACCCCGGCCCCGGCCTTGCGGCAAGGGTACGCCCCGGCGGCCCACCGTATGAACCGCCCCCGCCCGGGGTTAGTCTGGGCAGCCAATCAGTCCGGGAAACGCCAGATGCTCGTCCGCTTCGTCGTCGCCGCGCTCGTTCTCGCGGCCGCGCCCGCCGCCGCGCAGGTGCCGCCCAATGCCACCGACATCGCGGCCTATCGGGGCCTGCATGCCGCCGCCGCCAAGGGCGATGCCGCCGCGATCGAAAAGCTGGTCAAGGACGGTGCCGCGCTCGAAGCCCGGGACGGCGGCGGCCGCACACCGCTCCATGTCGCCGTGCATCTGAAGAAGGCCGACGCCGCCCGCGCCCTGCTCCGTTTCGGTGCCGACGCCAACGCGCTCGATGCTCAGGCCTATGACATCGTCACCATCGCCTCGGTCGCCGACGACGTCGCCATGCTGAAGCTGTCGCTCGATGGCGGCTGCCGGGCGACCAACATCACCAGCCCCTATCACGGCACGGCGCTGATCGCCGCCGCGCATCTCGGCCACGACGAGGTGGTGCGCATGCTGATCGCGGCGAAAGCGCCGCTCGATCACATCAACAATCTGCACTGGACCGCGCTGATCGAGTCCATCGTGCTCGGCAATGGCGGCGAACGCCACACCGCGACGCTCAAGGCGCTGGTCGAGGCCGGCGCTGACGTCACCATCGCCGACCGCAGCGGCGCAACGCCGCTGACGCTCGCGAAAGGACGCGGCTATGCCGCGATGGTCGCAATCCTGGAAAAGGCCGGCGCGCGCTAGGCTACTGCCGCAGACGCTCTGCTTCTTCTTGCGAACGCTCGGCAACAAACCCGTTGCCTTCAGCCACAAACGCCGCAAACCCGAGTGTCGATAGGACAGCGCGGATTTCAGGCGTCAGAACAGCACCTATAACCTTTAGTTTTGTATAGGGCTTGTCCGTCGAGTAAGGGCCGTGATGGAGATCAATCGCCTCCAATTCATCAAGTAGGTGGACCTCCGGAGACAGGTGAGCTTTGAACGCAAGGCCGGTGATCCCCGTCAAATGGGTCGCGGCGGATGTTTGCCAGAGCGCGCGGACAACCGGCTCATTGACCGAGCTCATTGTGATCCACACCGGGGTGCCAGCAGGCACACCGGGCAGTCGGTCGCCGAAATCCGGATCGAGAACAACGAAAACGGTGCGGCTGGCCTCCGTCGGCATTAGCTACCCCGGCCTGCGTGTCAGGCTCAGCCAGATGCCGCCGCCCATCAACGCGAGGCCCGAGATGCGGCCGAGCAGCTTGTTATGGTGCGGTTTAAGAAACCAGGCACGGCCGAGACCGGCAGCGACCGCCCAGCACGAATCCAGCACCGCCGCGATCAGCAACGACACCAACGAGTAGACCATGATCTGGAAGCCGACCGGCAGCGTCGGGTCGATGAATTGCGGCAGGAACGCCGTGAAGAAGGCGATGGTTTTCGGGTTGGTGACCGCGACCAGGAAACCGCGGGTCGCGAACACATGGCCGCGCGGCTCCAGCTTGGGCACCGGATCGCCCGCGTGCCGCCAGGCCTGAATGCCGAGATAGAAGAGATAGGCGGCGCCGGCCCAGCGCATGATCTCGAACAAGGTCGAGGACATGCGCAGCAGCCACTCGAGGCCGAAGCCGATGGCCGCCAGCAGCACCGCGGTGCCAGCCATGGTGCCGGCGACGGTGGCGAGCGCCGGGCGAATGCCGCGCTGCGCGCCGGTCGCGATCACCAAAGTCACGACCGGACCCGGAACCGCAATCAGAACGGTGGTGATAACGAGGAACGCCGAGAACAGCTGCCAGTTCATGGGAAACACCATCTGTCATCGTCCGCAAAAGCGGACGATCCAGTAATCCCTGCTTCGATCAGGATGTCCAGACCTGGGATACTGGATGCCCCGCTTTCGCGGGGCATGACCCGAGCGTTACTCTCCGCCCTCGTCCTCGCTGAGGCGCTCGACCGACACGACGCGCTCGTCCTCGGCCGTATCCAGCACGATGACGCCCTGCGTCGAGCGGCCGGCGAGGCGGATGCCGGTGACCGGCGTGCGGATCAGCTTGCCGGCATTGGTCACAAGCATCACCTGGTCGTCTTCCTCGATCGGGAACGACGCCGTCAGACGGCCGATCTTCGGCTTGAGCTCGAAGCCGCCGCCCTTGGCCTTCTGCCAGATATCCATGGCGACGATGCCTTTGCCGCCGCGGCCGGTGATGCGGTACTCGTAGGACGAGGTCCGCTTGCCGTACCCGCGCTCCGACAGAGTGAGCACGAACTGCTCGGCCGCCGACATCTCGACATAGCGCTCTTCGCTGATCTCGATCGAGGCGACATTCTCCTCGGCTTCGACCTGCATGGCCGCCACCGCCTCGTCGTCGCCGCCCGAACTGCGGCGCACCGCGCTCGCCTTCTTGAGATACGCCGCGCGCTCTTCCGAGGTCGCTTCGCTGTGGCGCAGGATCGACATCGAGATCAGGCGATCATCATCCTCGAGCGCGATGCCGCGCACGCCCATCGAGGTACGGCCGGTGAACACGCGCACTTCCGGCACCGCGAAGCGGATGCACTGGCCGCCCGACGACGTCAGCAGCACGTCGTCCTTCTCGGTGCAGATCTGCACGCCGACAATGCCCTCGCCGTCGGCGAGCTTCATGGCGATGATGCCGGAGCGGCGCACCTCGACGAAATCGGACAGCTTGTTGCGGCGGACCGTGCCCTTGGTGGTGGCGAACATGACATCGAGATCGCCCCAGGTCTTTTCGTCCTCGGGCAGCGGCATGATCGAGGTGATGGTCTCGCCATTGTCGAGCGGCAGGATGTTGATGAACGCCTTGCCGCGCGCCTGCGGCGCCGCCAGCGGCAGCCGCCACACCTTCTCCTTGTAGACCTTGCCGGCCGACGAGAAGAACAGCACCGGCGTATGCGTCGAGGCGACGAACAGCCGGGCGACGAAATCCTCGTCGCGCACCTGCATGCCGCCGCGGCCCTTGCCGCCGCGCCGCTGCGCCCGGTAGGTCGAGAGCGGCACGCGCTTGACGTAGCCCAGATGCGACACGGTCACGACCATGTCCTCGCGCTGGATCAGGTCCTCGTCGTCCATATCTCCGGCCGCTTCCGAAATCTCGGTGCGGCGGGGCGTCGCGAACTGCGCCTTCAGCGCGGCGAGGTCGTCCTTGATGATGGTCTGGATGCGCGCGCGCGAGCGCAGGATGTCGAGATAATCGGCGATCTCGGCGGCGAGCTTGTCGAGCTCTTCCTTGATTTCGTCGCGGCCAAGTGCTGTGAGGCGCTGCAGACGCAGATCGAGGATCGCCTGCGCCTGCTCGGCCGACAGCCGGGTTTCGCCGGCGTCGGAAACGCGGTGCCGCGGATCGTCGATCAGCAGCACCATGTTGATCATGTCCTTGGCCGGCCAGTCGCGCGCCATCAAGGCTTCGCGCGCCTCCCTGGCGTCCTTGGAGCCGCGGATCAGCTTGATGACCTCGTCGATATTGGCCACCGCGATGGCGAGGCCGACGAGGATATGGGCGCGGTCGCGCGCCTTGCCGAGCAGGAACTTGGTGCGCCGCGACACGACCTCTTCGCGGAAGGCGACGAAGGCGGTCAGCATGTCCTTGAGCGTCATCAGCAGCGGGCGGCCGCCGTCGAGCGCCACCATGTTGACGCCGAACGAGGTCTGCAGCGGCGTAAAGCGATAAAGCTGGTTGAGCACGACTTCGCGCTCGGCATCGCGCTTGAGTTCGATCACGACGCGATAGCCGTCGCGGTCGGACTCGTCGCGCAGGTCGGAAATGCCCTCGATCTTCTTGTCGCGCACCAGTTCGGCGATGCGCTCGACCATGGTGGCCTTGTTCACCTGGTACGGAATTTCCGAGATGATGATGGACTCGCGGTCCTTGCCGAAGGTCTCGAAGGCGACCTTGCCGCGCATCACCACCGAGCCGCGGCCCGTGGTGAAGGCCGAATAGATACCGGAGCGGCCGAGAATGATGCCGCCGGTCGGGAAATCCGGTCCGTGGACGATGTTGATGAGATCGTCGATACCGAGCGCCGGGTTGTCGATGATCGCCACGCAGGCGTCGATGACCTCGCCGAGATTGTGCGGCGGGATGTTGGTCGCCATACCGACGGCGATGCCGCCGGCGCCGTTCACCAGCAGGTTCGGATAGCGCGCCGGCAGAACCGCCGGCTCCTTCTCGTTGCCGTCGTAATTGTCCTGGAAGTCGACGGTGTTCTTGTCGATGTCGTCGAGCAGCGCCATCGCCGGCTTGGCGAGGCGGCACTCGGTGTAACGCATCGCCGCCGCCGGATCGCCGTCGACCGAGCCGAAATTGCCCTGCCCGTCGATCAGCTCGAGGCGCATGGAGAAGTCCTGCGCCATGCGCACCAGCGCGTCATAGATCGCGCTGTCGCCATGCGGGTGATACTTACCCATCACGTCGCCGACCACGCGCGCCGACTTCACGTATTTCTTGTCGGGCGTATGGCCCTGCTCATGCATCGAATAGAGGATGCGCCGGTGCACGGGCTTGAGGCCGTCGCGCACATCGGGCAGCGCGCGCGACACGATCACGCTCATGGCGTAATCGAGATAGCTGCGCTTCATCTCTTCGGTGATGGAAATCGGGCGCACGTCGGAGGGGTTATCGCCCCCCGATTTCGGGGTCTCGGTGTCAGACAAGGAAGCGTTCCTGGAGGCAGAGAATCTGCCGGAGATTTGTAGCTGATTTGGCCTTTGGACGCCAATTTTAAAGCCCCGGCAAGACCGTCTTTTTCTGTCGTTTTTTCAGATACTTATCGACTATTTTTCTGGCCGCCGGACGGCCCGCTCGCGTGCCGTGAATAAAGCCGTGCCAAAGCGGTTTTAAGCCGGGTCTTTGGACCGCCAACCGGCTACCATTGGAACCATGATGTTCGGCGCCATCCCCTTCGATTTCCTCGTATCGGCACTGGTCACGCTGCTGGTCGTGGTCGATCCGATCGGCCTAGTGCCGGCCTTTCTCGCCGTCACCCACGGCCTGCCGGAGAAGAGCCGGCCGCATGTGGCGCTGCGCGCCTGCATCATCGCCACCGTCATCCTCACGGGCAGCGCGCTGATCGGGAATTGGCTACTGCACGCGCTGTCGATCACGCTACCCGCCTTCCGCATCGCCGGCGGCCTCCTGCTGTTCTCGATCGCCTCGGAAATGGTGTTCGGCGTGCGCGTCACGCGCCAGACCGAGGCCGCCGAGCAGGCCATCGAGGAACGCGTGCGCAACATCGCCGCCTTCCCGCTCGGCATCCCGCTGATGGCCGGCCCCGGCGCCATCACCGCTTCGGTGCTGCTGTCGGGACGCGCCGGCGGCGATCCGATCAAGCTCGGCACGCTGTTTGCCGTCATCGTCGCCATCATGCTGCTGTGCCTCGCCGTGTTTCTGATGGCGTCGCGGCTGGGCAGGCTGCTCGGTTCCACGGCCAACATGGTGCTGTCGCGCCTGCTCGGCGTGCTGCTCGCGGCGCTGGCGGTGCAGTTCGTGATCGACGGCGTGCGCGCCACAATCGCCGGTTAGCAACGAAGTCGCGCGGCAAAGTGCCGCCATCGCTCCGCGTCGCACCCGCAAACCACTAGATTGCCGCCATGCTTTATCTCGAAGTCGCCATCGTCGTTGTGCTCACCATGATCAACGGCGCGCTCGCCATGTCGGAACTGGCGATCGTCTCCTCCCGCCAAAGCCGCCTCAAGGCCATGATCGCCCGCGATGTCTACGGCTCGCGCCGGGCGCTGGCGCTTGCCTCCGATCCGGGCCGCTTTCTCTCGACCGTGCAGATCGGCATTACGCTGGTCGGCATTCTCTCCGGCGCCTTCTCCGGCGCGACGCTCGGTCTGCGCCTCACCGGCACCTTGCAAAGCTTCGGCGTGCCGAACTTCATCGCCGACTCTCTCGGCGTCGGCCTCGTCGTTCTGGTCATCACTTATCTGTCGCTCATTCTCGGCGAGCTGGTGCCCAAGCAGGTGGCGCTGCGCGATCCCGAGCGCGTCGCTTGCCGCGTCGCACCGGCGATGACGGTGCTGTCGAAAATCGCCGCGCCGCTGGTGACCCTGCTCGATGTCTCCGGCCGCACCGTGCTCAAGCTGATCGGCCAGAGCGAGCGCAGCGAATCCCGCGTCAGCGACGAGGAAATTCAGAGCCTGATGGCGGAAGCGGAAACCGCCGGCGTCATCGAGGCCGGCGAGCGCAAGCTGATCTCCGGCGTCATGCGGCTCGCCGATCGGTCGGTGCGCGGCGCCATGACGCCACGTCACGAAGTTGAATGGATCGACGTCAATGCCGACGACGCCACCGTGCGCCGCGTTCTAGACGACACCCGCCACGCCATTCTCCCTGCCGGCGAGAACATCGACGACATTTCGGGCGTCGTGCGGATTCGCGACATGCTGCGCGCCGCGCTCGCAGGCGAAGACCTGTCGGTGCACCGGTTCGTCAAAGCAGCGCCGGTCATCATCGACACCATGGATTCGCTCGATGTGCTGCCGGTGCTGCGCGACGCCGCGATCCCTCTGGCGCTGGTCCATGACGAATACGGCCACTTCGAAGGCATCGTCACGCCCGCCAATCTGATGGAGGTCATCATCGGCGCCGGCGAAGCCTCGCATGAGGAGCCATCCGCCGTGCGCCTTGGCCCTGACCGCTGGTCGCTGGCCGGGTCGCTCGCCGCCGACGAGATGGCAGAACTTCTCGGCATCGCATTGCCGCGCGACCGCGGCTATCAAACCGCGGCCGGCTTTCTGCTGGCGCAGTTCCAGGCCATTCCGGAAATCGGCGACGCCACCTCGGCCCATGGCTGGCGCTTCGAGGTCGCCGACCGCGATGGCCGCCGCATCGACCGCATCGTTGCGACGCGACTGCCGTCGGCAAGGCGCCGTCAGAAGATGTGAGCGAATGCGCCATCATCGGCGCCTCGACACGCCATTGCCGCAGTTCCCCGCCAGCGTCCGCCGATGCTTGCGTTGCAATTCATTGCTCTGTTCCTCACGGCATTCGCTCTGGTGCCGGGCGGGTCGCACGCGGCGTCGCTGCTGACCAAGCTCGCCATGACGCAGGACGCCTATTTCACGGCGCAGGCGGTCTATAACGGCTGGTCGCTGTTCGGCATTGCTTCCCTGGGCGCGCTCGCCGCCAATGCCGCGCTCGCTTTTGCCGTTCGCAAGCAGATAATGCCCTTCCGCCTGATGCTGCTCGCGGTGACATGCCTTGCCGGCGGGCTGGCGATCTTCTTCGCCTTCACTTATCCGGCCAATGTCGCGACCGCGAACTGGACTGCCGTGCCCGCCGACTGGCAGGCGCTGCGCTGGCAATGGGAAATGTCGCACGTCGCCAATGCGGCGCTCACACTCGCCGCATTCTGCGCGCTGTGTCTGGCGACATTGCTGACCGAGCGCGCGTAACGCGCGCGTGAAATGGCAGCCCTAGTGAGGGCACCACATTCTGATCGGCTTCCAACTGATGACACGGAGCGACGGCGCCCCGCACAGGAAGTTGTAATCGCCCTTCTCGCCGACCACTGACACGCCGATGCCACGCGGCACCGCCCCTCCGCTCAGGGCGTAGGTCGTCCGGCCGGTTTTCAGCATCGTGCAGAACGGCACCTTGAAGCTGGTGCAGCCGGTGGCGACTACCTTGCCACCGCGGACGCGCTCCGCGGACAACGCGGCGCTCGACGCCGCAACGCACAGCGCACTCAGCGCGACCAACAGAACGCGACGCATGATTGACCTCCCCTGAGTCATTGACCCGGGACAATCTAATCACGCATCGCTTGCTTCTACAACTTATGCGATAGCGCCGGCCGAGCGCCAATACCGCCTCAGAACGGAATTTCATCGTCCATGTCGTTGCCGCGGCCGCCGCCACCGCCGGCCATGGCAGGCTGACGACGCTGACCGCCGCCGCTAAATGCGCCACTGGAGCCGCTGGAGCCGAAGTCGTCATTGCTGCCGAAGTCGCCGCCACCCGAGCTGCCGCCGCCACCGCTGCGGCCGTCGAGCATGGTCAGCACCGAATTGAAGCCCTGCAGCACGACCTCGGTCGAGTAGCGATCCTGGCCGTCCTTGTCCTGCCACTTGCGGGTCTGCAGCGCGCCTTCGAGGTAAACCTTGGCGCCCTTCTTGAGATACTGCTCGATGACCTTGCACAGGCCTTCGTTGAACACGACGACGCGATGCCACTCGGTCTTTTCCTTGCGCTCGCCGGTGTTCTTGTCGCGCCACGTTTCCGATGTCGCGATGCGCAGATTGGCCACCGGACGGCCGTCCTGCGTGCGGCGAATTTCCGGATCGGCGCCCAGATTGCCGATCAAAATCACTTTGTTGACGCTACCCGCCATGATGCTCTCCGCCTGGCTGACCGATCTGCCGACAAAAGCCGAACCGAACGTTCTTGAACTTAATCTTGCGCCATCAAGGCGCAACGCAACCGGTCGCCGCTTTCCATATAAAGGGACCGCTCGCCGCGCGGCGTCCCTGCCAACTCACACCCTACCGGCGCGGCACGGGAGGCGTCTCACCTTGCCGCCCTTAATCCACAGCGGATCGCGCCGCCCACCCGGACCGCCCCGGATCGACCACAACCGAATTCGTATAGTTCTTATTTTGTTCTAATAATCAGAAGGCGCGTTGTCAATTCCCGGTCGCCGGGAATCGGCTCCTGACGGGCCCTCCTGAACCAATGCAACTTATGGATGCGAATCATCCACAGAATTGTTATGTTGGTTTATCCCGTCTCTGTGGCGTGTTCAGTCCTCGTCTTGTGTTTTTCCCACGAAAAACAGGAGGATCGCGATGACGCGTCTCATCCGCATCGTTTCGTTTTGGTTTGTCGCGCTGGCGATGACGGCCCCGTCATTCGCGGCCGATCTGCGAAGCCCCATATACAAGGCGCCGCCCCTGCCCGCTTACGTGCCGTATAACTGGAGCGGCATCTATGTCGGGGCCAATGGCGGCTACGGCTGGGGCAAGGCGCACGTCACCAATGGACTCGCCGACTTCACCACCAATTCGCAATACGGTTGGCTCGCCGGCGTCACCGTCGGCTACAACATGCAGACCGGTGTCTGGGTCTGGGGCCTCGAAGGCGACATCGACTACGCCTTTATCAAGGGCAACGGTTCGAACGTCGCGACCTGCGGCATCAGTGACTGCGAAGTGAAGAATACCTGGGTCGCCACGGCGCGCGGCCGTGTCGGCTATGCGATGGACCGCTGGATGCCTTACGTCACCGGCGGCGCCGCTTTCGCCGGCGCCAAGATCTCCACCGGCACAGGCAGCAATACCAGGACCACGACCGGCTGGACGGTCGGCGGCGGCGTTGAATACGGCATCAGCCGCGATTGGTCGGTGAAAGCCGAATATCTCTACGCCGACCTCGGCAAGGCGACTTGCGACGCCGGTGTCTGCGGCATCGAGACAACCTTCAGGCCGAGAATCAATATGGTGCGGGCGGGCGTGAACGTTCGCTTCTGACGTCGAACCTCCGCGTATGACTGGGCCGGCCCTCGGGCCGGCCTTTTTCGTGTCGAAAATCAGGCAGGAATTTGGCCCGAAATCGACACCAGAGTGGAACCCGTATTTTCGACAACCATTTGACACAAAAAGTTCCGTAAGGTTCCATTAACCCATTGAGGTTCCACGTGATATTCACGGGGCGCGTGACCTAAATGGCACAGCATTTTCGGAGAAAAGGTGTATGAGAATGGTTATCGCAGCGGCAGCTAGGGCCGCCTGCATCGCACTACTCCGGAGGTTCTCTTAATGCGCACTCTCACCGCCATCGGCGCTGCTCTTGCCGTTCTCGGCTTCGCTACCGCCGCTTCCGCCGCCGACATGCCGGCGCGCAACTACACCAAGGCGCCCGCCTATGCGCCGGCACTTTACAACTGGACCGGCTTCTACGTCGGCGTGAATGCTGGCGGCGCCTGGTCGTCGACCAACTCGAACTTCGGCGACGCCTCGGGCTTCGTCGGTGGTGGCCAGATCGGCTACAACTGGCAGGCCGTTGGCAGCCCGCTGGTCCTCGGCCTCGAAGCCGACTTCCAGGGCACCTCGCTGAAGAACTCGGCCACCGTCACGACCATCCTTGGCCCGACCACTGGCGAATCCAAGGTCCCGGCTTTCGGCACTGTGCGCGGCCGCATCGGCTACGCCTTCGATCGCGCCCTGATCTACGCCACCGGCGGCTGGGCTTACAGCAACACCAAGGCCAGCGTCTCTGCTCCCGGCTTCTCGGCTTCCGACTCCAAGTGGGCTTCGGGCTGGACCCTCGGCGGCGGCGCGGAATGGGCTTTCGCCGGTCCGTGGAGCGTCAAGGCTGAGTACCTCTACGTCAACGCCAAGAGCGTCGACCTGAACATCGGCGGCGTTGGTGTCAGCACTGGCGATTACCACTACAACGTGGTGCGCGCTGGCCTGAACTACCGCTTCTAAGCGTAGCGACAATTCGATCTGAAAGGGCCGGCGGCAACGCCGGCCCTTTTTGATTCAAGGCGAACCGACACAATGGCCAGGCCGGCGCCGTTAATAACTCATCAACGCGACTCAACGCAGGGTCGCAGCAGAATTTCATAACTGCGCGTACTGCGTTTCCGCCCACCACAACGAACTGATGAGGATAGCGATGAAACGCTTTCATGCGTTATTGCTTGGCTGTGTCTGCTTGCCCGCCCTCGCCGTTACGGCGTCGGCGGCCGACATCCCGCTCAAGGCCCCGGCTCCGGCCTATTACGCGCCGGCATTTTCGTGGACCGGCTTCTATGCCGGCATCAACGGCGGCTACGGCTGGTCGAGCTCTTTCGCCGACAACGCCAAGGGCGCCATCTATGGCGGTCAGCTGGGTTACAACTGGCAGATCGGCAGCTTCGTGCTCGGCCTCGAAGGCGACTTCCAGGGCTCGAGCATCAAGGCTTCCCAGGATCTCGGCGGCGGCGTCACCGTCGAAGGCAAGATTCCGGCCTTCGCCACGGTGCGTGGCCGCGTCGGCTACGCCTTCAACCGCGCGCTGATCTACGGCACCGGCGGCTGGGCCTACACCGACTCCAAGCTGAAAATCTCCGGCCCGGGCGGCTCTGCCGAAGCTTCGAACTGGAGCTCGGGATGGACGCTCGGCGGCGGTCTGGAATGGGCGGTCTGGGACCGCTGGAGCGTGAAGGGCGAATATCTCTACGTCGCCTCCGGCGACACGACCGTCACCATTCTCGGCGCTACCGCCAGCGGCAGCTACAAATACAACGTCGTCCGCGCCGGTTTGAACTACCGCTTCTGAGCCCACGCGACATCGAAACGGAAAAGGCCGGCTTCACGCCGGCCTTTTTTATTGATCGTCGCTTGCGCGTGCCCTGACGTCCGAGGGCGCCATGCCGAATTGCTTGCGGAAGGCGCGGTTGAAGTACGAGACATTGTTGAACCCGGCGCTCAGGCCGATCTCGCCGATCCTGGCATGACCGGTGCCGGCATCGGTCAGCATGCGGTGCGCCGCCGCCAGACGTTGCATCAGCACGTATTCCGAAAAGCTCGTGCCTTCGCTGCCGAACAGCATCTGGATGTAGCGCGGCGAGACGCCATGCCGTTTGGCGATCCGGCCGATGTTCAAATCCAGATCGATCGCGCGCCGAGCGATATCGGCCTTGATCAAGTGCAGCCGTGCGCCCCGCACGCCGCGCCGCCCCAGCAGTTTGGCCGCGTCTCCGGTCGCGCCGAGCGCCAGCGCGATCAGGTCGCGGATATGCGCCGCGATCAGTTCCTGCGTCCGCGCGCTCGCCATCGCCTCGTCGTTCTCGATGACGCTGATGTAGTTCTTCAGGAGGTCGAGCGCCGGATTGTGCGGCGCGACCGGGCGCAGGATCGCCTCGCCCGGATCGACAAGCACGGGCGCGATGGCGTCCCTGGCGACGCGGATGGTGGTGAAACGTGATGGTCCCTTGTTGGTCGTGCCGCCGACATGGTCGGCCGCGAACATCACCGCCTGTCCCGGCGCGATGATGCTCTCCCGGTCGAGCATGCGCGCGCGATCGGTGCCGTCGTGATTGAGAACGAAAATGAGATCGTCGTTCCTGATGCGATGCTTCGGCCGCCAATAATGCGCGCCGGAACTGAAGCCGGCGGCAACGCCAAGACCCGGCAGAGCGCGCACCACGGCATGCGCCTTGAAATCGGTGTCGGGTAGCGGCTCGATATCGAGATCGCAGATGGCGTGTCCGAAGACGGCGCGCCATGCCTCGGTGCGATCCGCGGGCGCATAGCTGTCCGTCGAAAACCTGAAGGTGGCAGCCGCCGGATCGGTCATTTGCGCCCGAGACTTGGTCTTTCGGCCGGGAATATCTGTCGGGAGTTCGCTTTAGGTCAAGACGTTACCGCCGAAATACGCAACGGTCCCGCGCTATCGATCGGGGGAATTGCCTTGCGTCATTACGGGATGGGGGACGTGCTGGCCGCGGGCCGGCGCGATCAGTGCGTCGAGACGACGGAACGCGCGCGGCGCGGGCTGCTGCGTCGGCGGCTGCTGGGGACGCTGCTCGGATCGACCGCGCTGGTCACCGCTTCGCTCGCGCAGGCGGCGGACGCGACCTGGCTCGCGTCGCCGATCGACAATGTCTTTCAGAACGCGGCCAACTGGAGCACGGGCGCGGTGCCGATGGGCGGCGATACGGCGTTCTTTGGCGCGTCTAGCATCACATCATTATCGCTGAACATATCCCTCGGCTCGATCGTCCTCGGCGGCATCACGCTCAATCCGGGCGCGCCGAGCTATACGCTCAACGCGAGCGGTCGAGTTGAATTCAACGGCGCGGGCATCGTCACCAACGGCGGCAGCCTCACCATCAACGCGCCGGCCCTCACGCTGTCGGGTGCCAATACCAATTTGGGCGACGCGATCATCAACGTCACCTCAACGTATGAACCGTTCGTCGTCAGTGACGGCAGCGCCGGCAACGCCACCGTGACCATTTACGCCGGTGGGGCCAGCTTTTTTGGCGGGACAGCCGCTGACGCGACATTCATCATCAAGAGCGGCGCTGGTGTAAACTTTTACTTCGATCCCATGGTCGGCGCGAACTCGCGGCAGGTGATCGAGGCCGGCGGCGGCATCTACTATTGGACAGGCGGCCCCGGCACACTCGGCTCTATTGAGGGCGCCGGCGACATCTATGCGGACGGTGTCGCGCTCACCGTCGGCAGCAACAATCTCTCGACGACGTTCAGCGGCACCCTCAATGGCAGCGGCGCGAGCCTCACCAAAACCGGCACCGGCACGCTGACGCTGACCGGTTCGGCGTCCACTTACGACGGCGCGACGACCGTCGATGGCGGCACACTGCTGGTCAATGGCAGCCTCCTGAACAGCAGCGGCGTCACCGTGAATAATGGCGCAACGCTCGGCGGTTCCGGCACCGTGCGCTCCGTCACCGTCAATAATGGCGGCACCCTCGCGCCCGGCGATGCGGCGACGACGCTCAATGTCGCCGGCGGCGTCACGTTCAATGCCGGTTCGGCCTACGATGTTTTCGTATCGCCCTCGAGCGCCACCAAAACGGCGGCGACCGGGGCGGCCTCGCTCACCGGCGCCACCGTGACCGCGACTTTCGCCGCCGGCACCTACCTCACCAGGAGCTACTCGATCCTGACCGCCTCCGGGTTGGGCGGCACGACCTTCGCCGCTTTGAACACCGTGAACCTGCCGGCCAACGTCACCGCGGTGCTGACCTATACGGCGACCGGCGTCAGCCTCGACCTGACGGCCCTGCTCGGCGCGATCTCGGCGACCGGCATCCCGTCCAATCAGCAGAACGTCGCCACCACGCTCAATAATTACTTCAACGGCGGCGGCACGCTGCCGCCCGGCTTCGTCACTCTGTTTGGATTGACCGGCGGCGCACTGAATAGCGGTCTTGCCGGAGTCTCCGGCCAAGCCGGCACGGGCGCGACGCAGGTCTCCTTCAATGCGGCCGGCCAGTTCATCGACGCGATGATGGGGCCGCGCGGCGGCGATACCGGCAGCGCAGCGTCCGGCGTGACGGCCTATGCCGCCGAGCGCAAGATCTCGCCCACGGCAGCCGAAGCCTATGCCGCGGTGACACCGCGCGACCGCCCTGCCGACAGCGTCGCCCAACGCTGGGGCGTCTGGGCTTCGGGCTATGGCGGCTCGAGCACGGTGAGCGGCAACGCGGCCACCGGCGCCAGCGGCACCACGAGCCGCACCTATGGCACCGTCATCGGCGCGGATTACCGAGTGACGCCCGACACCTTGTTCGGCTTCGCGCTGGGCGGCGCCGGTTTTGACTTCTCGCTGTCGAACGGTCTCGGCAGCGGCCGTGCCGACCTGTTTCAGGCGGGCCTCTATGGCCGGCACACGATGGGAGCGGCGTATCTGTCCGCCTCGCTGGCCTATGGCTGGCAGGACGTCACCACCGACCGCACCGTGACGGTCTCCGGCGTCGACAAGCTCACCGCCAATTACAAAGCGAACACTCTCGCCGCCCGCGGCGAGATCGGCTGGCGCTTCGCCCCGCCGCCGATGTCCGGCATCGGCATCACGCCTTATGCGGCGCTGCAGGCCACCAGCTTCCGCCTGCCCGGCTACAGCGAAACCGCCGTCTCGGGCTCGAACCAGTTCGCGCTCGCTTATGCCGCGCAGACCACGACCAATGTCCGCAGCGAACTCGGCGCCCATCTCGACCGGCCATTCCTCACGCGCGATGGCCTGCTCACCTTGCGCGGCCGCCTCGCCTGGGCGCACGACTCGAACACCGACCGGCCGGTGACGGCCGCCTTCCAGGCCCTGCCGGGCACGGCCTTCACCGTGAACGGCGCCCGCCCGGCGACCAATGCGGCCCTCGTCAGCGCCGGCGCCAGGATGGACTGGCTGAACGGCTTCTCCCTCTCCGGCAGCTTCGAGGGCGAGTTTTCCGCCACAACCCGCAGCTACGCCGGCAAGGCAACGTTGCGTTACGCCTGGTAGGCGGCCGCCGCCGGCCGATATCCCCGCTGCGCACCGCGCCGGTTGAAAGCTGCAGGAAACCCTGCGCCCGCCCCTAGCGGACCGGCCGCGTTCTCACTACGTTCCGTCTGTCGTGCGCTCCGGGCGGCTCCTGTGGCCTGCTGGAACGTAAGCCTTTTGCCGCGCCTTTACGTCCCATCCGTGCCCCGTCCGAAGCGATGCCCAGGAAGATGTCCGACCAGACCCCCAAGCGTATTCTCGACTCCCGCCAGATCACCATCCGCGGCGCCCGCGAACACAATCTCAAGAACGTCGATGTGATCATCCCGCGCGACCAGCTCGTGGTGTTCACCGGCCTGTCGGGTTCCGGCAAATCGTCCCTCGCCTTCGACACCATCTATGCCGAGGGCCAGCGCCGCTACGTCGAGTCGCTGTCGGCTTACGCCCGCCAGTTCCTCGAGATGATGCAGAAGCCGGACGTCGACCAGATCGACGGTCTGTCGCCGGCCATCTCCATCGAGCAGAAGACGACGTCGAAGAACCCGCGCTCGACCGTCGGCACCGTCACCGAGATCTACGACTACATGCGCCTCCTGTGGGCGCGCGTCGGCATTCCCTATTCGCCGGCGACCGGCCTGCCGATCGAAAGCCAGACCGTCAGCCAGATGGTCGACCGCGTTCTGGCGCTGCCGGAAGGCACCCGCATCTATGTGCTGGCGCCGGTCGTGCGCGGCCGCAAGGGCGAGTACAAGAAGGAACTCGCCGAGTACATGCGCAAGGGCTATCAGCGCGTGAAGATCGACGGCGAATTTCACGAGATCGCCGAGGTCAAGCCGCTCGACAAGAAGTTCACCCATGACATCGATGTCGTGGTCGATCGCCTGGTGGTGAAGGGCGACATCGCCGCGCGCCTCGCCGACTCGCTGGAGCAGTGCCTCAAGCTCGCCGACGGCCTTGCCGTGGTCGAACTCGCCGACACCAAGGCGACCGGCGCCGCCGCCAATCGCGGCCGTAACGCCACCCATGAGCGGCTCGTATTCTCCGAGAAATTCGCCTGCCCGGTCTCCGGCTTCACCATTCCCGAGATCGAGCCGCGGCTCTTTTCATTCAACAACCCGTTCGGCGCCTGCCCGGCCTGCGGCGGCCTCGGCGTCGAGCAGCATATCGACGCCGAACTGGTGATCCCGGATCGCGATGCCGCCGTCGGCAAGGGCGCCATCGCGCCCTGGGCGAAATCGTCGTCGCCTTATTATACGCAAACGCTGGAAGCGCTCGGCAAGCACTACAAGTTCACGCTCGCCACCAAGTGGAAGGACCTGCCGAAGAAGACGCAGGAGGCCATTCTCTATGGCTCCGGCGATGACGACATCAAGTTCGTCTATGACGACGGCATGCGCGGCTACACCACCAAGAAGCCGTTCGAGGGCGTCATCACCAATCTCGAGCGCCGCTTCAAGGAAACCGATTCCGAATGGGCGCGCGAGGAGCTCGGCAAGTATTTCTCCGACACGCCCTGCGAGGCCTGCCACGGCGCCCGCCTCAAGCCGGAGGCGCTGAGCGTCAAGATCGCCGGCAAGACCATTTCCGAAATCGCCGAACTGTCGATCCGCGCCGCCGGCGACTGGGTCACCGAGCTGCCGAAGCAGCTCAACAAGAAGCAGAACGAGATCGCGCCGCGCATCCTCAAGGAGATCCGCGACCGCCTGCGCTTCCTCAACGATGTCGGCCTCGATTATCTCACGCTCGCCCGTTCCTCCGGCACCTTGTCCGGCGGCGAGAGCCAGCGCATTCGCCTCGCCTCGCAGATCGGCTCGGGCCTGACCGGCGTGCTCTATGTGCTGGACGAACCGTCCATCGGCCTGCACCAGCGCGACAATGCCCGCCTGCTCGATACATTGAAAAGGCTTCGCGATCTCGGCAACACGGTGATCGTGGTCGAGCATGACGAGGACGCCATCCGCCTCGCCGACCATGTGCTCGATATCGGCCCCGGCGCCGGCATCCACGGCGGCAACATCATCGCCGAGGGCAAGGTCGAGGACCTGATCGCCGCGCCTCTGTCATGGACCGGCAAATACATGTCGGGCGAACTCAACGTGCCAGTGCCGGAGCGCCGCACGCCCGAGAAACGCCGCCAGATCAAGGTCGTCAACGCCCGCGGCAACAACCTCAAGAACGTCACCGCCGAAATCCCACTCGGCCTGTTCACGGCCATCACCGGCGTGTCCGGCGGCGGCAAGTCCACGCTGCTCATCGACACGCTCTATGCCGCGGTGGCGCGCAAGCTCAACGGCGCGAGCCTCGCCCCCGCGCCGCATGACCGCATCGAGGGCCTCGAGCACATCGACAAGATCATCGACATCGACCAGTCGCCGATCGGCCGCACGCCGCGCTCGAACCCGGCGACCTACACCGGCGCCTTCACGCCGATCCGCGAATGGTTCGCCGGCCTGCCCGAAGCGAAAGCGCGCGGCTACGAGCCGGGGCGCTTCTCGTTCAACGTCAAGGGCGGCCGTTGCGAGGCCTGCCAGGGCGACGGCGTCATCAAGATCGAGATGCACTTCCTGCCCGACGTCTACGTCACCTGCGACGTCTGCAAGGGCAAGCGCTACAACCGCGAAACGCTCGAAGTGCTGTTCAAGGGCAAGTCGATCGCCGACGTGCTCGACATGACGGTCGAGGAAGCGCTGGAGTTCTTCAAGGCGGTGCCGCGCGTGCGCGACGTGCTGGCGCTGTTGCACCGCGTCGGCCTCGACTACATCCATGTCGGCCAGCAGGCCACGACTTTGTCGGGCGGCGAGGCGCAGCGCATCAAGCTCGCCAAGGAATTGTCGAAGCGCTCGACCGGCCGCACGCTCTATATTCTCGACGAGCCGACCACCGGCCTGCACTTTCACGACGTCGCGAAATTGCTCGAGGTGCTGCACGAGCTGGTCGAGGGCGGCAACACCGTGGTGGTGATCGAGCACAATCTCGAAGTCATCAAGACCGCGGACTGGGTCATCGACCTCGGCCCCGAAGGCGGCGACGGTGGCGGCGAGATCGTCGCGGCCGGCACGCCCGAGGATATCGTCAAGGAAAAGCGCAGCTATACGGGGCAGTATCTCAAGCCCGTGCTGGCGAAGAAGGCCGCCGGCCCGAAGAAGAAGGGCCAGAAGGCGGCGGAGTAGACTTCCTTATCCCTCCTCGTTTTCGGGGAGGGGCGCGGAGCGCCGGGGTGGGGTGGCGGGGATAGCAGATGAGCGAAACGCTTCGACGCGTCCAAACTCTGGTGCTTGCCGGTGACTATCTCATCTCCGACCACGGCTATGACGAACTTGCGAAAGATGGTATTTTCCCCGCCGATGCTCTGGCGGGAATCTCCGTCGCCGTGGCCATCGAGGATTATCCGGATCGCGCGCGCGGCCCCAGCGTTCTCGCCTTGCAGCACGATGGGAACGGGCAACCGATCCATGTCCTTTGGGGCATCCCGGCAGGCCGCCGAAACCCGGCCGTGTTGGTGACCGCTTATCGGCCCGACCCGGAACTGTGGGATAGCGATTTCAGAAAGCGACTGGTGCCATGACCCGAAAAAGCATCAAGCTCATTCACGAAGGCAGGTATGCCGCCGAGGTCCCGGTCGAACTGATCGAGGACGACACCGCGTGGTCGCCTTACCTTGCGCCTGCCGATGTCACCAAGCTCGACGCCGTCCGCCTCGCCTTGCGTGCCGGCAACATCGCCGAAGCCGCGAAGTACGGCCGCGTGTTCGAACTGACGCCGGTGGCGGCGAAGTGATCTTCTCTTATCCCTCCCCGTCTTCGGGGAGGGTGGCGCGCGTGAGCGCGCCGGGTGGGGCTGGCAAGAGCCGAGGCGAGATCGTAGCAACGGGCACGCCGGAGAATATCCTCAAGGAAAAGCGCAGCTACACCGGGCAATATCTCAAGCCCGTGCTGGCCAAGAAGGCCGCGGGCCCGAAGAAGAAGGGCCAGAAGGCGGCGGAGTAATTTTTAGTATTGCAACAACATATATCCAATAAACGAGACCAACTTAAAGGCCGCGTCCCATCTAAAACAGATGTCGCCGCATCGCAAAGACTAACAAGCCTGACCCATCTTGGATTCCAAAAAGGCCTATTGCGCTAGCAAGGCCATAGGTTGGCAAAATGGCGGATCGCAGCGCCCGACATTATAACTATTGATACGCCAGACCCCGTTTTCGGGAACAGTCGACAAGACCTCCGCCCATATGTCTTTAGCACCATTGAACCGGCCTTGGTAGCTATACACCACGAAAGGGCCGCGCACGCCATTGATCTCGTTCGGCGTTGCTGCCGAAAGAAGCACCCGTTTCTCGACGCGTCCCAGAGGGTCCCTGATTTGCTTACCCATGGAAAGGTACGCATCCTCGCTGATGCGTTCCTTGTTTCGCTTAGAGTAAAGCGCGTACGCAGCAGCGTGGTCTTTGGCATCGGTGAGATTAAGGAATTGGTTGATGAGTATGCCCGCATCTTCCTTAGGAGGCTGGACTTCAATGTCCAATATCGCAGGGTTCAAAAACCATACCGAGGCAAACAGCGCTAGCGCGCCGCCTGCCCGTATCCCGCCCCGAACTGGTAGAGGGATATCCAGCCTTAGAAAGCCGGGCAGCAGCGCGCCAACGCCAGCGGCAGAAAGAGCCAAAGTAAGACGAAATGCAAAAAACTGAGGAGCAGTAGGCGTTGGAATCAAAACGACCAAGACGAGGATGGCGCTCAAGAAGACGACACCAAAAACAAAGACACTGACCTTCTCAATATTGCGTGCAGACACCGGCATTTTCGTTCTCAACAATTATTCATGTTGCTGATGCGCGCTGTTGCACCCGGCCGGCCACCCATGTCCTGCGGAGGCAGCACAGAATTATAAATCTGGAACCCCGCTTGGACTGCCGCCATATCGCCGACTTGTTTCAAATACCGCACCGCAGTGCAGTCAGCGTCAAGCTCTTCCTGATAGCCGAGAATGGGCAACATGTGTGGCGGCGAATTGAGCTTTATCAGTGCATGGCCGCGCGCGTGATGCGCATACTCGTGCGCACGCAAGAAGCGGAATCCCGGAGACCCGATTCCACCCATTTTCTGAACCCACACATTGTCGTAGAAGATCACGGGCTGCCCCATATAAAACGTGGCAAGCCCGGCAAAACCCTGCCCCGTGCCCTGCATGAGATACTCGGGGATTTGCCCAACCCCGGGCAGCGGCCCTATGTTTAACTGTTGCTGGGCGAACGAGCTAAGCGGCGCAATATATAAACACCATGAGAAAATAATTCCGCATAAGCTTATGGCTCGGAATATGCGCTTGCTCATGTTTCCCCCATACCGGACAGGCACTGCGAACATTCCCGTATAGATATTATTTCATAAGTAATTTTAGCGCCAGCCCTTAGGAGGAGAGCAAGGCGAAATCCGAGACCTACGTCTGAGGCCCAGGTCCTCCCAGCACTGCACTGCGCAACATGCGGGCTACAAACTTATAAACTTATAAACAACTGTTATGGCCGACAACCTTATACCCCTCGGAGAAGTTATTTGTTTTTTATTCCTACCATCCCTTGACTTCCATCCTATGACTTAATACCCTCCTTCCCGCTCGCCCCTATGAGGGGTGCGAACCGGTTGCTCCGGCTCGTTGGGGTGAGCGCGGCGCCCGCGGCTCGTGCCCTCGCAAGGCATGAGGCTCGGGCGGCGCCGGGTTCCGCCCGGGGGCACAAGGACCCCCCGCGAGGAGCTCGCTGACGGTGCGTGCTAGCCGCGAAAGCAGCCCAGCCGCCGAAAGCGCGGTCCGGCGCCGCAAAGTCGTCGCGGCGGCGCGCCGAAGGGCGCCACGCAGCCCCTCAAAAGGCTGCGTGCACAGAAGGCACGTCGCGCCACCCGGCGCGCCGCCCCCCTCGCCTCGTTTGGCGAGGGCACGAGACCCGGCCTCGGGCGCCTTTGCGCCGCGGGAATGCGAACTCATGCCCGAAGGAGATTGTTTCATGACCAATTGGCCCGACGAACCGAGCCCGCACCGCACCGATTACAGCCGCGCCCGTCAGCAGCAGGAGGCGCCGCGCGCGGCCGACATCCGCGAGAAGCAACTCGCGCGTCTGGATTTGCTGAAAGGCCAGATGCTCGATCGCATCGAAGCCGAACTCGACAACATCGCGGCCCGGCAGAAGGCCAGCGCCGAAGGCCTGGCGACGACAACGCGGCTGAGCATTCCGGCGGCGCGGCGCCGGCTTGCCAATATCGTCGGCAGCCACGAGTTCTGTTCGCGGGCGGCCTGCCGGCGCGGCGGTTCGTGTCGCGGCGAACCGAAGCAATGCCTCGCCGAGGCAATGCCGTTGCTGCCGCCGCAGATTGTCTCGGCGCTCACGCTCGACAAGCCCGGCCGCCGCGGCCGTCAGCGACGGTGAAGGGCCGCTTGTCGCCCGCGCCTCACGCCGCGTTGACGCGGCGGAAGCCGTTCCACAGCGCGGTGCCGGCGCCGGACATCAGCACCTTGAGATAACGCTGCTGCTGGAATTCGCCGTTCACCGAAATGCGCGGCAGCGCCATCAGGTGGTCGCCATGGGCCTTGAACAGCACGCCCGGCCGCGTCGTCACCGCGGTCTTGAAGCCCAGTTCAGCGGCGATGTTGAATTCGCGCGGGCCGGCGGAGGTCGGGTCGCCCACCGGATAAGCCAGATGCTCCGGCCGTTTACCGAGCGCAGCCTCGATCACGGCGCGGCTCTGCTCCATCTCGGCGCGCACCGCCTCGTCGGACGGCACCTTCTTGAGCATCGGATGCGACACGGTGTGCGCGCCGATCGTCACCAGCGGATCCTCCGCCATCTGCGCGATCTCCGCCCAGTCCATGCATTCGTCTTCGCAGATCGCCGGAATATCGACGTGATAGGTCGCGCACAGGTCGCGGATCGTGCGGCGCACTTCCTGCTCGGTCTTCATGCTGCGCAGATAGCCGTAGATGGCGTCATACAGTTCGCGCTTTTCGCCGATGCTGCGCGCGTCGAAGAACTTCTCCTCGCCGTTGACCTTGAGGCCGATGCGCGTGTTGCGCGCCACCACCTGCTCCAGCGCCACCCACCACAATTCGCCGAGCCGGTCCGGGAAGCTGGTGGGGATATAGAGCGTGTAGGGCATCTCGTATTGCTGCAGCAGCGGATGCGCCCAGCGCAGGTTGTCCTTGTAGCCGTCGTCAAAGGTGATGCAGACGAAGCGGCGGCCGAAGTCCTGCTCGACGAAGCGGCGGTGCATCTCGTCGAGCGTGATGACGTCGATGCGGCGGCGCTTGAGCCTTCGCAGCAGGCCCTCGAAGAACACCGGCGAGACTTCGAGCAGCCGGTTCGGCTGGAAGGCGTCGCTGCGCGGCGGACGCACGTGATGCAGCATCAGGATACAGCCGACGCCGCCGACCACCGGCCGCATCCAGTGATGCATGCCGGTAAAATACAGCCCTTCCAGCGCCGTCCTGATAATCGTCTTCTTCATGTTAACCATGCCGCGCGGACGGGAACCCGGAATCCCCTGTGGGCCGTGCGTGTCGAGCAATATTCCAACTCTTTATTGAGAAATCCCTGCGACGGTCGGCCCCACGCCTCAGACCCCAGGTTTTCCGCATGACTGTCGCCACCCTCGCCCGCGCTCCGCTCACCCGCGAGGCTCCGCCTGCGCCGCAAGGTGCGTCGCAGGACGCGCCCCACATCGCCCGGGTCGAGATCGTCCGCGATATGGCGGCGGCAAAGCCGCACTGGCTGGCGCTCGAGCAGGCCCAATGTTTCATGACGCCGTATCAGGCGTTCGACTTCCTTGATCTGTGGCAGCGCCATATCGGCGCCGGCGAAGGCGTGTCGCCCTGCATTCTCGCCGGCTTCGATGAGGCGGACGCGCCGCTGTTCCTGCTGCCGCTCGGCCGCCGCGCCGCGGCCGGCCTCAAGGTCATTGAGTTCCTCGGCGGCAAGCATGCCAACTTCAACATGGGCCTGTGGCGCGCCGATTATCTCGCCGCCGTGACGGCGGACGATCTGCGCGCGGTGTTCGCGCGTCTAGCCGGCGAGGCCGACGTCGTCTCGCTCGGCAACCAGCCTTTGATGTGGGCGGGCCGCGACAATCCGCTGGCGCTGCTGCCGCACCAGGCCTCCCCCAGCTTCGGCTTCTCGGGGCCTTTGCAGGCCGATTTCGAGGCGCTGTTCGATGCCCGCACCAGCGCCATCGGCCGCCGCAAGATGCGCAAGAAGGAACGCACGCTCGCGGGCGTCGGCGAAGTGACTTTCGCCCGCGCCGCCACCGAGGCCGATATCCGCCGCGTCGCCGAGGATTTCTTCACCCAGAAGAGCGCCCGCATGCGCGCCATCGGCCTGCCGGATGTGTTCGCGGCGCAGGACGTGCGCGATTTCGTCAGCGCCGGGGCGCTCACCCCTACCCCCGCCGGCTCCCGCCTGATCGAGCTTTATACCTTGTCGGTCGGCGATACGATCGTCGCCACCATGGGCGGCGTCTGCGCCGACGGCCGCTTCAGCGCCATGTTCTCGTCGATCATCCACGATCGCTTCAAGACCGAAAGCCCCGGCGAGCAATTGCTGGTGCGCGTGGTGCGCGATTGCTGCGAGCGCGGGCTGCACACCTTCGATCTCGGCGTCGGCGAGGCCAGCTACAAGTCGATGTTCTGCGATCCCGATCCGATGTTCGACAGCGACTGGCCGCTCACCGCCAAGGGCCGCGCCTTCGCGCTGATGCACCGCGGCTTCGCCGCCGCCAAGCGCGCGGTGAAGCAGAACCCGGCTCTGTGGAATGTCATCGTCGCGGCGCGGCGCCTCAAGGCGCGGCTGACCAACAACAGCAACAAGAGCGAAGCGGCCTAGGCCGCGCTACTCTCGGTCGCGCCGGCGAGCAGCATCACGTCGCCGTATCCCGACATCGCAAGGCGCTCGCGGGCGCTGCGGGTCTGGGGGGCCACCGGGTCCGCCGCCACGAGCACCGAACGCTGCGCCAGTCGCGCGAAGTATTCGACCGGCACATCCGCCACCGACCCCGTATCGATGACGATGAAGTTGTAGCTCTGCGCCAGCGCATCGACGATGGTGTTGAGATAAGGCGAGGCCATCAGCGCCGCGGCGTCATTGCCGACATTGCCGGTGGCGACGATATGCACCTGCGAATACTGGTCGCGCGTGATGATGTCGCCGAAGCCCGCCTGCCCGCGCACCAGTTCGGCAATGCCGGGCGCGTTCGGATCGGTCGAGATCACCGACAGGTTCGGCGCATTGAAGGCGAAGTCGAGCAGTACCACATTGGCGCCTTCGGCCAGCGCGCGCGCCAGCGTGATCGCGGCATAGGTGGTGCCGGCGTTGCGGGCGGTGCCGGCGACGGTGACGCGGCGGCCCGCCTCGCCCGACGCGCGCAAGGTCTGCGCGATCTGGTCGATGGTGCTCACCGGCAGCGGCGGCACCGTGGCGAAGGTCGGCGGCTGCGGCGTTGCGAATGATGGCTGCGCCATCGCCGGGCTCAGCGGCGGCGCCGCCACATAAGGCATCGGCGCCGGCATGCGCGACACCGGCATCGGCGCATGCGGATCGAATGCGGGCGCCGCCACGCCGTACCGGGCCACGGGCGCGCCCGGCGTCGCCAGCAGCGCACCGGTGACGACAAAGCCCGACGACAGGATCAATCCGGCAAACGCGGCGATCAGAATGGTCGGCAGCTTCTTCGGATAGGTCGGCTTGATCGCGGGTGTGGCCCGCGAAATAATCCGCGCTTCCGGCGGCGCGGCGTTGATGTTGTCGCGCGCGGAAGCCTCACTGTACTTCACCAGATAGGATTCGAGCAGATCGCGCTGCGATTTGGCGTCGCGCTCGAGCGCACGGAGCTGCACGTCCTGCTCGTTGGTGGTCGAGGCCACCTGCTTGACCTGATCGAGGCTGGCGGTCAGCGCGGCAAGTCGATCCGATGCCACTTTCGCATCGTTGTCGAGCTGACGCGCCAGACGCTCCGCCTCGGCGCGCTTGGCGCGCTCGATCTCGGCGATCTGCGCCCGCAATTCCTTGATGCGCGGATGCTGGTCGAGCAGCGTCGTCGATTGCTCGGCAAGTTGCGCGCGCAGCGCCGAGCCCTGATCCGTCAGGCGGCGCATCGATTCCGAGTTGGCGATATCGGACGAGTCGATCGGCTGGCCCGACCGCACCAGTTCGCGCAGTTGCTTGGCGCGCGCCTCAAGGTCAGCCTTCTGGCCACGCGCGGCAGCGATCTGCGAATTGATTTCGGTGAGCTGCTGGTTCGGCAGCGAGGTGTTGTTGGTGCCGACAAACAGATTGGACTTGGTGCGATAGTCTTCGACCTTGGCCTCGGCATCGGCCACCTTGGCGCGCAGCCGTTCGATTTCGCTGGCAAGCCAGGTGCTGGCCGCCTTGGTCTGGTCGGTCCGCGCCGAGCGCTGTGAAGCGAGATAGGCGTCGGCGATGGAATTGGCGACGCGGGCGGCAAGCTCGGGACTGGCCGACGAGAAATCGACAGCGATAACGCGCGACTTTTCGATAGCGTAGGCGTTGATGCGATCGTAGTAAGCCGCGAGGGTGCGTTCGTCCTGGGTCATCACCGAGTAATCGCGGCCAAGTCCGATCAGCCCGAGCAAGGCCTGGCTCAGCGAATGGCCGCCGACGGCCGGATCGAATTCGCGGCTCTGGCCGAGATTTTCCTTCTTGATGACTTCGCGGGCGACGTCGCGCGACAGCACAAGTTGAATCTGACTGGTCACCGCCTGCTCGTCGATCGCGCCGCGGTCAGTCTGGTTCTTGTCGGCGTCCGCGCGCATGAAAACGTTTTCACGGCTCTCCAGCAGGAGCTTGGTCTCCGACTGGTAGCGCGGCGTCACCGAGTTGACGACGAGGAACGCGGCGGCGGTCGCCAGCAGCGTCACGCCGAAGATCATCGTCTTCTTGGCCCACAAAGCGTGGCCGATGCTGCGCAGGTCGGGCTCGCCGCCGAAGTCGGTCATCGCCGGCGCGGGCATCGGGGCCGGAATCGGCTGCATCACCGGAATCGGTGCCGCAACGGGCGCAGCAGCCTTCGACTTCTTGCGGAAAAACATGACGACTCCAACACACGACTCTTTCCGAGCAGTAAGGATATCTTGTGCCTGATTATGGTTGCCGCGGCGTTAATCTGACCTTCGGTCATGAATCCGGCGGAAGGTTTTGTTAACCGCACCGCCGCTTAATCCGCGCAGGATTTCCGCGACTCGGAAGACGGACAATGGCACCGCTCAACATTCTCCATGTCTTCCGCACCCCGGTCGGCGGATTGTTCCGTCACGTCATGGATCTGGCCCGCGCCCAGGCCGAGCGCGGCCACCGGGTCGGGCTGATCGCCGACAGCACGACCGGCGGCGAGCGCGCCGATGCGGCGTTCGCGGCGCTCCAGTCGCTCCTCGCCCACGGCATTACCCGCATACCGATGAGCCGGCAGATCGGTCCCGGCGACTGGAAACCGATCCTGCACACGATGCGCCGCGCCGCCGCCACGAAAGCCGACGTGCTGCACGGCCACGGCGCCAAGGGCGGCGCCTATGCCCGTCTGGCCTTGGGCAGCCGCCGCGCCATCCGGGTCTATACGCCGCATGGCGGCAGCCTCTGGTTCTCGAAGGATACGCTAAAGGGCAAGGTCTACCTCGGCGCCGAAAAGCTGTTCATGAAGCGCAGCGATCTGCTGCTCTACGAAAGCCAGTTCAGCGCCGATGCCTCCCGCGCCACTATCGGCGTGCCGGATTGCCTCGTTCGCGTCGTGCACAACGGCGTCTCGCGCGCCGAATTCGAGCCCGTCGCCCCGGCTCCGAATGCAACCGACATCGTCTTCATCGGCGAATTGCGCGAGCTCAAGGGCGTCGACCTGCTGATCGAGGCCATCGCGACGCTGCGCCGTGGCGGCCGCCAAGTAACCGCGACGCTGGTCGGCGCCGGCCCCGATCGCGACGCCTTTGTCGCTCAGGCGGCCGCGGCCGGCCTGTCCGACGCCATCAAATTCCCGGGCGCCATGAACGCGCGGCAGGCTTTCCCCCTCGGCCGCCTGATGGTGGTGCCCTCGCGCGCCGAGTCCCTGCCCTACATCGTGCTCGAAACCATCGCCGCGCAGGTGCCTCTGATCACGACCCGCGTCGGCGGCATTCCGGAAATCTATGGGCCGCTTGCCGATACGCTGATCGACCCGGGCAGTGCCGATGCCCTCGTCGTCGCCATTGGCGAAGCTCTCGACCATCCTGAGCGCCTTGGCGAGCGGATGAAGGCGCTGAACGAGCGGATCTCGCGGCTGTTCTCGGTCGACGCCATGGTGGACGGCGTCCTTGATGGTTACCGCGCGGCGCTCGGCATGGCCGCGGCGGAAGGACGGCGTTAACGACTTTTCCGCTGCGCCGCTAAACCTTTCTTGAGAGTCTTTCCCTAGATATTTAAGCGCATTTACCAGTTCGGCGGCCGTCGGTCAGTCCGGCCGTCTCAGTATGGCGTACCGAAATGATCGACTCCGAATCCCGTCCCGCTCTCAATGCGGCCGGCGCCGGCGCGGCAGCCGTGCTCGACCGGCTGCGCGAAGGCCCGCGGAGCGAAGCGACGCCGCGCACCTTATCGCCGAAAGCCCGCGCCATCATCGATAGACCGATGGCGGCACCGATCTCACCGATCGTTCTCGCGGGCGCAGTGCGCGTTGTCGAATTCGGTCTCATGGTCATCGTGGGCATGGCGGTCTTCGCCGCCTACATCTCGCCGATCCGGGATGTCGGGCTTTATGGCATTGCGGTCCTTGTGATCGCCACGCTGGCCACCCTCGCCTTCCAGATTGCCGACATCTACCAGGTCCATGCCTTCCGCGGCCACGAGAAGCAGTACATGCGCCTGGCCTCGGCGTGGTCGGTGGTGTTCCTGATCGCCATCGGCGCCTCGTTCTTCCTCAAGGCCGGCGAAATGTATTCTCGCGTCTGGCTCGGCACCTATTATGTCGTCGGGCTTCTGGCGCTGATCGCCTCGCGCAAGATCCTCTACTACATCGTTCGACGCTGGACTCGCGAAGGCCGCCTCACCCGTCGCACCGTCATCGTCGGCGCAGGCGAAGCCGGTGAGCGCATCATTACTGAACTGCGCCGCCAGAAGGACACCGGCATCGAACTGATCGGCGTGTTCGACGACCGCGGCGACCGCGGCGGCGACGAATGCGCGGGTCTTGCCAAACTCGGCACCGTGGACGATCTCGTCGAGTTCGGCCGCAGCACGCGCGTTGACCTCGTGATTTTCTCGCTGCCGATAACCGCAGAAAACCGCATCCTGCACATGCTCCGGAAGCTGTGGGTGCTGCCGCTCGACATTCGGCTGTCAGCGCATACCAACAAGCTGCAGTTCCGCCCGCGCTCCTACTCCTATATCGGCAAAATCCCCGTCATCGACGTCTTCGACCGCCCCATTGCCGACTGGGACGTCGTCATGAAGTGGCTGTTCGACAAGATCATCGGAACGCTGGCGCTTATCGCGTTGTCGCCGGTGCTCCTTGCGACCGCTATTGCGATCAAGCTCGACAGCAAGGGTCCGGTGATCTTCCGGCAGAAGCGCTATGGCTTCAATAACGACCTGATCGAGGTCTACAAATTCCGCTCGATGTATACCGACATGAGCGACGCCACGGCGGCCAAGCTCGTCACCAAGGACGATCCGCGCGTCACGCCGGTCGGACGCTTCATCCGCAAGACAAGCATCGACGAATTGCCGCAGCTCTTCAATGTCGTGTTCAAGGGCAATCTGTCGCTGGTCGGTCCGCGTCCGCATGCCGTGAACGCCAAGGCCGAAGCGAAGCTCTACGCCGATGCCGTAGACGGCTATTTCGCCCGCCACCGCGTCAAGCCGGGCATCACCGGATGGGCCCAGATCAACGGCTGGCGCGGCGAGACCGACACGCACGAGAAGATTCAGGCCCGCGTCGAGCACGATCTCTACTATATCGAGAACTGGTCACTGCTGCTCGATCTGTCCATCCTCGTGCGCACGCCGACCTCGCTGCTCAAGACCGAGAACGCCTATTGATCACCGCCGGCGATATGGCGCCGCGTGGCTTCGCGCCGGGAGCCATTCCCGCGCCGACGTGGGTGCCTTCTTATGCGGCACCACGGACGAAGGCGCCATTTCGCGAACGTCTGCTGCTGACCGTCCTGTTCGCGGCTGTGCTTTCCAGTTGCGTCGCCTTCATCGAGCCGTCGCCGCATGACGCGCTGATGGGGGTGCTAGCCATCGTCGCACTGGCCGCCGGCGTGCGCTTTCACCGCATCTTTATCCTGCCGTTCACGCTGCTGGTGATCTGGAACTTCTTCGGCCTGCTGACCCTGTTCAACGTGCCCGACCAGAAGGAAACGGTGCAGTACGCAGCGACCTCAGTCTATCTCGCCATTGCGGCGATGATCTTCGCACTGGTCGTTGCCGACAGGACCATGCCGCGCATGGCCTCGCTCGAGATCGCCTATGTGCTGGCCGCCGTCATTTCGGCGATTTGCGGCATCGCCGGCTACTTCCATCTGTTTCCCGGCGCCGGGATGTTCACGCTGTACGACCGCGCCATGGGCATGTTCAAGGATCCGAACGTCTATGGCCCGTTCCTGATCCTGCCGCTGCTCTTCCTGCTGCAACGGATGCTGGTCAAGCGCATCGACATCATCGGTCTCGGTACCGCCGGCGTCATTATGTTCGGCCTGCTGCTCGGCTTCTCACGCGGCTCATGGTTCGTCTTCGCCGTCGGGCTTGCCGTCACGATCATCCTCAACTTCCTCACCGCACCGACGCCAAGAATTCGCCTGCGAATTCTTGGGCTGAGCATTGCCGGCCTGGCGGCCCTTGCCGTGCTGCTCGTGCTTTTGCTGACCATGACGTCGCTGGGCAGCATGTTCACCCAGCGGGCCCAACTCATTCAAAGCTATGACGTCGGGACCGGCGGCCGCTTCGTACTGCAGCAACTTGCCATTGGCTCGGTGCTCGAATTCCCGAACGGCATGGGTCCGTTCGAGTTCTCGCGGGTATTCGGCCTGCAACAGCACAACGTCTATCTGCAGTCCTTCCTGGTCTATGGCTGGGGCGGCGGCTTCGCCTATGTGCTGCTGGTGCTGTCGACCACGTGGATCGCCTTCGCCAACGCCATCAAGCGCACGCCCTGGCAGGGCTACGCGATCGCCACCGCTGGAACCTGGTTCGGCCTGGTGCTCGAAGGCTTCATCATCGACACCGACCACTGGCGCACCTTTTTCCTGGTGCTGGGCCTGATCTGGGGCCTGGCGGCGGCGACGCGTGCAGGCGCCACGGCGGACACAGCGGCGCCTAGCGTAATTCGTTGAATTTGTTGCTTAAAATGGTCGGGGCGGCGAGATTTGAACTCACGACCCCTAGTCTCCCAGACTAGTGCGCTAACCGGGCTGCGCCACGCCCCGACCGGAACGGCGCGGACTATAGGCAGGCCCCACAGCCCGCGCAACCGCTGTCCGGCACTTTATCGTGGTCCTGCAATGGTATTGGCCCGCCGGGAGGCCGGCCCCTAGAAATCGAGCGGCCGGTTATCGACCACCTCTTTCATGACGAAGAAGGTCCGGGTCTGTCGCACGCCCGGCAAACCGATCAATTGCTCGCCATGCAGCCGGTTGAAGTCGTCGATATCGCGCACGCGGATTTTCAGGAAGAAGTCGAAGTCGCCGGCGACAAGGTGGCAGTCGAGCACGACCGGCATTTTGGTAATGGCCGCTTCGAACGCAGCGAAGCTGTCCGGCGTCGAGCGGTCCAGCACCACGCCGACGATCACCAAGGTGCCTCGCTCGACATGACGCGGCGCCACCTCGGCGCGTACGGATCGGATATAGCCTTCATCCAACAGCCGCTGGGTGCGCCGATGGCACGTGGCGGGGCTGATATTGAGGGCTTTGGCGAGGTCGGCGTTGCTCGTGCGGCCGTCTGCCTGAAGTCGCTTGAGAATCCGCCGGTCGATCCGGTCCAGCTCAACTGAAATGGACGATTCTACCATTTTCGACGCCATTTGTGAATGTTCGAACAGAAAACTACATCCAAATTTGAGTTTTTCATAACAATCTTGGCCTCAGTTAGGAAGCACCTTCCGGACGCGTTCGGCTACAGTTTCCGTCGAAATCCTCCCTTTCGCCCCGGAGACGATCGATGCTCAGGCTCGACAAGTTCGAACGCTACCCGCTGACCTTTGGCCCGACTCCCATCGAGCACCTGCCCCGGATGACCGAAGCGCTCGGCGGCAAGGTCGAGATCTACGCCAAGCGCGACGACTGCAACTCCGGCCTCGCCTTCGGCGGTAACAAGCTCCGCAAGCTCGAATACATCGTGCCGGACGCCATCGCGTCGAACGCCGACACGCTGGTGTCGATCGGCGGCGTGCAATCGAACCACACCCGCATGGTCGCCGCGACCGCCGCCAAGATCGGCATGAAATGCGTCGTCGTGCAGGAAAGCTGGGTGCCGCACGAGGACGCCGTCTATGACCGCGTCGGCAACATTCTTCTGACCCGCCTGATGGGCGCCGACAGCCGCATCGTTCCCGACGGCTTCGACATCGGCATCCGCAAGAGCTGGGAAGATGCCATCCAGTCGGTCAAGGACGCCGGCGGCAAGCCCTACGGCATTCCGGCCGGCGCCTCGGTGCATAAATATGGCGGCCTCGGCTATGTCGGCTTCGCTGAAGAAGTGCGCGCCCAGGAAGCGCAGATGGGCATCAAGTTCGATTACATCATCGTTTGCGTCGTCACCGGCTCGACGCAAGGCGGCATGATCGTCGGCTTCGCCGCCGACGGCCGCGCCGACCGCGTCATCGGCATCGACGCTTCCGGCACGCCGCAGCAGACCCGCGACCAGGTGCGCGAGATCGTCGACAACACCGCCGAACTGGTCGAACTCGGCCGCAAGGTGCGCGACGACGAGATCGTCATTCTCAACGATTACGCCTATCCGGCCTACGGCGTGCCGAGCCACGAGACCAACGAAGCCATCCGCTTTGCCGCGCGCACCGAAGCGATGATCACCGACCCGGTCTATGAGGGCAAATCCATGCAGGGCATGATCGACCTCGTGAAAAAGGGGTACTTCCCGGCCGGCTCCAAGGTGCTCTACGCGCATCTGGGCGGCGCGCCGGCGCTCAACGGCTACAGCTACACCTATCGCAACGGCTGATTGGCCGTGCGCACCCGGCACAAATCGGCAGGCTCCGGGTGGGAAAACGACGACAGGTGGGCGTCAGCGCATCTTCGTCGGGTTGAAGGAATTCGCCACTTCGATAAGGCGCGGCGCGATCTCACGGCGCACCTTGTCGACGCTCCACTTCAGGCTCGACACCGAGCATTGCACGGCGGCGATGGGGCGGCTGTCGTGATCGAGGATCGGCGCGGCGAGCGCAGTCTCGTTCAGCATGTTCTCGCTGACCGTCACGGAATAGCCGGCGGCGACCGCTTCCTCGACCGACGCGGCGATCTTCGCCCGGTCCATGGTCGTCTTGGACGTCATCGCCACCAGCGGCCAGGTCTTGACGGCCTTCCGGCGTTCGGCCGCCGGCAAGCGCGCGATCATGCAGCGGCCGCTCGAGGTGGTCAGCGCCGGCAGGCGGCGGCCGGCGATCATCGCCTCGAACCGCGTCAATTGCGTCGGGATGCGAATGACATAGACGATCTCGCCGCCGTCGAGCCGCGCAAGGTTGACGCGCTCCTGAACATGCTGGCCGAGTTCGATGAGTTTCGGCATCGCCAGCTGCACAAGCGGGTCCGCCCACCAGTAGGCATTGGCGAGTTCGAGATACTTGAGCGAGGGACGGAAGCGGCGCGTCTCCGGATCCTTGTCGAGATATCCGATCTTGTGCAGCGTGTTGCTCAGGCGCTGCGCCGCGCTTTTCTCGAGGCCGGTGCGCTCGGCAAGCTCGGTCAGACCCAGCGACGGATGGTTGTGATCGAATGCGCTCAGAACGCGCATGCCCTTGTCGAGCGATCCAACAAACAACGTATCCTGCGCGCGCTTGCTCAAGTTGCAGTCTTTCGCCGTAGCACTGTGCCCGCAATTGATGCGCGCGATCGCGCGACGCTTTCTTGACAGCGCCGCAAAGCCTTGTACCGTGATTATAATATAATTCGGCGTATTACAATATAATATCAACCGAAGGCGCACGAAGCGCCGCAAATGTGAGGGGCATATGAAGGCACGTCTTGTTCTGATGGGCGCGATCGCGCTTGCCGTTGGCGCGGCCGCTACCAGCGCTTACGCCAACAAGGCCAACGATACGCTGGTCTACGCCTCCGACTCCGAGCCGGAAAACGTCAGCCCCTATCACAACAATCTGCGCGAAGGCGTCATCATCGCCCGCCACGTCTTCGACACTTTGGTCTATCGCAATCCCGACACCGGCAAGTACGAACCGCAGCTCGCCACCAAGTGGACCTGGGTCGATCCGACCACGCTCGACCTGACCATCCGCAAGGGCGTCGTCTTCCACAACGGCGATCCGCTCACCGCCGACGACGTCGTCTTCACGCTGAACTATGTCGTCAGCGCCGAGGCCAAGGTCGTCACCAAACAGAACACCGACTGGATCAAGAGCGCCGAGAAGACCGGCGAGGATCAGGTCCGCATCCATCTCGTCGGCCCGTTCCCGGCCGCGATCGAATATCTCGCCGGTCCGGTGCCGATCTATCCCGAGAAGTATTTCAAATCGGTCGGCCTCACCGGTTTCTCCAAGGCGCCGATCGGCTCGGGCCCCTATCGCGTCACCAAGGTCGACCCCGGCAAGGGCGTCAACATGGAGAAGAACGCCAATTACTGGAAGGGCAGCCCGCAGGGCCAGCCCTCGATCGGCAAGCTTGTGTTCCGCGTCATCCCCGATGCCGAAACCCGCATGGCCGAACTGATGACCGGCGGCGTCGACTGGATCTGGCGCGTGCCGCAGGATCAGGCCGTGCAGCTCAAGACCGCGCCGAATATCTCGGTACTGTCGGCCGAAACGATGCGCGTCGGCTTCCTGCAGTTCGACACGCTCGGCCGCTCGGAAAAATCGACGCCGTTCAAGGATCAGCGCGTCCGCCAGGCCATCGCCTATGCGATCGACCGCAAGGCCATGCTCGACAATCTGGTCGGCGGCGGCGCCCGCATCATGAACTCGGCCTGCTTCATCGATCAGTTCGGCTGCACCGACAAGGACGTGCCGACCTATGCCTACGATCCCGCCAAGGCCAAGAAGCTGCTGGCGGAAGCCGGCTATCCGAACGGCTTCACCACCGAGATCGTGGCCTACCGTGAGCGCGAATATGCCGAAGCCGTCATCGGCTATCTTGCCGCCGTCGGCATCAAGGCCAACCTGAACTACCTGAAATACGCGGCGATGCGCACCCTGATCCGCGAAGGCAAGGCGCCGATCGCCTTCCAGACCTGGGGCTCGTTCTCGGTGCTCGACGCGTCCGCCTTCACCGGTGTGTACTTCAAGGGTTCGGCCGATGACATGACCGGCGACAAGGAAGTCGGCGCGGTGCTCAACGATGCCGACACCTCGGTCGATGTCGACAAGCGCCTCAAGCTCTATCAGTCGGCGCTCAAGACCATCGCGGAGAAGTCCTACCTGTTCCCGCTGTTCTCCTATCCGGCGAACTACGCCTACACCAGCGAGCTGTCCTTCACGGCTCAGCCGGACGAACTGCCGCGCTTCTACGCGGCACGCTGGAAGTAACGAAGCTTGCGCGGCGCTCTTTCACGGGAGCGCCGCGCAATCCCTCACGCCGGCGGGTCCCATGCTCCATTACACCTTGCAGCGTCTGGTCGTCGCGATCTCCGTCGCCATCACGGTGTCGATCGTCGCGTTCTTCCTCCTGCATTTGTCCGGCGACATCGCCATCTCGATCGCCGGGCCGGAGGCGACGCCGGCGCAGGTCGAGGCGATCCGCCAGCAATTCGGTCTCGATCGCCCGCTCGTCGTCCAGTATCTGGAATGGCTGTGGAAAGCCGTGCGGTTCGACTTCGGCGACTCGTTCTATTTCCGCAGCAGCGTGGTCTCGCTGATCGCGTCGCGTATTCCCGTGACGTTGACGCTCGGCGCCATCTCGCTGTGCCTGTCGCTCCTCATCGCCGTGCCGCTCGGCGTGCTGGCCGCGGTCTATAACGGCACCATCATCGACCGGCTGGCGCTGTCCTTCTCCGTCATCGGCCAGGCCATCCCGACCTTCTGTCTCGGCCTCGGCCTCATCATCCTGTTCTCGGTGACCTTGCGCTGGCTGCCGGTGTCCGGCGCCTCGACCTGGAAGCACTACATCCTGCCGTCGCTCGCGCTCGGCTGGTACGCCGTGCCCGCCGTGATGCGGCTGTCGCGCAACGGCATGCTCGAAGTGCTGTCCGCCGACTACATCCGCACCGCGCGCGCGAAGGGCCTCTCGCCCGGCGTCGTCATCTTCAAGCATGCGCTGCGAAACGCCATCATTCCGGTCGTGGCGCTGGCCGCCGTTCAGTTCGGCTTCATGCTGGGCGGTTCGATCGTCATCGAAGCCGTGTTCTCGATGCACGGCCTCGGCTATCTCGCCTGGGAGGCCATTGCCCGCAATGACTTCCCGGTGGTGCAGGCGGTCGTGCTCATTCTCGCGACCATCTATGTCGGCCTCACTTTCCTGGCCGACGTCCTCAACGCGTTCCTTGATCCGCGGATCCGGCTGGCATGAGCAACATCGCCCCCAGCCTCGACCCCGCGACCGAACCCGCCCGTTTCGATGTGGCGCCGGCGCGCCGCTCGCCGTTTTCCGCTTTCCTGCGCCGTGCGCGCCGCCATGGCGGACTGCTGATCGGCGCCAGCGTGCTTCTGGTGATCGTCATCGCCGCATTGGCGGCGCCGCTGATCGCGCCGCACGATCCCTATGCCCAAAACCTGGCGCAGCGCCTGATCCCGCCGATCTGGCACCCGAAGGGCACCTGGGAGCACATCCTCGGCACCGACAAGCTTGGCCGCGATTATCTCAGCCGCCTGCTCTACGGCGCGCAGATTTCGTTGCTCATCGGCCTGCTCACGGTCGCGATCTCCGGCGTCATCGGCACCGTGCTCGGCATCTGCGCCGGCTATTTCGGCGGCCGCGTCGATGCGATCCTGAGCTATGTCATCACCACGCGCCTCGCGCTGCCGGTGGTGCTGGTCGCACTCGCTTCGGCGGCGCTGGTCGGCGGCTCGCTGGAAGGGGTCATCATCGTGCTCGGCCTGCTGCTGTGGGATCGGTTTGCCGTCGTCACGCGCTCGGCGACGCAACAGATCGTCCGCACCGACTATGTTGCTGCCGCGCAGGCCATCGGCTGCTCGACCCCGCGCATCCTGTTCATGGAAATCCTGCCGAACATTCTCAACGCGCTGATCGTAGTCGCGACGCTGGAAGTGGCCCATGCGATTTTGCTCGAAGCCGCGCTGTCTTTCCTCGGCCTTGGTGTACAGCCGCCGCTGCCGTCCTGGGGCCTGATGATTTCCGAAGGCAAGCAGTACATGTTCTTCAGCCCGTGGGTGATCGGCGTGCCGGCCACCGCCCTCATCTGCCTCGTTCTGGCGATCAATCTCGTCGGC
Source organism: Pseudolabrys sp. (assembly GCA_035556455.1). Taxonomy (GTDB): domain Bacteria; phylum Pseudomonadota; class Alphaproteobacteria; order Rhizobiales; family Xanthobacteraceae; genus Pseudolabrys. Next base: position 94,390 of record DATMEX010000047.1, read on the forward strand.
GACGGTCTGCGCGACGTGACCGCGCCTGAGAACCGGACCTGATCATGGCGCTGCTCGAGGTTCAGGACCTGGTCATCGATATCCCGACGGCAAGCGGCGTGCTGCATGCCGTGAGCGAACTGTCGTTTTCGGTCGATCGCGGCGAGACCCTCGCCATTGTCGGTGAGAGTGGCTCCGGCAAGTCGCTCACCTCGCTGGCCATCATGGACCTGCTGCCGCGGGTGGCGAAGCGCCGCGCGGCACGGCTCACCTTCGACGGCACCGACCTGCTGTCCATGCGCGAGCCGGAGATGCGCAAATTGCGCGGCAGCCGCATGGCCATGATCTTCCAGGAGCCGATGACTTCGCTCAACCCGGCCTACACCATCGGCAACCAGTTGATGGAAGCGCTGCGCTGCCACGAAGACGTCAGCGCCGAGAAAGCGCGCGCCCGCGCCATCGAACTGCTTGAGCGCGTCGGCATCGCCGGCGCCGAGCGGCGGCTGCTGCAATATCCGCATCAATTGTCGGGCGGCCTGCGCCAGCGCGTCATGATCGCCATGGCGCTGATGTGCAAGCCCGACCTGATCATCGCCGACGAGCCGACCACCGCGCTCGACGTCACCATCCAGGCGCAGATCCTGCGGCTCCTGCACGACCTCAAGAAAGAGTTCGGCATGGCGATGATCCTCGTGACCCACGATCTCGGCGTCGTCGCCCGCGTCGCCGACAAGGTCGCGGTCATGTATGCCGGCGCCATTGTCGAGCGCGGCCCGGCGCGCGCCGTGTTCAAGGCGCCGTCGCATCCCTATACGCGCGGGCTTCTCAATTGTATTCCGGTTCCGGGACGCACCGCGCCGGGCACGCCGCTCGGCGCCATTCGCGGCCAGTTGCCGAACCTGATCGGCCGCCTTGAGGGCTGCGCCTTCCGGGACCGCTGCGATTTCGCCGCGCCCGAATGCGCCGGGCCAATGCGTTACGTCCCGATCGACGCCGGCCACGACGTGCGCTGCATCCGGGCCGAAGCGCGGAAGGCGGTGGCATGACCGACATCGCGCTCGAACTGAAGAATGTCTGGCGCCGCTTCGAGGTGTCGCAAGGCGCGTTCAAGGGCAAGGCGACGCTGACCGCGGTTGCCGATGTGTCGCTGCAGGTCCGGCGCGGCGAGGTCTACGCGCTGGTCGGCGAAAGCGGCTCCGGCAAATCGACTCTCGCCAAGATGCTGCTCGGCCTGTTGCCGCCGTCGTCCGGTGAGATCCTCATCGACGGCGCGCCGATCAATGCCGGCAACCGTATCGCGGTGGTGCGGCGCATCCAGCCGATCTTCCAGGACCCCTATTCCTCGCTCAATCCGCGCAAGTCGATCGAGCAGCTCATCGCCCTGCCGCTGGTGGTGCACCGCATCGGGGACGGCGCCTCGCGCCGCACCAAGGTGCGCGAGATGCTCGATATGGTCGGCCTGCCGGCGCGGCTGCTCGATGCCTATCCCGGCCAGTTGTCCGGCGGCCAGCGCCAGCGCGTCGCCATTGCCCGCGCGCTGGTGATGCGGCCGGAAGTCGTGATCTGCGACGAGCCAACCTCGGCGCTCGACGTCTCGGTGCAGGCGCAGATCCTCAATCTGCTGCTGGAGCTCAAGCGCGACCTCGGCCTCACCTATTTCTTCATCAGCCACAATCTCGCGGTCGTCGAGCATCTCGCCGATCGCGTCGCCGTGATGTATCTCGGCCGCATCGTCGAGGAACGCACGCGCGCCGGCCTGTTCGCCACCCCGCGTCATCCTTACACGCGCGGCCTGCTGGACTCGGTGCTCACGCCGGACCCCGATCTCGGCGTGCCCGACACCCATCTCGGCATCATGAATGCCAATCCGATGGCCGTTCAAAACGGCTGCCCGTTCCAGCCGCGCTGTCCAAGCGCGATGGACATCTGTGCGACCCAACCGCCCCCTGTGACGGCCCTGCCCGACGGCTGGGCGACCTGTCATCTGCTGCAAGAAGAGGCCTTAGCTTCACAATGACCCGCCTGGACGCCATCGCCCGCGCTGCGGCCTATTACGACAACGGCACCTTCAAGGAGGTCCTGTCCCGCCGCGTCGCCATCCCCACCGAGAGCCAAGGCGGCGACAAGCTCGATGTGCTGCGCGCCTATCTCACCGACGACATCGTCCCCGCCGTCGAAAAGCTCGGCTTCAGCTGCCGCATCGTCGAAAACCCCGCGCCCGGCTATGGCCCGTTCCTGATCGCCGAACGCCATGAGGGCGACAAGCTGCCGACCGTCCTCACTTACGGCCACGGCGACGTCGTATTCGGCCATGCATCGAGCTGGCGTCCTGGCCTCGATCCCTGGAAGATTACCGTCGAGGGCGACCGCTGGTACGGCCGCGGCACCGCCGACAACAAGGGCCAGCACAGCATCAACATCGCCGCGCTCGAGCAGGTGATGGCGACGCGCGGCGGCAAGCTCGGCTTCAATTGCAAGCTGCTGATCGAGATGGGCGAGGAAGCCGGCTCCCCCGGCTTGCGCACGCTCGCGGCCGCCGAGCGGGACGCGCTTTCAGCCGACGTGTTGATCGGCTCGGACGGGCCTCGGCTGTCGGCGCAGCGCCCGACGATTTTCCTCGGCTCGCGCGGCGCCATGAATTTCGAACTGTCGGTCGACCTGCGCGAAGGCGGCCATCACTCCGGCAACTGGGGCGGCGGCCTCGCCAATGCCGGCACCCTGCTCGCCAATGCCATCGCGACCCTGGTCGATTCCAAGGGGCGCATACTGGTCGATGCGCTCAAGCCGTCGAGCCTTCCGCAAGCCGTACGTGACGCTCTGGCCGACGTGAAGATCGGTCAGGAGCCGAACGATCCCGAAGTCGATCCCGACTGGGGCGAGCCCGGCCTCACCACCGAAGAGCGCATCTTCGGCTGGAATACGCTCGAAGTACTGGCCTTCAAGACCGGCACGCCGGAGGCGCCGGTCAACGCCATTCCGCCCTCGGCCAAGGCGACGATGCAATTGCGTTTCGTCGTCGGCAGCGATGTCGATGCCATCCTGCCGGCGGTGCGCGCGCATCTCGATGCGCATGGCCTGCAGCGCGTCGCGGTGCGGCCCGCCCGCATGGAGACCTTCACCGCGACCCGTCTCGATCCGACCGACCCGTGGGTGACATGGGCGCTCGCCTCGATGGCGAAAACCACCAACAAGAAGCCGGCGCTGCTGCCGAACCTCGGCGGCTCGCTGCCCAATGACGTGTTCGCCGACATTCTCGGCATGCCGACGGTCTGGGTGCCGCACTCCTATCCGTCGTGCTCGCAGCATGCGCCGGACGAGCACCTGCTCGGCTCGGTGGCCCGCGAGGCGCTGCAGATCATGGCCGGGTTGTTCTACGACCTCGGCGAAGACGGCGGCCGCATTCTCACGGAACGCCGCAAGTGACGAACGTTCCCGTGATGGATCGCGACGTCATCGACAAGGTGCTGGCCTGGCTGGCGCCGCGCGCCGGCGAAATGGAAGCGCTGCTGAAGCGCCTCGTCGATATCGACTCCAACAGCTTCGACAAGGCCGGCACCGATGCCGTTGGCGACGCCATTGCCGAGGTTCTCGGCAGCGACGGCATTGCCGTCACGCGCATCGCCAAGGACGGCTTCGGCGACGTCTTCCGGGCCGAGGTGCCGGGACACGGGCAGAACCAGCATGCTCTGATGCTCGGGCATCGCGACACTGTTTTCGCCAAGGGCACGGTGGCGACGCGCGGCTACTCGCGCGATGGCAACCTCGCCTTCGGGCCGGGCGTTGCCGACATGAAAGGCGGCCTTGTCGCAAACATCTTCGCGCTGCGCGCCATTCATGCTGCCGGCGGCCTGCCCTTCCCGGTCGTCGCCCTGTTCACCTCGGACGAGGAGATCGGCTCGCCGACCGGCCGGGCGGAGATCGAGGCCGCGGCGGCCGGCGCCCGCGCCGTGTTCAACACCGAGCCGGGGCGGGTCAGCGGCAATGTCGTGACCGGCCGCAAGGGCGGCGCCAGCTTCCTCATCCGCATCAAGGGTCGCGCCGCGCATTCCGGCGTCAACCACGAAGCGGGCGCCAGCGCCATCGAAGCTCTGGCGCGCAAGACCGTGCGCCTCCATGCCCTCACCGATTACGGCGCCGGCATCACCACCAATGTCGGCGTCATCAAGGGCGGCAACACCCACAACACGGTTGCCCCCTGGGCCGAGGCTGAACTCGACCTGCGCTTCAAGACGCTGGAGCAGCGCGCCAGGCTGATGAACATCATCGACGGCATTGTAAAAACCGAAGACGTGCCCGGCACCAACGGCGAGATCGTCACCAAGGCGCTGTTTTTGCCGCTTGAGGAGAAGCATTCGCAGGCGCTGCTGGCGCAGTATCAGCAGGCCGCGGCGAAGATCGGCTTTGCCGTGGCCGGCGAGTACACCGGCGGCTGCGCCGATTCCGGCTTCACCGCCGCGCTCGGCGTGCCGACCTTGTGCGGGCTCGGGCCGGTTGGCGGCAAGGCGCACACGGACGACGAGTTCCTTCAACTCGACACCCTGCTGCCGCGCACGCAAGCGCTGGCGGCAACGATCTGCGGGCTGGCTTGAAGCGCCAGCCTACTTCTCGAATGCCGCGTCGATCGGCACGCGGTAGCCGTTGACGAGCCTGTTGGTCTCGTTGGCCATGCCGACAACGGCCATGAGTTCGCCGAACATTTCAGGCGTCATGCCGGCCTTGGTCGCAGCAGCGCTGTGGCTGGCGATGCAATAGCCGCAGCCATTGGTCACGCTGACGGCGACATAGATCATCTCCTTGACCAGCGGATCGAGCGCGCCGGGCGTCATCACTTCCCTGACGCTCTCCCAGGTGCGCTTGAGCGTCTTCGGATCGTTGGCAAGATATTTCCAGAAATTGTTGACGTCGGGGACATTGCGCGAGTTTTTGATGTCATCGAACACGGCGCGCACCTCCGGCGAGGCATCTGCATATTCGATCGGCTTCGGCTTGCTCATGATCCCGGCTCTCCCTGACGGCTGATACGCCGACCCTAGCCGGTTTGAGCGTCGCGCGCATCGGGCTTTAAACCGGCCGCGCCTGCGCCGCTTCGAAGACCGCGAACTGGTCCGCGAAAGCGCGCCGGTAGGCCGCGCGCGCTTCACCGCGCGCGACATAGGCAGCGAGGTTCGGATATTCGTCCAGGAGCTCCGAGCCCTTCAGCCGGAGAAGCACGGAGATCATCAAGAGATCACCGGCGCTGAATTCGCCATCAAGCCATTCAGACCGGCTGAGACGGCGAGACAAATCGCCAAGGCGGACACGAATGCCGGCCTCGAGCGCACTTAGGCGCTCGGCGTACCACGGCCTGTCCCGATCCACGATCATCAATAGCGTGCGTTCGAAGATCGGCGGCTCCACCGTGTTGAGCGCGGCGAACATCCAGGCGATCCCCCGTGCTCGTGCATTCGCATCGCCCGGCAACAGACGTCCGTGACGCTCTGCGATATGCAGTACGATGGCTCCGGACTCGAACAGGACGAGATCGCCCTCCTCATAGCTTGGTATCTGGCCGAACGGCTGCAATGCCCGGTGTGCCGGCTGTTTCATCGCCTCGAAGGAAACGAGCCGCACCTCGTAAGGCCGCTCGGCCTCCTCCAGCGCCCAGCGCACGCGCATGTCGCGCGCCAAGCCCTTGCCGCGATCGGGTGACCGTTCGAATGCTGTAATGGTGGCAACCATGAACATACCCAATCGCTGGAGCGAGTGACGGCTACTGATTGATCTCGGGCGCGACAAGCGCAGTGAGCTTGCTCAGCGAGTCCTGCCAGCCGAGGTAGCAGGCCTCGGCCGGGATCACGTCCGGCACGCCTTCCTGCACGATGTTGACTTCGGTGCCGACCGACACCGCCTTCAAAGTCACCGTGACACGCAGTTCGCCCGGCAGGTTGGGATCGTCGAAACGATCGGTGTAAACGAGCTTCCGCCCGGGTACGAGCTCGACATAGGTTCCGCCGAATCCGTGGCTACCGCCCGTGGTGAAGTTGCGGAAAGACATTTTGTGTTTGCCGCCGACCTTCGCGTCCAGCTCGTGAACTGTGCAGAGATAGCCGTAAGGCGGCAGCCAACTCGCCACGGCGTCAGGCTCGAGGAACGCGCGGTAAACTTTTTCCGGCTTGGCGGCGATGACGCGATGAAGCTTGATAGTACTGGGCATGCTGTTTCCGTCCCTGCTGCTTATGATCGTTGAGTGCTGTCTGCGCCGAACAGAAGACGCAGATAACGTATGAGATGATCGATGCTGTCGGCGGCGATTTCCGCCCCGCCCTTGGCTTTGGCAAGAATGAAGGCGCCCTGCAGAACCGCCTGCGTGTGCAGCGCCAGCGATTTCGCGTTCCATGCCGTCGTCATGTTGCGCTCGCGCATGGCCGCTTCGATATCGGCTTCGAGAGTCGCCGCGTGGCCGCTGATGCTGCGATCGCATGCGTCGCGAATGGCCGGCGCAGTCTCGTAGGTCTCTTGCACCATAGTGCCGACGAGGCAGGTAAATTCCGGAACGCGGCCCTGCAGAAGCGCCTTGCGGAAGGCGAGATAGCCGATGACGCGATCGAACGGCTTGTACAGCCCGTGATACGCCGCGGTGGCAAACAACGCGCCGGTCTGCTCGGACCAGTGCTCGGCCACGGCGACACCGAGCGCCTCCTTGCTCTTGAAGTGATGGAAGAACGCGCCCTTGGTTACACCGGCAGTGGCGCACAGTTCGTCGACGGTGGTGGCCGAGTAGCCCTTGGTACGGATTACGCCCAGAGCAGCTTCAAGCAGCTTCGTTCGAGCATCAGACGTCGCGGTTCTGACCATGGCACGGCATCCTTTTCGTGGACACGCAACAATACCGACTAGTTGGTATGTGTCAACGAGAAACGACACCGTGGCCCATGTCTACTTACAACAGGAGCCTTTCCCTAGCGAAATCAGAGACCTAGATCGAAACTTAGTCCAGCGTCCTGAGCGACACGCCAAGCGCGGCGCGGCGGCGCAACCAGGTTGTGGCCCGGTATTTCGGATCGTGCGTCGTAGCGAACATGCCGTCGAGCACCCCCAGCACACGCTCAGGCCCGAGCAGGTCGCCGAGCGCCAGCGGCCCCTTCGGATAGTTGAGGCCAAGCTCCACGGCGGTGTCGATATCGCCCGGCGCGGCGACGCGCAGTTCAGCGATCCGCGTGCCGATATTGACGATCATGGCCAGCAGGCGCTGCGTGACGAAGCCCGTGGAGTCGTTGATCGCCGTGACCGGCGCGCCGGTGGCACCAAGCGCGGCGGCCGCACTTCCCAGCGCATCCGCGCTGGTCAGCGGATTCTTCATCACCGTGTAGCGCTTGCTGAAACGGCCAAGCATGTCGACCGCCACCGTGCGCGCAGGATCGAGCTTCAGGCGCAAGGCGGCGCCAGTGCAGTCCTCGCCGAGTGGCGTGACAAAGCAGAGCGCGTCCTTCGCAGGCGTACCACCGACGTTCGTCTTGATGCCCGCGGCTTCCAGCGCCGTCGCCAGTTCGCGGCCGCCATCCTCGTCGGCAATCCACAACGCTGTCGGCGCGGGCTGCTTCGAGACCTTGATCGTCGGCGGGCTCACCGCGTCGGCGTTCTTGTAATCGTAAAAGCCAATGCCGCTCTTGCGACCGAGCAATCCGCCGGCAACGCGCGTCGCCAGCAAGGCCGACGGCTGGTACATCGGTTCCTGGTAATAGCGGCCGTACATGCTCTCCATCACCGCATGGGTGACGTCGCCGCCGATCAGATCGAGCAGTTCGAACGGGCCCATGCGGAAGCCGGCCGCTTCCTTCATCAGTTCGTCGACCTCGCGCGGGTTGGCGATGCCCTGCGCAACGATGCGCAGCGCTTCGGGGCCGTAAGCGCGGCCGGCATGATTGACGACGAAGCCCGGCGTGTCGGTGGCGACGATAGGCGTCTTCGCAATGCGCTTGGTCAAAGCGACGAGTGCATCGGCGAGCGACGGATCGCTGCGCAGGCCCGCGATGACCTCGACCAGTTTCATCACCGGCGGCGGATTGAAGAAATGCAAACCGCCGACGCGCTCCGGCCGCGAGCAACCGGCGGCGATTTCGGTCACCGACAGCGACGAGGTGTTGGTCGCCAGCACGGCATCAGGCGCAACGATCGCTTCCAGCTTGGTGAACAGATCGCGCTTGACGGCGAGATCCTCGACGATGGCTTCAATGACGAGCCCTGCCCCTTTGGCATCCTCGAGCTTGGCCATCGGCTTGAGCTTGCTCATCACCGCCGCTTTGGCATCGGCCGTCATGCGGACTTTGGCGACCTGGCCGTCGAGCCCCTTGCCGACAGCCGCGATGGCTTCGTCCACCGCACCGGCGCGTGCATCATAGAGCAGCGTTTCGATACCGGCCTGCGCGCAGACCTGCGCAATGCCGCGGCCCATGGTGCCGGCGCCGAAAACGGCGACGACAAGATCGGGTTTGGTCAGATCGAATGGCATGGATGCTTATTTGCCTTCATAGGTCGGCTTGCGCTTCTCGAGGAAGGCCGCCATACCCTCCTTCTGGTCCTGCGTCGCGAACTGCAACTGAAACGCCTTGCGCTCCAGCATCAGCGCTGTCTCCAGCGGCGCGTTGACGCCGGCATTGACGATTTCCTTGATCTGCTGAACCGAGATGGGCGGCATCGCCGCGATCTCCCGCGCGAGGTCGAGCGCGCGCGAAAGCGCCTGTCCGGCCGGCGCGACATCGGCGACCGCGCCCATCGCGAAAGCCTCCGCCGCCGACAGGAAACGCCCCGTCATCAGCAACATCAGCGCGCGCTGCTTGCCGACGAGGCGCACCAGCTTCTGCGTGCCACCACCGCCGGCAAGAATGCCGAGCTTCACTTCGGGCAAACCAACTTTCGCGGTTTCGCCGGCGACGATGAAATCGGCGCACAGCGCCAGTTCGAAACCGCCACCGAGCGCGAAGCCTTCGACCGCGGCGATTACCGGCTTGGGGCATTCCGCGATCGGCCGATAATATTGCTGCACATTGCGCGCCATCACCTCGACCGGGCCGGCCTTGGCCATTTCGGCGATGTCGGCGCCGGCCGCGAACGACTTGTCGTCGCCGGTGATGACAATGACGCGGGTCTTGGCGTCGGCGCCGTAGCGCAAGGTCTCCTCGGCGAGGCGCTGGCGCAGCGGCAGGCTCAGCGCGTTGCGCACCTGCGGCCGGTTGAGCCGCAGCACGACAATGTCGTCGGTCGGATGTTCAACGAGCAGCGGATCGGGTTCGGTCATGAGTTGCGTCCTGGCGTCGGCCTTTGATCGAAAGCGGCCTTGCCTAACATGAGGGTCCGCCGTCGCCAATCGCGACAGGCCGTCTGAGCCGCGCAGGATAATTCGCTGCGTGTGCCTAGGATCGCTCCGCTGGCGCGAGCTTGGCGTCAATCAACTGGCGGCATTCCTTGAGCTCGTCGAGCACCTGGCGCAGCCGGTCTGATTGTTCGGCGGAGAGACCCGCAGACGCGGCAGGCTGAGGGGCCGGCCGCGGCGGCGGCGCAAAGGTCTCAGGCGTCGTTCGCGATACCCCACCGAGCCGCTCGCCGGGATCGATGCGCGGCATCGGCGCATCCTGCAAAGGCGGCTCGGTGCGATCCGCGCGGGTGTCCCGCTCGTTGAGGTCGCGACCGATGAGCGAGCCGATACGGTCGCGAAGGCCCCGCGGCTCTTCCAACTCCTCGGTCTCTTCCTCCTCGTCGCCTTCTTCTTCGTCGTCGGCGTCCAGCGCCTCTTCCGCGACGTCTTCCTCATCCTCGACATCCGCGGCGGCCGCCTGCGCGCCCTCCTGCCAGATCGTCATGACAAAATCGACGCCCTGCTCGCGCAGGATGCGTTGCACACCACGAATGGTGTAGCCCTCGCCGTAAAGCAGATGCCGAATGCCGCGCAGCAGGTCGATGTCGTCAGGCCGATAGTACCGGCGACCGCCGCCGCGCTTCATCGGCTTGATTTCGTTGAACCGGCTTTCCCAGAAGCGCAGGACGTGTTGCGGCAGATCGAGCTCGTCGGCCACTTCACTGATGGTACGGAATGCGCCCGGCGCCTTGTCGTCCAAAGCGGTCTGACCTGCGTGATTTGCGATGGAGCGGAATTTACAACAGTCGAACGAAGATTGTTATGCGTGTTCGGCTTCGTCGGCGACGTTATGCCCGTTAATCCGCTGCTTGAGGATCGCGGATGGCTTGAACACCATGACGCGGCGCGGCGAAATTGGAACTTCCTTGCCGGTCTTCGGATTGCGGCCGATGCGCTGGCCCTTCTTGCGCACCACGAAACTGCCGAAAGACGACAGTTTCACGGTCTCACCGCGCTCGAGGCAATCGGTGATTTCCTTCAGCACAAGCTCGACCAGCGACGCAGACTCGGTCCGCGACAGGCCGACCTTCTGGTAGACGGCCTCGCACAGGTCCGCTCTCGTTACAGTTTTACCAGTCATCGCCCCAGCCCAACCCAACCTTTGGGGAAGATATCTCGCTGAATAATCAAAGATATTAGCTATAGCGAAGGCGGTCAACGGGCGATTTGAACCCGTCTCGCGCCACGAAAGTACTTGCTTTCGGGCTACCAGCGTAGCAGCGCCGAACCCCACGTGAAGCCGCCGCCCATGGCTTCGAGCAAGATCAGATTGCCGCGTTTGATACGGCGGTCCGCCACAGCGTCGGCGAGCGCCAGCGGGATCGAAGCCGCCGACGTGTTGCCGTGGCGATCGACCGTCAGCACAACTTTTTCGGGAGATATGCCAAGTTTATGCGCCGAGCCGTCGATAATCCGCTTGTTGGCCTGATGCGGCACGAACCAGTCGATGTCGGCGGCGCTGGTGCCGGTAGCGGCGAAGGCGTCCTCGATCACGTCGGTGATCATGGCCACCGCGTGCTTGAAGACCTCCCGGCCTTCCATTCGCAGATGGCCGACAGTCTGGGTCGAGGACGGCCCGCCGTCGACGTAAAGCTTGGAACGGTGCTTGCCGTCCGAGCGCAGATGCGTGGTCAGCAGACCCCGGTCATCGGAGGTACCCGGCTGATCCTGAAGCTCCATGACCACGGCGCCGGCGCCGTCGCCAAACAGCACGCATGTGGTGCGGTCGTTCCAGTCCAGGATGCGGGAGAAGGTTTCGGCGCCGATCACCAGCGCCCGCTTGTGAGCGCCGGCCTTCAGCATGCTGTCGGCGACCGACAGCGCAAAGACAAAACCCGAGCAGACAGCCTGCAGGTCGAAGGCGACGCCCTGAGAGATGCCGAGGTTGTTCTGGACCGTCACGGCGGTGGCCGGAAAGGTCTGATCCGGGGTGGCGGTCGCCAGAATGATGAGGTCGATGGTATCGGCCTCGACATGGGCATGCGCCAGCGCCGAGCGCGCCGCGTGCGTGGCGAGGTCCGAGGTCAGTTCGCCGGCGGCCGCGATGTGGCGCTCGCGGATGCCGGTACGCTGCACGATCCACTCGTCGGTCGTGTCGACGGACTTGGCCAACTCGTCGTTGGAGAGGATGCGGGCCGGCAAATAGCTGCCGCAGCCGAGAATGACGGAACGCTTCACTGTCACGAGGTCGCCCCGTTTGCCGCCGGCTCCGCCGCCGCCTTGGCGGCCTGCGCCGCTGCGCGTGTTTCGAGATCGCGGGCCAGGTCCTGGCCGATCTTGGCGAGAAGCTCGTAACGGATCATGTCGTATCCCATGTCGATGGCCGCGGCGTAGCCCTCGGCGTCGGCGCCGCCATGGCTCTTGATGACAACGCCGTTGAGGCCCAAAAAGACGCCGCCATTGGCCTTCCGCGGGTCCATTTTTTCCCGCAGCAGCGAGAAAGCCGGCTTGGCCAGCAGATAGCCGAGACGCGCACGCCAGGTCCGGCTCATGGCCGCGCGCAGATATTGCGCGAACTGCTTGGCGGTGCCCTCGGCGGCCTTGAGCGCGATATTGCCGGCGAAGCCTTCGGTGACGACCACGTCGACGGTGCCCTTGCCGATGTCGTCACCCTCGACGAAGCCCTGATAATCGAAATGCGGGAAGTCGCCTTCGCGGAGCAGACGGCCGGCTTCCCTCACCTGCTCGAGACCCTTGACCTCTTCGACGCCGATATTGAGCAGGCCCACGGTCGGCCGCTCGATGTCGAACAGTACGCGCGCCATGGCGCTGCCCATGACGGCAAGATTGATGAGGTGATGTTCGTCGGCGCCGATCGAGGCGCCGACGTCGAGCACAACGGACTCGCCCTTCAGCGTCGGCCACAGCCCGGCGATGGCGGGACGGTCGATACCGTCCATCATTTTAAGGTTGAACCACGACATCGCCATCAGCGCGCCGGTATTGCCCGCCGACACCGCGACGTCGGCCTCGCCCTTCTTCACGGCGTCGACAGCGAGCCACATCGACGACTTGCCGCGGCCATAGCGCAGCGCCTGGCTCGGCTTGTCGTCCATGCGGATCGACACATCGGTATGGATGAAGGTCGATTTTTCCTTGAGCTTCGGCAGGCTGTCGAGCAGCGGCGCAACCACCGCCTGGTCGCCGAACAGACGGAATTCGATATCCGGGTGTCGTTCCAGCGCGAGCGCGGCGCCCGGCAGAACCACGGACGGGCCGTGGTCGCCACCCATGGCGTCAATCGCAATGCGTATCTTATCGGGCATGAAACGGCTCGATGGGTGGCCCGGGCGGCCTGGACGGAGTGGCGGTCGGGAGCATGATCATGTCTTTCAAGACGGCTCCCCAGCAATCGGGATCATGCGCCCGCCAGAATGGCGTTGAGCGCGCCGCCCGGCAAAGGTCCGGACTCGGGGCGCCGCCGGGCAACATAGCGAGTGCGCCGACCGTGACAAGCCGTTTTAGTTGTTGCGCTTTCCCGGATTTTTCTGCAGCGCCGCCAGGGCGGCGAAGGGTTTGTTGCCGGTCTCCTCGACCGCAGGAGGCGCAAATTCCGCCCCTTCCTTGCGCGGATAGGGGTCGATGGCAAGGATCAGGAACTCGGCGGCGATGGCACCGAGATCGATCGAATTGCCGATGAGCGGCTCCGGGGCGTCCTCGCCGGCCGGGCGTGGCGGCTCGGAGGCGCCGTGCTCGTCGAGGACCGCGCCAGCGGCCGGCGGCGCGAACGTGAGGTCGATGGCCTCATCGATCTCGGTTTCCATCGGCTCCAGCGACACCACGCAGGTCTGCCCGACCCTGGCGCGGACACGGCCGCTCACCTCCAGCTTGCCGCCGCGCTTGGCGAGATCGAAAGTGGCGCTGACGGCAGGCACCTCGCGGAGTTCGGCGAGCCGGGCAATGGCGTCGCGGGCTGGCTGCGGCGCTTCGATCTCGCGATGCAGCCCGCTCTCCGGGATCTGGTCCAGGGTGACCGGCACACTCCAGGGCACCACCTCGGCGATACCGGCAACCGTCTGTTGTGGCCCACGCTGCGGGCCGCTTTTCCTGCTCATGATCGAACTCTTACCAGATTTTCGCCCAGCCGCGTCAGCCGACAGACACCGGCACACGCGCCGGATCGGGGAACTGGAGGTTGCCGACAGCGACAGCCGCGAGGTCCTGCGTCTTGAGCGCAGCAGCAGCGGCGACGACATAATCGGCCAGCCGCGGCGCGGCTTCAGAGGCCGCCGGCGCACCGCCATAGATATTCCGGGTCAGCGCCGACACCAGAGCCCCGCGGTCGTCCAGGGCTTCCAGATAGGCCCTGGAACGGCCGTAGAAGGCCTGCCCCATACGCTTCATTTCCTTGGGCACCTTGAGGTCGCTGATACCCATTTCGCGCAGGTTGTCGTCCATGTCGGCGCAAAAGCGGTCGAAAACCGCCTGCCCGGCGCTGTCGAGCTTTCCGTCGACGGTCAGGCGGTCGAGGACAAGGGCCAGATGCAGAACGATCAGGTCGAAACGGCCGTTAACCGTATCGGCGACGGCAAAGTCGCGATAGAACACCGGCAATCGCGCCTGTGCCACGATCATGCCATACAGGGCCGAAATGGTGTCGCGCTGAGGCTTGCGGCGGAACAGGGAAAAGATCATGAGCCTGGGTGCCTGACGGCGGCGTTTGAGCCGCGGAATGGCTGCCGGTTTAGTGGACGCGCCGCCGGATGCAAAGGCTCAAATGAGGCCCGCCCACGGGACGCCCTTTTTGGATATACCGATTTCGAGGATGCCGATTTGATGATGAATGCCCGGTCGAACCGCCTGCCCGCTCGCCGCCCGCCGCGCCTGATTGCGCGCGCGCTCGCTCTCGGCCTGACTTTGACCGCGCCGGTCTTGCTGGCCGGCTGCGGCAGCTTCGGCGAGACGCTGCAGCGCGGCTACGTGCTGCCCGAAGGCGCGCTGGAGCAAATTCCGATCGGCGCGACGCAGGAGCAGGTGCTGATCGTGCTCGGCACGCCGTCGACCGTCGCGACCGTCAGCGGCGACGTGTTCTATTACATCTCGCAGAAGGCCGAACGCAGCGCCGCCTTCCAGCCGCATCAGGTCACCGACCAGCGCGTCGTCGCCGTCTATTTTGACAAGGACCGCAAGGTGACGCGACTTGCGAATTACGGCGTCAAGGACGGCAAGATCTTCGACTTCGTGTCGCAGACCACCGAAACCGGCGGCAACCAGCTCAACTATCTGCGCGGCGTCTTCAACGCCTTCAAGATGTTCTGAGGCGATCCTCCGCTTCACACGAAGTATTCCAATTAAAAAGAGCCCGCGGCAACACGCGGGCTCTTTTTTATCGGCGCTTTGCAAAGGTTCGTGTCTTCGGCCCCGCCGCCAGCAGTTTCATATGGAACGTCCTGCCGCTTGGTCTTATAGGGACCACGAGACAGGACAAACCGAGATGAAATCACGACCGACATTGCGAGGCACACATGCCTGGTGGAGCATTGGGCTTGCGCTGCCGGTGTTCGTCGTCTCTCTGACGGCCGTCCTTCTCGCCCATGAAGATTTGCTGGGGCTGAAAGCCAGTCAGGCTCCGTCGGCGCTGCGCGCCCTGCTGCCCAGCGCGCCTGCGATTACGATGCCTGAAATACGGGGCTCGGCTCAGCATCATGACGGCAAGCGCTATATCGGCACCCGCGCCGGCGTCCTTGTCGAGGAAAACGGCACGCTCCGGCCCGTCAAGGAGCTAAGCGGCCTCGACGTGCGCGCCATCGCCAGCATCGGCCCCAATCTTTGGGTGGCAACCAAATCGGGGGTCTGGCTCCGCGACCAGGCGTGGAGCCGCGTGCTCAAAGCCGAGGCCTGGTCGATCGAGACACGTCGCGACGGCGAGATTGCTGTCGGCACCAAGGAGAACGGGTTTCTTCTCACCAAAGACGGCCGCGACTGGCGAACGGACGGTGTCATCAACGCCGGCCTGTCCGCTTATGCCGCGTCGGCCGGCACGCCGCCAATCACCTGGCAAAAGCTGGTCCTCGACATGCACACCGGCCGCGCTTTCGTCGGCAAGGAATACGAGTGGCTGTGGATCGATCTGCTCGGCGGGACAATGCTGTTCCTCACCGTCTCGGGATTCATCATGTGGTGGCGCTCGCACCGGCGGATGCTGATCGTCCGGGCCGGCCGGACAAGCAACACCCGCGCGGCGCGTTCCGCTACCAGGTGAACGACGTCCTGACGTAATAGGTCGCGTTCGAGCGCTGCGTGCTGACGACCCGCGACGCGATGGTTCCGTTGGCGTTGTAGGTGATCAGCGAGCGCTCGTCGGTCGGCCGCAGCAGGTTCAGCATCCCCACCGTGACCGTCACTGTCTTGGTGACATCGACCTTGGCCGAGAAATCGAAGCGGTCGAGGGCCGAGAACTCGGTGCGCTGCGTCTGCCCGTTGGACTGCAGAATGTCCTGCGAATAGGCATAAGTGCGGTTGTAGTTGATGCCGAACGTCGTGTTCCACGGCCTGACGTAAAGATCGAGGCCGACATTGGTTACGAGGTCGGGCTGTTCCGCGAAGCGCCGCGTCTGGTTGGTCAGCGGATCGGTCAGCTCGGTCTTCACGGCGGTCGCGTTGCCCCACAAAGTCAGTCCGGGCACCGGCAAGAATGTCAACGGCAGACGGCCCTCGACCTCAACACCGAACAGCTTGCCGTCGCCGGCATTGCGCGGCCGCGAAACGTATCGCCCATTCTCGAGCGCCAGCGCGGTTTCGATCTTGTCCTCGAACTGCCGGCCGAAAACATTCGCCGACACGATGCCGGTGCGCTCCTGGAAATACCAATCGACGCCGGCATCCGCGCCCCAGATACGTTCCGGCTTCAGCGCCGAATTGCCCGCGGTGTCGGGATTGAGAATGGTGCCGCCATTGGTCGTGACGACGGGCACGAGTTCGCGCAGATCCGGGCGCCGCAATGTGCGCGCACCCCCTGCCCTGAGATCGACGTTCGGCAGCGCCGATAGCCGATAGTTCAGAGACGGATTGACGTCGACCGCGTCCGTCGACGAAGCCGCGCCGAGATAATCGGTCGTGATTGTCGCGCTGCGCTCGGTACGCACGCCGAAGGTCAACAGGTCAGGACCGAACACCGGCACCTTGTCCATTACATAGCCGTAATAGATGGTCTCCTTGATGTCGTAGACACGATTGTCGACCTGGCTTGGCACGCCGCCGCTAAACCGCGTCTCGGTCTCCTTGCGCGTGCGCCGGGTCGCTCCGCCGCCCGCTTCGAGCTGATGCGCTCCGAATGCGGTGTTCACAGCAAATCCGGGCGACAAATATGTGAGATCGACGGGCACCTCGCGGCTGCCGAAGGTTTGCGAGGTGAGCGCACCGTTGATGTTGTAGTTGCTCACGGTCGAGTTGCGCGACGTATCTTCCCGGCCCTTCTGGACATCAAGGAAGGCACGGAAGCTCGTGGTCTTGTCGACGGTGTGCCGCCATTCGGCATAATTACCGATGGTCTCGCGGGTGCGCAGGCGCAATTCGTCGGTGACGCGGTTCACCCAGTTTTGCGGCGCGGCCAGCCGGCTGTCGCTCTGCTCGCGGCGTTCTTCCGAGCGCAAATAGGTCGGTGCAATCGTCAGAACATTGGACTCGTCGAACTCATAGTTGAAGCGGCCGAACAGGCTGTATTCCTTGAAGCGGCGCTTCTGGTCCTGAAGGTTTCCGCCGTTTGGCGCGGTGCCGCCGGCGCCATAAGTGTACTGGTTCTCGCTCTCTTCGAGACGCCGCACCTGGTAGCCGCCGCCGATGAAGGCATTCAACTTGCCCTGACGTCCGCCGGCGAAGGCCGTTATATCGCCGATCGCGCCGATATTGCCGTACTGTCCGCCGCCAAGGCTGATGCCGACTCCGGGCTGACTGAACTGACGCTTCGTAATGATGTTGATCGTTCCGGCCGCGCCCTGGGAATCCATGTTCGCCATCGGGCTGCGGATGATCTCGACCCGCTCGACAAGCGCCGCGGGAATGCGATCGATTTCAACCGAGCGGTTCGATGCGCTGTCCCAGATCGGCCGGCCATCGATCAGGACCTGCGTATATTCGCTGGGGATCCCGCGAAGCTTCACCTCGCGCGATCGGTTGACGCCCGGAAACGTAACGCCCGGAAGTCGCCTGATGGCATCGCCGACATTCATGTCGCCGAACTGATTGAGTTGCTCGCTGTTGATGACGACCTTGGCGTTCGGCGACTGCGAGCGCTCTTCAAGCGCATGCTGGACGGACGAACGAATGGTGTCGCCCTCGACGGCGATCTGCGGAAGTTCGATGCTCTGCGCCTCCGCATCGCCTGGAGAAAACGCCAGCAGCAAAGCCGCCGGCGCGGCGAACGAAACGGATCTCGCGACTGAAAAACTCATGATGCCCCCTTAATTTCCGCGGGGACCGTATGTGGCAGGACACTGAGCGTCAAAATTACGCAGCAATATCAAATACTAAGATCAACAGATCTGGATTTATTCCAAGCTAAAAAGAGCGCCCATTTATCTGACCGCGCTCGCAAAAAACAGGCCCGAAATCGCGCCTAAAAAGTTGTTTGAAACGAAAGGACCCGCGACAACCTGCCGCGGGTCCTTCCGATTGTGATCGTGCATCGTCTCGCGTCCCCGGCATGGCCGGGGATCGCGAGCTTTGCTCAGTGCGCCAGGATCGCCAGCAGCAGCAGAGCCACGATGTTGGTGATCTTGATCGCCGGGTTCACGGCGGGACCCGCCGTGTCCTTGTAGGGATCGCCGACGGTGTCGCCGGTCACGGAGGCCTTGTGGGCTTCCGAACCCTTCAGATGCTTGACGCCGTCCTTGTCCACGAAGCCGTCCTCGAACGACTTCTTGGCGTTGTCCCAGGCGCCGCCGCCCGAGGTCATCGAGATGGCGACGAACAGGCCGTTGACGATCACGCCGAGCAGCGAGGCGCCGAGGGCGGCGAAGGCGTTGGCCTTCGAACCCGAGATCGCCAGCACGCCGAAGTAGACGACGATCGGCGCCAGCACCGGCAGGAGCGACGGAATGATCATCTCCTTGATGGCGGCGCGGGTGAGCATGTCCACCGCGCGGCCGTAGTCCGGACGCTGGGTGCCCTGCATGATGCCGGGCATTTCCTTGAACTGACGGCGGACTTCTTCCACCACCGAGCCGGCCGCACGGCCGACCGCGGTCATGGCGATGCCGCCGAACAGGTACGGGATCAGGCCGCCGAAGATCAGGCCCGCGACCACGTAGGGATTGGACAGGTCGAAGGAGACCGTGCCGATACCCTGGAAGTACGGGGCGCCCGACTTGGTGAAGGCGGCGATGTCGTTGGTGTAGGCGGCGAACAGCACCAGCGCGCCGAGGCCGGCCGAACCGATGGCGTAGCCCTTGGTGACGGCCTTGGTGGTGTTGCCAACCGCGTCGAGCGCGTCGGTGTTGTGACGCACTTCCTTCGGCAGCCCCGACATTTCGGCGATGCCGCCGGCGTTGTCGGTGACCGGGCCGAAGGCGTCGAGCGCGACGATGATGCCGGCAAGACCGAGCATCGTGGTCACCGCGATCGCCGTGCCGAACAGGCCGCCGAGCTGGTAGGTCACGATGATGCCGGCGACGATCACCAGAGCCGGCAGCGCCGTCGATTCAAGCGAGACCGCGAGGCCCTGAATGACGTTGGTGCCGTGGCCGGTGACGGAAGCCTGAGCGATCGACACGACCGGACGCTTGCCCGTGCCGGTGTAGTACTCGGTGATCCAGACGATGAGACCGGTCACCACGAGGCCGAGAACGCCGCAGATGAACAGGTTCTTGCCGGTGATCGCGAGGCCGCCGACGGTGCCGATCTGGCCCCAGCCGATGGTGTAGTGCGTGGCAACGGCAAGACCGCCGATCGACAGCACGCCGCCGGCGATAAGCCCCTTGTACAGCGCGCCCATGATCGAACCGTTCGGGCCGAGCTTGACGAAGAAGGTGCCGACGATCGAGGTCACGATGCAGGCTCCGCAGATCGCCAGCGGATACAGCATCGCCGAGCCGAGGATCGGCTGGCCGACGAAGAAGATCGCCGCCAGAACCATGGTGGCGACCACGGTCACCGCATAGGTTTCGAACAGGTCGGCCGCCATGCCGGCGCAGTCGCCGACGTTGTCACCGACGTTGTCGGCGATGGTGGCCGGGTTGCGCGGATCATCTTCCGGGATACCGGCTTCGACCTTGCCGACGAGGTCGGCGCCGACGTCGGCGCCCTTGGTGAAGATGCCGCCGCCGAGACGGGCGAAGATCGAGATCAGCGAGGCGCCGAAGGACAGCGCGACCAGCGAGTCGATGACGACGCGGTTATCGGGAGCGAGGCCCTTGGGTCCGATCAGGAACCAGTAGTAGACGGCGACGCCGAGCAGCGCGAGACCGGCCACCAGCATGCCGGTGACCGCGCCGGCCTTGAACGAGATGTCGAGGCCTTCGGACAGCGAGCGGGTCGCGGCCTGCGCGGTGCGGACGTTGGCGCGCACCGACACGTTCATGCCGATGAAGCCCGCGGCGCCCGACAGCACGGCGCCGATCAGGAAGCCGATGGCGACCCAGGAGCCGAGCAGCAGCCAGAGGCCGATGAACACGACGACGCCGACCATGGCGATCGCCGTGTATTGACGCTTGAGATAGGCCTGCGCGCCCTCAGCGACAGCGCCGGCGATTTCCTGCATGCGCGCCGAACCTGCATCGGCCGACATCACGGACTTGATGGCCCAGATGCCGTAGACGATGGAGAGCGCACCGCAGGCGATAATGGCCCAGAGAGCAGTCATGAATCATCCTCGAAGTGATTATGTGCGGGCGGGAAAACGCTCCCGCCGGCACAGGAGCGTCGAGGATGGCCGCTTTGAGGGCGCTTCACCCCGACCGGGAAAGCGGCGGGACCTTGCCAAAATCGTGTCCGCAAAGCAACGCCCCAACCGGGCTGATTTTACAGGAAATTCGGTACCGGCGTGGGGCCGTCCGGTGGATCCGGGAGAGACTCAACGCGCGATTCAGCACCCTGCTTTCTTATCCCTCCCCGTCTTCGGGGAGGGTGGCGCCGCGCGTCAGCGCGGCGTCGGGTGGGGAGCGGCATTCGCGACAAGACCCCACCCGGCTCGCTATCGCTCGCCACCCTCCCCCTGCGGGGGAGGGATAAGCAAGCAACATCGCCCCTGTTGTTGAAGGCCCGGGGCGGCCTGCCTTCCTCTTCCCTCCCTCGGAAACGCCGAGGGGATGGAGCGCCACGAGGCGCCCTTTTGTGGAGATCGCACCTTGCGGTGCGCTGTGCCCTCGATTTGGAGGACACATGCGCCCCGCGGCGCTCCATCGCGGTGTCATTCCGGCACGGGCCGCGCTTTCGGCGGCTGGGCCGCTTTCGCGGCTAGCACGCACCGTCAGCAAGCTCCTTGCAGGAGGTCCTTGTGCCTCCGGGCGGAGCCCCGTCGCCGCCCGAGCCCGGAGGTTGCGTAACCTCCTCCGGCCGCGGGCACCGCATCCTCCTCCCACTGAAACGACGCCTCATGACAGCGCCCCCGGCCGGAACAGGACGAGTCTGCTTATAGTCCTGATAGGAATAATAGGCAAGGACTATTTTCTGTGATTTCGATGGTCTGTAGCCCGGGTGGAGCGAAGCGCAACCCGGGACTGCCGCCCCGGATTTCGCTGCGCTCATCCGGGCTACAAGATTGGCCGGCTGCGCCAGCGCCCCGGAATGACGGTCAAAGCATCTTCCGCATGAACAACGTGCCCGCAATGGGCGTATCATAATACGCGGGCATCGCCTCGAAGCCGAAGCGGCGGTAGAGCGCGATCGCCTCGTGCATTGACGGCAAGGTATCGAGCCGCATTTCGCGATAGCCGATGCGGCGGGCGTCATCGAACAAGGTCTCGACCAGACGCTTGCCGAGGCCGAGGCCCCGCCCCTGCGCCGTCACATAGAGCCGCTTCATCTCGCAGACGCCGTCCTGGTCGAGCGGCCGCAGCGCGGCGCAGGCCACCGCCCTGCCCGTACCGTCGCGCGCCAGCAGCAGCACGCCCTGCGGCGGCGCATACTTGCCCGGCATCGCCGCCATCTCGGCCTCGAAGCCCTGATAGGCCAGATCGACCGGCAGCGATTGCGCATAGGCGCGGAACAGCACGATGGCGTCGGCGAGATCGGCGGCGCTCGCAACGTGAAGAATGGTGAAGGACGGCGTCTGTGTCATGACACCAATATAGCCGCTAAACAGCCGCGGCCGCCGCCTCGGCGCGCCTGCGCAGGACCAGCCAGACCAGCATGGCGCCGGCAACGCCGACGATCGGGAACACCAGCTCGTTCAGCGTCGCCCAGCCGAACAGCGCGAGGAACTGGCCCGACGAGAAGGACGTCACGGCCATCGAGCCGAAGATGATGAAGTCGTTGAAGGCCTGCACCTTGGTGCGTTCCTCCGGGCGGTGGCACTGCGTCACCATCGTCGTGGCGCCGATGAAAGCAAAGTTCCAGCCGACGCCCTGCACGATCAGCGCACCCCAGAAATGCGCCACGCTGAGACCCGCCACGGCAATCGCGGCGGAGACGGCGAGCAATAGAAGACCAAGGCCGGTGATACGTTCGACGCCGAAGCGCGCAATCAGCGCGCCGGTGACGAAGCTCGGCGCGTACATCGCCAGCACATGCCACTGGATGCCGAGCGCGGCGTCGGTCACGGAATGGCCGCAGCCGACCATGGCCAGCGGCGCCGAGGTCATCACCAGATTCATGACGCCGTAGCTGACCACGCCGCAGGCCACGGCGACGATGAAGCGCGGCGCGCGCAGGATCTCACCGAGCGGCCGCGAGGCGCTGGCGTGCGCCCGCGCCATTTTCGGAATGCGCACGAAGGACAGGACGATCGCGGCCAGCACCGCGCAGGCCGACTGGCCGAGATAGCTGGCGGCGAAGGTGTAAGGCGACAGCATGTCCTTGGTGAAGATGACGAGCTGCGGCCCGATCACCGCGGCGAAGACGCCGCCCGCCAACACCCAGGACACCACCTTGGCGCGGTAACGCTCGCTCGCGGTGTCGGCGGCGGCGAAGCGATAGGACAGATGCGCGGCGGCGTAGAGCCCGCCGAAGAAGGTGCCGAGGATGAGCAGCCAGAACGAGCCCTGCATCACCGCGCTGTAGGACACGAGCCCCGACAACACGCCGAACAGCGAGCCGGCCTGAAGCGCATTGCGGCGGCCGTAGCGGCGCGCCAGCCAGCCGAGCGGCAAAGTGCCCGCCCACATGCCGAGCACCATGCCGGTGACCGGCAGCGTGGCGAGGCCCTTGTCGGGCGCCAGCATGGAACCAACGATGGAAGCCGTCGAGACGATGACGGTGTTGTTGCCGCCGGCGAGCGCCTGCGCCACGGCGAGCACGCGCGCATTCCGCTTGGCCAGATTGTCGTCGAAGACATGCGGCTGGGGTTCGGCGGCAGCCGACATCAAGGCGTTTCCTGAAGGCGTTTCCCGGGCAATATTCTTCCCCTCTTAGCGGGCAGAATAGGACGCCGCTACTCCGAAAGGCGCAGAGCTGGGATGTTTTCCCTGTTCGGGCCGGAATACCCGGATGCCGTCAGAACGCGATCCGGGACGGGTGCACGACCTTGGCGGCCCTCGCCTCGGCCGGCGAGGCCGCGCCGATCTGCCCGAGCGAGGCGCGCAGGTCGTTCATGTAGAGGTCGATGAGCTGGGCCGGCCCCTCTTCGCCGAGCGCGGCCAGCGACCACAGGAACGATTTACCGGCAAAGGCGGCGTGGGCGCCGAGCGCCAGCGCGCGCATCACGTCCTGGCCGGAGCGGATGCCGCTGTCGAACAGGATGGTGGCCTTGGTCCCGACGACCTCGGCGATGGCCGGCAATACGTCGATGGTCGGCGCCAAAGCCTCGATCTGGCGGCCGCCATGGTTCGACACCCAGATGCCCTCGATGCCGAGCGACAACGCTTTCTCGGCGTCGGCCGGATGCATGATGCCCTTGAGGGTCATCGGGCCCTTCCAGGCGTCGCGGAAGCGCGCGATCTCGTCCCAAAGGAAGGCGCCGCCCATCTGGCTGCGGGCAAAGCGGATGATGTCGTTGGTCGCGGTCAGGCCGCCGGCATATTGCTGGATGCTGGCGAAACGCGGATAGCCGTTGCGGAGCAGCGCCATCAGCCAGCGCGGCCGCATCAGCATCTCGGCGATCATGCGCGCGTCGGGTTTGAACTCCCAGCCCAGCCCCGCATAGGCCTCGCGCGAGCGGATGGTGCGCACCGGCGTATCGACGGTGAGCGTCAGCACCTTGACGCCTGCGGCGGTGGCGCGGCGCACCAAGTCGAAGCCGATCTTGTGATCGTCGCCGGCGAAGCGATAGAGCTGCAGCCAGAACACATCGGGCGCGGCCTTCGCCACCTCCTCGATGGTGGCGCCGCCGACGACGCCGAGCGTATAGGGCACGCGCGCGGCCTGCGCGGCTTTGGCGAGGATGAGATCGGCGCCGGGCCACACCATCGAGGGCCCGCCCATCGGCGCAACGCCAAGGGGCGCCGCGTATGTCGTGCCGAACAGATCGACCTCGACCGGCGGCGACACCGCGGTGACGCCGTAGCGCGGCACGACCTTGACGCCGTCGAGCGAGGCCCAGTTATGCGCGATGCCGACATCGTCGCCGGCGCCGGTGTCGCAATATTCGAAGGCGAAGCGCGGCACGCGGCGCGGCGCCATGCGGCGGAAATAGGCCGAGGTCGGAAACTGGCGCAGGTGCTTGAGGAAGTTCGGTGTCTGCCCTGCCGGCATGAAGGACCGCCGGATCTTGTCGTCGCTCATTGCTTCCTCGCCCGAGATTGTTGGGCGGGACTATAGAGACAGCCCCGGCGCGGCGCGAGCCGTGCCTGCGAATGACCGACAGTCAGAAATGGCTGAACGAGGCGTGCGCGAAACTCATCGCCGCGCCGTCGCGGTTGCGGAAGACCGCGCCCTCGCCGTCGCCGATGACCCCGATATCGGCGATCGCGGTGCGCGCCATCATCGCGGCGACGCGGAAGCGGTCGATATTGGCGGGCGGCACGGTGCAGAGGATTTCGAAATCGTCGCCGCCGGTCAGCGCCGTTTCGAGCAGCGCCGCATCGTGCGCGATGGCGGCCTGCGCCGCATCCGACAGCGGCACGCGCGCGACCTCGATCTCGGCGGCGACCTTCGAGACGCGGGCGAGCTTGGCGAGATCGCCGGCGAGACCGTCGGACACATCCATCGACGCGGAGGCGTAATCGAGCACGGCCTGCGCCAGCGCATTGCGCGGCCGCGGCAACAGATAGCGCGACTTGAGATGTTCGCGCTGCTTGTCGTCGAGCGGCCAGCTTGCGCCCTGCCGCAGCTTCAGCCCGAGCGCGGCGTCGCCGATGCTGCCGGTGACGAAGACATGATCGCCCGCTTTGGCGCCGGCGCGCTTGACCATGCGGCCTTCCGGCACCGCGCCGAAGGTGGCAACCGAGACCATGATCGGCCCGGGCGAGCGCACGGTGTCGCCGCCGAACAGCGGGCATTTATAGGCGGCGGCATCCTCGCGCAGGCCGGACGCGAAAGCGGACAGCCAGGCCTCGTCGATTTCCTTGGGCAGCGCCAGCGACACCAGGAAGCCCAGCGGCCTGGCGCCTTTCGCCGCGAGATCGGACAGGTTCACGCGCAGCGCCTTCTGCGCCACCGCGTCGGCGGGATCTTCCGGGAAAAAGTGAATGCCGCCGACAATGGCGTCGGTCTTGAGCACCATCTCGGTGCCCGGCGGCGGCTTGATGAAGGCGGCGTCGTCGGTGAGCCCCAGCGCGCCGGGATCGGTGGCGACCGGCCCGAAGAAACGCGCGATCAGTCTGTCTTCGCCGGAGGGGGAGTCGTTTGCCATGACCCTATTCTGTCATGGCCGGGCTTGACCCGGCCATCCCGCTTAGGAAATGCACCATGCCCACCTAAGCGGGATCACCGGATCACGGCGCTTCGCGCCGGTCCGGTGATGACAGCTAGGTAAACTCCTCGCCGCGCAGCTTGCGGGCGAGTTGGTCGAGCACGGCGTTGACCATGCCGGTTTCGTCACGTTCGACGAAGGCAGCGGCGACGTCGGCGTATTCGGTGATGACGACGCGGGCCGGGATATCGCGGCGGTGCGACAATTCATAGGCGCCGGCGCGCAAGGCGGCGCGGATCACGGCCTCGACGCGCTTGAGCGGCCAGCCGCGCTCCAGCGCCTCGTCGATCATCGGATCGAGCACGCGCTGCTCGCGCACCACGCCGGTGACGATGTCGCGGAAGAACGCGGCCTCGGCCGGCAGATACTGCGCGCCCTCGACCTCGCGGCCGAGCCAGTGGCTCTCGAACTCGGCGAGGATGTCGTTGAGGCCCGCGCCGGCCATGTCCATCTGGTACAGCGCCTGCACGGCGGCGAGCCGCGCGGCGCCGCGCTTGTTGGCCTTGCGCGCTTCCTTGTCGCTGGTCGGAGCCTTAGCCATGGTGAGCGCCGGCCATTACTTTCCGCTGAGCGAACGCTTGAGCGCGATCATGGTCAGCGCGGCCTTGGCGGCGCCCTCGCCCTTGTGGCCATGCAGGCCGCCGAGACGCGCGCGCGCCTGGCCTTCGTCATCGACGGTGAGGATGCCATTGCCGAGCGCGACGCCCTGCAAGCTCAGGTCCATCAGGCCGCGCGCCGATTCATTGGACACCAGATCGAAGTGGTAGGTCTCGCCCTGGATGACGCAACCGAGCGCGACGACGCCGTCGAAGGCGCCCTTGTTCTTCGGCGCCGCGAGCGTCATGGCGATCGCGCCGGGCACTTCGAGCGCGCCGGGAACCGTGACAACCTCGTGGGTCGCGCCGGCTTCATCGAGCACGGCCCTGGCGCCGCGCAGCAATTCGTCGGCGATCGCGTCATAGAAACGCGCTTCGACGATGAGCACATGCGGGGGCTTCGCCTTCGCCGCCGTTTTGCCCGCGGCGGTTTTGCCGCCCGATTTCGCGGCAACTGTCTTCTTGGCCATTATTTCTCTGTCCCTGTTCGGGCGCGTCGTAGCAAGGGCGCGAAGCGCGAACAAGGGCTCTGCGCAGCCGCGGCGCGGCGACGCGGAATCGCATCGAAAACGACCGCGAAATACGCCCGTTACGCGGCGCGCCGCATCGACGCCGGGCGTTCCCGCCGCGTGACGGGCTGGGCCTTCGTGGCCTCAAGCTTGAAGATGGCGAGCGCTTCCATCAGCGTCCGGGCGCTGTCATCGAGCCCGGCCGTGGCGCGCGCCGACAATTCGACCAGTTCGGCGTTCTTCTGCGTCACCTCGTCCATCTGCGTGACGGCCTGATTGACCTCACCGATGCCGGTGCTCTGCTCCATCGACGCCGCCGATACCTCGCTCATGATCGCGGTCACGCTGTTCACCGAGCGGATGATGTCCTTCATGGTGTCGCCGGCCTGATGCGCCAGCGTCGTGCCGGCATTGACCTTGGCGGAGGACACTTCGATGAGCTGCTTGATCTCGCTCGCCGCCGTGGCGCTGCGCTGGGCAAGGCTGCGCACTTCGGTGGCCACCACGGCAAAGCCGCGGCCCGCCTCGCCGGCGCGCGCGGCCTCGACCGCGGCATTGAGCGCCAGGAGGTTGGTCTGCGATGCGATGCCGTTGATGATGTCGACGATGTCGAAGATCTTGGACGAGGACTCGCTGATCTCGCCGATGGTATCGACCACCTGCTGCACCACGGTGCCGCCCTTTTCGGCGATGGCGAGCGCGGCGGCGGCCACCTGATTGCCCTGCGTCGAGCGCTGCGCATTCGACTGCACCGTGCTGGCGAGCTGCTCCATGCTGGCGGCGGTTTGCTCGAGCGCGGCGGCCTGCGAATCCGACCGGCCGGACAGATCGACATTGCCCTCGACGATCTCGTGGGTCGCCCTCTGCATCGCCTCGAAATTGTTGCGCACGTCGCCGATGATACTGTGCAGGTTGATGTTCATCTGACGCAGCGCGCGCAGCAACTGGCCGGCGTCGTTGGTCAGGGTCGTTTCGATATTGGCGGTCATGTCGCCGCCGGCCATGCACAGCGCGACCTTCAGCGCCTGCTGCACCGGCGCAACGACATTGCGATCGAGATAGCGCCAGAACGAGGCGGTAGCGAGCGCCACCGCGCCGGCGAAACCGGCGCCCCAGCCATTGAGTCCGGCGCGCGCCAGATCGTCCGACGACCATGCCGTCCAGCCAAAGGCAGCGAGTGCAATCAGGATGAGCGACATCGTCACCGCGATGCGGCCGCGCAGCGACAGGCGCATCGCCCGCGCCACGGCGCCGAGGAAGCCGCCGCTCATCACCTCGCCCTGACGCAATTTCAGCGGCACGCCGGCGGCCGTCTGCTTGTAGAGCGCATCGGCCGCCTCGACCTGCGCGCGGCTCGGCTTGGTGCGCACGGAGACATAGCCGACCGGCTGGCCGTTCTCGACCACCGGCGTGACATTGGCGAAGACCCAGTAGTAGTCGCCATTCTTGCAGCGATTCTTGACCATGCCGGTCCAGGGCTTGCCGGTCTTCACCGTGGCCCACAGATCGGCGAAGGCGGCCGCCGGCATGTCGGGATGGCGCAGGATGTTGTGCGGCGCGCCGATCAGTTCTTCCTTGGTAAAGCCGCTGACCTCGATGAAATACGGATTGGCGTAGGTGATCCGGCCCTTGAGGTCGGTCGTCGAGACGATGGTCTTGCCGTCCTGCAGCGCATGTTCGGTGTTGCTCACAGGCGTGTTGAGCCGCATGGCAAGAGTCCTTGGCTTTCCGGGGAAGAACAGTCGGCGTGCGGCCTGACGACCGTCAGCCGGATGGTTGACGAACGTCAAATTACATATTGGAAGTTATGAATGGGTTACCAGGGTACCGCGTGTGGCACCAAAGCTGAATGTCACAGCCGGACATTGCCGCGCGGCCATCGCGCGATCGGACGCGCCCTATCGACGATCCATCAGCCGCGCCGCATAGCGCGCCATCGTATCGACTTCGAGGTTGATGTCATCGCCGGCCTTGAGTGCACCGAAAGTTGTTACACTCAGCGTGTGTGGAATGATCAGCACGGTGAAGTCGTCGCCTTTGACGTCGTTCACGGTCAGCGACACGCCGTCGAGCGCGACCGAGCCCTTCGGCGCGATGAAGCGCGACAAAGCCGGCGGCGCGCGAAGCGTGAAGCGCGCCATATCGGTCATGTCGTCACGCGCCACGACCTTGGCGAGACCATCGACATGGCCGGCGACCAGATGGCCGCCAAGCTCATCGCCGATCTTCAAGGGCCGTTCGAGATTGATGCGCGTGCCGTGGTGCCAGCGGCCGACCGTGGTGATGGCGAGCGTCTCGGCGGCGGCATCGGCGGCGAACCAGGTGCGGCCGTCCTCCTCGCCGGTGTCCACCACCGTGAGACAGACGCCGTTGCAGGCAACCGAGGCGCCCTCAATCAGCTCGGCGCGCGGGTAGCGCGTATAGATCGTCAGCCGCGACAGGTTATTGGCGCGCGCATCGACGCTGCGGATTTCGCCAAGGTCGGTAACGATGCCGGTGAACATATTGAATCTCTTCTCAGGCGGTACAACAAACTCCGTTCGTTCCCGCGAAAGCGGGAACCCAGTCTTTGCGCGGTGCAAGCCGCTTCTGGGTCCCCGCTTTCGCGGGGACGAACGGGGTATGAATAGCCTCGCGGTTCAACCTCATCACGCCCGTACATAATGCTCGAGCGTATCGGCGCCAAGCTGCTCCATGCCATCGAGCTCAAGCTTGCCGGTCAGCTTGTCGAGCGGCATGCCTTCGAGCGGGGCGATGCCCTCACCGATGTCCTTCGGTCCCTTCAGCAGCACGAATTCGTCGACCAGATCGGCGGCGACGAAGGACGCCGCCACCGTCGGGCCGCCCTCCACCATCAGCCGCGAAATGCCCTCGGCGGCGAGCAGCTTGAGAACCTCCTCGACGTCGAGGCGGCCTTGCGTATCGTCGACGCGGAAAACGCGCGCGCCCTTGGCCACCAGGATTTCCTCGGCGACGGGCGAAGCCTTGTGCGAGGCGAAGACCCAGGTCGGCACGTCGCGGCAGGTCGAGATCACCGACAGCGACAGCGGCACGCGCAATTGCGCGTCGAGCACGACGCGCACCGGCGAGCGCTCGTAGAGGCCCGGCAGTCGTGCGGTGAGCTGCGGATTGTCGGCCAGCACCGTGCCGAGGCCGACAAGGATGGCGTCGTTTTGCGCGCGGACATTGAACACGCGGTCACGCGTCTCGTCGCCGGTGATGACGACCTGCTTGCGGCCGGCGAGCCCGGCCTTGCCGTCGGCCGACATCGCGAGCTTGAGAGTCACATGCGGGCGGCCCGCGGTGATGCGTTCGATGTGGCCGGCATGGGCGCGGCGCGCCTCGTCCGCGCAGAGGCCGACATCGACGGCGATGCCGTTCTCGCGCAACCGCGCATGGCCCTGCCCGGCGACTTCCGGGTTCGGATCCTCGATGGCCGAGACGACGCGGGCAACGCCGGCCTTGACGATGGCGTCGGCGCAGGGCGGCGACTTGCCCTCGTGCGAGCACGGCTCCAGCGTGCAGTAGAGCGTCGCGCCCTTGGCGGCGCGCTTGGCGCGGCGCAAAGCCTCCACCTCGGCATGCGGGCGGCCGCCGGGTTGCGTCCAGCCGCGACCGACGATGACGCCGTCCTTGACGATGACGCAGCCGACCGCCGGATTGGGCCAGGTGTTGCCGAGACCGCGGCGCCCGAGCGCCAGCGCAAGGCGCATGAAACGTTCGTCCTGGCTGTCAGGCTGGCTGTCTTGCTGATTGTCATTCCGGGACGCGCCGTCAGGCGCGGACCCGGAATCCAGCGATTGATCGTTCATCGCGTTGCTTCCGTCATATGTCTGGATTCCGGGCCCGGCCCTTCGGGCCGTCCCGGAATGACGAAGAAAATCATTTCCGAACCGGTCCATCGTCGTCGCCGCGCAGTTCGTCGAGCGCGGCGCGGAAATCCTTCGCTTCGCGGAAATTGCGATAGACCGAGGCGAAACGCACATAAGCGATGTCGTCGATCTCGCGCAGATGCGCCATCACCGCCTCGCCGATCGTCTCCGAGGTGACTTCGTTCTCGCCCATGCTTTCAAGTTCGCGCACGATCTTGGAGACCATCTGCTCGATGCGCTCGGGTTCGACCGAACGCTTGCGCAGCGCGACCTGCACCGAGCGCATCAGCTTGTCGCGATCGAAGGGCACGCGGCGGCCGTTGCGCTTGATGACGGTGAGCTCGCGCAACTGCACGCGCTCGAAGGTGGTGAAGCGGAAATTGCAGGACAGACACACGCGGCGGCGGCGGATCACGGCCGAGTCTTCGGTCGGGCGGGAGTCCTTCACTTGCGTATCGAGGCTACCGCAGCTTGGGCAACGCATCTGGCTTTAGCCTCCCTGCTCCGTCATGCCCGGCCTTGTGCCGGGCATCCACGTCTTTTGCTTCGTTCGCCTCGAGTCGTGGATGGCCGGGGCATAGGCGATCTTTAGAACGCCGTTCTTCGAACGGCTATGCCCGGCCATGACACGGTGTGGCCACTCACTGATAAATCGGAAACTTATCCAGCAGCGTCTTCACCTTGCCGCGCACCTTTTCCTCGACCAGCGAGTCCTCGGTCACGCCCTTCTGCGCCAATACGTCCAGCACCTCGACGATCATTTCGCCGACCTGCTTGAACTCGGCGGTGCCGAAGCCGCGCGTGGTGCCGGCCGGCGTGCCGAGACGGATGCCCGACGTCACCATCGGCTTCTCGGGATCGAACGGGATGCCGTTCTTGTTGCAGGTAATGTGAGCGCGGCCGAGCGCGGTTTCCGCGACCTTGCCGGTCTGGCGCTTGGGGCGCAGATCGACCAGCATCAGATGGTTATCGGTGCCGCCCGAGACAATATCGAGGCCGCCCTTCTTGAGCGTCTCGGCAAGCGCCCGCGAATTGGCGACGATGTTCTTGGCGTAGGTCTTGAACTCCGGCTGCAGCGCTTCGCCGAAGGCGACCGCCTTGGCGGCGATGACGTGCATCAGCGGGCCGCCCTGAAGCCCCGGGAACACCGCCGAATTCATCTTCTTGGCGATGGCTTCGTCGTTGCACAGGATCATGCCGCCGCGCGGGCCGCGCAGCGACTTGTGCGTGGTCGTGGTGACGACATGGGCGTGCGGGATCGGCGAGGGATGCTCGCCGCCGGCGACGAGACCGGCAAAGTGCGCCATGTCGACCATGAGATAGGCGCCGACTTCATCGGCGATCTCGCGGAAGCGCTTGAAGTCCCAGACGCGGCTATAGGCGGTGGCGCCGGCGAGAATGAGCTTCGGCTTCGTCTCGCGCGCGATCTTCGCGACCTCGTCCATGTCGATGAGCTGGTCGTCGCGGCGCACGCCATAAGGAATCGGCTTGAACCACTTGCCCGACATGTTGACGGGCGAGCCGTGGGTGAGATGGCCGCCGGCGTTGAGATCGAGGCCCATGAAGGCATCTCCCGGCTGCAACAGCGCGAGGAACACGGCCTGATTCATCTGCGAGCCGGAATTCGGCTGGACGTTGGCGAAGTTGCAGCCGAACAGCTTCTTGGCGCGCTCGATGGCGAGCGTCTCGGCGATATCGACGAACTGGCAACCGCCATAGTAGCGGCGACCCGGATAACCTTCGGCATATTTGTTGGTCAGCACCGAACCCTGCGCTTCCAGCACGGCCTTGGAAACGATGTTCTCGGACGCGATCAGCTCGATTTCGTCGCGCTGACGACCGAGCTCCTTGCCGATGGCATCGAAAATTTCGGGGTCCACATCCTTGAGGGGGGCGGAAAAGAACGTCTGTGTCGTTGCCGACATGCCTTTGGTCTCCGGGCGCCGAACGGAGAGAATCGGCGCCGTTTTCGTGGGGATTTCCGGGGGTTCCGGTTCGCACCTGCGAATAGCATATCGCCCCCGACCCGCCAAGCGATGGCAGGGGTGCGAGCAGCCAGGCGCAAGATATAGGGATTCCTCAGGGAATCCGCCCCTCGCGCCGTTCGCGGGCAATACGCGCCTTCAGCTTGCCCAGGGCCAGTCTTTTCAGATCGGCCATGGACGTACCGGCCGGGGCGACGACCGCCACCTCGATCGCGGTCGCGGCGTCAACGGCCGCCACCTTGGCGCTGCCGCCAAGGACCGTGACCTCGAAATAGACTTCGGATTTGTCCGCCATCGCCCGCGCACTATAACCGCTCATCGCCGTGACGACACGGCCGGCGGACCGGCCGCCACGAGCGCGCAGGAGCCGCCGATGGCGCATGTGAACAAGGTCCTGCGATCGATCAACGATCAGGGCGCCGACCGCTGCGTCGACATCTTTCGCAGACCGGACGGCAGTGTCGGCTTCGAGGAATTCCGCCGCGACGCCGAGGACATGCTCGGCTGGTTTGCGATCGGCGGCCATTCCGGCCATGTCTTCGCGAGCGAGGCCGATGCGCTGGCGGCGGCGCTGGCGAGCGTCGCCTGGCTCGGGCCGGTGCTCGGCACGGCCTGACGCGCGCTTGCGCGGCGGCGAAACAAAGATTACGCCGCGTCGGCCGCCGCGTGGCGGCGCCGAGGACGACGATGACCAACGCCCAGCTTCTCGCCATGGCGCGGGACAACCTCACCCGCTTCACCGCCGCGCCGGCGCCGGCCGAAGCGCTGCGCCACGCCATCGAGGCGCACGAGATCGTGTTTGCGCTTTACCCGGACGAGAGCCCGCGCGGCTTCGATACATATCTCATCAAGGGCAAGCCGCTGGTGCCGGGCGCCTCCGACGAGGACCTCGCCCGCTACACCACCACCGCCGTGCCCTGCGCCGACCTTAGCGAGGCGCTGGCGCTGGAGCGGACCTTCGGCGATACGAAGCCAGGGAAGCATTGAGCGACAAGGCGCTCACGCCGCTTCGATGATCCGAATGTCGCGATCGACCGCGCCGGGCGTGAGAAACTTCAGCGCCGCCTGATAGGCCGGGCTGTTATAGGCCGCGATCGCGGTATCGACGCTGTCGAACTCCAGTACGGCGGTGCGATGACTGGCGCCTTCGAGCGCGACCGCCGGCTCACCACGGGCCAGGATGCGCGCGCCGAACGCCTGGAGCGCCGGGCCGGCCGCTTGGCCATAAGCGGTGAGCGCAGCGGGGTCGGACACCGAGCGATACATCGTGACCCAGTAGGCTTTAGGCATGCGATCTCCTTGAGCATGAGCTGCCGCATCATACTCATCGCGCGCACGATTTGAAGGCTTGCCGTCAACGCGGGGAGAGGTGATCGATGATGGCGTCGCACAGTTTGCCGCCGGCGGCCTGATCGAACGCAGCAAACATCGGCTGCGAATTGACCTCGAGAAAGTGCAGCCCTCTCCCGCGCGGCGCGCGCATGAAATCGGCGGCGGCAAAGTCGAGGCCGAGACGATCGCACAGGTCCGTCAGCGGATCGCGCAGCGCACGTGGCACCGCCACATGCTTCAGACGCACGTTCTGCTTTGTCCGGTAGTCGAGATCGGGAGAGTTGAGCGAGAACGCGAGCATGGCCGAACCGATGCGATAGACCCGCAGTTCAGGCCGCGACAGACGCGGCTGGACGAAACGCGGATAGCGGCCAACCGGGTCACGGCGATCGATCGAAGCGACGAACTCGGCGAAGTCGCCGGTGTACTCGCCGCCGGCGGCCGGCTTCTGAATGAGCGGCCCGCGCAGCACACGGCGAACGGTTTTGAATTCGTTCGTCAGCAGCGTCGCCGGCACGGCAAGGCCGCAGCGGGCGGCGAGATAGAGATTGCGCAGCTTGCTGGACTCGGTGGCCGATGTGTTCTTGTTGAAACCGCGCACGTCGTCATGCGCAAGCTCCCACCCTTTGATCGCGGCGAACCAGTTGAGCGCCGCGGCACTCGCGAGCGGTCCCGGCGCCGATTGCGCCAGAAAGACATCGTGGCGCATGAAACAGGCGCTCGGCCGAATGTCCTTGCCATTGAGCCGCAGGCAGTCGCGGCGCAAGTCGATGGTGAGGCGGGGCGGCTCGCCGGGCCCGACGAGGATGTCGACGAACGCGACGCGCCGCCGCAGCATTCGCCGCAGCAGCGCGCCGAGATTGAAGTCGAGTTGCCCACCGGCCACCAGGATCATCGGGCCCGCCAAGGTCATGAGTACGGGGCGGCTATTTCCTTGTCGGTTTGCGGCGCGCCGGAGTTTTCACCGCAGGCTTCTCAACCGGGCCGCCGGGATCGCCCGGAAAGACCTCGCCGACAAGCGCCGACGGATCGTATTCGCCGACCGGCGCGGTTGGCGGCAGGCCACCGCCCTCTTCTCCGAACATATGCGTTGTCGGCAGCCCCTCCTCGCCGATCGCCATGGTGGTCGGCCAGCCGTGATGCTCTTCGCCCAGCAGATGCGTGGTCGGCGGCCACGTCCCGTGCTCCTCGCCGAGCAAGGGTGTCGTCGGCCACCCGCCGCCTTCCTCGCCCAGCATTCTCGTCGTGGCGCCGCCTTCTTCACCGACGACCATGGTGGTCACCGGCGGCGTTTCCTCGCCGATCGCCATGGTCGTCATTTCTTCGCCAGCCGCTTTGGTCGTGACAGCCCTCTTCGACGCCGTGGTCTTTCGCTTCTTCTTCGCCATGAGACCCTCCCAAGTCTGCAATCCACAGCAGCCTAATGGCATACGGCCCCGTTCACAACCTTTACTTGCTTATGACAACCATACCACCATTGATGGCGCCGGTGGCCACGACAAAACCCCGGCCAGGGGAGGTTTTCCCGGCCGGGGCAAGTCGTCACTCGCCAGAAGAGGCAGAAGACTTGAAGGCTTAAAGACTTGAAGGATTGCGAACCTGAAGGTGTTTGCGGGCTTGAGCGTCCGCAAACTCCGAATGCTTACAGGCGATAGAGGATCTGGTCGGTCCAGAAACGCTCGAGCCGGTGCAGCGACTTGTTCAGCGTCGCGAACTCCTCGGAGTTGATGCCGCCGACCTGCTCCACCGTGCGCACATGCTTCTGGTAAAGCGTATCGACGATGTCGCGCACTTCCTGGCCCTTCGCGGTCAGCTTGATGCGGACCGAGCGGCGATCGACGCGCGAGCGCTGATGATCGAGGAACTCCATCTCCACAAGCTTCTTGAGATTGTAGGAGACGTTGGAGCCGAGATAGTAACCGCGCGTGCGCAGCTCACCGGCGGTCAATTCCTTGTCGCCGATATTGTAGAGCAACAGCGCCTGCACCGAGTTGATGTCGGAGCGACCGCGGCGGTCGAATTCGTCCTTGATGACATCGAGCAGACGGCGATGCAGCCGCTCGACCAAGGTGAGCGCCTCCTGATACAGAGGACGGATGGTGTCGAACCGCGCTTCGCGTTCTGCGGGTTCGACCGTCTTCGCTACGGCTTTCATGTCTAACGCCCCTTAGTTTTTGTACGCCGGCCGTTTTTTGTGGCCGAGGTGACGAGGCCCTGTTTTCCTCGTCCCTTATGTGCATCAACCTATTCGGGGCCTTCTAAAATCGGCTTAAATAACAGCATAAACATTAGGTTTATTTGCGAGGGTGAATCCTTGGTTCACAAAATCAATTGCAATCGTCGCGGCAAGAACTCGTTCACCCTCTCCTCTCGGCCGTCATGCCGGCACGGCACGCCGTGCCGCGCTGAATCGGATGCGTTTGCCGATGAAAAACGCCCTAACCGCGAATGAAACGCACGATACCGGAGAAGTCGCGGCCTGCCTCGCCACTGTCGGCATAGGCTGAATAGAGTCTTTCCGCTTCGGCGCCCATTTCGGCATTGGCGCCAACCGCACGCGCCGCTTCCTGCGCGAGCCGCAAATCCTTCAGCATCATCGCTACGGTAAATCCCGGTTCATAATTGCGATTGGCCGGTGACGTCGGAACCGGTCCCGGAACGGGACAGTATGTGGTCAGTGACCAGCACTGCCCCGACGATTTCGACGAAATGTCGAACAGCTTCTGGTGATCGAGGCCGAGCTTCTCGGCCATGACGAAAGCCTCCGACACCGCAATCATGGAAATGCCGAGGATCATGTTGTTGCAGATCTTCGCGGCCTGGCCGGTCCCTGCCCCGCCGGCGTGAACGATGGTCTTGCCCATCTTCTGCAGGATCGGCTCGGCGCGCTGATAAGCCTGCGCGGTGCCGCCGACCATGAAGGTGAGCGTGCCGGCGCTGGCGCCGCCGACACCGCCGGACACCGGCGCATCGACCATGAACAGACCCTTGGCTTCGGCAGCGGATGCCACGGCGCGCGCGGTCTCGACGTCGATGGTCGAGCAGTCGATCAGCAGCGTGCCGGGATTGGCGGTGGCGACGATACCGACGGTGCCGAGATAGACATCGCGCACATGCTGGCCGGCCGGCAACATGGTGATGACGACATCCGCGCGCCCCGCGGCGACATGCGCGAACTCGACCGGCGTGCCGCCGGCTTCCTTCAGCTTGGCGACCGAAGCCGGATTGACATCGACGCCTTCGACCTGATGGCCGGCCTTGATGAGATTGACCGCCATCGGCAGGCCCATATTGCCAAGCCCGATGAATGCAATGCGCGCCATGTCTTGCTCTCCCTCTTGTCTCGTTACCGGCTTATCGGTTTGCCGTATTGTCTCGTCGCAGCGTTCAGACCGGCTGTTCGCGCGCCGACTTCAGCGCCAGATAAAGATAGATGCCGAGCATGCCGCCTTCAAACAGGATGGTGAAGAAGCCGCGGCCGAACACCTGCGGAAAGAACATCTGCACCGCGATCATCGAGGCGACCGCGGTCAGCCAGATCACCGCGCCCCAGGCGGCGGCCAGCCACAGCCCGACCGCGGCGACCAGATCGATAACGGCGAAGAACACCGTAGCGGTCTGCCAGGCGATCGAATGGGTGGAATAGAGATCGTCGTCGCCCGCCCCGACGCCGCAGATATTGGACCAGTGATAGAGGCCCTTGAGCATCGAGATGCCGGCCATGATGCGCAGGAACAGCACCAGCCGACGCGTCCAGCGCCCGACGCCGGCTTCGCCCTCGGGCTCGTGGACCGGCTCGAGGTCGCGCAGGTCCGAGTAAGGGTCGGCATAGGGATCGGCCGCGCCCGCCCCGCCTAGGGCAGGATCAGTTCGCCGCCATCCAAGGAAGCGAAGTAAGCCTCGATAGCCTCGGTCGTCACTTCGCTCAAAATCTGAGGATTCCATGTCGGCTTGTTATCCTTGTCGACGATGACGGCGCGCACGCCCTCGTAAAAATCGTGCGCCTTGAC
The DNA here is from genome assembly GCA_035556455.1 of Pseudolabrys sp. Classification (GTDB taxonomy): domain Bacteria; phylum Pseudomonadota; class Alphaproteobacteria; order Rhizobiales; family Xanthobacteraceae; genus Pseudolabrys. The sequence goes on from DATMEX010000047.1 coordinate 132,007, forward strand.
GATGCGCGACACGATCCGCATCTCGGCCCGCATGCAGGTCTCGAAATCGTGGATCGCGCCGAAGCGCACCTGCGCCAGCGAAAGCTTCAACGACGTCGGCGATTTGGTGCGGATGATCGCCGCCGTCTTGCCGGCCCATTCGGCATCGGCGCTGTTTGTGGCCGCTTCATGATCGAGGCGCTCGAGGATGACCTCGACATCGTGGCCGGCGAACAAGTGGTCGATCTGGTGGCGGCGCGCGCAGATCGGCCCCTCTCCGCCCGGTTCGGCGAAGGCGGCGAGCACGGCATCGACCGACACGGTGCCAGTGAGGCCATCGATGAGATCGGGAAAACGCGCCGACGAGATGCGATGGGTGGCGAGCCCGGCATAGAGCGCGTCGGCGATGCCGAACCGCTCGCCGGTCAGCGCGCAATAGGTGCCGAGTTCGCCCGGCATGCGCGGCAGGAACCAGGTGGCGCCGACGTCCGGGAAGAAGCCGATCGACACTTCCGGCATGGCGAAGGAGTATTTGTCGCCGGCGACGCGGTGCGAGCCGTGCACCGACACGCCGACGCCGCCGCCCATGACGATGCCGTCGATCAGCGACACATAGGGCTTGCGATAATTCTTGATGGCGACATTGAGCGGATACTCGTCGCGCCAGAACTGAAGTTGCTCGGTAAAGCGCTTCGCCTTGCCGAGCTCGTAGAGCTGGCGGATATCGCCGCCGGCGGAGAACGCCTTCTCGCCGGCGCCCATGACGATGACGCGGGTGACGGCTGGATCGTCGGCCCAGTCGTCGATCTGCGCGCGCATGGCCAGCACCATGCCGTGCGACACGGCATTCAGCGCCTTCGGCCGGTTCAGGGTGATGAGGCCGGCCGCGCCGCGGCGCTCGAACAGGATTTCGGGGGCGTCGTTCATCGGCGTTTCCTTTCCCCTCCCCCCGCGCGCCCTTGCGCGTGGTGGGGAGGGGTCAGGGGTGGGGGGAAAACTTCAAGTGCAGAGCACGCTGGTGAGGCGAAGAAATACCCCCCACCCCGGTTTGCAATCGCACGCGATCGCAAACCGACCCTCCCCACCGCTGCGCGCGGGGAGGAAAAAGAGAGAAGCGCCTTCTCGTTGCACAGCATCCGCAAACTCAATTCCCCAACATGTTCCGCGACACGATCACACGCATGACTTCGTTGGTGCCTTCGAGGATCTGGTGCACGCGCACATCGCGCAGCACGCGCTCGATGGGATGATCGTTGAGATAGCCGTAGCCGCCGAACATCTGCAGGCAGCCATTGACCACTTCGAAGCCGGTGTCGGTGGCCAACCGCTTGGCCTTGGCCGCAAGCTGCGTCGCCGCCGGCTCCTTGTCGCCGACCGCGACGGCGGCGCGGTGCAGCAGCAGGCGCGCGGCCTCGATCTCGGTGGCGTAGTCGGCGATGCGGAATTGCAGCGCCTGGAAATCGGCGAGCCGCGTGCCGAACTGTTTGCGCTCCTTCATGTACTCGATGGTGCGGTCGAGGCAGAACTGCGCGCCGCCGATCGAGCAGGCACCGATATTGAGCCGGCCGCCATCGAGCCCGGCCATGGCGATGCGAAAGCCCTCGCCTTCCTTGCCGATCAGGTTCGATGCCGGCACGCGGCAGTTCTCGAACATGACCATGGCGGTCGGCTGCGATTTCCAGCCGAGCTTCTTCTCCTGCGCGCCGAACGACAGGCCCGGCGTGCCCTTCTCCACCGCGATGCAGGAGATGCCGCGCGGACCGCCCTCGCCGGTGCGTGCCATCACCAGATAGACATCGGACATGCCACCGCCGGAGATGAAAGCCTTGGCGCCGTCGAGGACGTAATGATCGCCGTCGCGCCGCGCCTTGGTGGTGAGGCTGGCCGCATCCGAGCCCGCGCCCGGCTCGGTCAGGCAGTAACTGCCGAAATGCTCCATCGAACACAGCTTCGGCAGGAAGCGCTGACGCGCGTCGTCGCTGCCGTAGGTGTCGATCATCCAGGCGACCATGTTGTGGATGGAGATATAAGCCGCCGTCGAGGTGCAGCCTTGCGCCAGCTCCTCGAAGATCAGCGCCGCGTCGAGCCGGGTCAGGCCGGAGCCGCCGACGTCGTCGCGGACATAGATGCCGCCAAAGCCGAGCGCCGCCGCCTCGCGCAAGGTCTCGACCGGGAAGACCGAGCCGGCGTCCCAGTCGCGCGCATGGGGCATCATGGCGTCGCGGGCGAACTGCCGCGCGGTGGCCTGAAAGGCCTGCTGTTCTTCGGTGAGCGAAAAATCCATCGGCCCGGTCGCCTCCCTGCCGCTTTGCTAGCAGGACGCAAGGCGGCGACCAAGACCCCCGGCGCACACCCTGTGGGCGCCGGATCAGGCGGGCGACGCCACCTTCATCAGCACCAGCCCGGACACGATCAACCCGGCGGCGATGACGCGCATGGTGCCAAGATCCTCGCCGAAGTAGACGACGCCGGCGATGAAGGCGCCGACCGCGCCGATACCGGTCCACACCACATAGGCGGTGCCGACCGGGAGGCTGCGCATCGCCAGCGCGAGCAGAACGACGCTGGCGATCATGCCGACAACGGCGATGACCGACGGTATCGGACGGGTGAACCCATCCGACGCTTTCAGCGCCAAAGCCCAGACGATTTCGAGAAGACCCGCGGCAACGAGAATGATCCAGACCATGACGGCCCTCATTAATGAGCGCCGGGCCGTCCCGGACAGGGTGACGACGCGCCTTCGGCGCGCTCGAGGTCGTGGCCTCGCGGGAAATGTAGAAAACCGCCCGGCCGGGTCAAGATGGCGGTCCGCATGGCAGGCGGCTCCCGTCCGGGTGGCGGGCACGGCGCGAAGCGGCTATGAGGGTGCCGTCTGGAGTTTCAGCCCATGGCCATCAAGTACGGACGCCCCTTGCAGCATACCGCGCGCTTTGCCCCCGGCGAAGCGAGCGCGCCGCCGCTCGACCTCACGGTGCGGATGCGCCGCAACCGGCGCAGCGACTGGGCACGCCGCATGGTGCGCGAAAACGTCGTCACGACCGACGACCTGATCTGGCCGATCTTCGTGATGGATGGCGACAATGCGCGCCAGCCGGTCCCGTCGATGCCCGGCGTCGAGCGCCTATCGGTCGATCAGGCCGTGCGCGCCGCGGTACGCGCCGCCGAACTCACGATCCCCTGCATCGCGCTGTTCCCCTACACCGATCCGAGCCTGCGCGACGAGAACGGCAGCGAGGCGCTCAACGAAAACAACCTGGTTTGCCGCGCCGTGCGCGCCATCAAGAAGGAAGTGCCGCAGATCGGCATTCTCTGCGACGTCGCGCTCGATCCTTACACCAGCCACGGCCATGACGGGCTGATGCGCGACGACGGCGTCATTCTCAATGACGAGACCGTCGCGGTGCTGGTGAAGCAGGCGCTGGTGCAGGCCGAAGCCGGCTGCGACATCATCGCGCCATCCGACATGATGGACGGCCGCGTCGCCGCCATCCGCGAAGGCCTCGATGCCGCCAAGCTGCTCGACGTCTCGATCATGGCCTATGCGGCGAAATATGCCTCCGCTTTCTATGGTCCGTTCCGCGACGCCGTCGGCTCGTCGAAGACGCTGAACGGCGACAAGCGCACCTATCAGATGGACCCGGCCAACACCGACGAGGCGCTGCGCGAAGTCGCGCTCGACATCGAGGAAGGCGCCGACATGATCATGGTCAAGCCGGGTATGCCCTATCTCGATATCTGCGCCCGGGTGAAGGATGCCTTCGGCATGCCGACCTTCGCCTATCAGGTGTCCGGCGAATACGCGATGATCATGGCCGCGGCCAATAACGGCTGGCTCGACGGCGAGCGCGCGATGATGGAGAGCCTCATCGCCTTCAAGCGCGCCGGCTGCGACGGCGTGCTCACTTATTTCGCGCCGCGCGTGGCTTCGATGCTGCGCGACCTCAAGTAAGCGCGGTCAGCGAACCCGCCCGTCCATCGAATAGCGCCCTGCCCCGATGCCGGCCAGCATCAGGAAGGCGCCGCAGATCGACAGGTTCTTCATGGCGTGAATCATGTTGTTGGCCTGCTCGGGGCCGGCCGGCTCATTCCAGAAGTCGTGGAAGAAGTAAGTCGCAATTGCCGTGAAGATCAGCAGGCCGATGGCGACCAGGCGGGTCTGCAGGCCGACCGCGATCAATAGCGCGCCGCCGACTTCCGTGATGGCGGCAAGCGTGGCGAGGATCATCGGCTGCGGCAGGCCCTTCGCCGCCAGCATGCCGGCGACGCCGCCCAAGTCGGTGAACTTCTGGAAGCCGGACATCAGATAGATCGCGACCAGCGCAATGCGTCCGATCAGCAGCGTGGTATCGGCAAGCGGTGACGTGGTGTAAGCCGGACCGACCGGCGTCATGGCGTGCGACATGTCTCATCTCCGTGGAGAGCGCATCGGCGACAAACGCCGAGGGCGCCGGACAGGTTCCACAATTTACACCGATTGCGGGCCCGACCCCAGCCGCTTCGGCTTGTAGCCATCGGCGGCCAGCGCCTCCATGACCTCGCGGGCATGGGCGGCATCGCGCGTCTCGATGGTGACGTCGAGACTGGCGCCCTTGGCCGGCACGTCAAGCAGCAGCCGGCGGTGCTCGACCTCCAGGATGTTGGCCCCGAGCTGGCCGAGCCGCGTGGCGATGATGCCGAGCACGCCCGGTTGATCCGGGATGATGAGGCGGAAGGCAACGATGCGCGTTTCGCGCTCCAGTTCGCGCACCATGATCGAGGCGAGAATGCGCGGATCGGTGTTGCCGCCGCTGAGAATGAGGCCGACGCGCTTGCCCGCAAAGCGCACCGGCTCGGCGAGCAGCGCGGCCAGTCCCGCGGCGCCGGCGCCTTCGGCCATGGTCTTCTGCAAGGTGAGATAGGCGTTCACCGCGCGCTCCAGATGCGCCTCGTCGACCAGGATCACGTCGGAGACGAGTTCGCGAATGATCGGCAAAGTCAGCTTGCCGACATTCTTGACGGCAATGCCTTCGGCCAAGGTCGGCCCTCCGACCGGGCGATTGCCGTGCTCCAGCGCGTTCCACACCGCCGGATAAAGCAGCGCCTCGGCGCCGATCACCTCGATCTTCGGATTGCGCGCCCGCGCGGCGATGGCGTTGCCCGAAATCAGCCCGCCGCCGCCGATCGGGATCACCATCATGTCGAGATCAGGCACGTCCTCGAACATCTCGAGCGCGATGGTGCCCTGCCCGGCGATGACCTTCTCGTCGTCATACGGATGCACCAAAGTCATGCCGCGCTCGGCCATGATCGCCTCGCAGCGCGCCTGCGCGTCGGCCACGGTCTCGCCGTGCAGCACCACCTCGGCGCCGTGCGAGCGCGTCGCCGCGACCTTCACATGCGGCGTCGTCACCGGCATGACGATGGTCGCGGGAATGCCGAGCCGCGCGGCGTGATAGGCCACCGACTGGGCATGGTTGCCGGCCGACATGGCGACCACGCCGCGTTTGCGCTCCTCATCGGTCAGCGACGACAGCTTGTTGAGCGCGCCGCGGTCCTTGAACGAGTTGGTGACCTGGAGGTTTTCGTATTTGACGAACACCTCGGCGCCGGTCATCGCCGACAGCCGCGGCGCCGGCAGCATCGGCGTGCGCAGCACCGCCCCGGCGATCACTTTCCGGGCGGCCTCGATATCGGCGATGGTGACGGTCACGACAGGCTCCGATTCTGGCAGTCTGATTCCAGTAAGGTCTGCCGCACCATGCCGCAGGTCGGCCCGCGCGGCCAGCCACCCGCCGCCCTTGCGAAGGCTTCGGCGGCGCGCCATTTCCGGGTATGATGGCGCGAGTTGAGAATTTCGGGGACCCGACCATGTCGCTTTCGATGGATGTCCGGCCGCATGCCTACGACCCGGACCTGAACCCGGAATTGTTCGAGGGCGTGCTGGCGCGCCGGATCATCGCCTTCCTCATCGACTTCGTGTGCATCGGCGCCCCGGTCATCCTGGCGGCCATGCTCATTTTCGTCTTCGGCATCGTCACGCTCGGCCTCGGCTGGGCGCTGTATTGGCTGCTGCCGCCGGCCTCGGTGATCTGGGCAATCGTCTATTTCGGCCTCGGCGTCGCCGGCGAGCGCTCCGCCACCATCGGCATGCGGGTGATGGATCTGGAAATGCGCACCTGGTACGGCGCGCCGGCCTATTTCGTGCTCGGCGCGGTGCACGTCATCCTGTTCTGGATCTCGGTCTCGGCGCTGACGCCATTCATCCTGCTGGTCGCCTTTTTCAACCGCCGCAAGCGGTTGCTGCACGACATCGTGCTCGGCACGGTGATCGTCAACAACCCGCAGCGCGCCGCCGCGCTGCGCGGCTTCGCCGCCAGCCCGGCGCAGCCGCTTTGACGCCGGCCCCCGGCCGCGCAATGCTGGAGCCGAAAACGAGTCCCTTGCGGAGCCCGACCGACAGGCCACCAATCGACCGGAAGCCGTGACCCAGCATTCCCGCGACACGCCGCAATTCTACCTGACCGCGCCGTCGCCCTGCCCTTATCTCAAGGGCCAGGAAGAACGGAAGGTGTTCACGCATCTGGTCGGCAGCCGCGCCGGCGAACTGAACGACCTGCTCACCCATGGCGGCTTTCGCCGCAGCCAGTCGATCGCCTATCGCCCGGCCTGCGAGACCTGCCGCGCCTGCGTCTCGGTGCGCGTGGTGGTCAAGGACTTCACGCCGTCGCGCAACATGCGGCGCAATCTCGATCTCAACAGCGACATCATCGGCGACATGCGCGACCCGGCGCCGACGTCGGAGCAGTATTCGGTGTTCCGCGCCTATCTCGACGCGCGGCACCGCGACGGCGGCATGGCCGACATGACGGTGCTCGACTATGCGATGATGGTCGAGGACAGCCATGTCGAGACGCGCGTTGTCAATTACAGGAAGCGCGACGCCGATTCAGGCTTCACCCATCGCGGCGCCGGCGAACTCATGGCGGTGGCGCTGACCGACGTGCTGTCGGACGGGCTGTCGATGGTCTATTCGTTCTTCGATCCGGAACAGGCGCACCGCTCGCTCGGCACCTTCATGATCCTCGACCACATCGAGCGCGCCCGGGCGATGGGCCTGCCTTACGTCTATCTCGGCTACTGGGTGCGCGGCTCCAAGAAGATGGACTACAAGGGCCGCTACCTGCCGCAGGAGCGCCTGATGCCGGCGGGATGGACAAGGGTGGACAAGTGAACCCATCGACGGCGTCATACCCGGCCTTGGGCCGGGCATCCACGTCTTACTTCTGAGAAGCATAGACGTGGATGGCCGGACATAGGCGTTCGAAGAACGGCGTTCTTCGAACGCCTTTGCCCAGCCATGACGGAGCAATTAGCCCGCGAACGTATCGATCAGCAGCTTCACGTTCAGCACCACGATCACCGCAGCGACGAACCAGGCCAGCACCGCGACCGGCTTGCCGATCGCAAACGTCCCCATCTTGCGTTTGTCCGACACGAACTGCACCAGCGGAATGACGGCGAAGGGCAATTGCATCGACAGCACCACCTGGCTGGCGATCAGAAGCTGGGCCGTGCCGCTCTCGCCATAGATCGCCGTGACGAATACCACCGGCACGATGGCAATGGCGCGGGTGATGAGCCGCCGCAACCAGTGCGGCAGGCGGATATGGAGGAAGCCCTCCATGACGATTTGCCCGGCGAGCGTCGCCGTCACGGTCGAATTGAGGCCGGACGCGAGCAGCGCTACCGCGAACAAGGTCGAGGCGATGCCGACGCCGAGCAATGGCGAGAGCAGCGCATAGGCGTCCTCGATCTCGGCGACCTCCTTGCCGGCGGTATGGAAGACCGCAGCGGCGACGATGAGAATGCCGGCATTGACGAACAGCGCCAGCATCAGCGCGATGGTGGAATCCGTCACGGCGAAGCGAATGGCGCTGCGCTTGCCCGCCTCGTTCCGTTCATAGGCGCGCGTCTGCACGACCGCGGAATGCAGATAGAGATTGTGCGGCATCACCGTGGCGCCGAGAATGCCGATGGCGATGTAGAGCATCTCCGGATTGGTGACGATTTCCGGCGATGGAATGAAGCCGCTGAACACTGCGGCGACCGGCGGCGCGGCGAGCGCGATCTGGACAGCGAAGCAGCCGGCGATGACGATCAGCAGCGCGATGATGAAGGCTTCGAGATAACGGAAGCCGCGGCTCATCAGCATCAGGACAAGAAAGGCATCGAGCGCGGTGATGAGCGCGCCGCCGATCAGCGGAATGCCGAACAGCAGCTTGAGCGCGATGGCGGTGCCGATCACTTCAGCCAGATCGCAGGCAATGATGGCAAGTTCGCAGGCGAACCACAGCACATAGCCGACAGGTCGCGGGTAAGCGTCGCGGCAGGCCTGCGCCAGATCGCGTCCGGTGGCGATGCCGAGCCGCGCCGACAGCGCCTGCAAAAGGATCGCCATCAGGTTGGAAATCATGATGACGGCGAGCAGCGTGTAACCGAACTTGGAGCCGCCGGCGAGATCGGTCGCCCAATTGCCCGGGTCCATGTAGCCGACCGAGACCATGTAACCCGGCCCCGAGAAGGCGATCAGCCGCCGCAGCCATGAGCCGCCAACGGGCACCTTCACGCTGGCATTGACCTCGGCGAGGCTCTGCTGGTCCGCGCCCACGCGGGCGAAGCGGAAGCCGTCGCCAGGGGGATTGGGCTCAGACGGGGCTTTGGAAATCGCATCCATGGACGTAGGGCCTTCCGACAGCTGCCAGCGGCGAGGCCTCCCTCGCCGCCGGTTCAAGGACTCAAACTAGTCTAGTTGCGACTAAGTTGCAATTGCAGAAAGTGGAACTCGGCAGCGGAACCGTGGTTGTAGCCGCTGACGACCAAAGGCCGGCCGGCAAGGCCGCAGGGGGGCGACGCTGACAGCGAAAACGATCACGCGGCCGGGACGCTGGGGCACCGCCCTCACCGCTGCCGCCCTTATTGTCGCCGCCGCGCCGGCGCTGGCCGCGCAGGGCAGCAAAGGCCCCTCCGAGGTCATTTTCATCGCCCAGTTGGTGGCGCTGATGCTGGTCGGCCGCCTGCTCGGCGAGGCCATGATCCGCATGGGCCAGCCGGCCGTGATGGGCCAGCTCATCGCCGGCCTGCTGCTCGGCCCCTCCTTCCTCGGCTTCCTCTGGCCGGACTTCCAGCACGCCCTGTTTCCGCAGGCGGCAGAACAGAAGGCGATGCTGCAGGGCATCTCCGAAGTCGGCGTTCTGTTGCTGCTGTTGCTGACCGGCATGGAAACCGACCTGCGGCTGGTGCGCGCCACCGGCAAGGCTTCGGTTTATGCGTCGCTGATGGGCATCGTCGTGCCCTTCGGCCTCGGCGTGACGCTCGGCTATTTCCTGCCGGCCGACATGCTGCCGCATCCCGACCACCGGCTGATCACCGCCCTCTTCCTCGGCACTGCGCTGTCGATCGCCTCGGTCAAGATCGTCGCCATGGTGGTGCGCGAGATGAACTTCATGCGCCGCAATGTCGGCCAGGTCATTCTCGCCGCCGCCATCATCGACGACAGCGTCGGCTGGATCATCGTCTCGATCATCTTCTCGCTGGCCATGCATGGCGAGGTCGATGCGCTGTCGCTGGCGCAGAGCGTGGTCGGCACCTTCGTCTTCATGGTGGTGAGCCTGACCATCGGCCGCCGGCTGGTGTTCTTCGCCATCCGCTGGGCCAACGACGTGCTGATGAGCGATTTCGCCGTGGTCACCGCGATTCTCATCATCATGAGCATCATGGCGCTGACCACGCATGCCATCGGCGTGCATTCCGTGCTCGGCGCCTTCGTCGCCGGCATTCTGGTCGGTGAATCGCCGATCCTTACCAAGCATATCGATGAGCAACTGCGCGGGCTCATCACGGCCTTTTTCGCGCCGATCTTCTTCGGCCTCGCCGGCCTCTCCGCCGATCTGACCATCCTCGCCAACCCGGAAATCGCCATCGCCACCGCCGGCCTGATCGTGATCGCGAGCATCGGCAAGTTCGGCGGCGCGTTCATCGGCGCCGAACTCGGCGGCCTGACCAAGCGCGAGGGCTTTGCGCTGGCCTGCGGCATGAATGCGCGCGGCTCGACCGAGGTCATCATCGCCACGGTCGGCTTGTCGATGGGCGCGCTGACGCAGAACCTGTTCACGATGATCGTGACCATGGCGGTGGTGACGACGCTCGCCATGCCGCCTTCCCTGCGCTGGGCGCTGTCGCGCATTCCGCTGAGCAAGGACGAGAAGCAGCGGCTCGAGCGCGAAGAGGTCGAGCAGCAGGGCTTCCTCGCCAATCTCGAGCGGCTCCTGCTGGCCGTGGACGACTCCACCAACGGCACATTCGCCACACGGCTGGCCGGCATCATGGCCGCGACCCATGAAATGCCGACCACGGTGATGCACATCACCGACGGAGACACCGACGACAAGAAGCTCGTGAAGAAGGAAGCCGCCAAGGCCAGGGACGCCGCCGCCATCGTCCAGGAAGTCGCCGAACGCGCCGAGCACGCCAAGACGCTGGAAGAGCAGAGCCTGCTAAGCCTCGAGGTCAGCACTTTGGTCGGCAAGCCGCATCCCGACGTCGTCGCGGAGGAAGCCGAGAAAGGCTACGGCGCCATGATCATCGGCCTCGACAGGATGGTCGCGCGCAAGAACGAATTCCACGACGCCGTGGCCAAACTCGCCGCCGGCTTCGAGGGCCCGCTCGTCATCGCCGACGGCCGCGAAGAGCACCGCAAGCATCCGCTGCATGGCACGGTCAGCATCCTTCTGCCGGTCAACGGCACCGAGGTGTCGCGCCGCGCCGCCGAGGTGGCGATCGCCATGGCGCGCGCGACCAAGGCGCCGCTCACCGCGATTTATGTCGCGCCGCAGGGCAAGGCCCGCTCGCGCCGCGCCGAGGAAGCCATCCTCAAGGACATCTCGACCATGGCCGAGAGCTTCTCGGTCGACGTCCGCACGGCGGTGCGCACCGAAGCTGCGGCCGGCGATGCCATCCTGCGCGAAGCCGCCCGGCGCAAGCACAATGTCATCGTCATGGGCGCGGGCCGCCGGCCCGGCGAGAAGCTGTTCTTCGGCGACACGGCCTCGGCGCTGCTGGAGAAGGCGCCGCAATCGCTGGTATTCGTGGTGAGCTGAGGCATGCGCGCGCGGCGGGGGCCCCGCGCGCCGCGAAATGGTGCCGGCACGCGGCGCGGTGTGCTATCCGCCACCGACATTCCGACCTCAGGCGGCCTCATGACATCGCACGACAAGACCAAAAGCCCCGCCGCGGGGCCCGTTCCCTTCGATCCCGCCGCCGCCGGCTGGACGCCCTACAGCGACGAAGGCTTCATCGGCCTCGTTGGGCCGTTCTGGCAGCGCCCGCATGGCGACGCCTTTCACTACGCCTTCCTCGCCGAGCCCAAGCACCACAATCTGCGCGGCGTCGTGCAGGGCGGCATGATCATGACCTTCGCCGACCGCGTCATGGGCCTGGCGGCGCGTCACGCCAACCACAACCAGCCGCAGGCCACCATCCAACTGGATGTGCATTTCATCGATGCGGTCGAGATCGGCGAATTCGTCGAGGCGCATTGCCGCGTCGTGCGCAAGACGCGCACGCTGATCTTCATGGCGGCCGATCTTCTGGTCGGCAGCCGCGTCGTCGCGACGGCCAACGGCGTGTGGAAGATCCTGCGGGCGAAGGCGTAAGGCGCTCTACTCTTCCGCCTTCTTCGCCGCCGGCGCGCCGCGGAACTTGTTGTTCTTCGGCAGGCCCTGCGCCACGCGTCCGGCATCGGCGCGGTTGCCGCGCCAGTCCTTGAGGTCCTTCATCGTCAGGGTCTGGGTGCGCCCCGCCCCGTCGACCCATGACAGGCCGTCGGCGGCCTTGAAGGTCGTGATATCGGACAGGCCCTTCTGCAGATAGCGCTGCAGGCGCACGCCGCGGCCCTTGGTCATCTCCGGCACCTGATCGAGGCCGAACACCACCATCTTGCGGTTCTCGCCGATCACCGCGACGGTGTCGCCATCGACGACATTGAGCGCGGCCGCCTTGTCGGGCGCCTTCAGGTTCAGCACCTGCTTGCCCTTGCGCGTCGTGCCGAGGCACTCGTCCTCCGGCACCACGAAGCCGTTACCGTCATAGCTGACGACAAGGAACTTGCGCCCGCCCTGGTACGCCAGTCCGGCGACGATGTCGTAATCCGCCTCGATGTCGAAGAACATGCGGATCGGCTCGCCGTGACCACGGCCGCCCGGCAGCTTCGAGGCATCGAGCGTGTAGAATTTGCCGTTGCCGGCAAAAATAAGAATCTTGGCCGTGGTCTCGGTCTGGAACGCGAATTTCAGCGCGTCGTCGGTCTTGAACGAAACACCGGATAGATCGAACTGGTGACCGCGCAGTGCGCGGATCCAGCCCTTCTCCGACACAACAACGGTGATCGGCTCACGCACCGCGAGCGCTTCCTCGATCGCGGCCTCGTCATGCTCTGGCGCGGTCGAGAATTCGGTGCGGCGGCGGCCGAGTTCGGTCTTCGGCCCGAACTGTGTCTTCAGCTCCTTGACCTGCGCAGCAATCGCCTTCCACTGCAGTTCGGTCGAGCCGATCAGCTTCTTGAGGCCGGCGCGCTCCTCGGTGAGCTTCTTCTCCTCGCCACGAATTTCCATTTCCTCGAGCTTGCGCAAATTGCGCAGGCGCATGTTGAGGATGGCGTCGGCCTGCACCTCGGTGATCTTGAAGGTCTTGATCAGGACGGGCTTGGGCTCGTCCTCGGTGCGGATGATCTTGATGACCTTGTCGAGGTTCAGATAGGCGACCAGATAGCCACCCAAAACTTCGAGGCGATGCTCGATCTCGGCGAGGCGATGCTTCGAGCGGCGCAGCAGCACATCGCGACGATGCTCCAACCACTCCGTCAGCGCTTCGGCAAGGCCCAGCACCTTGGGGATGCGGCCCTTCACCAGCACGTTCATGTTCAGCGGAATGCGCGTTTCAAGCTCGCTGAGCTTGAACAGCGACTCCATCAAGATCGTGGCATCAACGGTGCGGGCGCGCGGCTCGATGATGAGGCGCACGTCTTCCGCCGATTCATCGCGGATGTCGGCGACCAGCGGCAGCTTGCGCTCGTTGAGCAGCTCGGCAAGCTTCTCCACGAGGCGCGACTTCTGCACCAGCCACGGCATCTCGGTGATGACGATGTTGTAGGTGCCCCGCGCGCCCTCTTCCACGTTCCACTTGGCGCGGACGCGGAACGAGCCGCGGCCGGTAGCGTAGGCTTCGGCAATCGCTTCCGGCGGATCGACGATAATACCGCCGGTCGGAAAATCCGGGCCCTTGACGTATTTGAGCAGCGTCTTGGAACGCGCGTTCGGCGTCTCGATCAGATGCAGCGCGGCGTCGGCGAGTTCGGCGATGTTGTGGGGCGGGATCGAGGTGGCCATGCCGACCGCGATGCCCTGCGAGCCGTTGGCCAGCAGATTGGGGATCGCCGCCGGCAGCACCACCGGCTCGTCGTTGGAGCCGTCATAGCTGGGGCGGAAATCGACCGCGTCCTCGTCGATGCCGTCGAGCAGCAGCTTGGCCACTTCAGTGAGGCGCGATTCCGTGTAGCGCATCGCCGCCGCGTTATCGCCGTCGATGTTGCCGAAGTTGCCCTGGCCGTCGACCAGCGGATAGCGCTGCGCGAAATCCTGCGCCAGACGCACCATGGCGTCGTAGATCGCCTGGTCGCCATGCGGATGGAAGTTGCCCATCACGTCGCCGACCACCTTGGCCGACTTCTTGAACGCAGCGCCGGGATCGAGGCGCAGTGAGCGCATCACATGCAGGATGCGGCGGTGCACCGGCTTGAGACCGTCGCGCGCATCGGGCAGCGCCCGGTTCATGATGGTGGACAGCGCGTAAGCGAGGTAACGCTCTTCCAGCGCCGACTGCAGCGCGACCGGCTCGACGATGCCGCCCGGCGGGCCGCCGTTATTGGGGGGAATCACTTTTTTTGCCATGCGGCACGAGATACTGCGGCACGGCGGGCTGAACAAGGCCCGGTTTCCGGAGCGATTTTCGCGTTATTGGGAGCCGATTTGCCCCGATGAATGGCCCATGAACGCGCCGGCCAGCTAATTTTCGAAATTTCCTCTTTAACGTGCGAACCGGCAGCGACTTGGGGCGTTCTTTGCTGCGGCAATCCGCGCCGGAACCAAAAGCCGGTATCGGTCCGTTCGAACCGCCTGCCAAAGACGCCTTGAAGTTGTGATCCATGTCACAGCCGGGCCCTCGCGGATCGGCATGATGCAATAACCCCGGCGCCCGACGCGACGCCGTCACTGGAGGAAATGCAATGCGCGCCTTGATCCTTTCATCCCTCTTCGCACTCGGCCTCGGACTGGCCGCTGCTCCGGCGAGCGCCGCGCCGATCGCGGACATCAACGCTGCCGTGACCGGCCAGACCATGGTCGATCATGTCCAGTATTACCGGCACCGCCCGCGCCACCGCGTGCGCTGCAATAACGTCCGCGTCTGCCGCATGACGCCGTGGGGCCGCCGCTGTCACTGGGAACGCGTTTGCCGCCGCTGGTAATGCGGTGATCCGAATATCTGCAACGGCCCGGCAATACCGTCGGGCCGTTTTGCATGAATTTTATGCTCGGCCTGTAACCCGGCCTGTTATCAAATATCTGTCTGATCGCCTCATCCCAACCGGAGAAAAACCAAATGCGTAAGCTTGCGCTGTCGGCTCTTGTTACCTTGGGTCTCGGTCTCGCCGCCTCGTCGGCTGCTGTCGGCCGGCGCCGCCGGTCTGAGCACCGCGACCATTTCGGCCTCGCTGATCGAACAGACGGCCGTACGCTGCCGCAACATCCGAGTCTGCCGCATGACGCCCTACGGCCGCCGCTGCCGTGTCGATCGCGTTTGCCGCCGCGTCTGGTAAGCGCGCCGCCCGATATGGTGAGCAAGAGCCCGGCGGCAACGCCGGGCTTTTTCATTGAAGGGTCTGTCAGGCGACCTTGGGCATGGCGCGCGCCAACGCCGCAAGGAAATGCATGCGCTCGTCGGCGAGCTGCATGCCGCGCGGCTCCAGCACATGGCGCGCGAGGAAGAAACCGGTCAGCTTGAAGCCGTCCTCGAGATCGCTGCCATTGGCGCTCACACGCGGATCGAGCAGAAACGCCGGCAGCTTGAACATCCGATCGGCGTAAGGCGCGCCCGCCTCGCGCGACACCGCGCGGCCCGATTTCGGCGACACATAGATGAGATCCTGGGTCGAGCCGGTGGCGGCGCATTCTTCGAGATCGAGGCCGAAGCCGAGTTCGGACAGCAGCCGCATCTCGAAGCGCGCCACTTCCGGAGCGGCCCAGGTCGCATCCTCGAGTCGATCGAGGATGGTTTCGAATTCGGCGAACAGCCCTTCGTGCGGATCGCGCTCCGGCAAAAGCCGCATCAGCGCCGCGAGATGCGATACGCCGTAGATGGCATGCGGCGAGCCGAAATAGTTCGAGGCGCGCTGGCGCAACGGCTCGATGGTGTAGTTGCCCATGTGATCTTCGAGCCGCGCCCGCCACGTGGCCGAGACGCTGTTGCCTGGCTGCAGCACCGGCTTCATGCGCGTGCCGAACCCGCCGCGCACCATACCGACGTGGCGGCCGTGTTCGCGCGTCATCAGCTCGAGGATGGCGGACGCCTCCCCGTGCCGACGCACGCCGATCACGATGCCTTCATCGGTCCATTGCATGGCTCACTCGTCATTCCGGGGCGCGGCTATCTTGGCCGCGAGCCCGGAATCCATACGCCTGGAATCAGAGGCTAACATGGCAACAGTGGATATGGATTCCGGGCCCGGCGCTGCGCGCCGTCCCGGAATGACCAAGCTCACTCCCTCGGAAACTCCAGCCCCATGGCGCGGTAGCGCTCCGGATCGTCGCCCCAGCCCTCGCGCACCTTGACGAACAGGAACAGGTGCACCTTGGCATCGGCGATCTCGGCGATGTCCTTGCGCGCGGCCTCGCCGATCGCCCGCAGCGTCTGGCCGCCCTTGCCGATGACGATCTTGCGCTGGCTTTCGCGCTCGACAAAGATCGTCTGCTCGATGCGCACATCGCCGCCGCGCAATTCCTTCCACTGCTCGGTCTCGACCGTCGAATGATAGGGCAATTCCTGGTGCAGGCGTTCGAACAGCTTCTCGCGGGTGATCTCCGCAGCGAGCTGCCGCATCGGCGCGTCGGCGATCTGGTCTTCCGGATAGAGCCAGGGCCCTTTTGGCATGCGCTCGGCCAGCCATTGCTTCAGGTCGACGACGCCGTCGGCCTTGAGCGCCGAAATCATGAAGGTGGTCTCGAACTTCGCCTTCTCGTTCGCCGCCTTGGCCAGGCCGAGCAGGCTGTCGCGCGGCACGACGTCGATCTTGTTGAGGATCAGGATCTTCGGCCCCTTCACCTCCTTGAGATGATCGAGGATCGGCTCGATGTCCTCATCCAGCCCCTTGCGCGCATCGACCAGCACCGCGGTAAGATCGGCCTCGTGCGCGCCGGTCCACGCCGTCGTCACCATGGCGCGGTCGAGGCGCCGCTTCGGCGCGAAGATACCCGGCGTATCCACGAAGATGATCTGCGACGAACCTTCGACGCTGATGCCGCGGATCAGCGCCCGCGTCGTCTGCACCTTGTGCGAGACGATGGTCACCTTGGAGCCCACCAGTGCGTTGAGCAAAGTCGACTTGCCGGCGTTCGGCGCGCCGATCAGGGCGACGAAGCCACAGCGCGTATCCTCGCCTGCTCCGCTTTGCGTATTGCTCATCACATCTTGTCCAGTTTGACGCCGACGCTGGTCAGCATCGCCGCGGCTGCCGCTTGCTCGGCGGCACGTTTCGAGGTGCCGACGCCTTCGGCCTGCGGCTTGTCCGGCAGCACCACCGCGATCCTGAACTGCGGATCGTGATGCGGCCCTGTGCGCGCGACTTCCTTGTAGGCCGGCGTCGGCAGGCCGCGGGCCTGCGCCCATTCCTGCAACATGGTCTTGGCATCGCGCGTCGGCTTGAGCGACTGGACCATGCGGTCCTGCCAGAATTTGGCGATCAACGCTTCGGCCGCCGGATAGCCGCCATCGACGAACACCGCGCCGACCAGGCCCTCGCAGGCATCGGCGAGAATGGTGGTGCGCAAACGGCCGCCGGCATGGGATTCCGAATTGCCGAGCCGCAGTTCAGGACCGAGGTCCATGTCTTTCGCGACCGCGGCGCAGGTCTCCTTGCGCACCAGATCCGCCAGCCGCTTCGACAGTTCGCCTTCGTTGGCCTTGGGAAAGTTGCGATAGAGCATGTCGGAGATGACGAGGCCGAGCACGTGATCGCCGAGAAACTCGAGGCGCTGATAGCTGGAGACGCGGTTCTGCGGCCCGCCGGATAGCGCCGAAATATGCGTCAGCGCCCGCTCCAGCAACGACTTGTCGGAAAAGCTGTAGCCGATCCTCGCCTCGAGCCCCGAGCGGTCTTTAACCTTGCGGCTCATCGGACGATCGTGAACAGCCTGCTCCAGCGCACCGACACCGGCCAGCGCCAGAACTGCCAGGCCTGTTCGCCTTCATTGACCGAGAAGAAGATAATCTGCGCCTTGCCGACGAAATTCTCGAACGGCACGAAGCCGACCGACGAGAAGCGGCTGTCGGTCGAGTTGTCGCGGTTGTCGCCCATCATGAAATAATAGCCGGGCGGCACGACGTATTCTTCGGTGGTCTGGGGAAACCGCGAGTGATCGCTCGAGCAGTCGAGGATGTTGTGCGACACGCCGTTCGGCAACGTCTCGCGCCATTGCTTGACGCGGTCGATGAACGGATTGGGACAGGCCGCCTCGCCGACGAAATCGGCAATGCGTTCCATCTTCACCGGCGCGCCGTTGATCGAAACGACGCCGTCCGTGACGCGGACCTTGTCGCCCGGCAGACCGATGACGCGCTTGATGTAGTCGGTCGACGTGTCCGACGGCAGGCGGAAGACGACGACGTCGCCGCGCTCCGGCATCATGCCGCCGGGCACGCGACCCGAGAATAGCGGCAAGGACAGCGGCAGGGAGTACTGGCTGTAGCCGTAGGAATATTTCGAGACGAAAAGGTAGTCGCCGACCAGCAGCGTCGCCTTCATCGAGCCGGACGGAATGTTGAAAGGCTGGAACAGGAAGGTGCGGATCACGAGCGCGATGATCAACGCATGAAAGATGACGCGGATCGTTTCGCCGACGCCGCCTTCTTGCCGCTTGCTGGATGTCACGCTCATTGCGCCTTTCGGTCCTGGCTGATGCGAACACAATCAGGTCCGCAAGACGCCCCGCGATCTTGTAGCCGCTGACCTTATGCAGCGCAATGAAGTTCCCTCAAAACGGAACCTAACCCACTGGAAAGCATCGGCTTATCTGCCTCAGCGGGAGTCCGCCGGATTGGCGACGGGAATCGCCTGGATGATCACGATGGCCTGCGCCAGCGGTCCCTCGTCGGTCATCGACAGGTCGATCCGGGCCTCGTGGCCGGGCGGCACGAGTTCCTGAAGCCGGCGCAGTGCCCCGCCGGTCAGCCGCAGCGTCGGGCGCCCTCCCGGGAGGTTCACCACCCCCATGTCGCGCCAGAACACGCCATGGCTCATGCCGGTGCCGAGCGCCTTGGCGCAGGCCTCCTTGGCGGCAAAACGCTTGGCATAGGTCTCGACGCGGTTCTTTCGGCGGTCGGCCTTTTCGCGCTCGATCGGCGTGAATATTCGCGACAGGAAGCGCTCGCCGTGGCGCTGGATGGTCTTGGCGATGCGGCGCGCGTCGCACAGATCGGAGCCGAGACCGACGATCATGACTTTTCGACTTTGTGCATGACCTGATCCGAAAACCGGCTTCCACTTTTCGGGGTCATGCGCGAATTCGCGCCCGGCCGCGGTCCATCGCCGCCCGCATGAATTTGACGGTCTCGGCAAGGCCCTCGAACACCGCCTCGCCGACCAGGAAATGGCCGATATTGAGTTCGACGATCTGCGGCAGCGCTGCAATCTCCTCGGCGGTCGCATAGTCGAGGCCATGGCCGGCATGGACCTCAAGGCCGAGACCGGCCGCGAGCTCCGCGCCCTGCACGATCGCCTGCCACTCGGCCTGCGCCTTGTCCTTGTCGCCGTCCGCCAAAGCCTCGCACCAGGCGCCGGTGTGAATCTCGATCACCGGCGCGCCGAGCGCGGCGGCGGTCTCGATCTGCTCCGGCTGCGCGCCGATGAACAGCGAAACGCGAATGCCGGCGTGCTTGAGCTTGTGAATGACCGGTTTGAGATGGGCCTGCTGGCCGGCGACATCGAGCCCGCCTTCGGTGGTGCGCTCCTCGCGCTTCTCCGGCACCAGGCAGCAGGCATGCGGCTGGGTCTTCAGCGCCAGCGCCACCATTTCGTCGGTCGCCGCCATCTCGAAATTCAAGGGCTTGTCGATCTCGGCCTTGAGCCGCGCCATGTCGTCGTCGCGGATGTGGCGGCGGTCCTCGCGCAAATGCGCGGTGATGCCGTCGCAGCCGGCGGCGATGGCGAGCTTGGCCGCACGCACCGGATCGGGATGCCGCCCGCCCCGCGCATTGCGAATGGTGGCGACGTGATCGATGTTGACGCCAAGGCGTAGAGAATTAGCCATTCACCCGCTCCGCCTTCGCGACCGTCGGTTTGGCCCGCAGTTGCGACAGGATGTCGTTGAGGTGCTTGAGGTCATACACCTCCAGATCGATCCGCACATCGGTGAAGTCAGGCGCGCGGCGCGTCATGGCGATGTTATCGATATTGCCGTCGTGCTCGGCGATGACCTGCGCGATCTGCGCCAGCGAGCCCGGCTCATTGGCCGATTGCACGGTGATGCGCGCCGGAAAGCGCCGTACGGATTCTTCCGCATCCCAGCGCACGTCGAGCCAGCGCTCCGGCTGGTCCTCGAACTCGGCGAGCGCCGGCGACTGGATCGGATAGATCGTAATCCCCTCGCCCGGCGCCACGATGCCGACAATGCGGTCGCCCGGCACCGCGCCGCCATCGGGCGCAAAACGGATCGGCAGGTCGCCACTGATGCCGCGGATCGGGATCGCGGAGCCCGTCGAGTCCGGCACCTTGAACTTCACCGATTTGAACTTGCGCAGGCCGAACCAGCCGCTGCCGGTCTCGGCCTTGGGCCGCGCCGCGGCATTGGCCGCCGCACGCTCTTCCTTGTAGTCGGGATACATGGCGCGGGCGACGTCGGAGGCTTTGAGTTCGCTGCGTCCGACCGCCGCCATGACGTCCTCAAGCGATGAGCGCGCCAGCCGTGGCAGCGCTCCCGTGAGCTTCTCGTCCGAATAGACCATCTTGGCGCGCTGGAACAGGCGCTCGACCATGCGGCGCCCGAGCCCGGCATATTGCTCGCGCACCGCGGTGCGCGTTGCGCGCCGGATCGCCGCGCGCGCCTTGCCGGTGACGACCAGCGCCTCCCAGGCCGACGGCGGCGACAGCTGCGCCTTGGAGGTGAGGATTTCGACTTCGTCGCCGTTCATCAGCTCCGAGGTCAGCGGCGCGATCTTGCCGTTGATCTTCGAGCCGACCGCGGTGTTGCCGACGTCGGTATGCACCGCATAGGCAAAGTCGATTGGCGTCGCCTTGCGCGGCAGCGCGATCAGCTTGCCCTTCGGCGTGAAACAGAACACCTGGTCGTGGAACAGCTCCAGCTTGGTGTGCTCGAGGAATTCCTCCGGGTTGGACGCTTCCGCCAGCGCCTCGATGGTGCGCCGCAGCCACGCATAGGCGCTGGATTCCCGCGACAGCATTTCGGTCGGCGTGCCGACACCGTCCTTGTAGAGCGCGTGCGCGGCGATGCCGTATTCGGCGATCTGGTGCATTTCCTTGGAGCGGATCTGCAATTCGACGCGTTGCTTGCCTGGGCCGATCACCGTGGTGTGGATCGAGCGATAGTCGTTGGCCTTCGGCGTCGAGATGTAATCCTTGAAGCGCGTCGGCACCATCGGCCAAGTCGTGTGCACGATGCCGAGCGCCTGGTAGCATTCGGTCACGTCGCCGACGATGACGCGAAAGCCGTAGATGTCGGACAACTGCTCGAAGCCAACGCCTTTGCGCTCCATCTTGCGCCACACCGAGTAAGCGCGCTTGCGCCGGCCGGAAACGGTGGCGGTGATGCCGCGCTCGGCGAGCTTGCGGGTGAGCTGCTGTTCGATCTCGGAGATGAGTTGCGCGTTGAGCGTGGCGACCGAATCGAGCCGCGCGCTGACCACCTGATAGGCGTCCGGATAAAGCTCCCGGAACGCCAGGTCGTCGAGTTCCTCGCGCATCTCGTGCATGCCCATGCGGCCGGCGAGCGGCGCATAGATTTCCAGCGTCTCCTCCGCCGTCCGGCGGCGCGAGGCAGCCGGCATGTACTCCAGCGTGCGCATGTTGTGCAGGCGGTCGGCGAGCTTGACCAGCAGCACGCGCACGTCGTCGACGATGGCGAGCAGAAGCTTGCGCAGGTTTTCCGCCTGCTTGGCTTCCTTGGTGACGAGATCGAGCTTCTTGAGCTTGGTCAGGCCCTCGACCAGCGCGCCGATGTCCTTGCCAAACAATTGGTCGATGTCGGCGCGCGTCGCGTCGGTGTCCTCGATCGTGTCGTGCAACAGCGCCGCGGCGATGGTGGCATCGTCGAGCTTCAGGTCGGTCAGAATCGCGGCGACTTCGATCGGGTGCGAGAAGTACGGATCGCCCGAGGCGCGGCGCTGATCGCCATGCGCCTTCATGGCGTAGACATAGGCGCGGTTGAGGAGCGCTTCGTCGCTCTTCGGGTTATAGGCGCGCACCCGTTCGATCAGGTCGTACTGCCGCATCATTTGCGGTTTGCGCGGCGCGGCCTTTTCAGCCGACGACGGGGGAACCGGCGGCGCCTGCAGCGGCGCCCGGGTCAATGCCTGGCTCTGCATGCGCGGAAGGTCGGGGCGCGTGCGCATTCGGTCGGTTCCAGCCTCAAAATACCGCCGAAGACGCGTCTCGCAGGGCCCCGGCGGCCCATCATGACATAGATATCACGTCAATTTCGCGGAGCCGCAAGCGCCGTTGCACCCTGCTCAATCATTTCCTTGCCAACGCGGCAGACCGTCCGCCCCTCGCCGGCAGCCGCGCAGCCCCACACGACAAAGGCCCGGCACAGCGGCCGGGCCTTTACCTCAAATTTACTGTACCGGGGCGGCGCTTACTCGGCGTCGTCCTCGGGGACCTCTTCCGGCGGAGCCAGGCCCTCGAGGCCCTTGAGCAGCTCTTCCTCGGTCATGCGATCCGGAACGGCCATGTCGGTGTCGTCCGAATCGACGCCGGCGCCAATGAGCGGCGCCTCGGGCTCGGGCTCGTCCACTTCGACGTATTTCTGCAGGGAGTGGATCAGGTCTTCCTTCAGATCCCCCGGCGAAACGGTGGTTTCGGCGATTTCACGCAGCGAGACGACCGGGTTCTTGTCGTTGTCGCGATCGACGGTGATCTGCGAGCCCGACGAAATCATGCGGGCGCGGTGACTCGCCAGCAGCACGAGATCGAAGCGGTTCTCAACCTTGTCGATGCAGTCTTCTACGGTGACACGGGCCATCGGCTCGTCACTCCTCAAAGTGGTACCATTTCGAGAATTAAGCGGTACCTATCCTCTGCGACCGTGATTTTCAACCCTTTTTTGTCTTGGTTTGGCCCCATCTTCCTGTTAGCGGATTGGTGAGCGACCGCAAGGAAGGCCGGCCGAAGGTATTATCGGCGATGGCTTTGATTGCGCGGGTGCCAACAGAATTGTTCATCACGTGCCGTTGATACCCCAATCAGCCGCCTACCTAGGCATTGCTGCCCGCGCCCCGCGCGTGCGCCCGGCTGACGCCGCATTCGGCATGAAACTGATCTTGAAATGCAGCGGGCGACCTTAAGGACCACAGGACCTGACCATGACCGGCGAAAAATTCGCTTTGTTTATTGATGGCGCCAATCTCTACGCCACCGCCAAATCCCTCGGTTTCGACATCGACTACAAAAAGCTGCTCAAGGAATTCCAGTCGCGCGGTTACCTGCTGCGAGCATTTTATTACACCGCCATCATCGAGGATCAGGAATACTCCTCGATCCGCCCGCTCATCGACTGGCTCGACTACAATGGCTACGCCGTGGTCACCAAGGCCACGAAGGAATTCGTCGATCAGACCGGACGCCGCAAGGTCAAGGGCAACATGGACATCGAACTCGCCGTCGATGCCATGGAAACCGCGCCCAATGTCGACCACATCGTGCTGTTCTCCGGCGACGGCGATTTCACCCGCCTCGTTGAAGCCGTACAGCGCAAGGGCGTGCGCGTTACCGTCGTCTCGACGGTCACGACGCAGCCGCCGATGGTCGCCGACGAACTGCGCCGCCAGGCCGACGTCTTCGTCGATCTCATGAGCCTGCAGAGCAAGATCGGCCGCGATCCGTCCGAGCGGCCGATGCGCGTGCGCGAACCGGCCGATGCCGGCCATGGTCCCGGTCATGGCCCCGGTCATGGCGGCCACACGCCGCAATTCCTGCAGCGCGGACCGGCGCCGCAGCGTGCCGGTGCCGCCGACGAGGACTTCGAGGATTAGCGGGCCACAGTGCCGTGGCGCGCTCCACAGCGACCAAACCTGACGGTTACGACTGGCCGGATAGCGGCAAGCCGGGACGCGACTGCCCGCGCTGTCCGCGCCTCGTCGCCTATCGCGAGGATTGCCGCGCCAGGCAGCCCGCTTGGTTCAACGCACCGGTGCCGTCTTTCGGACCGGTTGACGCGCGTCTTCTGATCGTCGGTCTGGCGCCGGGCGTCCAGGGCGCCAACCGCACCGGCCGCCCGTTCACCGGCGACTTCGCCGGCGACCTGCTCTACGACACGCTGTCGCGTTTCGACTTCGCCAACGGCAAGTTCGATGCCCGCCTCGACGATGGCCTTATCCTGACCGACTGCCGCATCACCAACGCGGTGCGCTGCGTGCCGCCGGAGAACAGGCCGACGCCGGCCGAGATCAACACTTGCCGCGACTTCTTCAGGGAGACCATCGCCGAGATGACCGGGCTGCGAGCCATCGTCGCGCTGGGCGCCGTCGCGCATGGCACGGTGCTGTCGGCCTTCGCGGCCAAGAAGTCGAAGCACCCGTTCAAGCACGGCGGCCATTACAGGCTGGGCGAAATCGAACTGTTTTCCAGCTATCATTGCTCCCGGTACAATACGAATACCGGCGTTCTGACGCCGGAGATGTTCCGCGCCGTGTTCAAGCAAGTGCGCAGGTATCTGGATAGCGGAAAGCTCTGACCGGCCTGGGAAGGACATGCGGGTGACGCAAAGCCGCGGTTCCATGCCTTCTTCGACGGAAACGTTCCTGCGCAAGAATTGTTGATCCAGCCACGAGACGGCGAACCGCCAGTCTGCGGCCACCCCAGGGAGCGACACATGAACATTCGCAATCGACTTCTGACGGCCGCCTTTGCCGCCGCCGTGGCACTCGCGACCGCCCTGCCCGCGGCGGCCCAGACCGCCAGCGCCCCGCTCAAAGACGCCCAGGGCAAGGAAGTCGGCTCGGCCAACCTGACCCAGACGCCGCGGGGCGTCCTCATCAACCTCTCCGTAAAGGGCCTGCCGCCGGGCGAACACGCTTTCCATGTCCACGCTGTCGGAAAGTGCGAGCCGCCCTTCACCTCGGCCGGCGGTCACTTCAATCCGGATCACAAGAAGCACGGCCTCATGGCATCCGAAGGCGCCCATGCCGGCGACATGCCGAATCTTCACATCCCGCAGAATGGCGACCTGACCGTCGAGGTCTTGAACGCCGCCGTCACGCTGGACAAGGGCAAGCCGAATTCCCTGCTGGACAGTGACGGCTCGGCCCTGGTCATCCACGCCGGCACCGACGACTACAAGACCGACCCGACCGGGGATGCCGGCGGCCGCATCGCCTGCGGCGTGGTCCAGTAATTCCTCTCCGCTGTCCTTGCTGGATTTAGTGAGGCCCGGCCGGACGTTCATCTGGACGTCCGGCCGTTCGATTCTGGCCATATTGTCGCAGCGCCGATCCACGCCTCCGCCAGCGACGTATCCACCCAACTGCCCGTTCAAAAACCGGAGGAGCGCTCGCATGCAAGTCAATCGCCGCCAGACACTCAAGGGCGTCGCTGTCGCCATCGCTGCTGCCGCGGTCGCTTCGCCGCACCGCGTCTTTGCCCAGGCCGCCGACGGCCCATTCAAGCTGCCGCCGCTCGGCTACGCTTATGAGGCGCTCGAGCCGAATATCGACGCCATGACCATGACGATCCATCACCAGCGGCATCATGGCGCGTTCATCGGCAACCTGAACAATTTCGCCAAGTCCATTCCCGATCTCGGCAAGAAACCGGTTGAAGAAGTGCTGGCAAACCTCGCCAGCATCCCGGAATCCGCCCGCGTGGGCATCCGCAACAATCTCGGCGGCCACTGGAATCACACCTATTTCTGGGAGCTGATGACGCCCGGCGGCGCCAAAGAACCAGGCGGCGACCTCAAGGCCGCCATCGACGCCGAACTTGGCGGCTTCCAGAAGGTCAAGGAACAGGTCAATGCCGCGGGCGCGAGCCGGTTTGGCTCAGGCTGGGCGTGGCTGTCGGTCGACAAGGACAAGAAGCTCAAGATCGTCTCGACGCCCAATCAGGACAATCCGCTGATGGACGGCGCGCGCGGCGCCGTGATCGGCGTCGATGTCTGGGAGCACGCCTATTATCTCAAGTACCAGAACAAGCGGGCCGAATACCTGACCAACTGGTGGAATACGGTGAACTGGGACAAGGCTGCCGCCAATTACAAGAAGGCCATCGGCTGATCGCCTTTCCCGGGTGAGGCGCCGACCAATGGAAGCCCGCGGATCCCAGGATTCGCGGGCTTTCTGCCCGGACGGACCTAGACGACCGTGCCGAGCTTGCGGCCGACGCAGGCCGCGACCTCGCGCCGTTCGTCATTCAGCTTCGTGAGTTTGGCGTTGAGCGCGGCGAGCGTCTCGGGTCTCGCGGTCTTCGGCGAGCCGCTGTCGAATGGCGGCGCCGGATCGTATTCGATCTGCAACTGGATTTCACGCGCCAGCGCTTCGCCTTCGAGAATGGCGGCGAGCGACAGAGCGAAATCGATGCCGGACGTGACGCCGGCGCCGGTCACGACATTGCCGTCCACCACCACCTTTTCCGCAACGGGAATGGCGCCCAGCGGCTTGAGGTGTTCGAGCGCCGCCCAATGGCTGGTCGCGCGTTTGCCTTTCAGGAGCCCGGCGGCGCCGAGCACCAGCGAGCCCGTGCACACAGACGTGACGTATTTCGCGGACTTCGCCTGCTTGCGCAGGAAGGCCAGCGCGGCTTCGTCTTCCATCAGGTCCTGCTGGCCCGGCCCGCCCGGCACCATGACGATATCGAGCGGCGGACAGGCGTCGTAAGTCGTGGTCGGCACGATCTGCATGCCGCGATCGGTGGTGACAGGTTCGAGCGTTCGCGCGATCAGTTCGACCTTGGTGTCCGGCAACCGCGCCAGCACCTCGTAGGGTCCGGTCATGTCGAGCTGAGTGAGACGCGGGAAAATCAGCATGCCAATGCGGCGGGTCATCGAACGCTCCTTTTAACCCCGGTCCCGGAGCAGCCGGCTCTTCTCGCGGTTCCAGGTCTTCTTCTTGTCGGCCTCGCGCTTGTCGTGCAACTTCTTGCCCTTAGCGAGCGCGATCTCGATCTTGGCGCGTCCCTTCTCGTTGAAGTAGAGCTTGAGCGGCACGATGGTCATGCCTTCGCGCTCGACCGCATTGGCCAGCTTGTGAATCTGGCGGTCGTGCAGCAACAGCTTGCGCAGACGTTTCGGCGCGTGGTTCTCCCGGTGCGCCTGGACGTATTCCGGGATGTTGGCGTTGACGAGCCAGATCTCGCCGCCCTTGGCGTCGGCATATGACTCGGCGATCGTTGCCTTGCCGGTGCGCAACGATTTGACCTCGCTGCCGGTCAGGACGATGCCGGCCTCGAAGGTGTCCTCGATCTGATAGTTGAACCGCGCCTTGCGGTTTTCCGCGACCGTCTTGAAACGGCGCTCGTCTTTGGCAGCCATGGAACTCATATAGGAATGATCGGCGCATCCTGCCCGCCCTGCGGATCGAAATGCGCCAACCTCACGTTACGCTTCAATTCAACAGACCGAAGCAAGCAATTGATCTTACTTCGTCTTGTCAAAAATCAATTGATCACGCCAGCATGAACCATGGCGTCGCGGATGACCTTGCCAGTCGGCGCCGTCACCGGCATCAGCGGCAGACGCACCTCCTCCTCCAGGCGACCAAGCAGCTTGAGGCCGTGCTTGGCCCCGGCCAGTCCCGGTTCCTTGAAGATAGCGTCATGCAGCGGCACCAGCCGGTCCTGGATTTTCAGCGCGGCGGCATAGTCCCCCTTGAACACCGCAGTCATCAGGTCGGCGCAGGGCTTCGGCGCCACATTGGCGACCACCGAAATGCAGCCATGACCGCCCGCCGCCATATAGGCGAGCGCCGTCATGTCCTCGCCCGAGAGCTGGATGAAATCCGGCCCCAGAGCGTGGCGCTGCTGCGAGACGCGCGCCAGGTTCGCGGTGGCATCCTTGACGCCGACGATATTCTTCAATTCGTACAGCCGCTTCATGGTGTCGACCGACATGTCGACCACCGAGCGCGGCGGGATGTTATAGATGATGATCGGAATGCCGATGGCGTCGTTCACCGCCTTGAAGTGCTGGTACATGCCCTCCTGGGTCGGCTTGTTGTAGTACGGGGTCACCACCAGGACGGCATCCGCGCCGGCCTTCTCGGCATGGCGCGCCAGATCGACGGCCTCGTCGGTCGAGTTCGAACCGGCACCGGCGACGACCGGAACGCGGCCCTTGGCCTGCTCGATGCAGATGTCGACGACCCGGTGATGCTCTTCATGACTGAGGGTCGGGCTTTCGCCGGTGGTGCCGACCGGCACCAGCCCGGTCGTCCCCTGCGCGATCTGCCAGTCGATCAGGTCGCGAAACGCCTGCTCGTCGACCGCCCCGTTTTTGAACGGCGTCACGAGCGCGGTCATGGAACCTCGGAAGCTCGTTGTCGCGGCGGCCATAGCGTTTCTCCCTACCCGGCTACGCGGTGTGCAAGGCTCCATCAATATCGGCTTGCGGCAGGCGATGAAAGCCCCTTGGCGGGCCAATTTACCATGATCTGCCAAGCTTTTGCCGCGCTTATGGGATAACCGTGATTCCAGTTTGGCAGCGCTGGGGTATCCTCTCGTTGACCATTTTGCCCTAAGGGGGACCAGGGCATCCGCTGTATTGAGTCGGATGCCGCCGCACCTACGCACGATCACGCCCGAACGAACAGAGGCAACGGTTTGCAGGACGTATCGAAACGATCGCTTGGACGGCTCTCCTTCACGCTGTTGGCTGCTGGTTTCTTGCTGACCGCGCCGGCCTTCGCCGCGCCGGCCTCCGGCCCGTCGGCCAAGTCCGAGCAGACCAAGAAGGCCAAGGCCGACGCCGCCAAGGGCAAAACGGCCAAGCAGGGGAAAGACAAGCCGGCCAAGGACAAGACAGCCAAGAGCAAGCAAGGTCATCAGACCAAGACTGTCGCCCACCCGCCGGTCCGCCCGAACCTCGTTTCGGTACCAATGCCTCAGGCGCGGCCCGACGCCGGTACCGCAGTCGCTCTCCCGGCCAGTCGTCCGCTGCAGCTTGTCGATATAACGCCGGCTGCCGCGCCCGCCCCGCGCGCGACCGACGCTTTTGCCCAGGTCGGCGCTGGCGCGCGCGGTGCCGTGTTCGCCAATCGTCTGATCATAAAGCCGCAAGCCCGGCCGACCGCCGGCGCCTTCGCATCGGCGCCGACGACATCCACCTCAGGCGCAGACATCGGCATGCTCAAGCGCGTGCGCGAAGCCGCCACGAAGGGCAACGACGCGGACGCCGAAGCGGCTGCGCGCGGCATCGCGGATCCGGTGGCGCGCAAGCTCGCCGAGTACATGATCCTGCGCAGTTACAACACCAAGCCGAATTTCGAGCGCTACGCCACTTTCATCGAGCGTAACCCGGACTGGCCGCATGTGCCGATGTTCCGCCGCCGCGCCGAGAACACGCTGTGGAACGACAACGTCAGTGACGCCGGTGTGCTGTCGTTTTTCGCACATCAGCAGCCGGCCACGGCCAAGGGCCGCTATGTCCTCGCGCGCGCGCTGCTGGCTCGAGGCGACCGCGCGGCGGCCCAGGACCTCGTGCGCACGGCCTGGCGGACGCAAGACGCCAGCGCCGACGTCGAGCGCAAGGTGCTCGACATGTTCGGCACGCTGCTGAGCAGCGAGGATCACAAGGTCCGCATGGATGACCGTTTTTACAACGACGATACCGAAGGCGGCATGCGCGCCGCCGAACGCGTCGGCGGCAACCATCTCCACATCGCCCGGGCATGGACGTCGGTAATCAAGCGCGCCAAGAACGCCAAGGCCCTGCTCGACGCCGTGCCGGCTGCCATGCACCGCGATGCCGGCTACATTTTCGCCCGCGCTCAATGGCTGCGGAGAAACGGCAAACCTGAAGAAGCAGGCAAGCTCCTGCTCTCGGCGCCCAGGGATCTGGCCGGCGTTGTCGACGCCAACGAGTGGTGGCAGGAACGCCGCATCCTCGTGCGCGACCTGCTCGACAACAAGGACGCGCAGACGGCCTACCGTGTCGCCCGCGACGCCGCAACGCCGACACAAACCAACTATCGCGTCGACAAGCACTTCACCGCCGGCTGGATCGCGCTGCGCTTTCTGAACGATCCGAAGACGGCGGCGGGGCATTTCGCGGAGATCAACCGCGGCGCCGGCACCAATCCGCACGCGCTGTCGCGTGGCGGCTATTGGGAGGGCCGCGCCGCCGAAGCCATGGGCCAGCGCGCCCAGGCCCGCGCCTTCTACACCGAGGCCGCGCAGTACAGCGCCACCTATTATGGCCAGCTCGCCCGCGCCAGGCTCGGCCTCCCCGATCTTGGTCTGGTCGGACCGCCGGAGTTCACGAGTCAGCAACGCAATGTTCTGGCCAACACCGAAGTGGTGCGCGCGGTTGAACTGCTTTACGCGCTCGATGACCGCGACATGATCGCGTCGATCTTTGCGGAGCTCGGCGACAGCGCCACCGACGTCGCCGGCATGGCGATGCTGGGCGAAGTCGCGGCCAAGTACAAAGATCCCCGCGCCATGGTGCTGTTGGGCAAGAACGCGCTCGGCCGCGGCCTGCCGCTCGACTACTACGCCTTCCCCACGGCCGGGTTGCCAAGCTACCAGCCGATCGCCCCGCCGGTCGAAGACGCGCTGGTCTATTCGATCGCGCGCCAGGAAAGCCACTTCAACCAGAAGGTCGTGTCCCCGGCCAAGGCCATGGGCTTCATGCAGGTCACGCCGGTCGCCGCACAGGACACGTCCAAGCGCTTCAAGTATGTCTACAACGCACCTCGTCTGCTGAGCGATCCGGTCTACAACATGCAGATGGGCGCGGCCGAGCTGGCCATGCTGCTGTCCACCTACGACGGCTCCTACATCATGACCTTCGCGGGTTATAACGCCGGGCGCGGCCGCGTGCGGCAGTGGGTCGCCGCCTATGGCGATCCGCGCGACCCCAATGTCGACCCGGTCGACTGGTGCGAGCGCATTCCGATCGCCGAGACGCGCAATTACGTGCAGCGCATCATGGAGAACCTGCAGGTCTATCGAGCCCGCTTCGGCGGCGGCAACAAGCTGGTGATCGAAGCCGACATCCGCCGCGGCGCGCCGCGCTAGATCACGCTGTTGCGCCCGCATGCAGGCGGGCTAGATTCCGCGTCACCATGAGCAGCATGCCCATTTCCCGCTTCGTCCCCATGGTCGACGGGATCAATATCCACGTGCGTGACTATCCGGGGCGCAGCGCCGGTGCCCTGCCCGTCATCTGCCTGCCCGGGCTGGCGCGCACAACGGCGGATTTCGACACGCTCGCCGAAGCGCTGGCGGCCGCGGGCCGCCGCGTCGTTACCCTCGATTACCGGGGCCGCGGCCGTTCCGACTACGACTCCGACCCGGCAAAGTATTCGCTGCCGGTCGAACTCGGCGACGTGATTGCGGTGCTCACCACGCTGGCGCTGGAACCGGCGGTGTTCGTCGGCACCTCGCGCGGCGGCATTCTCACCATGCTGATGGCGGCGGTGCGGCCGGCGGCCATTGCGGGGGCCGTGCTCAACGATATCGGTCCGGTGCTGGAGACCGAGGGCCTCGTCCGCATCAAGGGCTATGTCGGCAAGCTGCCGACCCCGGCAAACTACGACGATGCGGCTCGCATTCTGGCGCGCCTGTTCGGTCCGCAGTTTCCCAAGCTCAGCCACGACGACTGGCTGAGGAGCGCGCACCGGACCTACAAGGACGAGGATGGCGTCCTGGTCGTCGATTACGACGTCGCGCTTGCCCGGGCGCTCGAAGATTTCGATCCGGCAAAGCCGTTGCCGGACCTGTGGCCACAATTCGAGGCGCTGAAACCGGTGCCGGTCATGGCAATCCGGGGCGCGAACTCCGATCTCCTGTCGCCCGCCACGCTGAACGAGATGGGCCGTCGTCATCCGGACCTGGAAACGATCGTCGTGCCCGACCAGGGACACGCTCCGCTCTTGGCTGAGGACGAGGTGGTGGCCCGTATTGCCGCCTTCGTCGCCCGCTGCGACGCGCGACGCCAAAGTTAGACACCGGCTGCGTATCGACCCGGCCGTCAGCGGCGCTCCCTGCAGCTGCGATAAAAAGAAACCCCCGGCTTTCGCCGGGGGCTCTTTAACGTCGATCCTAGATCGTGAGATCAGGGATAGAAGTTGCGCTGGGCGCGGACCATACCGGACCACCAGCTGTTGTTGCCGATGGTCGGGCCGGTGAACGCGGTCTGCTGCGCGTTGTACATGACCTCGACGCTCAGATCGAGGTTGGTAACCGGCGTCCAGACGGTGCGCGAACCGACCTGCCAGAACGACCAGTTGGCCGACGAACCCGCAACCGCACCACCGGTGGCCGTCACGGCGCCGAGCAGAATGGCGCTGGCAGCCGTGGAGTACTGCAGCTTGCCGTAGGCGCCGAACAGCGACGTCTTCCAGCCCGGGACCCAGTTGTGCTCGAGACCGCCGGTGATCGACCAGCCGGTCGTCAGGTCGGCAGTGGTGCCGGTGCCAGTCTGCACGGCATCATAGGCGAAGCCATACGAGGTCACGCCGGCCTGCTTGACAGTCTGGGTGTTGCCGAGGCCCGAACCGACATAAGTCGTCGCGCCAACGCCGTAGGTGAACTGGCCGATGATGTAGTCGCCCTTGCCGAGCATCGGCAGGTTGACCTTCGC
The DNA here is from genome assembly GCA_035556455.1 of Pseudolabrys sp. GTDB lineage: Bacteria > Pseudomonadota > Alphaproteobacteria > Rhizobiales > Xanthobacteraceae > Pseudolabrys. The sequence continues at coordinate 164,319 of DATMEX010000047.1, forward strand.
GCCAGCGCCGAACGCCCAGCCGCCCTTGTCGCTCGGAGCGATCTGTTCACCGAAGTTGACCTGGTGGTAGGCGCCCATGATCTGGGCCGAACCCCAAGCCTGATCGACGCGCAGGTTGCCGACGATATCCGGGATCGACTCACCGCCGAACACCGTGCTCGCGGCGCCCGCCGTCGTCGCGATACCCAGGCGATGGCCGAGGTTGTTTTCGGCCGAGATCGTGGCCGACAGACCGTTGCCGAGCTGAGCGGTATAAGCCCACAGGTTGATACCGTTACCACCCTGCGCCGAACCCCAGACGTTCGACTGGTTCGAATAGGCCATGCCATCGAAGTCGAAGAACGAGCCGGTCTTACCAAGGGTGAAGCCGGCGAACTGGATGAACGCGGCCGGGGCGTAGATGCGGTTGTAGGCCAAGCTGGCCGGGGCGCCGCCCTTGCCAATGTTCGAGCCCGAGTTCAGGCCCGAGTCGTCGGTCGCGGCGATGTAAGCATAGGCGCGCAGGGTGCCGTAGGCGGTCTGCGAACGGGCATCGGCCGTGATCGCAGCGCGGCTACGCCAGTGCTGATAGTTATAGGTACGGATGTCGCGATCGGCGAACGTGGTGCCGAACGAACCACCGGCGTTGAAGTTGATTTCGGTACGGACGAAGCCGCCGACCTTGATGCAGGTATCCGTGCCCGGCATGTAGTAGAAGCCAGCTCCGTAGAGCGAGCAAATCTTCACGTACTGGACCGGTTTGAATTCTGTGGCGCCAATTAGCGCAATGGAGTCAATCGCGATCCGTCGGCCGGCAAACCGCGTTCGGTATTTTTTGCCTCAACACCATCTCGGCCCGTCGTGGGTCTGCTCGAAACCCAAGCGATTGAATCGATTTCCTGATTAGAAGTCCGACCCGCGCAGCGCCGCGGATGCTCAATAGGTATAGCCTCGGACGGCAGAAACGCGTGGCTTTGCGCGCACAAAAAAACGCGCGCCAATACTGGCGCGCGGTTCGTTAGCGTGAGGTAAAGAAGGATATGAAGAGCGCACGCAACG
>DATMEX010000048.1:0-62155 GCA_035556455.1 Pseudolabrys sp.
CGGCTTGCAGCCGAAGGCGGAGCCGCGGCCCGTCGTGAAGCACATGACGTTGCAGCCGCCCGCCACCTGTCCGGTGGCGCCGACCGGATCGTAGCCGGGCGTGTCCATGAACACGAAGCCGCGTTCGGTGATCGGCTCGGCATATTCATAAACCGCGCGCAACGTGCTCGAACCGCCTTTGGCTGCGGCGCCGAGCGACTTCTCCAGAATGGTCGTCAGCCCGCCGGCCTTGTTGCCGGGGGACGGGTTGTTGTTCATCTCGCCGCGATTGCGCGTGGTGTAGTCCTCCCACCAGCGAATGCGCTCGACCAGCTTCTCGCCGACTTTGGTGTTGAGCGCTCGCCGCGTCAAAAGATGTTCGGCGCCGTAGATCTCCGGCGTTTCCGCGAGCACGCCGGTGCCGCCATGCTTGGCCAGCAGATCGACCGCCTTGCCCAGCGCCGGGTTGGCGGTGATGCCGGAATAGCCATCCGAGCCGCCGCACTGCAGCGCCAGCACCACTTCGGACGCGGGGCGCGTCTCGCGCCTCGCCTTCGCCGCCACCGGCAGCATGGCTTTGACGCGCTCGACGCCTTCGGCGACGGTCTTCTTCGTGCCGCCGATAGCCTGGATGGTCATGGACTGGAAGTGATCGCCTTCGACCAGATGACCTTCGCTTTTCATGCGCTCGATCTGGAACATCTCGCAGCCGAGGCCGACCATCAAGGCGGCGCCGAGGTTCGGATGCGTGGCGTAGCCCCACTGCGTTCGCTGCAACACGTCATAGCCTTCGCCGCGCGAAGCCATGCCGCAGCCGGTGCCATGCACGAAGGGCACGACGCCGTCGATCCCGGGATAGTCGTCCAGGATGCCCGAGCGATTGACCGCCTCGGCGATGAACTTGGCCACGGTGGCCGAGCAGTTCACCGAGGTGAGAATGCCGACATAATTGCGCGTGCCGGTGCGGCCGTTCGGCCGGACAAAGCCCTCGAAGGTGGCGCGCAGCTCCGGCGGCAGCACTTCATCGTTCCGGGCGTCTTCGGCATGGCGATAGTCGCGCGCAAAGTCGCCCATGACGACATTATGCTCGTGCACCCAATCGCCGGGCGTAATCGGCTGCGAGGCAAAGCCGATGACCTGGCCGTATTTACGGACCGGCTCGCCCGACGCGATCGGCGTAACCGCCATCTTGTGGCCGCGCGGAATGCGCGCCTGCGCCGTCACGCCGGCGACCGTCGCGCCCTGCCCGACCTGATCGACCGCAACGATGACGTTGTCGTCGGCGGCGAGGCGGATGATGCGGGGCGTCTTCGAAGTTGATTCTGTCATGATTCGCCCCCGGTCATTCTTTGCGGCTGGCCAGTAGCTCGGCGTATTCGATGGCTTCGATCAGACTACGTTCGCTGGCGATGCCTTTGCCAGCAATGTCGAAGGCAGTGCCATGATCGACCGACGTCCGGATGATCGGCAGGCCAAGCGTGATGTTGACGCCGCTCAGCGCTTCCCATGCGCCGGTTTTCGGATCGACGGAGAAGCCGAGCAGCTTGACGGGGATGTGGCCCTGGTCGTGATACATCGCGACCACGGCGTCGAACTGGCGCGCCCGCATTTTCACAAAGACAGTGTCGCCCGGCACGGGTCCTGACACGTCGATGCCCTGTTCGCGCAACTTTTCGAGGACCGGCCCGGCAACGTCGATGTCGTAGCGGCCCAGCACGCCGCCTTCGCCGGCATGCGGATTGAGCGCAGCGACCGCGATGCGCGGGCGCTCGAGGCCCAGCCGCATCAGGGTCTGGTGGGTGAGGGTGACAACGCGCGCCATCCGCTCGGGCGTCGCCTTCGCCGGAACCTGCTCCAGCGGGATATGGGTGGTCACGTGGCTGACGCGGAAATCGCCATGCGCCAGCATCATCACCGGGCCGGTGCTGTTGGTAAGGTGCGCCAGCAACTCCGTATGTCCGGGAAATTGATGCCCAGCGAGATGAAGGGCTTCCTTGCTGAGCGGCGCGGTGACGATCGCATCCGTGCGACCGTTGCGTTGTGCATCGACCGCCGCGGCTATGGCGCGATAGGCAAGCTCGCCCGTCTGCCCCGACCATTCGCCGAAAGCGGGGACGGGCGCGCCGTTATCGACGTCGATCAGTTCGACGCCGTCGAAGCTTTGCAGGTTGGGCAGGGCCATAGCCTTGGCGGCTGTCTCAAAGACGCGGGCCGATCCGGCGATGGAGATTTGAGACGCCGGCGAGGCGCCGCTGGATCGCAGCGTGCACAACGCCTTCAGAATGATTTCGGGACCGATACCGGCGGCATCGCCCATCGTAATGCAAAGACGCGTCAGAGGCATTGAACCTATTGTCCGAAAGAGAGGCGTTGAACGGGCGTTGAATAATCTGCCGGCCGATAGGCTCCAGTCAGATCGACGATCTGCCGCAGCGTATCTTCGGAGCCAAACGCGCCGGATTTGGAAATGACAGGCATCTTCGCCCAGGCGCCGTCGGTGAACTCCGAGACGGCAATGCCGCGGGTCAGCAATCCACGAACGGTCAGCCGGTGCGCCCCCAACACATCATTGCAGACCGCGAGGGTATCGCCGCCCATGACGATCGCTGCATCGGGTCGTTCGATGCGGGGCAACACGTCATTCAAGGTGTTTTCGAGCAGGCTTCTGGCTTGTGCGGCCGGCAGATCGGGAAAGTCGACGGCCAGCGCCGCCCACGTGCCGTTCCGGAGGCGATCGTTGACGATCCGCGCTGCAGTGGCGGCATTGAACCCCGGCGACAAGGATGCCAGAGCCGAAGGTTCGTTCTCGCAGAGTTTCTTGATTTGAAGCGCCGCGACCGGATGCCTCGTGCCGCAAATGACCAGCAGGCGTCTGGCCGCAAGCGTAAGCGTCTCGATGTTGGCTGCGATAGCTTCCGCAAGGCCGGCGCTGCCGCACCAGAGAACGCGGCCGAGACCGGAGCCGAGATCGACAATGCGCCGGAGATCGTCGTCGCTCTCCGCGTCGCAGAGCACAACGCGCGGCGCGCCGGCTGCTCGGAGCCCGGACAAATCCGTTTGCACTTCCATGCCGAACCGGGCGAATTCCTCAACGAGATCGGGACCGACCCTGCGAAACGCTTCGCCATCTGCGAATTTTGCCCATTGCCGGCCAGCGCGTGTGACACGGCTGAGCGCCGGAAATGCCGGCGCCAGCACAGCGGCGTTAAATTGGTTGTGGCGGACGATGTGCGCGATCTCGGCGGCGACGTGGCCGCGCAGAAGGCTGTCGATTTTCTTGAAGGCCACGCCGTCGAACGCGTCGAACGCGGGCCGGTACGCGGTCAGTCGCGCGAGCGCTTCGCTCTCCGCCACATCGCGCGTCTCGGTCGAAAGCACGCAGCTTGCGCTTTGCGGGATCGAGGCGGGATCGAAGATCAAGGGCAGGGTGCGTCCAGCGCCGACGAAGCAGCCAGCCGAGTCCAGCGCGCCCGTGAGATCGTCAGCCAGTATGCGGACAGGCTCCACGGCTAGCCCGCATCCGCCGCGGCGATGGTGACGGTGGCGCCGCGCTCGCGCAGAGCGGCGCAGATGGCCGGGTCGGCCTTCCAGTCCGTGACCAGTTCGTCGATATCGCCGATGCCGCAGATGCGGAAGGTCGAGGCGTCGCCGAGCTTGGTATGGTCGGCCAGCACGCGCACGCTGCGCGCGGCCTTCGCCATCAACTGCTTGATACAGGTGATTTCGATGGTCACTTCGCTGGGCCCATCGAGCGTGACGGCATGGGCGCCGATGAGCGCGACATCGGCCTTCACACTGAGCAGAAACTCTTCCCCCGGAGGCCCGAACAAAGTCATCGAACCGGGACGCACGCGGCCGCCGATGGTGATGACGGTGATTGCGCTCGAGTTGGCCAGTGTCTGCGCCACGAGGAGGTCATTCGTGATGGCGGTGAACGGAATGTCGCGCCGGAGAATGGCCTGCGCGGCTTCACGGACGGTTGAGCTGCTATCGAATATCACGCTCTGGTGGGGCTCGATACGGGCCGCCGCTGCCAGCCCGATCGCCACCTTCTCGTCGTGACGGATATGCGCCGAGACTGCGTGCCCCGGTTCCAGCCGCGCCAGTGCGCGCGCCCGCAGGCTGGCACCGCCGAAAGTGCGGTCCAAAAACCCTTTCGATTCAAGTGTTTCGAGGTCGCGCCGAATGGTCGCGACCGAGGCGCCAATGGTGTCGGCGAATTGCTGGACGGATGCGGCGCCATCCGCCTGCAACAGTTCGAGGATCATCGCCTGCCGCTGGGCAGGAATGAGCGCGACGCGGGAAGTTGATTGTCGGTCGGTTGTCATTGGCTTGCCCCAGACTATAACAAACTCGATCAACGGACGTCAAACTACGACAAATTCGATTGACAACGATCAAATTCGCATCAAGAGTTTCGGCGAGGCCCGCGAGAAGTACCTGACGGGCGATATTGGGGAGGATTTCATGAAGTTGCCGCTTATCTTCCGCGCCTTGGTCGCCGCCGGCGCGTTGCTGGCGCCGCTGACCGCGCCGTCCTTGGCCGCCGATGCCGACTGGAAGCTCTACACCTACTTCGGCGCCAAAGATAAACCGACCATGCTGCACCGTGCGTTCGCCGAGGATGTCACCAAGGCGACCGGCGGCCGTCTGAAGATCACCGTCTTTGCCGCGAGCGAACTGCCCTACAAGGCCTCGGACGTGCTCCGCATCACCGCCGGCAACCAGGTGCAGATGGGCGACGTCGCCCTCGGCTTCGTGGCCGGTGATGTGCCCGAACTGAACGCGCTGTCGATGCCGTTCTCGTGCACCTCGATCGACAAGTTCTACGACAAGGCGGTGCCGGCCATCACGCCGGTCGTCTCCCAGGTGATGCAGGCCAAGTTCAAGGTCGATCCGATCATGCACTGGGCGATGCCGCCGCAGCAGCTCTGGCTCGCCAAGCCGGTCGCGGGCATCGAAGGCCTGAAGAATCTCAAGGTCCGATCCTGGAACCGCGAGCAGGCCGAGATGATGCGTCTGGTCGGCGGCTCGGGCGTCACCATTACGCCGGCGGAGGTCATTCCCGCTCTCCAGCGTGGCGTGGTCGACGGCGCCTTCACGGCGGCGGTGCCGGCGCTTGACTGGAAATTCAACGAAGTCACGAAGTTCGGCTACATGATCAACCTGACGCTGGCGCATCAGGTGCTCGCCGTGAACAAGGCCGCGCTCGATGCCTTGCCGGCCGATGTGCGCGATATTCTGATCGCCAAGACGAAGGAATGGGCGCCGCGCTATCGCGCCGAGATGATCGAGGCCGACCAGGCCGCGCGCAAGACCTTGACCGAGCGCGGTATGACGCTGCGTGACGCTTCGCCGACCGAAGAAGCCAAGCTTCGCGAAATCACGAAGCCGATCTCCGACGAATGGAGCGGCAAGGTTGGCGACGCGGGCAAGCAGATGCTGACTGCGGCTATTGAGGCCTGCAAGTAAACAAGTGACGGCGGATCGCGCTCTCGCGGTCCGCCGTACTTCGATTGGTCCGCCATGACTGTCATCTCATCCCTTCTCGACCGCCTTGAACGTGTCGCCATCGCAGCGGCCATCCTGTCCGTGCTGTTGATGGGGCTGTTGATGAACGTTGAAGTGTTCGGCCGTACCTTGTTCGGCCGTTCGACCCAGATCTCCGATGAGTTCGCGGGATACTTCTTCACCGCGGCCACGCTGTTGTGCCTCGTGCCCGCCATGCGCCATGGACGCTTTCTCAGAGTTGAGGCGGTCATCAACCGGGTGCCGCCGGCGATCCAGACCGTCCTCAAGGTCATCGGCGGCATTATCGGCGCTGGTATGAGCGCGGTTCTGACCTGGACGACATTCGAACTGGCCTGGACGAGCTGGAGCTATGGCACCGTTTCGCTGCAAGCCGTTCAGGTGCCGCTTGTTATTCCTCAGGCCATTCTGCCGATCGGCTTTGGCCTGCTGACGCTCGCCTTTGTCGAGCAGACGGCGCTTGCGCTTCTGCATCGCGAATCGGCGCAGGAAACCGAAATTCTCCACGGGTTGGACTGATGAGCTGGACCGACGCGCTTCTGATCTACGGCCTGACGCTGATCGGCTGCATCGCCGGCGGCGTCAGCATCGGCGCCAGCATGGGCTTCGTCGGCATGATGGGCATCACCCTCGCGTCGGGCATGATGCTGTGGCCGACCTTCGGCGACGTGGTCTGGAATACGACGACAAATTTCAACCTGGTTTCGATCCCGCTGTTCGTCCTGATGGGTGAACTCATTCTGCAAAGCGGCATCGCCACCCGATTCTACTCCGGCATTGCCGGGCTGTTCCGTCACGTCCCCGGCGGTCTGGCGCAGACCAACATCTTCGGCTGCGCGGTGTTTTCGGCGATCGCCGGATCTTCCGTCGCCACGGCGCTGACGGTCGGCACGGTGGCGACGCGCGAGATGCGTTCGCATGGTTATTCCGACACCCTGACGCTCGGCACACTGACGGCGGGCGGCTGCCTCGGCATCCTCATCCCGCCCAGCATCCCGCTCATCGTCTACGGCTCGATGACGCAGGAATCGATCATTGATCTGTTCATGGCGGGCATCGTGCCGGGCCTCGCGCTTGCCGGACTGTTCTCTATCTATGTCATGGTTCGCGTCTGGCTTCAGCCGAGCCTCGTGCCGGCGAAGCCCGTCGGGAAAATCGAGTATATGCGCGCAGCGCGCGACTCCTTTCCGATCATTCTGCTGATCTCGGCCGTCATCGGCGGCATGTATACCGGCGTCGTCACGCCGACCGAGGCCTCGGGCTTCGGCAGCCTGCTCGCGCTGCTGCTGGCGCTGGTGTATCGCGAATTGACGCCCGAGGGGTTCTGGCGCGCCTTGCGCAACACGGTGCTGACCAGCGCCGTGATCATGTTCGTGACGATCAACGCGCAGATTCTCAACTTCGCGATCGTATCCTCGGGCATTGGCCATGGCCTCGCGGCCTGGCTGGCCGGCCTGCAGATCTCGCCGCTGCTGTTCTTCTGCGTCCTGCTGTTCATTTACCTGATCATCGGCATGTTCATCGATGGCTTGTCGATCATGCTCCTGACCGTGCCGCTGCTCTATCCGTCGCTGGCGACGCTCGGTTTCGACGGCGTATGGGTTGGCATCATTCTCGTGGTCTTTATCGAGCTCGGCGCCCTGACGCCGCCGATGGGACTCAATCTTTTTGCCGTTCAGTCGATCGTGCCGGATCGTACGCTCGGCGATGTGGCCGTCGCCTCGCTGCCCTATTGCGGGATCATCATAGGCTTCGCATTTCTGCTCTACGCGTTTCCGCAGATTGCATTGTGGCTTCCGGCCGTGATGAAGTGATGGCCGGCGTTTAGCGCCGGACCATTTGATCGAGGAGACCCGCCGTGTTCGCGCCGCCCCCTGCCGTTACCGCTACCGTCTTCGCGCGTTTGCCGGAAGAATTCCGCAAGCCGGCGCCGGAATCCGAATGGCACAAGCATCAGCCCGGCGTGCTGCCGGCGCATTCTCTGCTCGAAGGGCCGGCCTTTGATCGCGACGGCAATCTGTACTGCGTCGATATTCCCTGGGGCCGCGTTTTCCGCGTGAGCCCGAAAGGGGAGTTCACGCTGGTTGCCGAATATGACGGCGAGCCCAATGGGCTGAAGTTTCACCGTGACGGCCGCATTTTCATCGCCGACTACAAGCATGGTATCGTGACGCTCGACCCGGCCACCGGGAAGGTGTCGCCTTTCGTAACCCGTGTGCGGCTCGAGCGCCTCAAGGCGGTCAACGACCTGACCTTCGCCTCCAACGGTGACATCTATTTCACCGATCAAGGATTGACCGGCTGGCACGATCAGACGGGACGGGTGTTCCGCGTGCGCGCCAGCGGCGAGGTGGATTGCTTGTTGGACAACGTGCCGAGCCCGAACGGCCTCGTGCTCGATCCGAGCGAGAGCGTCCTCTATGTTGCGGTCACCCGCGCCAACGCGATCTGGCGTGTGCCGCTGATGAAGGACGGCTCGGTGGCCAAGGTCGGCACCTTCATTCAGCTCAGTGGCGGCGGCGGTCCCGACGGTATCACCATCGACGAGCAGGGCAACCTTGTCGTCGCCCACATCGGTCTCGGCGTGGTCTGGCTGTTCAGCGCGCGTGGCGAGCCGATGCTGCGCATCAACTCGTGCACCGGCACACACACGACGAATGTCGTCTATGGCGGCCCGGACCGGCGGCGGCTCTACATCACGGAGTCCGAGACCGGAACGATCCTGCAGGCGGACATGCCCGTGCCGGGGCGCGTGTCTTTCCTCGGAGTCTGAGAGCGGCCGCCGCTTCGCGCCTCATATCACGCAGATCGACGGCACCAGCAGCGCGAACCCGATCCATACCGTCGCCACCGCCGCCGTGATGGTCAGGGCTGATGCCGCTCGCCACAGGAATGCTTCCGGCATTGCCCTCGCCGACGTGACGGCGAGCGCGGCGCGACAGCACCAATAGACCCATGCCAGGGCCGCGAGATGCGCACCCCAAATCACAATCAGCAGAATGCGCAACAGGCTCAGCGGTCCAATGGTCTGGCGGTGCCAGCCCAGTTCGCAGCCGGTGCCCTGCACGCCGTAAAGGATCGAAAAGGCTGCCGCCCACACGGCGAAGCCGAGTATCATGAACAGGAAGGCCTGGTTGCGCGATCCGGTCATGATCCCATGACCCATGGCAGACCGTGGACCAGCAGCAGGGCGATCAATCCGATTGCAGCCGTGTAACGGTGCCATTGTGCGCCGATACGCAAGTCGAGCGCGCGCGCGGCTGATACGTAGCCCCCACGGCTTCGGACGATGCCGAAGCCCGCGAACACCACCCCAAGACCGGCATGAAGAGCGACATAGGCGAGTAGGACGAAGGTCGCGGCCAGATAAGCGTGGCGGCTCGGATCCGGCATCGCCGTCATCAGCATGAAGAAGCCGGCGAGGGACGCCAGGTGGCCGGCGGCGGCCACCATCGGCCAGAGCTCACGCTGCCGCGCATCGGACAGGACCGCGGGGGCAACGCTGCGCGAGGCGCCGACCCATGCCGCCGACAAGCCGATCACGATCAGCAGTGAGGCTGGCAAGCTCGGCTCGATAAGCGTTGGCGGCGGCCAGTTTGGCGCCACCACCCAGAGAAACAGCATGCCGAAGGCGAGAGAAGAGTAGGCTGTGGCGTCGGCGAACAGCGCCAGCGTCATCGCCCAGTTCGATGGCGCAGCGGACGTTTCGGTGTGCGGCGGCGCCTTTTCGCCGAGCCCTGCCGCTATGACGCCGCGATCCGCCAGGTCGCCCCAGTCGCGGGTCCAGGTCAGCAGCATGATGACGGTAGCGACGAAAGCGGCGGCGGCCACCAGATAGAATTTGAGCAGCAAAGCGACAAAGAACACGCCGGTGACCAGCGCTGTATAAAGCGGGATGAAGGTGGAGTTCGGCAAACGCACCACCTGTTCGAGCCGGCCGCTCGTGATCTCCACGCCAAGCGTCTCGAGCCTGTCGTCTCGAACGAAGCCGAGATAGCCATGTCCGCTGGCAAGATCGCTTGGCATGCTGCGCGTGTCCGCCAAGGGCGTTCGCGACGTCACCGTCGGCAGCGAGGCAAAATTGTAGGTGGGCGGCGGCATCGCCGTCGCCCATTCCAGGGTTTTGGCTCCCCATGGATTGCGCGATGCGCGTTTGCCCATCGTAACCTGCATCACGACATCGACGGTGAACAGTGCGAACCCGATCGCCATGAGGAACGATCCCATCGAGGAGATGAAATTTAGCCATTCCCAGCCGGACGATGCATCATAGGTGTAGATGCGGCGTGGCATGCCCATCAGGCCGGTGGCGTGCATGATCAGGAAGGTGACGTTGAAGCCGATGAAGATCAGCCAGAACGCGGTGACGCCGAGGCTGATGCGTGGCGCGCGGCCGGTGAAATGGGGCAGCCAATAATAGGCGGCCGCCAGCATCGGAAAGATGAAGCCACCGACCAGAACATAATGCAGGTGCGCGACCACGAAATGGGTGTCGTGAACCTGCCAGTTGAACGGCACGATCGCCAGCATGACGCCGGTCAGGCCGCCCATGGCGAAGACGAAGAAGAACCCAAGCAGGAACATCATCGGCAGCTTCAATTGCGGCCGGCCTGCGGCCAGTGTGCCGATCCAGGCGAAGAACTGCACCGCCGTCGGGAACGCCACTGCGGTGCTGGCGGCGGAGAAGAACGCGAGCGCCAGATGCGGGATGCCGACTGTGAACATGTGGTGCACCCAGAGGCCGAAGCTAAGGAAGGCCAGGGCGACGATGCTGACTACGATCCATAGGTAGCCGATGATATCCCGCCGCGCGAGCACCGGCAGCACGGTCGAGACCACGCCAGCCGCCGGAAGGAAGATGATGTAAACCTCCGGGTGGCCGAACAGCCAGAACAGGTGCTGCCACAACAACGGGTCGCCGCCGCGGGTCGGATCGAAGAATGGCAGGTCGAAGGCGCGTTCGATCTCGAGCAGGATCGATCCGACGATGAGCGGCGGAAAGCCGAACAGCATCATGAAGGCCGTGACCAGCAGATACCAGGCGAACAGCGGCATCTTGTCGAGCGACATGCCCGGCGCGCGCAGCTTGAAGATGGTCACGATGGTTTCGATGGCCGCAGACAGCGCCGAAATTTCCACGAACGTGATGCCGATCAGCCAGATGTCGGCATTGATCCCGGGCGTGTAGGTGCGCGACGACAGCGGCGTGTACATGAACCAGCCGCTATCGGGCGCCAGCCCGAGCACCAGGCCGACGATCAGAATCGAGCCGCCGAACAAATAACACCAGTAGCCGTAGGCGCTGAGCCGCGGGAATGCCATGTCGCGGGCGCCGAGCATTTTCGGCAGCAGGTACATCGCCAGACCCTCGAAAAGCGGGATGGCGAACAGGAACATCATCACCGTGCCATGCATGGTGAAGACCTGATTGTAGACGTCCGGGCCGAGGAACGCGCTGCGCGGCGTTGCCAGTTGCGCGCGGATCAGCATCGCCAGAATGCCACCGATGCCGAAGAAAACGAACGCGGTAATGATGAAGCGCCGGCCGATGATGGAGTGATTGACGGCCGACAGGCGGCCGAGCCCCGATGGGGTGCGCCAGATGCGGTCGAGTTGCTTGTGCAGCCGGATGGCGTCGGTCGTGGTGTCGGTCACGGTCGAACTCCGGGTGCGTTGCCGCCTGTCGCGGCCAATGGCAAGCTGCCGAGCACGGCTTTGAACTCATCGGCCGTATGGGCTTCGACAGCGAACTGCATTTCCAGATGCGCGCTGCCGCAGAACTCCGCGCATACGCCGCGGTAAATGCCCGGAGCGTCGGCTTTGATTTGCAGGGCGTTGATATGGCCTGGGATGGCGTCGATCTTGCCGGCGAGGCGCGGCACCCAGAAGGCATGAATGACGTCGGCGCTGGTGATGTTGAGCCGAACCGGCTGGCCGACCTGGATGTGCAAGGTGTTGACGGAGCGCACCGGCGCACCGGCGGCGTCGTTGTAGGTGAAACTCCATTCCCATTGCCGCGCGACCACATCGACCTGTGCAACGGCCGGATCGCCGATCGGATAGAGCCGTTCGCCGCTCCACAACGCATAGATGAGAAGGGGCGTCAGCACCGCGGCCGGAAAGGCCAGGCCGCCGCCCACCAGCCACCATGATGCCGGCGCGCGGCGGCCGAAGCCCGGCCGGATGAACACGAGCGCCAGAAGGGCCATGACGATGATGAAGATCAGGCTGGCGCCGATCAGCATCACCCACCAGAGCGACGCGATCGAAGCGGCCGCCGGTCCGGCCGTGTCGAGCGTGGATAAGGGGGCCGAGCATCCCGTCAGCAGGGCTGCGACGCCACATGCGATGGTTGGCCGCGCGAACCATCTGGCCTGCTCGCGCATTGACTTTGGTTGCCGCAATGACATCGGAATTGAAAGGCCAGCCCGATCATGGCAAAGCCCGCCGCTAGCCCCGTCATCGAAGAAGTCAACAAATCCGACGTCAGTTCCACGGTTGCCGTGGCCGGCCATCCGATCCATGCGATGACCGTGACATTCCCGATCGCGCTGGTGATTTCCACGCTCGGCTGCGACATCTTCTATTGGTACACCGCCGATCCGTTCTGGCCGCGCGCCGCGCTGTGGTCGAGCGGCTTTGCTTTCTGGCTCGGGATTGGCGCCAGCATGGCCGGCACGGCCGAGCTGTTGCTCGTACCCGGCATCCGCCAGCGCGCGGCGAGCTGGAATCACGCCGTCGCCGCCATCACCATGCTGTCGATTGCCGGACTGAATTGGGGTGTGCGCGTCGGCGGCGACCATGTCGACGTGGTGTTGCCGCTCGGCCTTGGCTTGTCGGCTCTGGCGAGTCTGTTCGTGGGGATCGCCGGCTGGCACGGCGGCAAGCTGGTGTTCGATCATGGCATCGGCATCATGGTTTCGAGCAAGGACTGAAGCCCGCCGGGGGTCAGCAGCCGGTCCGGTAAACGCGCGGTGTCGATGGGCGGCTTGGCCAGAACCAGCCAGAGGATCGCGCCGATCGCGCTTGTGGTGGCAAGGATTGTCGCGGTCGTACGCCAAAGTGCGTAGTCACGTCCGGGCTCGAACAGCGACAGCAGAACGTGGCCTTGACGCATGTGGATCACCACCAGGGCGCCCACCGCGACGAGTTTGAGCGCCATCCAGGCGGTGAATACCTCGCGGAGGAAGATGAGCGTGATTCCCGCGATCACGGTGAGAAATGCCGCCGGTGACGTGACGCGGATAAATACCGCTCGCGCGAAGCGATGGAGTTCGTGCAAGTCCGGCCCGTGCACGCTGCTCCTTCGCCCGTAGATGCTCGGTAACACCAGCAGTCCGGCGCACCAGACAATGAGCGCGGCGATATGAACCGCCTTGGTCCAGGCGATCATGGGCTACGTCGAACGGCGTCGGTACCAGCGAGCCCGCGGCCGACCAGTAGCAGCGCGGCGACGAGATAAGGCAGGTTGGCCGGGACCCACATGATCAGGCCGGCGAGTTGTTGATCCGCCATCGTGGCAAGGCCGAAGGGCTCTGCCGTGCCGAAGTGCGGCGCATAAAGCGGGGTCCGTGCGAAAGTGATCAATGCGCCGAGCAGGCCCATCTGCAGCACCATGCCTAGAAGAAGGGTCAGGGAGGTGCCGAACGGAGCGGCGGGTGCCAGCACCGCGTGCCACAAGACGAGCGCTGGCAGCAGCAGGCTCAACTGCATCGCCCAGAACAGCATGTCACTGGACATGGCCGCCGCATAGGGCGCCGGCGCGTGCCAGAGCCAGACAATGGCGATATTCACGACGAGCAAGACGGCCGCGCCGCCGAACGATGGAGATGTGCGCCACTTGTCCGGCAACGACATGACCAGTGCCGGGGCGACGGCGGCTATCAGAACGACATGATGGGCGACGCGCACAGAGTAGAGCGCCGACGACAACGCGCAGAGCGGCGAGATGAACAGTGCCGCCAGCATGCCCCAGGCCGCGAGCAACCAATATCTTTTACCGTGCAGTTCGCCGGTTCTGACAAGGACCGTGAGGTGGAGCGTCAAAAGCGCGGCCATCGATAGCAGCAGAAATCCATCAAAATTCCACGCGCCGAGCCAATTGTCCGGCAGCGGGGCCCGGCCGCAATAAGGAAAATAGGTTGGTCCAGACATGGTTCCCCCGGATCGCACGCAGAACGAGCCAGTTGCCAACGCGTGAGCGAGCGAATTGGCCGAGCGTCAATTAGTCACGGTTTCGGCAACTCGTGGGCTTTGGGGCCGTTGGCGTCGCAAGGAACGGTGCATGTGCTGCAAGGAACGGCGCGCTCGCTGAATCACATCCCAGGCGCCGGCTGCGGCGTCGTGCCGGCCCTCTGGCGTTGAACAATCCTGCGCCTCTCGAATTGAAGGACGAGAACGGCCTTTCCGGCCGGATCGCGGCGCGATGCGCCGTCGCTCCACTATCTCAACATCTGTGGTCCCTGGAAGGGAGCGGCGTTCATGATGGCTGTTACCGAGGCGCGCCTTGCACGAGTGGTTACGCCACTGCTTCACCCGTTCCTGATGCTGGTTCCGGCGACCTGTCTGACCGCGGGGTTGCTGACCGACATTGCTTACTGGGTCACGGTCCATCACATGTGGGCGGACTTTTCCGCCTGGATCGTCAGCGCCGGCGCCATCCTGGCGTGGCTCGTGGCCATTGCCGGCCTCGTCGAGCTTCTGGTCCGTCCCGCTCTGCGGCGCGGTCGCGCCATTGCCGTCTATTCGCTGGCCTATCTCGCCGCCATGACGCTCGCGACTTTCAACATGCTGGTCCACACCCGCGACGCCTGGGTGTCGGTTGTGCCCTGGGGAATCGTCCTCTCGGCGTCGACGGCGATCGCATTCCTTGTCGCCGCGGGCGCCGCTTACGTCCTTGTCGTTTGTCCCCGCACTGAGGGTGCCTCCCGATGAATCGCACACGCTTCGCCTGCAGCGCCCTTGCCGTTGTCATTGTGAGCCTTTCCGTTTTTCCCCTGACGGCGCAGGCGCAGGACGGCATTACCGTCGAACAGCAGACGGGCCCCAAGCCCATACTGCCTGAACCGCAGCTTGGCCTGTTCCCGACGATGAACATCTCCGAGGTGATCGGCTGGCAGGAGGGCGAAACGCCCACCGTGCCGGACGGCTTCGAGATCAAGGCGCTGGCGACAGG
Organism: Pseudolabrys sp.; assembly: GCA_035556455.1. Taxonomy (GTDB): domain Bacteria; phylum Pseudomonadota; class Alphaproteobacteria; order Rhizobiales; family Xanthobacteraceae; genus Pseudolabrys. The sequence goes on from DATMEX010000048.1 coordinate 14,684, forward strand.
GCTTGCCAACCCCCGTGAACTTTACGTGCTACCCAATGGCGATGTGCTGGTGGTCGAGGCCAGAGCGCCGGAAGGAAAGCCAATCCGCCATCCCAAGGACCTCGTGCGCAAGATCGTCGAAAGTCTTTCGGGCGGGGGTGGCGGCGGCTCGCAGGAGACCAACCGCATTACATTGCTGCGCGACACCAACGGCGATGGCGCGCCGGACGTACGCAGCGTGTTCCTCGATAATCTGAACTCGCCGTTCGGAGTCGCCCTGGTCGGCAGCGACCTCTATGTCGCCCATGCCGATGCCATCATCCGCTACCCGTATAACGAAGGTGACATCAGGATCACTGCGCCGGGCGAGTTGCTGGCCCATTTGCCAGGTGGCCCGATCAACCATCACTGGACCAAGAGTCTGGTCGCCAGCCCCGACGGCACGCGACTCTATGTCGGCGTTGGCTCGAACAGCAACGCTGCCGAACGCGGCATGGAGGCGGAGAAGAACCGCGCCGCCATTCATGAGGTGGATCGGGCGAGCGGCCGCCAGCGCCTGTTTGCCAGCGGGCTGCGCAATCCCAACGGCCTCACATTCGAGCCGACAAGCGGCGTCCTGTGGACCGTGGTCAACGAGCGCGATGAGCTCGGTCCCAACCTGGTGCCGGACTATCTCACGTCGGTGCAGGACGGCGGTTTCTATGGCTGGCCCTACAGCTATTTTGGCCAGCATGTCGATCCGCGCGTAAAGCCGGAACGGCCGGACCTGGTCGAACGCGCAATCGTCCCGGACTACGCGCTCGGCTCGCATGTGGCAGCGCTCGGGCTCGCCTTCTACACCGGCGACGGTTTCGGTCCTCGCTATCAGGGCGGCGCCTTCGTCGGGTTACGCGGCAGTTGGAACCGCGACGAGTTCAGCGGTTACAAGGTGATTTATGTGCCGTTCGAAAATGGCCGGCCGAATGGACAGGCGCAGGATTTCGTCACCGGCTTTCTCAACGATCAGGGCCAGGCGCGCGGCCGGCCGGTCGGCGTCGCGGTAGACGCGACCGGCGCGTTGCTGATCGCAGACGATGCCGGCAATACAGTCTGGCGCGTCGCCGCGAAGTCTCCCGTCAACGCGTCGCGCTGATACAGTCGGCGTTGTGCCCGATGTCTGAGGCCGGGGTGTGTCACGCGGCCAATGTCACTCCGCAACCAGCGCAACGACCTTCATCTTCCGCGTCTTCATCTCCGCCAGCAGCATCGGCAGGAGTTTCACGGTCTCAGGCTGGCTGTCGTGCAGGAGAATGATGCCGCGGTCCTGCCGGTCGAACAATTCGCGCAGGCGCTCGAAGGTCACATTCGCCGGATCGCCGCGCCAGTCCGCCGGGCTGATATTGGTGTTGACCACCGTGCCGTGATGATCGTGCACGAACGACACCAGATCCGGCGTCGATTTGAACCCGGGAAAGCGGACGAGGCGAGGGCGGTCCGCGCTCTGGCCGAATACGGCCCTTTCCACCGCCTTGTAGCCGCGCAGGACATCGTCTGTCGCCTCGGCCGCCGGCAGGTTGTTGAGTTCGCGATGGGAGTAGGAATGGCTGCCGATCATGTGCCCGCCGTCGCGCACAAGCTTCGCGAGTGCAGGGTTTGCTTCGGCGCGCTTGCCGATCATGAAAAAGGTCGCGCGCACGCACTCCTTCGCCAGGATATCGAGAATGGCGGGCGTCGTGCTTGGCACCGGCCCGTCGTCGAACGTCAGAATAATTTCGCCACGGGCGAGACCGAGCGACGGATAGCCGTGACCGATCCCGGCGGTGTCCTTCGTCGACACCTTGAACTCGCGTGAGGTGCCGAGCGCGTCGGCACCGCAGGCGTAGGCCGGAGCCGAGCCCGCGATCAGTGCGAAAGATAAAAACGCCGCCGTCGTTCTCATTCGCATCAGGTGCCGCGCAAAGGCGTCGTTTTTGCGACGCGACGTCTCACAATTGAGTCGCGATTCCTTGAGACACTTCACCCATGATCAGGGTTCCACGACGCACAATTCTCGCCGGCCTTGCCTCGATCGGGGTCGCATCACTTTCACGAACCGGCCTTGCAGCGTTGGCGACGTTGAAGGAGGCCGCGCAAGCGCGGGGCCTGATATGGGGGGCGGCCGTCCAGCAGACACAACTGAGAGACGATGCGGAGTTCGCCGCGCTGGTAGCGCAGCAATGTTCCTCGATCACTCCCGAATGGGAGATGAAATGGGCTTCGATGGAAGCGCGGAAGGGCCAGCGGAATTTTGCGCGCGCCGACGCCATGGTGGCCTTCGCGAAACAGCATGGCATCGGCATTCGTGGTCACGCTCTGGTCTGGCACCGCAGTGTGCCGGATTGGGCGCTGAACGGCCTTGCCTGGGACGCCGTCGCCGCGCATGTCGAAGCCATGTTGCGGCGTTATGGCGGTGCGCCGTTTGCGCAATGGGATGTGCTGAACGAGGTGATCGAGCCGAACGATGGTCGCGATGATGGATTGCGCAACAGCCCGTTTCTCAAGGCGCTGGGCCCGGGCTACATTGGGCGGACGTTGACGCTGGCGCGCGCGACGGCCCCGAACGTCAATCTCTATATTAACGAATACAGCCTCGACTATGACAGCTCCATCGAGCGCACGCGCCGGGACAAGCTGCTGCGCCTGATCGATTCCTTGAGAAAGGCGAGCATCCCGCTCGACGGCGTCGGCATCCAGGCTCATCTTCGCATCGACAAGTCGCCGTTCTCGGCCGAAGCCCTGCGCAGATTTCTCGCTGAACTGGCCAGCCGCAACGTCAAGATTGCGATCACCGAACTCGACGTCCGTGAGCAGAATCTCGAACTTCCGGCAGCGGAGCGCGACCGGATCGTCGCCGCCGAGGTCAAACGCTACCTCGATGTCGTCCTCGACGAGCCGGCCGTCACCGGCATCACGGCGTGGGGTCTGTCGGACCGCTATTCATGGCGCACGACGCCCGAGATGATCGCCAAAGGGCTTCGCAACCGCGGGCTTCCTTTTGACGAGGCGCTCGAGCCCAAGCCGTTCAGGGATACGATCGTCGCGGCACTGGAGCGAGCCCCGGCGCGCTGACAGGGGCCGCGGCGACGCGCGGCTGTACCAGCGGTCCGATGACCAGCGCCAGTGTGAGCGCAAAGGCGATGCTGGCGTAGCCGACCATGCCGCTGAACGGCGTTGCCTCCGTCATGCCGCGCAGCATGAAGAACACGAGCAGCGCCGCTTCGTTCAAGGCGCCAAGCCGGTGCGCCTGGCGGAACGTCTGCCAGAGCGCATAGAGAAACAGCGAGAGCAGCAGGGCGCCGCCGGCGAACAGCAGCTCGAGATACATGTTGTGTGCGTGCGCCGCGACGTGAAACAGCCGCGGGTCGAGCGGCAGAATAGCGAGCGCTGACGTGTATCCGTAACCGGTGAGTGGCTTTTGCGCCCACATGTCGAGCACGACGGACCAGATGGCCGAACGGCCGGTCGCACTGGTGATCTCCTCGGCCCGTCCCGAGCGTGACAGCAGCGCAAAAATCTCGTCGGAGAAGAAGATCAAGGCCGCCGCGGCGACCATGCCGAGTGTGACAGTCAGCAGTATCTTCGGCGCGGCATTTCGGCGGAATACGTATCCGACCCATAGGGCGGCCGCGAGCGCCATCATCGAGCTGCGGTTGTTGCTGAGCACGAGGCAGGCAAGAGCGCTCGGAATGAGCGCGAGCGCGATCGACCGGCCGAAGCGGTCGAGTAAGCGATAATACAGCATCGCCATGGCCGCCCCGAAGGCGGCGATGAAACCGATGCCGTTGGCGGACCCGGTCAGTCCCTTCATGCGGCCGATCTCGCCGAAGCCGCCTTCCGCCGTCCAGGCCTGCATCACCCCGATCGAGGGAATGACGTAGTACACGAAGATCGAACCAACGCAGAGCAGGAGCGCCGCGCACATCATCACCTGCACTGCGACGCAGTTGGACAGCCACACCGATAGATAGACCGCATAAAGAAAGCAGGCGAGAAACATCAGGGCGCAGGTCAGCGCGAAGGGGACCTTGACCGCGTAAAGGGCGCAGCCCGTGAGCGCGACAAAGAAGGCCAGCCAGAGCCAGAACAGGCGCGGGAAGCGGAGGCGGCCGATCGCGAAACTGTAGAACAGCGCGCTGGTAACGAAGATCATGGCGAACGCCCCGAGCTTGGCCGCCACCTGAAAGTCGACGCTCTTGTCGTCATATTCGCGGATACGAAAGATCGCAGCGGCGACGAAAATGTAGACGACAGCCATCACCGCGCCGAAATGGCGATCGCCGAGTGCGCCTTGCGCGACCGCGTAAAACCCGACCAGCGCAACTGGCGTCAATGCCAGAAGGCCAAATGCGATTTTGTCATCGGGAGCGAGCGGCGTCGCCGCGACCGCCGCTGCGGCGAGGAGCAGGCCGAGCGGGATGACGAGTGAGGCGATGCCTGGCCTGATCGGTGTCATCGAGTCGTCACGCGGCCTCCGGCGTTGCAGCCTTGCTGAAATGTTGGGCACGGAGAAGTTCCATCGTAACTCACGCTACGCCATCACTGTGACCAGATTGCGAGGCAGCATTTGCTGATGAGCAACGGTCAAATGCAGTCGTCCGAGTACGCCATGGAACCATCGCCGCACCTGATGATGATGCAGGGCCTCAAGGAACGCCTTCGGGGCATCACATCGGTGCTGCCGCCATCGCGGCCCATCGTCTATCTCGATTATCCGGTCCACAACAATGTTGGCGATCTTCTGATCCATCAGGGTGCCGACGCGTTTCTGGACGATTACGGTTACTCCGTCCTCGGCCGCTTCAGCATGCATGACTTCACACGGCGAGGCCGACACGATGAAGCTCAAGTCGTGCTGAAGCCGTCGATCCGGGATCTCGATGGTCTGGTGCAACGCGGCTGTGCCATCGTCCTGCACGGCGGCGGCAATTTCGGCGACGTCTGGCCGCAATTCCAGGCGTTCCGCGAGCTGATCATTGCGCGCTACCCGGAGACGCCGATTGTCATTCTGCCTCAGACGATTCATTTCGACAGCATCGCCCAGCGAGGGCGTTCGGCGCGCCTGCTGTCCGCACACCGTCAGCTCTACATTTTTGTGCGCGATCGCGAGTCCCTCGCCTTTCTGCGCGAGGCAAACGCCGGCGGCGAACTCATGCCGGATATGGCGCATCAACTCTGGGGGCGACCAGAGCTTTCCGTGCCAGGCCCCGAGCATGGCACACTGGTGGTGAGGCGGCGCGATCGGGAGAGCCGCAACATGGCCGGCGCCGTGCAATTCGATTGGGACGAGCTCAATAGCGCTGTCTCGCGCTTTACGCTGCGTGCGCTGCGCAAGTGGCAGACCATCGATAATCCTTTGCGCCATTCCGTGCCGAACTATCTGCTCTGGCGGCTCTATCGCGACCGTCTGGTCGCGCGTGCAGTGGCGCGCTTTCGTCCTTTTGCCACGATCGACACGGACCGCCTGCATGGCATGATCCTCGCCGCATTGATGAACAAGGAGGTTCGCTATAACGAAGGCAGTTACGGCAAGCTGCAGCGCTATGCCGGCCTCTGGCTCGGCGGCTCCGACCGGATCGGCACTGGCGTCATGCCGTCGGCCGCGGAATAGGCCGTGTCGAAACGCCTGAAGAAGCAGGTGGTGCGGGCGGTGCCGTGGAGCATCGCCGAGAGCGTCCTCAACGGCATTGCCGGTCTTGCACTTCTCTTTACGCTGGCCTGGCTGCTCACGCCAGCCGAGATCGGCAAGGCGACGGTGGCGCTCGCCATTATCGGCACGGTGGAAATCCTGGCCCAGGTCGGCATGGTGGAGGCGCTGGTCGGAGCAAAATCGGCGCATACGCGGGCGTCGGATACGGCCTTCACGGTGGTGGTCGTGATGTCCGTCCTCGCCGCCGTGCTTTGCTTTGTCGGCGCCGATGCGGTCGGCCGCTTTTACAACGAGCCTGAAATCGCGCAGCTTCTGAAAGTCGCCGCGTTCATACTTCCCGTCAATGCGCTGGTCGCGGCGCCGACCGGTTTGTTGGTGCGCAAGATGCGTGCCGCTACCGTTACGCTGCGCATGACGGTGACGCGGATCGTCACCATCATGGCAACCGCGCTATTGGCCTATCTGCATTTCGGCGCCTGGTCGCTGGTGCTTGGCACGTTGGCGGGGTCGGTCGCGACGTTGCTGGCGGTGGCGCCGGTCATCTCGCGCTGGCCGCGATTGCGCTTCTACCCACCGGAGTTTCGCAAGCTCATTACGTTTGGCGCCGCGCTGAGCGTCGAGCGTTTGCTGTGGGGGCTGCTGACCCGGCTGTTCTGGCTGGTGATCGGCTACATCCACGGCGCGACGATCCTCGGATATTTCCAGTTCGCGCAACGCCTGATCGATGAAACCGCCAACTTGGTGCAGACCTTCGCGATCCGCTTCGGGCTGTCGTTCTTCGCGGCGCTGGAGCGTGCCGGGCGCGACCCAGCGGATGCCTTCCTCAAGGCGACGCGCCTCATTACCGCGGTCGCCGCGCCGATCTTTACCGGCCTCGCTCTGGTCATGCCGGATCTGGTCGGCACGATTTTCTCCGCCAAATGGCAGCCGGCCATCATCGTTGCCCAGGTGGCGGCTGTGGGCTGGGTGGTTGGATTCAACCGCGTGCTGGTTGGCCCGGCGTTGCGCGCGCGGGGCCGCCAGGCCGGCCTCGTCTTCTACGCGGCGCTGGCCTGCGCCGTATCCATCGTCGCGGCGCTGTTGACCGCGGGCTATGGCCTTCCGGCTATCGCGCTCGCCTGGGTCATGCGGCACCTCGTCGGCGCGCCGTGGAGCGTCTTTGCCATCCGGTGCTATCTCGGCATCGCGGTGACGCGCCAGGTTGGCGCGGTCATCCGCTCGCTGGCGGCCGCGGCCTTGATGGCGGCGGTCGTGGTCGGCGTCGAAATCCTGATGCAAGGGCAGGCGGCGCTGCCGCGGTTGATGGCCGAAGTCGCGGCCGGCGCCATCACCTACATCGCGGCCCTTGTCCTCATCGACCGCACGACGTTGCGCCTGCTGCGTGGTCTCGCCGTTGATATCCGCGGGCTCAGAGCGCCGGCGCGGCAGCAGCCGGCCGAGTAAATGCCTCTGCCGGATGGCCCGCCGGCGACAGTGCGATGTGGTCGAGGCGATCGAAGAAGGCGGCGCCGTTCGTGACCTCGAATTTGCGCGCGAAGACGTAGTTTTTTCCCAGAAACGCCGGCGCATCGGCCGCCGTCAGCGCCTGCGGATGCCCGCGGCGCGAGCCGCGCATGTCGTAGTAGCGCCGGTTGTCGTTGACGAAGCGAAACCCCGGTTCGTTGAGCAGCACGGTCTGCACGAAGCTCTCGTCGGGGATCAGCACGCGGCGCATGTAGCCGACGATGTCCGCATTTAAAGCGACAAAACCGAGCAGATAGTCCGCACAAGCCCGCCGCATCGTGTGCCAGTAGCTGCCCGCATAGCAGCGGAACCGGTCGGTGAACGGCGGTGCCGTCGCGCGGCGTCCGAATAGAAGGCCATAGGCGGTGTTGATGCGGAAAGGCGCATCGAACCGATCGAAGGCGACCCGAGGAAGTTTCAGCGCGGCCCGCTCGACCACGCCCGCGCTGTCCTTCACCTTCGTATACTGAAAATAATAGCGGCTGTGGCCGTGCCCCGGCGGCCAGTGCATGGGCCGCATCTGATCTTCGTTCTGCCTCACCGCATCGAAATGATGGAGAAAACCGTCGTGGTTCGCGCTTGCCAGTTCGGCGGCGAAAGCGGCGAGCGACGCCACCGGATAATCCTGGCCGCTGAGGTTTGTCACCCAGTCGTAATCGATGTGGTCGCGCGCCCAGCGCAGCGCCGCGAGATAGCCGTCGAGAATCTCGAAGTCGCCGCGCCCGCCCTTGCCGTCGATGACATGGACGCGGGGATCGCCGCCGAACGTCGAGGCCGGCAGCGGCGCGGCGCGAATGTCGTGACTGACGAGCACGTGGCACGCTGGAACGCCGCGCCGCAGCACGCGGGCGAGCCGCGCCAGCTGCGCGGGCTCCTTGTGGCTCTGGATCAGAAATAAGGGCTGCATTCGCGGGGGCCTCAATCGAAGGCGCCGGCGGCGGCGAGCTTGGCTTTGGTCGCCTCGGCATCGCTGAAACGGCCGTAGCGCCCGACCTCGATGTCGCGGCGAATGATCCGCGCCGGATTGCCGGCGACGACGCAGCGCGGCGGCACGTCCCGGGTCACGACGCTGCCGCTGCCGACGACGCTGCCGTCGCCGATCTGGACGCCCGGCAGGATGACGCTGCGCGCGCCGATGAAGCAGTTTGTGCCGATGCGCGTGTGCAGGTAGAGCCCGCGCGTCATGTCATGCGCGAGGATCGCAACGTCGAACGCGATGTAGCTCCAGGCGCCGACATGGACGCCGGCCGGATAAGTCTTGTCGAAGCGCGCGCTCAACGAGAATGAAGCGGTCGGGTCGATGTCCATGCCCCATATCCGCGTGAAGTACAGTGTCTTGGCGCGAACCAGCGTGCGGCGCAGCCAGCCGAGCGCATTCAGGCTGCGCTGCTTGCGTCGCCGCGGAGCCTGTGTCGTGGGTGTCTGCAGGGTCGAAGAACTGCTCATGAGCCACCTCGTTTGGCCAGACACGACGTTGTGGAAAGGGCCGGCAGCAGAACGGTCAGCCCGATTGTCCTGGCTTGCCGTTGCTCTCCCGGCGTGATGACGCGCGCGGTGCCGCGCGGAAACCGCCGGCAGAACTGCGTCAACGTCGAAGCAGTCGCGGCCAGGGAATTGTGCCGCGGTTCAATGGCGATCAGCCCGGCCTTGAGGACATAGGCATTCTTGACGTTGGGCAGCTCAAGGCTCTGCAGGCAAGTTTTGAAAAGATCCTTGTAAAGATGAACCGGCTTGATGAGGGGGCCGGCCATGCCGCCGAGGATGTAGTCGCGGCTCTGGGCGCAGCCGTCATTCGCCACGGCGCTGCCGGTGCCGAGCGCAAGCAGCGCGCCCGTGAGCAGCGCCGCTGGCAGTCGCGTCATCACGTGGTCTCCGTGACGCCGGCGCGCGGCTGGCCGAGATAGGAGTAAGGCGTGATGTAGGAGCTGCTGCGATAGTAGTCGTAGTCGCGCAGCCGCTGCATGTCGACGCGGGTCAGCACGGTGCCGAGCAGGCGCTCCTGCATCGGCGCCAGCGTTTCCAGCGCCTGGGCCACCACATCGCGCGGCGTGGCGTCCCAGCGGATGGTCAACAGCACACGATCGGCGATCTCGCCGAGCGCGCGGGCATCGACCAGCGGCACGAGCGGCGGCGAGTCGATGATGACGCAGTCGAAATGCGTCCGCAGACGATCGAGCATGTTGCGCATCGCGTCCGAGAACACGAATTCATTGGACGCGCCGCGGGGCCGGGGCGGCGAGGGAAGAACCGCCAGGCCGGTCGCACGGTCGACGAACAGCGCTTGCTCGATCGGTGCCTGACCGAGCGCGACCTCGACAACCCCGATCTTCGCCTGCGGGCACAGCGACCGGCTCATCTCCGGATTGCGCAGGTCGCCTTCGACAAGGATTGTGCGTTGGCCGAGGGCCGCGATCGACAATGCGAGGTTGGTGGCCAGCGTCGTCTTGCCTTCGCCATCGATCGACGACGTCACCACGATCGATTTCGCCGGTCCATGCCGCGTCGCGCGCTGGATGGCGAGCCGTACCGCGCGGACCGATTCGGCGAACAGCGATGTCGGCTCGTCCAGCACGTAACGCATCAATGGCGGCTGCATCGCCGTTGGCAGCAACTGGATGGCGTTTGGATCGTAGCTCTCGAGTGCCGCGCGTCCTCTGTTGGCGCGATTTGAAAGCTCGCGCGTGCCGATCACCGGAATAGCCGCGAGCGTCGGGACGCCGGTCACCTCTTCCGCGTGCCGCAATGACTTGACGCGATGGTCCGCGCTGTCGAGGAGGAATGCCAGCACGCTGCCGAAACCGATGCCGAGCATGCCGGCGACGGCCAGAATCAGCGTGCCTTTCGGGAATGATGGCTGAACCGGTGCGGTTGCCTTCGCCACCAGCCGCGCATCCGGAAGTTCCAGCGTCTCCTGTGCGCTCGTTTCCTTGTAGCGCGCGAGAAACGTCTCGTAGAGCGTGCGCGTCGCGTCGGCCTCGCGCTGAAGTTCGCGCAACCGCACCTGCTCCAGGCCTGATTCGTTGGAGGTGGCTTTCATGGTCGTCAAGCTTTTGCTCAGAGCATCCTCGCGAGATTTCGCGACCGTATAGGCCTGGCGGGTGCTCTCGAGGATGCGATGCACTTCCTCGTCGATCAGCTTCTTGGTCTCACGCAATTGCGCTCTCGCATTCACGACCAAAGGATGCTGGGGGCCGAACTTGCTCGAGACATCCGCGAGCGTCTTCGACACTTCGGCATATTGCGTGCGCAATCGGGTGATCACTTCCGACGAAAGTGCCTGCGCGATAGTGCCGGGATCGCCCTTGTTGCTCGCGATACTCTCGACCTGTTCGAACCGGGCGCGGGCCTCGGCCGTCTGCACATGCGCTTCGACCAGCTTGTTGTTGAGATCGGTCATCTGTTGATCGTTGACAGTCACGCCCTGCGCGATCGTCAGGTTGTTCTTGGCGCGATACTCCTCGACCGCGCGATCGGACTCCTGCACCTTGGATTTGAGCGCCTGAAGCTGCTGGTCGAACCAGGTGGCGGCAATCTTGCGCGTGTCGAACTTGCTTTGCACCTGCTCGGCGAAATAGGCGTCGGTCACGGCGTTGGCGATTCTTGCGGCCTTCTGGGGGTCCTCCGACGTCGCGTCGATATTGATCACGAAAGTTGAACCGTCGCGCGCCACCTTCAGGCGGCTGGCTCCGAGGTAATTGACAGCCTTTGTCGCCGCGAGTTCGCGCGTGTCCTGCTCGGCCTGAGCGGGTCGAGCGGGCGTGAAGAGACGCATGACCGGAGCCAGCAAGCTGGTGCGGCCGCCGAACTCTTCGTCTTCTCCGAGATTGAGCTGATCGACGACGCGGCGCAGAACCGCGGGTGATTGCAGCAGGACGGCCTGGCTGTTCACCGTTGCCTCGTCGCTGGTCGGGCTGGAGGCCTTGTGTTGATTGCCGTCATTGTCGGCGACGCTCGAGCGGCGGGGGTCGATCAACACGGTAGAGGTCGCTGTGTACCGCGGCGCTGTCAGCATGACGAACAGCACAGCCGCTGTGACGAAGGCCAACGTCGTCAAGGCGATGATCCCGCGTCGTCGCTTCAGCACGCGCAGGCTCTCGCGTAGATGCTGTGTATAGTTGGCCATCACGTCGGGCGGAGGCGGCAAGGAATCGCGCCTGTCGTTGCGTGCGTTGGACACGGACACGTGTTGAAGCATGAAATTTTTCTCCGGGAGCTCGTCCGGCCTCTGATCAAGCGCTGTGTCGCGCAAAATAAGTCGCCTGCGCAGAGGCGAAGCTCACCTATCTGCGCCCAACAATAGAGTCACCGTTCGGTTCCTGCATTGCAGCATGAGAACCGATTGCGTCAAAGGCGCGGCGATTGAGTGTCGAAAGACGAATTGCTGTCGCTGCGATATTTTTAATCGCGGTGCTTATCTTGAATGGCAATGCGATGAGCAGAGTCGTGCTGATGGAACAATTGGATTCAGCGAATCGTCATGCACACACCCGTTCGCTCTGCGCTGGGTGCCGTAATGTCTTCACATAGAGCGTCAATGCTGCGCGCGATTGCGGATCATCAGTGGGGCGTCACATGAAACTTGTTCTGATTTCAACATCGAATGTCGAGTCGGGTCGCACCGATATGCTCGAGCGTATGGTGAGCAGCGTCGAGAAGGCGGCTGCCGTGCTGGACAAGCGCGTTTCGATCAGAATTCTCCTTCTGCTTCAGAAGTGTCCTGAGTATCGCTACTGGGCCTTGAGCAGAAGCCTGCCGTCGTTTGTGCAGGCGATCCCGTCCACCGATGCGTTGTCGCTGTCGGCCGCACGTAACCTGTTGCTGTCCTACGCGACGTCGAACGGGATGATCGATTCGGCAACTGTCGTCGGGTTCCCCGATGATGATTGCTGGTATCCGGCTGGGGTACTCGAGTCCGTCACCCACGCTTTCGCGACCACACCGAAGCTTGGTCTGTGGTTCAGCAAGTATTCGTCGACGCCGGTACCGCTCGTTCACGCTGGTACCGCGACGCGGGCGTCGGCACGGGATGTTGTTCGCGAAGTGTCGTCCAACACGATGTTCGTGCGCGGCCGCGTGCTGCGCTCGGCGCCGGTTTTCGACGAGACCCTCGGCATTGGCACGGTGAACGGAGGCGGTGAGGATACGGAGTTCGCGCTGCGGGCCTATTTGTCCAGCGCGCAGTCGCTTTATGTTCCGGCCGCGGTCATCGGCCACCGCGACAAATCTCCACAATTGCGGCCCAAGTACTATAGGGGCGGCCTGATCGCGCTGGCGCGTCATGCTCGCCAGCAGCCGCGCATCGGCGTTGAATTCGCACGCAAGCTTGCCGTCGGCGTCTGGCTGGTCGGCACTCGTCAGCTTCCAGCGGCCGCGTTTCGCACGGCGGTCACTGCCGCGCTCAAGTCGCGTCAATCCGCTGCCGCTTGAATCAACAGATCAGGAGAATCCCGATGGCCGACAGGTCGTGTGTGATCGTCGTCGAGAATCTGCCCGTGCCGATGGACCGCCGCGTCTGGCAGGAGGCGCTGGCGTTGCGCCAGGCCGGCTGGACGGTTTCGGTCATCTGCCCGACCAACGAGCGTCATCCGGAAGCCTATGAGGAACTCGACGGCATCGCGATCTACCGTCACCCGTTGCCGCTCGAGGCGCGCGGCCGTTTCGCCTTCCTGTTCGAATATGCCGCCGCGCTGTTTCATGAATTCCGGCTGCTGTGGCGGGTTTGGCGCGAGCGCGGCTTCACCGTGATCCAGGCCTGCAATCCACCGGACCTCATCTTCCTCGTCGTGCTGCCTTTCAAGCTCATGGGCAAGCGGTTCGTGTTCGATCATCACGACGTATGTCCAGAGCTGTTCGAGGCCAAGTTCGGCCGCAAAGGTTTCCTCCATCGCGTCCTGTTGTGGGCCGAGAGGCTCACTTTCATGACGGCGGACATGGTGATTTCGGCGAATGACACCTACCGCGATCTTGCCATCAGTCGCGGCGGGCAGGCCCCCCAAGACGTCGTCACCGTCTACAGCATCCCGGACAAGTCGCGCATTTATCGCCTGCCGCCCGATCCCGGCCTGCGGCCGAACAAGAAGTTCGTGCTCGGATATGTCGGCGTGATCGGCGATCAGGACGGTGTCGACCATCTCGTGATGGTGCTCGACCACCTCATTCGCGACCACGGTCTGCACGATTTCCATGCCGTGGTTGTCGGCGACGGGCCGGCACTGGAGTCCGCGCGGGATCTGGCCGTGAGCCTCGGTCTCAGCGATTACGTCACCTTCACGGGCTATCTGAACGGCAAGGACCTGCTGCGTCAGCTCAATACGTTCGATATCGGCATCATCCCCGATCCGGTGAACGCCTATAACGACAAGATCAGCATGAACAAGGTATTCGAATACAGCGCGCTTGGCGTCCCGAGTGTTGCTTATCCGCTCACCGAGACGCGGCGTCTGCTCGGCGGCGCCGGAGTCTATGCCGAAGGGGAAACGCCGGCAGAGCTGGCGGGTGCCTGCGCGAGGCTGATGCAGGACGACGACCTGCGCACGCGTTGTGCCGACGAGGCGGTGCGGCTGGCGCAGCATGCGTTCAGTTGGACGCGGGAGGCCGGCAAGTATGTTGCCGCTTATGAGCGATTATCGCCGTCGGCACCGGCGCCCGCCACCGTCAGAATTGAAGGGAAGCGTTGATCCCGATGACGTGCTTCTCGTAGCTGTTGATCGCGATGTTGCTGTCGCGCTGGAGATAGCGGTAATAGGCCGAGGCTGATGCCCAGTTATTGATCAGGCGCTTGAGGCGCAGTTCGGCCGCGTAGACATTGTCGTCCCGTGGAATGCCGCGAAATTTGTCCTTTTCGTAAACCAGCAGCGGCGAGAAGATCAGATTCGGGCGGATTTCATAGTCGGCGCCGAGCTGGAACGACGTCGCGAGCGCTGCGGTCGGGCTGGTGTCCGACGTGGTCGTGACCACCTGCTCGGTCTTGAAGTGTATATCCAGTTGCCGCGTCGGGCTCCAGCTGAGCGTGGCGCGATAGGCCGGGCCGGAAACGTCGCCGATCGCCGCTGACGCGAAATTCTGGCGCAAATAGCCGGCGGCAAACTCGCCTCTGATCAAGCGGGTCAATTCGAGATTGACCCCGGCGAGCGCCCGATAGCCATTCGAGTTGAGAGAAGCCGTCGGTGTGCCGCGGAGGTCGCGCCAGTTGTTCTCGAATGCCGCGAACACCGCGGACTTCTCCGAAAAGGCGTAGTCGATTCGTCCGTGCGCCGTGTAGATCTCGCCGTCGCGGGCGTCCTGATTGAGCGTGGCGCCATTCGCGGCGCGCACCGAGCCATAGTCGTATCGATCGACGCGCGCGCCGCCCGAGGCGGTGAAGCGACCGAATTGCTTGCGCAAGGTCACGTCGCCCGAGAAGAAGCCGTAGGGTGTCGGCTCGATGGCGCCGGTCGGTGAGGTAAGGGAGCCAACCTCGTCATGCAGGTAAGCCGCCTGAAAGCGCGTCAGCGCCTGCGTGCTGTGGTCGATGTCGATGCGGCCATTGGCGCTGAAATCGACATTGGTCTCGTTGAGGCGCGCGTTGCGCCGATAATTGGTCGTGTCGGCGATCAGGCGCATGTCGAGCGAATGCCGCTCCCACAGGCTCTGCGCGCGCAGACCGGCAGCAAAGCGCGACGCGAAGTCGGCCTGCTTGTCGGTCGCGGATGAAAATACGTTGCTGTCATAAAAGACGCCGGCGGTCGCGGTCGGGTAATACATCCACGGGCCGAAGCGCGGGCCGCGCGCAGCGTATTCGGGGCGCGCGCGCGTGCGGACGGGCCTGTCTTCCGGCGCGACGGGCTCGCCGGTGTCAGGCTCGGACAGGATCGGCAGCGGCGTCGATTCCAGTGGCCGCAGCGCATTCCACGGTGGCGTGATCTCGCGAGGCGGATCGATGAGAAGCTGTGCCTGTGCGTGACCTAGGCCAAGCGGCACGGCAAGCGCCGCTCCGCCGAGCACGCGGGCCAGACGCGGCAACAATTTGTGTTGGGCCGCCATCGCGCGGTGGCTGGTCGCGATCAGAAGTAGCGCTCGCCGACCCGCAGATTGTCGCCCGGATAAACGCGAACCGCGCCATCGACGGGGACAATCACTGTCTCGTGCGAACCGGCGCGCCGCAGCAGCACCTTGTCTTCGTTGGCGCGGTAAGTGAGGCCGCCCGCGGTTGCGACTGCATCCGCCACGGTGAGGCCCGGCTGAAATGGATAAACGCCTGCCTTCTTCACTTCGCCATGGACATAGAACGATGCGTAGGTCGCGATCTCGACATTGACTTTCGGATCGTTCGCGACCTTGCCGCGCATGCGCGCCTTGAGCGCGTTCTCGAGCTGGGCCGTGGTGAGGCCTGCGGCCTTGACTTGTCCCACCAGTGGGATCGACACGAAACCGCCGCTGCTGACCTCGTAATCGCCGTTCACTTCGGCATCGCCATAGATCTTGAGCCGCACTTTATCCCCTGGCCCGAGAACGTAAGGCCCGGCGGCGCCGCGGCTCGGCGGCGGGCCGTAACTTGACGCCTGCGCGTCCTGATACATTGCCGGCCCACCTGTGCAGCCCGCCAGCGCGCACAGCGACAACAGGCACAATACAACCACACGCAGCTGAACCATGTTCGCCACCACACAATACAAGTTGTTACGCACATTCCCCCGGCTGACGCTGCAAACGCATGAAGGGCGGCATCGTTCCCTGATCGGCCCCAGAAAATTGTTATGCCAGCAACTTGAGGCCCACGAGAATGATGATCCACGCCAATAAATTGAGCACGACAAAACCGCCGCGCATTTGCGGCGCGCTGCATTCACTGCGCCCCGTCACGCAGTGATGGAGAAAAGATCGAAACTTGGTCGGTTTTACGACCTCCATGCACGACTCCGCCCGATATCGCGGCACTAGTCCGGTCATCGTGCACATAAAATGACACACATTATGTCAGCGGCTGTCGCGCGCCTGCCTAACTGTCTTCACATTGCACCGTCAGTTTCGTTGCACTGCACGCGCGAAGATGAGGACGCCGATGAACTTCTCGATGCCAATCGATCGTTTGCGCCGCTCCGGTAACGCGGCCGCGCTCGCCGGTTCCGAATCGTTCTTGCGAGGGTTGCGGCGACGTCAGCCGCGCGCCTTCGTGCAGAACGCGCGCGCGCTGCCCGAGCCGTCGGCCGGGCTGCTCACGGCCAAGCGAGCCATCGACATCGCGGGCGCGCTGTTCGGGCTTGTCGTCTTCGCGCCTTTGCTCATCGGTATCGCCATCGCGATCAAGGCGACGTCGCCCGGCCCGGTGTTCTTCCGGCAGAAGCGCTACGGCTATCACAATCGCCGCTTCTGGATATTCAAGTTCCGCACCATGTACACCGACCGAGGCGATGCCCGCGGCGTGCAGCAGACCGTCGGCAACGATCCGCGCATCACGCGCATCGGTCGCATCCTGCGCAAGTCGAGCCTCGACGAACTGCCGCAGCTCATCAATGTGCTCAGGGGAGACATGTCGCTGGTCGGCCCGCGCCCGCACGTACCCGGCATGCTGGCGGGCGGCATGCTCTACGAGCAGCTCACGCCTTACTACTTCCAGCGTCACATGATGCGGCCCGGCGTCACCGGCCTGGCGCAAGTCAGCGGCTTTCGCGGCGAGACGACCGTCGCGCTGCCGGCGATCGAACGTCTCGATTACGATCTGCGTTACATCGCGACCTGGTCGCTCTGGCTCGACATCAGGATCATCGTGCGCACCGTGTTGCGCGAGGTCTTCCGCGGCTCTGGCGGCTAGCGTGCCGCGCGCTTTAACCATCGCGCTTAGCGTTAATTCCGCTTGCCGGTTCCTGCACACGTCAAGGTCGATATAATTCAATCACGCAATCCGTAGTACATAACTACTACCGAGGACGTGATGAAGACCGGCGGCATTCTGGCGGCATCACTTTATATAGGGATCGCGCTTGCGGCCGGGTCCGGCTCGTTCGGGCCCGCAAACGGTCGCGAAGCAAAGGCGCCACAGGCTGCGGCGACCATCCCGGTTTCGACGACGCAGCGCTTTCAGCAACCGGGCCAGATCAGGCCAGCAAGATCCTCGTTCGAGGATCCGGGGATCCGCGCGCCGGCCGGGCCGCCGCTGCCCGAAACCCGACCTTCGGTCATGAATCCGCCGGCAACGCCGTCGACCGCCGCGCCGCCGAACGACCCGAGATCGCCCGGCGCGCTGCCGCCGCCGGTGAGCGCCGAGCCGAACCCCAATACGCTCAACATGATCCGCACCGCGCCGGAGCAGATCGGCCAGATGCCGAGCCAATTCATGTGGATCCGCGACGGCCTGATGGCGGCGCGCGGTCCGCTCGACAACGCGCTGGTTTTCTTCAACGACGAGGGCCGCGTGCTCGGCCGCGCCAAATTCCCCGAGGGCTTCGACACCGAGGACATCGTCGGTCTGCCGACGGCGATCCGCCTGATCGACTTCTCGCATCGCACCCAGATCACAATCCAGCGCAATGTCGATCCGGCCACCTTCACCACCCTGCAAGCGACGCCGAACGGCTCCGATCCGTCGATCCGCGCGCGGCGGCTGACGCGGCGCGGCGCGCAGGAAATGATCGTCAATGACGAGCGCCAGAACGGCACGCATCCGCTCACGGTGCGCTCGGTCGCCGGCGGTCAGCTCGCGCAGGCCTACGAGATTTCCACCGGCTCGGGCGACAACCGCTATGTCGCGACCGAGGAAATCACGGCGGTGAAGCCGGCGCTCACCGTGCGCGTCGTGGTGCAGCGCTTCGACAAGGCCGGCAAATTGTCCGGCGTCGTCTATGTGCCGCTCGACAATTTCGAGATGGTCACCCGCAACTTCATCGCCATTACCGGAAGCGGACAGGCGCGCGTGATGCGGCCGACCGCCGAGGGCGTCAGGATCGACGAATACGATTTCGCGGCGCCGCCGCGCGCCGGCAATCGCCGCCTCAATGACGCTGAACTCAAGAGCCTGTCGCGCAAGCTGCGCGAGATCGCCGTCGATACGACGGTGCAGGGCGACAACTCGACGCCGTTCAACGGTGCCGGCGCGCCTCTTGAGCTCGACATCGCCGCGCCGCCGATCACGCGCGCCAAGGTGCTGGAGAACGCGCGCGCCTATCTCACCGTCAACTGGGTGATGCAGCGCGAAAATTTCGAGCGCCCCGGCATCGAGAGTCGCTGTGACCCGGTGCGCTCCTATGTCTGGCTGCGGCCGCGCAACCTCACGCGCGACATGATCGGCACCACCATCGCGCCGATGCCCTACAAGTGGGGCGGCGACGACACGCCATCGACCTTCCGCACGCGTGCCGAATGGGGTGCGCTCGCCGGCGATCTCTGCACCTGCCGGCAGGCCGAATACAATTACTGCGTTTTCGCCGACTCCGCCGGCATCGATTGCTCGGGCTTCGTGTCGCGCGCCTGGGGTATCGAGAAGCGCGGCACGTCCGGCCTGCTCGACGTCGCCACCGATCTCGACAGCCTGAACGATCTCAAGCCGGGAGACGCCTTCGACTGGCCGCAGCGCCATGTTCGTCTCTTCACGGGCATGGCGGAAGGCCCGGCCACCGCCTTCGTCGTGCTGGAATCCTCGACGCGCTTCCAGTGTCAGGGCGTGTGCGAGCGCACCTACCGGCCGAGCGAGATGAACGGTTATCGGCTGATCCGCTACAAGGGCATCGGCGACACCGCCGTGGCTGCCACCGCGTCGAACGGCGGCGCCAAACCGAATGGCACGGCGGCGGCAACCGCCGCAAAGCCAAACGGCACCACCGCTGCCCCGGCTGCCGCCGACGAAGATACGGCCGCAGCCTCTCCCAAAGTCACGCGCAAAACCGCCAAAGTAAAAGCCCGCGCGGCGGCGCCCCAACGCCGCGTCGTGCGCGGCGTCACCATCATCGACAGGCGGACGTCATGGTGACGACCATCGCATGTAGCCCGGGTGGAGCGAAGCGAAACCCGGGGTGGGCGCTGCCCCGGATTTCGCCACCGGACCGGGCTTCGCGCCGGCCCGTTGGCTTCATCCGGGCTACGGCGATGCTCGCTACGCTCGCGCAGCACATCACCGTTCGAAGCCCGGGTGGAGCGAAGCGTAACCCGGGATGGGCGCCGTCCCGGATTTCGCTGCGCTTCATCCGGGCTACAGCCCTGTTCATTCTCGTGGCGTCATCGTTCGCGACGCCTGACAGGGCCCGCGCCATCACCCGCGAAGAAGATATCATTCGCAATCTCAACGAGACCTTCAAGGCGCCGTCGGTGTTCCCGCCGAACTCGGCGCTGCGGCCGAATCCCGATGGCACACGCAATCACAACGGCAACAATCACGGTGGCGATCATGTCCAGACGCCGTTCACGCTGCCCGACCAGGGGCAGGGGCCGGAGAGCGCCCTCGACATTGTTCCGGAGCGTACATTTCCATTCCTCGTCGCGCTCGTCGAGGATCAGCGGCCGCCGCAGGAAGGTTATGTCTGCGTCGGCACGCTGATCGCGCCGCAATGGGTGCTCACCGCCGCGCATTGCACCTTCGCCTGGGTGCGGCGCTGGCCGCTCGAGCCGGAGGTCTTCGCGCTGTTCAACACGACGCGGCTGTCGCAGCCCGGCCCCAAGGTTGCGGTCCGCAAGATCGTGCCGCATCCACAATACGACCCGCGGACGCTGAAGAACGATCTCGCGCTGCTGAAGATCGATACCAACGGCCAGAGTTTCGGTCCGCCGCTCAAGCTGGAAGGGCCATCGCCGATCAGCCGGCAGGGTGATATCGGCCACGTGCTCGGCTGGGGCGTCACCAACCTCGATCTGCTGGCCCGGCAGAAAGGCGAGGTGCAGCAACTGTTGCAGGTCGCCGTGCGTGGCGACGCCTGCTTTTCGGCCGGCAACTTCCCCAAGCTCAAAGGCGCGGGCGTGTTCTGCGCCTCCTCGCTCTCGGCGCATCACGACGTTTGCTACCGCTTTGGCGGCGGCCCGGTGCTCATGCGCGACCTTGCAGGGCAGGCATATATCGGCGGCATGGTGTCCTGGCCGGCGGTGTGTCCGCCCGCCGTGGACAAGATGAACGCCTATCTCGACGTCCAGCACTTCGTGCCCTGGATCAAGAGCATCATCGCGGCCAATGGCGGAGCGGGCAAATGACGGGCGGGGTCGCACGGGGCTTGATGGCCGCCGCGATCGTGCTGGCACTCGCGGCCGGCGCTCGCGCGCAAACGCAGGACAGCATCCTGCGCTCGCTGCCGAATGTGCAGCAGCTTTACCAGCAGCGCCTCAACACGCTTCGTTCCGGCGAGCCGCAGCAGGTCTTCCTCGGGACAGCCAGTGTGATGCCGGACCGGGCACAGAGTTTTATCGTATCGATCGGCATCGCCGGCGTGCCGCAGCAGCGCGGCCATTATTGCGGCGGCGTTCTGATCGCGCCGGCCTGGGTCCTGACGGCGGCGCATTGCGTCGCCGAAGCCACGGGCACGGACAGCCGGACGCAGATTGCGCCGCTCGCGCCCGCGCAGTTGCAGATTCTCTTCGGCACCAATGTTCTTTATCGCGACGGCGTATCCAGGCCCGTGGCCCGCATTGTGCCGCATCCCGACTATCGCATCACGGCGCAGGGCGTGCCCGAGAACGATCTGGCGCTGCTGCAATTCGCCGAGCCGCTGCCCGGCATGCCGATCGGCATCGCCTCCGACGCGCTGGCCGCGATTGGCATTCGCGACGGCGATCGCATGTTGATTACCGGCTGGGGCAGCGCGTCCTTCAATGCCGGCAGCCCGATTTCCGGCAATCTGCTGCTCGCCGTCGTGCCGGTCGTCGGCAACGCCAAATGCAACGAAGCCTATGGCGGCGCCATCACCGACAAGATGTTCTGCGGCGGCCTCGGCGCCGCCGATTCCTGCCAGGGCGACAGCGGCGGCCCCTCGTTCATCTATGACGAGCGCGGCGTGCCGGTGCTGATCGGCATCGTGAGCTGGGGCGCGGGCTGCACCGAGCGGCGCTACCCGGGTGTCTATGTCAATGTCACCAAATATCGGGATTGGATCAATGGCGTCACCGGCGCACGCACGGCATCGCAGTAAGGCGCGCGGCTTGCCTGCGGCGCTCGTCGTGCTGGCCGCTGTCGCGGCCGGCCCGGCGCATGCGCAATACCAGCAGCACTTCGGGCCGCGCCTGATCTATCCGCCGGTCGTCATAACGACCAACCACAGCGATACACCGCTGGTCATGCGCGACGCCATTCAGAGCGTCGCCATCGGCACGCGCCTGCTGGCGGTGCCGCCGCGCATCATGGGTGGCGAACTGGCGCCGGCCGGTGTCGATCCCTGGGCGGCGTCGATCGGTCTCAAGGGCGTGGAGGCGCGCGCCGGGCATTTCTGCGGCGGCACCTTCATCGCCGCCAACTGGGTGCTGACCGCCGCGCATTGCGTCAATGCCGATTCGGCGGCGAAGATTCAGGTCTATGGCGGCAGCGCCAATCTGGAAACCGGCGGCACGACCTATGCGGTGGACCGCGTCGTCATTCATGAGAAATTCGACGACGACACGCTGGAAAACGACGTCGCGCTGCTGCACCTCGCTACGCCGTTCAAGGGCAGGACGATGCCGCTGCTGACGCCCGCCAATGTCGAGAAGCTGGCGCCGCAAGGCGCGATCGGCACGGTCATCGGCTGGGGGCTGACGCCGGAAGGCACCGAGGTGCAGAACGCGCTGCGCCGCCTGTCGACGCAGATTTTCAGCAACCAGACCTGCAACGGCATTGCCTCTTATGCCGGTGTGGTCACGGACGGCATGATGTGCGCCGGCTTTCCCGAAGGCGGCAAGGACTCCTGCCAGGGCGACGGCGGCGCGCCGCTGATGGTCGGCGACGGCCAGGGCAGTTATGTGCAGGCGGGCATCGTCAGCTGGGGCGAGGGCTGCGTGCGGCCCATGAAGTTCGGCGTCTATACGCGCGTCGCCTCGGTGTATCCGTGGATTCAGGATCGCCTCGCCGGCAAGCCGCAGCCGCCGCGGCAGGTCAAGCCGCAGGTGGCGCAGACGCCGGTCTTGCCGCCCACGGCTCCGGCGGCGCCGCGGACCGCCGCCGTGGCGCCGGTTCAGCCGCAGACGCGTGCGGCGAATACGCCGGCCGCGCCGTCGCAGCCGCTGGAGCAAGGGCTTCGACTTGGGCCGCGCTCGCTTTATCCGCGGACCGCCGCCGCGCAGAACGGCACGCCGCTGGTGATGCGCGACGCGCTGCAATATCTCCAGTACCGCACGCGCCTTCTTGCGCTGAAGCCACGCATCATGGGCGGCGAGCCGGCGCCGCCGACGGCCTATCCGTTCATGGCGTCGATCAGCGTGCGCAATTCCAATCCACGCGACGGCCATTTCTGCGGCGGCTCGTTCATCGCCGCCGACTGGGTGCTGACGGCGGCGCATTGCGTCAAGCCGGAGCAGGCGCAGAACATCCAGGTCTATGGCGGCAGCAACCAGCTCTCGGGCGGCGGCCGCATCTATGGTGTCAGCCGCATCATCGTGCACGAGGGCTACGACACCATCACGCAGGAGAACGATGTCGCGCTGCTGCAACTGACGCAGCGCGCCGCCGTCGCGACGGTGCGGCCGCTGCCGGCCGACGATGCGCAACTCGCGGCGGGCGGGCGCAATGCCACGGCCATCGGCTGGGGCTATACGGCGGAAGGCGGCGACGTGCAGAACGTGTTGCGCCGCGTCAGCCTGCAGATCGTGTCGAACGAGGCCTGCAACGCGCCGAGCGCCTATGCCGGCGGCATCACCTCCGGCATGCTGTGCGCCGGTTTCCGCGCCGGCGGCAAGGATTCGTGCCAGGGCGACAGTGGCGGCCCGCTTGTCGTCAGCAACGGCAATGGCGGCTTCTATCAAGCGGGCGTCGTGAGCTGGGGCGAAGGCTGCGGCGAGCCGAACAAATACGGCGTCTATACAAGGGTATCGTCGTATCAGCCGTGGATCGCCGACCAGATCGGCGGACGTTCGGCGTCGCCGGCGCGCGCGGCAACGCGATCGGCGACGCCGGTTCCACCTGTCATGCCTGCGACGCCGGCCACACCGCAATTGCGCAACGGCGTGCCGAGCAACAGCCGCGCCGAAGCGCTGCCGGTGAAGAAGAAAACCGGCAAGAAAACCAGCAAGAAAAACGCTGAGACAAACGCCAAGAAGAATGAGCGGCGCAATACCGTGGAGCGCTGAACCGCCTCACCGCTCGCGCTGCACCGATGGTTCGTTGGCGTCGAGAATGGCGAGATTGTTGATCACCGTGGCATTGCCGGGATCGCGCCGCAGCGCCTTGCGCAGCTTGGCCCGGGCGGTGCGGAAATCGCCGCGCAGCATGTAGGACTGGCCCTGGTTGTTGAGGATTTGCACCGTCTCGCCGGTGAGCTTGATGGCGGCGGCATAGGCGCGGTCGGCCAGCTCGAAACGACGGATGTGATCATACGAACCCGCCAGCCCGATCCAGGCTTCGACATTGCCGGGGTTCTTTTCCACCGTGGCGCGGAAGCTCTGTTCGGCGAGGCCGTATTCCCCGCGCCTGAAATATTCGAGGCCCAGCCGATAGGTCTCGGTCGGCAGCTTGTTGGTGAAATCGACCGGCTCGGGGCTGGGCTCATCGGCCGGTGGCTCCGGCGGCGGCGTCTCGGACGTGGCGAAGTCGATGGTCTGGCAGGCGGCGAGCAGCAAGGCGGCAGCGCAAGCCGATGCTATCTGGCCGGCCACTCGCACGCCGCGTCGCCGCCGCCACGTCGCGCCTTGGCCCATTCGCGTCACCGCGCGCCGGTCGCGGCGCCGCTACTGCCGCCGCTGCCGGTGAAGCCGCTGGTCCCGATCTCGACCGGCGCCAACGGCGGCGGCGCTTGCGGCAGCTTGGTGGTGTCGCGATAGCGTGTGATGGCGCCGACCATGCGCTCGCCATTCGCCGGGATGTTGCGGTTGAGTACGCCGCGCGGCCAGGGATCGACCATATGCGTCGCCGCGTTGACGCTCTTGGCATCGCCGGCCCCGGCGTAGATCTTGTCGGTGCGCTGCAGATAAGGCGCCAGCACGTCGTAATGCAGTTCGCCAGCATGGGCGATTGATGATTGGACCAGCACGGCGAGGATCCAAACTGCACGCATGGCGGATGTCCTCATTTGGCTTCTGTCGGCATGATGTAGCCGGACGGCCCCTGGAAAGACGCCCCCTTCGCGAGCGGCAGCGGCTGCTTCTTGCGCACCTCGCTTTGGCCCACCAGAAACAGATCGACATCGTTGGCGGGAAGCGTCCCGTCCACCGGCGTGGCGAGCCGTTGACCCGGCGCCGCCGGCTGCACCAGTTGCGGGGTGACGATGACGACAAGGTCGGTCTCGTTCTGCTGATACGAGGTCGAGCGGAACAGCGCGCCGAGCACCGGCACCGAGCCGATCCACGGCACCTGCGACATGTTGCGGGAGCCGTCATTCTGCAACAGGCCGGCAATGGCAAAGCTCTGGCCGTCGCGCAGTTCGATGGTGGTGCGGGCCTCGCGCTTGGTCAGGGCCGGAATGCGGAAGCCGGACACGATCACGGCATTGTTGAAGTCGAGTTCGCTGACCGAGGGCGTCAGGCGCAGATTGATGATGCCATTTGTGGTCACCGTCGGCATGAAGGTGAGCTGCACGCCGAACGGCTTGTATTCGACAGTGATCAGCGGCGAGGCTCCGGAGGAGGGCTGCACCACCGGTACCGGCACTTCGCCGCCGGCGAGGAAGCTCGCGGTGTCGCCGGACAGCGCCACCAGGTCCGGCTCGGCGAGACGGCGGATCAGGCCCTTGTCCTCGAGCGCCGTGATCATCAGGTCGACACGGGCATTGTTGTTGTTGACCAGGTTGGCGAGCGCGACGCCGAACGGTGCGCCGGTGGTGCCGCCGGCGAAGGTGCTCAGCGCCTGGAACAGCGGAATGCCGCCCGGCGTCGCCGCCGGGCTTTGGCCGACTTGCGACGGCGCGCCCAGCCCGGTGTTGAAGCCGCGCGTGCCCGAGCCGTTGGCGACGAACCAGTTGACGCCGAGGTCGCGCTCGGCGGTGCGAGTGACTTCGAGGAAGCGCACCTTCAGCATCACCTGCTGCGAAGCTGCGACGCGCATGGCGTTGATCACGGCGGTCGTCGGCGTCGTCGCCTTGGCGATCTGCACGGCCCGGTCCGCGACGACGGCGTCGCGCGCCTCGCCGCTGAGAACGATCTGGCCGTTGCTCGATCCCACCTTGATCCCGGACACGCCGGTTGATTCCCGGATCTGGGCCGCCAGGGTTTGCGTATCGACCGTCACTTCGACGTCAAGAACGGCGACCAGATGCTTGTCGGCATCGAACACCGATACATTGGTGGTGCCGATCTTCTTGGCCTGGATGTAGACGACCCGATCGGACAGCGCGAGCACGTCAGCGATCTCGGGCAGACCTATCACCGTCGAGGCAAAGGCGCGGTCGAAGCGCACTGTGCGCGACTTGTTTTGCGGCACACTGATGCGGCGCGTCGCCGCCTCATCGACGGTGATGCGCGCCGGGCCTTGCGGTGTCGTTACAGATGTTTGCGCGCCAGCCGCGCCAAGGCCGGCAATGGCCAGGCCCAGAAAGAGACAAATTCTCAATCGGTTGAATTGCACGACGCGACGCCACACCCAGGACATGTCTGCCCCCGTTGAGCCAACGAGGCGAACTGATGGTTACCAATTGATTATTCAGGCTGATTCCACTGCGCGGCTGGCACATACATACTACTTCCCATTATTTTTCCCTGTGCTCCCCGCATTTCACACGCGCGATACCGCAAAGTTGCGCCGTGCCGGGGTGTTGGCGTCGCGCCTTTGACCGAGGTCAAGCGCGCCGCCGCGCCGCACGTGCATAAATATGTGCCCGGCTCCGTTCTCGGATCAGAAAACGATGCGACGCGTGGTGCGGAAATTCATGAACGACTTGTGGCGCGCCAATGGCGGCAGCGTGGCGATTCAGCTCGCGCTGTCGTCGCTCGTGATCCTCGGCATGGTGGCGCTGGCGGTCGAGATCACGTTTCTCGTTTACAAGCACCGGCAGATGCAGGCGGCCGCCGATGCCGCCGCCTTCGGCGCCGCGATTGCAAAGAAGACTGGCTATCCAAGCAGCTTCGCGCTGGAAGCGCGGGCCGCGGCCGCCGAAGTTGGCTATGTCAATGGCGTTAACGGCGTGACAGTGACTGTCAACAATCCGCCGCTTCACGGCAATTACACCGCCAACAATAGCGCGGTCGAGGTCATCATCAGCCAGTCGCAGAGCCTGAGCCTGGTCACACTGTTTCAGACCGGACTGTTCAGCGTTGGCGCCAGCGCGGTGGCAATGCCTGGCGGCGGCGGGTCGGCTTGCGTTCTGCAACTCCTCAGCACCAATATCACGGGCGTGTCGTTGAGCAACGGCGCCACGGTCAATCTTGCGCAATGCGGGCTCGACGCGAACGCGACGAGTTCATCCGCGGTATCTGTCATCGGCGGCGCGACGCTCAATACGCAATTTGTCTCGACCAGCGGTCGGACATCCGTATCGCAGGGCGGCGCCATCAACGCGACCAATGGGATAAAGACCAATCAGCCGGCCGTGGCGGATCCCTATGCTTCGGTGCCGGCGCCGAGCTACTCGGGGTGCAACTTCAACAACAAGTCCTTTGGCCATAGCGCCACGCGGCAGTACGCCAGCCCCGGGGTTTATTGTAACGGCCTCGCTTTCACCAACGACGCCCTCGTGACCATGAATCCCGGCGTGTACATCATCGACCGCGGTTCATTCAATGTCGGCGGCGCGGTGCAACTCACCGGAACCGGTGTCACCATCTATCTGACCAAGAGCACCGGCAGTTCCTACGCGACGGTGAGCATCGGCAACGGCGCCACGGTGACGCTTTCCGCCCCCACGAGCGGCACCTATGCGGGGCTGACGTTCTTCGGCGATCGCAAGGCAACGACAAGTACGACGAGCAGCTTCGGCGGCGGCGCGACGCTCTCTATCACCGGCGCGCTCTATTTCCCGTCGCAGACTGTTTCATTCAATAACGGCATCTCCAACCCGTCGGGCTGCACGCAACTCATAGCCGGCCAAATTCAGTTCACCGGCGGCGCGCAGTTCAAGAACAATTGCGCGAACACAGGCGTCATCTCGGTTGGCGGCGGTCAGACGTCGCTCGTGGAGTAGGCCATGCTGCATCTCGCCCGGAGGATCGCAACGAACCGCAGCGGCACTGCAGCCATCGAATTCGGCCTGACCATTCCCTTGCTGCTGATCCTGCTGATGGGCGTGGTGGAGTTGACCTTCGCTATCTACGAGGCCATGCAGGTTTATGACGCGGTCGAGGCCGGCGCGCTCTATGCCGCGCAGAACGGCTGGAGTTCGAGTGGAATTTCGACCGCGGTGACGAGCGCCACATCCGCGACCGGGCTCACTGCGACGCCGGCGCCGTCGCAGTTCTGGGGCTGCCCAAGTGAAAGCGGCATAACGACGGTGGCATCCAGCAGCGTCAAATGCAGTGGCAACACGAATCCGGGACAATACGTCCAGGTCAACGCGACCCTCAACCATTCGACCATCCTGCCTTACCCGGCGCTGTCGCTGCCGACGTCCTTCACCGCCACATCGACCATCCGGATCAATTGATCATGAAGCGGAGGCGCCGACCGGGATGGCTTGGCAACCGGCGCAGTGCGGCGGCGATCGAGTATGGATTGATCTTGCCGGCGCTGCTGCTGTTCATCATCGGTATCATTGATGTCGGCCGCCTGCTGTGGACTTACACGACCCTCAGTCGCGCGGTCGAAGCCGCGGCGCGTTGCGGCGCCATCAACACGGTCGATTGCGGCACCACGGCTCAAATCCAGAGTCGGGCCGTCTCGGAATCGTGGGGGCTCACCATTACGACATCGGCCTTCACGGTCAGCAAACCCGCCTGCGGGCTGCAGGTCACCGCCAGTTACGATTTCGTCTTCGCCATCCCGGCGCTGGCCGGCGCCTCGCCGCTCGGCACGATTACGCTTGGACCGGCGGGATGTTTTCCGATCAATCCGGTATCGGGTAGCGGCAGCGGAAGTGGAAGTGGAAGTGGTGAAGATTAGCCGGGCTATCGATGCGCGAAGGCATCGATCAGCCGCAGGGCCGCTGGTCCGCCGACAATGAGAAAGATGGTCGGCATCAGGAAGACGATCACCGGGATCGTCATATAGGCGGGCAGGCGGTTGGCGCGCTCTTCCAGTTCGATGAGATAGTCGTTGCGCAACTCGGCCGCAGTGACGCGCAGCGCCTGCACGAGAGGGGTTCCGTAACGCAAGGTTTGGGCCAGCGTGGTGACCACCGAGCGTACGCTCGGCACGTCGACGCGCTCGGCTAGGTTGGCCAGCGCCTGCTCGCGGCTCGGTAGGATGGCGAGGTCGGCCAAAGTGATATTGAGTTCGTCGGCCAGCGCTGGCTGCGAGCGTTCGAGTTCGACAACCACGCGGCCGAGACCGTCCTCCAGTGACAGGCCGGCTTCGACGCAGACCACCAGCAGTTCGAGAGCGTCCGGCAGGCCGGCGCGCACCGCCTTGGCGCGCTGGTTGCTGGCGTAAGAGACGCTATACATCGGCGCGAACCAGCCGAGAACGCCGGCCATCGCCGCGATCAACAAGGGAACGGCCGGCATGGCCGCGAAGCGCTGAACGCGACTGGCCCAGAGGTACGTGCCGACGGCAAAGAGCGCCACCACGACCAGCCGCATGATCGTGAAGACGATGGCTGCCCGCTTCGGCGGCACCCCGATATGCGCCATCAGACGCACGATCTGGCGCTGCGCCGGATCGGCAATGCCCTGCGCGGCGGTGCGGAACAGCGCCTCACCGCCCGAGCGGAGAGCGAGCGAGGGAACGGAGCCGGCAAAGCGGGGTTCGATCATGCCAACACGGCGCGCCAGCGCCTCGTTGCGCGTGCGTCGCCCGGATGCGATCAAGGCGATGCCGGCGATGCACAGCGCGAGTGCGCCGAGTAGAACCGGCAGATCGCTCAAGCTGACCATGGCCGACACTCCTTGCTCATAACGTGGAGACGCTGCGCATCATCTGCCGCATGGTCAGTCCCGCCGCCGCCAGACAGGCGAAGGCCGCCAGAAGGATGAACTGGCCACGGGGGTCGCTGATCAGCGGCGCCAGATAGCCGGGCTGCATGATCAGCAAACCGCCGATCACCAGGAACGGGATGCCGGCCAGCACATAGGCCGAGACGCGGATTTCCGCCGTCGTCGCCTTGGATTTGAGTCGCACGGCGCGGCGGCGGCGGATGATGTCCGCCAGGATTTCCAGCGTCGCGGCCAGATT
Organism: Pseudolabrys sp.; assembly: GCA_035556455.1. Classification (GTDB taxonomy): domain Bacteria; phylum Pseudomonadota; class Alphaproteobacteria; order Rhizobiales; family Xanthobacteraceae; genus Pseudolabrys. Next base: position 44,161 of record DATMEX010000048.1, read on the forward strand.
GCCGCCGGTGAGATGCTGCAAGACGATGGCGACCGCGAAGAAGCGATAGTCCGGCAGCCCGATGCGATGGCTGCTGGCATCGAGGGCTTCCTCGATCGGGGTGCCGATATCGACCTGATCTGAAATCGTCGCGAAGACGGTGTTGACCGGGGGCGGCGATTCCTTGCTGACCGCGCGCACCGCGGTGGTGATCGGCAGGCCGGCGCGCAACATACGCGCGATGGCGACAACGGCGTCCGGAAAGAGCTCGCTGAACTGCGCCTCGGCTTCGCGCTGCTGCCGGATCAGGATGGTGCGCGGCAGGACGAAGGCGATGCCGAGCGCGGCCAGACAGGTCAGCCAGGCCGGCCAGGCGAGCAGAACCATGGCGCCGAAGATGGAGATCGCCGCGGCGGCCGCGGCGACGGTCAGGAGACCGGCGGCGCCTCTGGTCATGCCCCATGTGTAGGGTTGGCCGATGGCAAACACCCGGCGCACGCGCCCGTCGAAGCCCGGACCGTGCGAGCGCCGCCACAATTCGAGTTCGTCGTCGCCGAACGCGGCCGCGCCCGCCGCGATGCGCAACCGCCGCTCGATCGCCAGCCGTTCGCGGCGGGTGAGAACGAGGGCAAGCACCATCGCGCCGCCGCTCAGCGCGAACAGGCCGAACATGAGAAGGCCGACCATCAGCATGACGTCAGCCCGCCCGCTGCTCGGAGGCGCCGAGCGCATCCATGAAGCCCGGCCCGAGACCGTAGTAATCGAGCCGCGGCAGGAATCGCGGCCGTACCCGCGTGCCTTCGAACACGCCGCGCAAGGTGCCGTCGACGTTCTCGCCGAGATACTTGAACACGAAGAGATTGCCGACGGAGATGATGTCTTCCTCCATGCCGGTGATCTGCACCACCTCGGTGACACGGCGTACGCCGTCGCGCATGCGCTCGGTGTGGACCACCAGATCGATGGCGCTGGCGATCTGCGCGCGGATGGCGCGGTTCGGCAGATTCACATTGGCCATCAGGATCATGTTCTCGACGCGCGCCAGCGCATCGCGCGCCGAGTTGGCGTGCACCGTCGACATCGAGCCATTGTGGCCGGTGTTCATGGCCTGCATCATGTCGAAGGCTTCGGGGCCGCGGACTTCGCCGACGATGATGCGGTCGGGACGCATGCGCAGCGCGTTGCGCACGAGATCGCGCTGGGTGATCTGACCGCGGCCTTCGATATTGGGCGGCCGGGTCTCGAGCTGGATGACATGCGGCTGCTGCAACTGCAGTTCGGCGGCGTCCTCGATGGTGAGGATGCGCTCGCTCTGGTCGATCATGCGCGACAACGCGTTCATCAGGGTGGTTTTGCCGGAGCCGGTGCCGCCGGAAATCAGAATGTTGAGCCGGCAGCGGGCGGCGATCTCCAGCGCATGGGCGAGGTCGGCCGACAGTGTGCCGAGCTGGATGAACTTGTCGATGTCCATCATGGTTCTCGAAAACTTGCGGATGGAAATGCAGGGCCCGCGCAGGCTGAGCGGCGGGATGATGACGTTGACGCGGCTGCCGTCGGCGAGGCGGGCATCGAGCATCGGGCTCGATTCATCGACGCGGCGGCCGACCGATGAGGCGATGCGCTGGGCGACGTGCAGCACATGGGCGTCGTTGCGGAACTGCAGCGCGGTCAGGTCGAGCTTGCCGCGGCGCTCGACATAGGTCATGCGCGGGCCGTTGACGAGGATGTCGGTGATGGTGTCGTCGCGCAGAAGCGGCTCCAGCGCGCCGAGGCCGACCATCTCGTCGACGATGCTGGTGGCGAGATTGCGCTGCTCGCTCTGGTTCAGCAGCAGGCGCTGCTCATTGGCGATACTGGCGACGAGATCGTCAACACGCAGGGTCAGCTCGTTCTTGGTGAGGCGTACGGCGACCGCCGGATCGATGCGGTTGAACACCTGGTCGCGGATCAGGTCTGACGACGAGGACGACACGCGTTCGGGGGCCAGCGGTGGCGATGGCTGTGTCGGCGCGCTCGGCGGTGCGGCGGCCGGCGTGGCAGGCGGCGCTATCGTTTCCGGCTCCTTGGCCTCATCGTTTTTTCTGCCGAATTTCGCCATGACTGCATCCGTCCTCAGCCGAACAGGCGCTGCAGCAGCGAGCGCGGCGCGCCGGTCTGTTCGCCGGACAGGTCGCGCAGCAGCGGCGCGAGGCTCCGCTTCCAGCGCGCGCTGCGCTCGGCGCTCTTGATGCCGAACACGCTGGCGGTGCGGATGTCGCGCTCGTAAGGCACGACGATATCGGGCACGCGGCCGGCGGCGCGGGCGAACTCCTGATCCGGCAGGCCGCCGGGCGTGCCGCGCTGATTGAGCAGGTGGATCGTGGTGCGGTCGGATGTGTTCGGGCCGATCCAGTCGCGCCAGCGCGCGACATCGCGGCCCGACACCAGCGAGCCGTCGCTGACCAGCACGCAGATGCTCGGCATGTGCAACGTCTGCTTCAGGCGCGGCGCCAGGGCGGCGGGCAGATCGACGACGACGAAACGATAGCGCTCCGTCAGCTTGTCGAGCAGCGAACGTACGGCATCGTCGCTTGGTGCGAGCTGGTCGCCGACCGGCTCCTGCGAGGCGAATACATCGACGCGATGATCGACATGAATGGCGGCGCGCTCTAGGAACAGCTTGTCGACGCGCTCGGGATGCTCGAAAGCCTCGCGCAGGGCGTGGGTTGGCGTGACGTCGAGCTGCAACGCGGCATCGCCCCATTGCAGATCGAGGTCGGCAACGGCGACAAGGCCAGGGCGGGATTCGGCGAGATGCCAGGCGGTGTTGACCGCGATGGTGGTGGCGCCGACGCCGCCGCGCACGCCGAGCACGAAGACGAGGCGGCCGGTGCGCGAGATCTGAGCGTCGGTCTCGCCCTTGAGGATGGCGTTGAAGGCGCGGGTGACGAGGTCGCCGACCAGCGGCTTGAAGAAATATTCGGCGACGCCGGCGTGCCGCAAGGCCCGGTAAAGCGCGATATCGTTGCGATCGCCGACGACAACGACGCTGGTCGTCGGCTCGCATACGTCGGCGAGAGCGTCGAGGCGGTCGAGCGGATCGGGCAGGCCGGAAATGTCGACGATCAGCAGTCTTGGTGAGCGGCGGCCGGCGAGTGTTGTGGTGGCGGTAACGATGTTGCCGGTGTTGACGTCGACGCCGGCGACGCCGATGCCGCCGACCGCCTGGCGGATGACCGCCGCGGTCTCCGCATCCTGGACGAAAATCTGCGCGGTCAACGCGGCCGGGCCGCTCTCGGGCCGGGCGGCAAGCTGGTCGCTCATGGCCTTTCTCCCTGAACCGGCGGCGGCAGGCGGATGTTGCCTTCGATGCCACCGCCGGCGGCGGCCGGCGCCTTGGTGCGAGACATCGCATTCAGCGCCGGTGAGACTTCGTCGGCCCAGGTCGGCCCGCTGTCTGATGGCACGGCTCCCGCCGTCGTCGGCGCTGCCTGCAACGGCCGCACCGAAAGCTGCAGGCGGCCGAGCTGCGAAGCCACGATCAGGCGCTCCGCCTGCTTCTCGGTGACCTCGAAGGTAACCGTCCGCGGTACATGTGCCTCGACAGTCGAGGGGGCCGCCGGCCGTACCGGCGGCTGGGCCGGCAGGCTCAAAGCCTGGTCGATGGCGATGACGCGGACGTCCCGCAGGATGGTCTCGGCGACCGATCGCCGGTTGTCGCTGACGCTCCCGTCGGTGAAGGTTTGCGCCAGAATGACATCGACCTGATCGCCCGGAAGGATCAGACCGGCGGCGCTTTGCGGCGCATCGACGGCGATGGACACGGCGCGGGTGCCGGGCTTGAGCGCGGCCGCCAGAAACTGCCGCTCATTGGGGCGAACAAGGTCGGTAACGACAAAGGGCTCGTTGGCGGCGAAGGCGCGCCGCGTGATGGCGCCGACGAACTCGCCTGGGGCGTTGTCGCGCCGGACGATGAAGCCGGTTTGAATTTCGCCGGCAGTTACGTCTCTCGAACCGAGGTCCTCCGGTCGCAGCAGCGCCCCTGCTTCGATCGGACGGGCGGCGATCAGGATTGAGCTTTTGACGACAGCCTGTTGTTGCGGTGGTGCTGGCTCGACATGACGAAACCACACGACCGCCAGAAGCACACCGGCTACCAGCGAAAGACCGCCTAGAGCGAGCAGGATGTTACGGACAAGCATCGGTACCACTCGGCAAAGATGAAAGTGATGGATCCGCTCGATATTGCGAGCGCGTAAGGCACGGTCCTGCTGTCCTCAATTCGGCGCCGTTCGGCGTCCCACCAGCGAGAAAGTGCCGTACGCCGATGATGCGACCGGGCAGGCTGCGCCAGGCGCCGCAAGGCCCAACCGAGCGCGAGATAGATGGCGCTGACAGCGCCGCCCATCACCACGATGGCCATCAGCAGACCGGCAATGTGCGCCGGTGCGACGAGCAATGTGGCTGCCGCCATCAATTTTACATCCCCGCCGCCGAGCGTTCCCAGGTGAGACAGCGCACTCAGAACGACCAGGACGAGCAGCGCGGCGACAATGCTGATCCAGAGCGAATAGGGGCGGCTGATCGCGCCGAACAACAGTCCGCTCGAGGCGACCGATATCACCAGTCCGTTGGGAATGATCCTGCTGCGCAAATCCCGCACGGCGGCAAGGACGAGCAGCAGCGAAGCAATTGCCAATAGGGTAAGCCGAACCTCAGCGACCGTCATTGACAGCCCCTCGCGCTCGCAGGTCAATACGGACGTCATTGCACCCATCGGCATGCCGCGATGTGCGGCACGCCGATCGATTGCAATTCAGGCCGGCGGTTTCACCTTGCCGCCGATGTAGCTGAACAGGGCGCCCAAATCGACGCCGAGCGCGGTGACGCCGACGATGATCGCCAGCGCCACCAAGGAAGCGATCAGTCCGTACTCGATAGCGGTGACGCCGGTCTCGGATTCTATCGAAAACCAGCCGGCGACCGTCTTTGAAATCTGACGCATAGAGGTCTCCCTTGAACGTCGACGTCGTTATATGAGTGCGCGCTACGGGTCCGTGCGTTGCGTAAAATCAAACAACGTTGATTATTGAATGAGAATGCGAAGATACAATTGTACCAGCAGCAACAGGGCAATCAGATTATTTATAAATGAGACGGACTACGAACGTAATCGGTGTTGGCTCGAATGTGTGCGGTCGATGCTTGAAGGGCGCCGGTGGCCTAGCCGCTTGGCGGCTGAATCTTACCGCCGATGTAGCTGAACAGGGCACCCAGATCGACGCCGAGTGTCGTGACGCCGACGATGATCGCCAGAGCCACCAAGGAAGCGATCAGTCCGTATTCGATAGCGGTGACGCCGGTCTCGGATTCAATCGAGAACCAACCGGCGACTGTTCTTGAAATTTGACGCATAGCGATCTCCCGATGTGAGCCGACCGTCCAGTAAGTATTCATATGCACGCAAAGAGTGTTGCGTAGAATCAAACAACTCTGAAATTTGATGCGGTTTCGTCCGGGAAGGAGAGGGATCTGCCGGTAAAATAGAACTCAGCAAAATCACACTGCACTAAGTGGCGCGCGCGGCGCGGCACGCGAAAACAAGGGAGTGTCGCCCACATCTCAGGGTGCGTGGTAACGACGTCAGTCGCGGAGGTATCGTTGGCGACGTATGGCAGCGACTCTGCCTTATATTCCGCAATTTTTAGGCGGCGCTACTTGGATCTATGCTGCAGCAAGTTGAGTTGCACGCATATTCGATGCGGGTTGTCATTTGACACAATGATAGGCGAGCGTTTTTACACATTCGCCAAATTTATCGGATCGACGCGACACGCACGGTGGCTGGTGCTCTCGTACTGTTTGCCGTTCGAAAATTTCAGCTGCTGTTTATTTTGCTGTTTGTCGGCGGATTGCAAAAAAAGAACTACAACCTTTGAGATATGTCGTGCTATAATACTTAAAGTTAGCTGTAATCAGTCGAGGCAAGCCATGACTGAAAAACTATCGCGCAATGTCGACGGCTCCCGTGATGGAGCGTCATCCCGGCCGCTGCAGAGATTGTCGAACCACGAGAACAGTGGCTATTTGCGTTCCCGGGTGCTCAAGCGCTCCATCGTTGTGGGACGTCACAAGACCAGCGTCAGTCTTGAGGATGTGTTCTGGCAGGAATTGCGCCAGATTGCCCACGATCTCGGCCTGCATCTGTCGCAACTGGTTGCCCGTATCGATGCGGAACGTCAGCACGGCAATTTGTCGTCCGCGATCCGGCTTTTTGTTTTCGAGGAGCGCTGTAAATCCGCCGCCGCCAGGTCGCACGACGGACAACACGCTGGCTTGACGCCGTAAAGAGCCGGCGGCGGGCGGCGGGATGATTGGCCTCGCTTGAGACGGTCACAGTCAGCCGTCCGGCTGGCTGCGGCATATCGCCGGTGAGATGGCGGACGCCGGGACAATCATACGTTATCGGACGGGAGCCGATGCGATGCTCCCGGCGTGATATGCTTACCCTTCAGAAGATTTGTCGCGGCGTCCGCCGGCACCGGTTTGCTATAGTAAAAGCCTTGTACTTTCGCGACCGGCGGTTCTGTGGCGAGGAAAGACCACTGCTTCTCGGTCTCCACGCCTTCGGCGACGATATCGATGTTCAGTTCACGAGCAATGCCCAGGATGGCGCGCATTGTTGCTGCGCTGTCCCGGTCGCGACTGGCGGCGTCGACCAGGATCTGTGGTATTTTGATGCGATTCACATGGTAGGTCTTTAGATAGTCGAGCGACGAGTACTTCATGCCGAAATCGTCGATCGATATGTTGATGCCCATCTTCTGCAGGCGCTCCAGTACATCGTTCTGCATCAGCGTTGCCCGGGCCAGGGTCGACTCGGTTACATCGAGCTCGAGATCGGCCGGAGTGAGTTGCCATTTACTCAACGTGGCGCCGACGAATTCCACGAACTCATTGCCAGCCTTGATCTGAACCGGCGACACATTGACGGCCACGACTTGCGGCGCAATACCGGCCGCCCGCCACACGCTCATCTGCCGGCAGGCGGCATCGAGCACCCATTGACCGATGGTCACAATCGCCCCGGTTCGCTCCGCCAATTCGATGAACTGGCCCGGTAGCAGCAGGCCGCGCTTGGGGTGGTTCCAGCGGATGAGTGCCTCCATCCCCGCGATGCGATTGGTGTTCAGTTCGACCTGGGGCTGGTAATAGACTTCAAGCTCGTGCCGCTCGATGGCCCGGCGCAGTTCTTCGGACAGGGCGACCTGATCGCGGACCTGGACGTCGATTTCCTCGGTGTGGAAACGATACTGGTCGCGGCCTTCATCCTTGGCGCGATAAAGAGCCACGTCGGCCTGTGCCAGCATGTCGTCGGCCGAATTGGTCTCCGAACCGTAGATCGCGATGCCGACACTGGCGGTGACGCGAAGTTCATTGCCGGCGATCTGCATCGGCTCGGCGATGGCGGTGCGCAGCTTCTCCGCAAGCGTACCGGCGTCGGCGGAGTCGGTCACATCGGATTGCAGGACGGCGAACTCGTCGCCGCCGACACGGGCCGCCAGATCGGTGTCGCGGATGCAGCTGCGCAACCGCTCGCCGATGGAGACGAGGACCCGGTCGCCGACCGGATGGCCCAGCGTATCGTTGATGTCCTTGTAGCGGTCGAGATCGATATAGAGCAGGCTGAAAGCGGGCGAGCCGCGCCGGCTCGCTGCGAACAGCTGCCGCAGCCGTTCGGTGAAGGTCGCGCGGTTGGGTAATCCGGTCAGCGAGTCGGTGCGCGCCAGGCGCGCGATCTTCTCCTCGGCGGCCTTGCGCTCGGTGATGTCCGACAGCAGACCCTCGACTTCGACTAGTCTGCCGGCGCCGTCCAGCAACGGCATATAGTGGTTCTCGACCCATCGGAATTCGCCCTTGCTGGTGAGCAGGCGGAGCTCGGTGATGCCGCTCTTTCCAGCGAGAGCCTTCGTCATGGCGTCGATCATCGTACCGAGATCGTCGGGATGAATGAGGTTCCGATACAAGAATGGCGAGGCTGTCAGGACGGCGGGGTCGTGGCCGAACAATCGGATGTTTTGCGAAATATAGATCATGGGGAACGAGGGAACGCCGCGCATCCGGTAGAGGATGGTCGGCGTGCTCTGCACGATGCGATTGGCGTCGGCGAGCTCCTTGACGTAGCGCTCTCGCTGCACCGCCGTGCCGAGAAGTTCTGCGACCGTCTGCAGGATCTCGGCTTCATAAGGCGCCCACACGCGCTCCGGGTCGCAGCTATCGAAGCCAATCTGGCCCCAGTATTTGCCGTCGACCATGATCGGCAAGATGAGAATCCTAGGGACGCCGATTGCTTCAAGCAAAGTCCGCACGGCAGGACTGGCAGTGCGGATGTCGGCCTCGATGAGCGCTCCCTGGGCGAGTGGTGAGTTCCAGACCAGCAGTTCGGGGGTGTCGATCTGAGGGCTTTCGAAGAATGTCTGATCCAGATTCACGGTTATCCGGCTGCTCTCCCAAATGTAGCGCAGGAAGGGAGGGCGCTCCGGGTTTGTGCGCTCGAGAACGACGATGCGATCGACCTGAATGGTCCTGCTGATCAGCTCCAAAGCCTGCCGGATCGCATCGTCGAGGCTGGACGAGATCACAAGAGTTCTGGCGATAACCGATGCCGCGTGTGTCAGTGCATCGCGCCGCTGCACCGCGCGTTCGGCGCGCTTGCGGTCGGTGACATCGCGGGCAATGCCGCGATAGCCGCTGTATATGCCGTTACGATCGAACACGGGAACGGCGCTGGTTTCCAGTACGGTCTCCCGGCCATCCTTGCCGATGACAGTCATATCAAGACGGGAGAAGGACTCGTGCGTGGCCACCGAGGTGGCGATGGCACGGGCGAACCGTTGCGCCTCCTGGGGCGTCATGATCGCCAGCATCGGCTTGCCAAGGAGTTCTTCGGGCTTGTAGCCGGCCAGACGTTCGATGACGGGGCTGACATAGGTGTAGGCGCGATTGGTGTCGACCTCCCACATGCAATCCGTGGTAGATTCGACCAGAGCTCGGAATTTTTCTTCGCTGCTGCGAAGTATCTCATTGAGCCGTTTGCGTTCGGTGATGTCGACATAGGTCCCGACTATGCCGATGATCTCGTCTTCCGCGTTGCGTAGCGGGACCTTGTTGGTCAGCAGCGTGATGTGCCTTCCGTCGGGCGTGGTCTGCGGCTCCTCGATCAGCAGCTTGCTACGTCCGCTTTCGATCACCTGGCGGTCGTCGGCGCGATAAAGGTCGGCCTGCTCTCGCCACCCCATCTGGTAATCGTCCTTGCCGATGATGTCCTCGGGTCCGGCAAATCCGGCGTCTCGCGCGAACGCGGCATTGCAGCCGAGATAGACGAGGTTTCGGTCCTTCCAGAATATCGTCGCGCCGACGGTATTGATGACCACATCAAGAAGCTGCCGGGATTCGACGGCCGCCGAGAGATGGATCATGCGGTAGGTGTCGATCAGCAGGCCGGTCAGCACGCAGAGATAGGAAATGGTTTTGACGACGGCCGCGAAGTCGAGCATGGCGTCATAGGGCCGCGCCGACAGGGCCATAAAAGCCTGGGCTGCGCAGCCGGCGACGAGCGACAGCACCAGCCAGTGCGCGAAGGCATCGTCGCGCCATTTGCCATTGAGCAGGTGTAGAACGAGGGCGAGTGCAAAAAGCACCGCCGGAATGAGGTTCCACATGCCGGGCGTCGTGCGCGGGGATAGCGATAGCACATTGGCGACGATCAGCAGGCAAATGGCGAACGATGCCAGCGTTACGCCGTAAATGCCGCGCTCGCCAATTCGCGCGTAGCGGTCGCTCGACCAGCACAGCAGCATCATGAGGGTCAGGAATAACCGCGATCCGAGCCAGCTCCACGGCGTCGCCGCCATCGCAGATGACGAAATCAGGTTTGCGAAGTAGGATGATGTCACCACCGCGTGGTAGCCATCGAGGGTGCCGACGCCCAGAAAGGCGCAGCCGACGGCCAGGAAAATGCGGTCCTTGCGGCTGTAGTATCTGACGAGCGCCAGAATGCCGATCGTGACGGCCAGCAAGGTCGCAATGATCTCGACAATGGCATGGAGTTCGATGCTGCCCGGCCATCCGGATCGACCGAGCAGAAACGCCCCGGCGACGAATGCCACCGATGCCGCCACATAGCTTAGCTGTCTTCGGCCGGCGATGGAGGTCGCGCTCATGGGGCTTCACCTGCTCATGCGTCGGTGGTGGCCGGCGAACGGCAGGCATTATCCGCCGGCAGACCGCCGGCGGTTTGATTCTGATCAACGGGAGCAGGGGCGAGGCTGCGAGGCGGCGTTCTAGTTGTCGCGCAGCAACTCGGGCCCGGTCATGGCGACAACCGGATTGGCGACAACCCGACTGGCGACAACCGGTTCGGCGACGACCGGCTTGCTGACGAATTTTGCGCGCTCGAAGAAAGCGAGCATGCGGGTGCGGCTGTCCATGGTTGCCTCGCGATCGTAGCCGATCAGCTTGCCGAGATAACGTTGCGGCTCGATGCGGACATCGAAGGAATGCGTCGCCTTGGGATATTCGGTGAAGGACAGCGCCTTGTCGGGCGAGCGGCGGCCGCGGCACTGCCAGGCCGGCGTCCAGTTGTCACGGCCGCCGGAGAAGATGATCAGCGGCGAATTCAGCTTCACGCTCGCCGGCCCGAGCGATCCGCACCAGGGGTAATAGGCGGCGACGGCGCGGAAGCCGGGTTCGTCCTCCGCTCTGGCGAGCATCTTCGCGGCGTCGATGGCAACGCTGCCTCCATTGCTCTGGCCGAGCAGATAGATGTTGCGGGGATCGATCGCGCGGTGCGTTCGCAGATAACGCAGGGCGTCATAGGCATCGGCCAGCCGGTAGTTGAGCGCATGCTGGAGTTGCCGATCGCTGGCGCAGAGTACGCCGCCCGATTTGCCGCGCGGTCCGAAGCTGTCGAGGTTGAGAACGGCATAGCCATTGTCGAGGAAGTTCATGGCATGTGCGTTCAGGGCATCGAGCACCGCCGGCTGCCAGCCGCCGCAGCCATGCATCAGAACCACCGCGGGGAACGGGCCATCGCCTCTGGGCAGGAACAAGTCGGCGCGAAGCGTCACGTTCTTCGCCAGATAAGGATTCGTGGCCTTGAACGTCACCAGTTCGCCGGCGTGGCATGTCGAGGCAATGATGATCGTTGCGAGTGCAGCGGATACGGCGCGCCAAGGCCCAGAGATCGGGAACCGTGCGATTGACGCCATGCGTGTCGTTCCTGCCCTTGACGGCCAGCCGAACAGCGCGGCGACGCTTGCCTTGCAGACGCGCGTCTACCCGGCCTCGCGACGGAGTTTTCCGCTGCGAGCGACTTCGCCCGATCATGCTGACTGTTTGTTTGCGGCTGTCCGGACTTGGGACCAGCGGCCGGCGCGAATATCCCGACGGCGTCAGAACGATACTACCGACGCGATAAAATGCTGTTTATGTTGACGTTTCAGTTCTGCGGATTCCGCTAACGAGGCGGTGACAATAATGAGCCGCAAGAAGCCTGGCGCCGACAACAAGCCAGGCGCCGATACCTCACGCGGGTCGCGATTTCGCTTCTATAGCGACCAGTTCATGCTGGACACGGTGACCGGACAGTTCTTTCGCGTGTCGCCGCCGGCGGGATTCATCTTCAAAAACTTGATTCAAGGCAAAACGGGCGAAGAGCTCGTCGATATCGTCGAGAAACACTTCGGAATCGACCGGCCGAAGGCGATCCGCGACGTCGAGATGTTTCTCGCCGAACTGCGATCGGTCGGAATTATTGAAAATTAGAGCTATTAACGATGGGAAGAACAATAACGGTCGCCGTCACGGGTTTGCATCGCGGTGACAATCCCCAGCCGGGCGCCGCCGTTGCCCGCAGCTTGCGCCGTGCGCTGCCCGACGTCCGCATCGTCGCGTTGTCCTACGACCCGCTGGAAAGCGCGCTGTACAGCCGCGATCTCGATCGCGTCGATTCAACCTATTTGATGCCGTATCCAGGGAAGGGTCCCGACCATTTGTGCGCACGGATCGCTTATGTGCACGGCCGGGAACGGCTCGACATCCTGATCCCGTGTCTCGATTCCGAACTGTCGAACTTCATCGAGATCCAGCCCGACCTCGAACGGCAAGGCATTGCGATCATGCTGCCGTCGCGCGACGCTTTCGAGCGCCGCGCCAAGGACCACCTGTCCGATTTCTGCGAACAGCACGGGCTTCCGGCGCCGCGGACCCTGGTGGTGAACGACGCATCGCAGCTTACGCAATGCGCCAATGAGATCGGTTATCCGCTCTACATCAAGGGCAAATTCTACGAAGCCTGGCTTGTCTATACGGCGGTGGAGTTGTTCGAGAAGTTCGACAGCCTTGTGAGGACCTGGGGCCTCCCGGTGCTCGTTCAGGAGGCGCTGATCGGCGAGGAGTTCGATGTCCTTGGTCTCGCTGACGCGGCGGGCGGCATCGTCGGCCAATGCGCGATCCGCAAGCTGTTGCGCACGGCGACGGGCAAAGGCTTCGGCGGCATCGTGGTCAAAGATCCCGAGATCGATCGCAAGTCACGCCTGATCATCAAGGAACTGGGCTGGCGCGGCCCCTTCGAGATCGAGTTCCTCAAGACACCGGGGCGGCCGCACGTCCTGTTCGAAATCAATCCGCGATTTCCGGCCTGGGTCGATTTCCCCTCGCAGATCGGTTGCAACCTGCCGCTCCGGCTTGTCGATATGCTGCTCGGGCGGCCGCCGACAACACTCGAAGTGTGCGACGCCGGCCAGATGTTCATCCGCCACAGCATCGATCTGGTCGGCGACATGGCGGAACTCGCGAAACTGTCAGTCGACGGCGAATATCCGGACGGCACTTTGGCCCCGATGGCGGAGGTCGGCAAATGACGAACACCTACGAATACCCGACTATTTCCAGCGAACTGGGCCGCTCGCCCGAAGCGGCGATCGACCGCAATTACTATTCGCGCGGCGGTTTCGTGCCGCCGCTGCCCACCATCGACGGCATCGAAGTTACGCGGCTCACCAAGGAATTCGGCTCGCCGCTGTTCGTGTTCTCCGAGCACGACATGCGGGCCAAGGCACGGCGCGCAAAGGAGGCCTTCGGCAGCCGCTACAAGAAGGTGAGTTTCGCCTGGTCCTACAAGACCAACTACCTCAACGCCGTCTGCCGGATCTTTCACGACGAGGGCTGGCTGGCGGAGGTCGTGTCCGAGTTCGAATACGACAAGGCGCGCAAGCTCGGTATTGCCGGCAAGGACATTGTCTTCAATGGCCCGCGCAAGCCGCGGGAAGTGCTCGAGCGCGCGATGAATGACGGCGCGCTGATCCAGATCGACAATTGGGATGAGCTCGGCGCGGTCGAGGATATCGCGCGCAAGCTCAAGAAGCCGGCGCCGGTCGGCATCCGCGTCTGGTTCGATGCGTCGGTGCGGCCGATCTGGAGCAAATTCGGCTTTGCGCTGGCGAATGGCGAGGCCGCGCGCGCGGCGGCGCGCATCGTCAAACATCCCAAGCTGACGTTGCACACGCTGCATACTCATATCGGCACCTATATCCTGGCGCCGTTCGCCTACCAGGTCGCGGCGCAACAACTGATCGCGCTCCGGGAGCAAATCCTGCTCGAGCACAATCACCTCGTCGAATGCCTCAATCTGGGCGGCGGTTTTCCCTCGCACAGTATTCTGCATGGCATGGCCAAGCCGGCCGACCATCTGATCCGGCCGGTCGAGGAATATGCCGAAGCCATCGCCGGCGCTCTCAACAAGCTGCCCGAACGCAAGCGGCCGCTGCTCCGTCTGGAGCTTGGCCGGCATCTGGTCGACGAGGCGGGCTATCTGCTGACGACCGTCGTGGCGTTGAAAGGGCACGACCGCCCGTCGCCGGCGAACGTCGATCTTTCGGCGCGTATGGCCAAGGAGTGGTTCATCCTGCAGGAACAGTCCAAACGCGGCATCGTGGTCGATGCCGGCGTCAACCTTCTCTACACGGCGGCGTGGTTCGAGATCGGTGTGTGGCCGTCGCGGCTGATCAATACGCCGGCGACGCCGACGCGACTCTACGGCGATCTGTGCATGGCGATCGATGTCATTCGCGAGACGGTGGATCTGCCGGCCCTCGACGTCGGCGAGGTGCTCACGCTCTATCCGGTCGGCGCTTACAATCTCGCCCAGTCGATGCAGTTCATCGACTATCGGCCCGCGGTGGTCCTGATCACGGAAGAAGGCAAGCCGGAATTGATCAGAAGGCGGGAAACGCTGGACGATATCAACGGCCCTGAACGGCTGCCCGCGCATCTGGCCGGTTAGCGGCGCGCGGCGGGCAATGCGAACCCGCAGGAGCAGATTGACGACATGGTTCAGCTGCGTCTGGTCAGCCTTGCCCTGGGCAACTCATTCCTGATCCGGTCGCCCTGGATCTCGGCGCTGCTGTGGGTCGCGATTGCCAGGGACCTGCGATATCCGATCTTTGCCATTGCCGGCATTGTCGTCGCCGATATCGTCGGCTGGGGCCTCGGCCTTGGCGAGGCGGCCCGGCGCGAAGGCACGCTGCGCAACAATGCCATCTTCGCGTCGCTGGCGGTGGCGTGGCTGACCACGGCGAGCGGCGCCGATCTGCAGACGCTGATCATGGTCGAGGTCGCGTCCGCGACTGCCGCTTCGCTGATTGCTGCGGCGGTCGTCCGGGTGTTGCGCGACACCATCCTGCCGCCGCTCGGCTGGGGCTTCTACCTCGCCGCCGGCGTGCTGTTCACCTTGTTCTCGTCCTGGACGCATAGCGCCTACGAAGCCACCGTGATGTGGCCCTTGCCGGTGGGCGTGCTCGGCTGGATCGAGTCGTTCCTGCATTCGCTCGGTATGCTGCTGTTCCTGCCGAAGATCGAGGTCGGAATCATCGTCGCGATCGCTATCATCCTGTGGTCGCGTCTGATGTTCGTGACCGGTCTGGTAGGATGGATCTGCGGCGTCGGATTGGGGCTTCTCCTCGAGCGCATGGGCCTGAACTATTTATGGCTGCTGGCGGCGCACAATTACTTCGTCGCCGGCATGCTGCTTGGCTCGGTGCTGTTCCTGCCCGGACGTGGCATCCTGATCGTCGCCATGATCGCGGGCATGGCGGCATCGGTCTTGACGGCGTACTTCCAGTATCTGTTTCCGGGGACGGCCTATGCTTTCTTGCCGGTTCCGGCGACACTTACGGCTTGGTTCGGCGTCGGCGCGCTGTTGATGCGCAATCACGGCGGTCCGCTCCGGCAAAACATGACGGGCGACGTCGCGCCGGAAATGGCGTGGTGGATGACGGCGCTCTGGCTCAGGCGCTTCGGCGATCGCGAGCCGCTGCTGGTGTTGCCGCTGGCGGGCAGGGCCGTGGTCACGCAGGGCTTTGATGGACCTTTGAGTCATGTCGGACGATGGCGGCACGCGCTGGATTTCCAGCGCCCGCCGGCCGCGACGCCCTTTGAACCCGAATCGACGATCTGGGACTCGCCGGTCTATGCGCCCGGCCCGGGCATTATCGAAGCGATACGCGCCGATGTCGCCGACAACCCGATCGGCATCACGAACTTCGCCGAGATGTGGGGCAATTACGTCATCATCCGTCTCGACGCCGGCGGCTGGGCGCTGGTGGCGCACCTGCGTCAGGGCACGGTCGCGGTGGCGCCGGGCATGCGGGCCGAGATCGGCACCTATCTGGCGCGGGCCGGCAATTCGGGCCGCTCCCCGGTGCCGCATCTTCACCTGCATGCGCAGGTGTCGCCGCAGGTCAGCGCATCGACCCAGTCGTTTCGTCTGGCCAATTACATGACCGCCGACGGAGCGGTCGGGGCGTTCTCGCGCTGGCATGGCGCCGAGGTTCCACCGGTCGGCACGGTCGTGATGGCGGCGACGTTCAATCCGGAAACCCATCAGGCCGTCACCGGCATGGCGCCCGGCAAGTCGCTCTGGCGCGTGGAGATCGAGGGCACGCTTCCGCGCGCCTTCCGTCGCTATGGCCCGGGCGCGGTGGTCCAGCTGCGGGTGTTTCTCGACGAAACGGGGCGTCACGTCATCAGGTCGATGGGCGGTGGCACGCTGATCACCGCTACCGATCCGGACGCGTGGCGGTTGCACGATGTTAAAATTGTCGATTGCCCGCTTCTGAAACTGCTGGCCTTCGGTGCGCCGTCAATTCCCTATGCCGCTGTGAAGGGCACATGGTGGAGCGAGCCCATGCCGCTTCCGCCGGATGGTCCCTGGGGCTGGCTCAAATTGCTGACCTTGCCGTATCTCAGTCAGCCTTTCGCCATGGTCAGATCGGTCTGCGTCGGCACGCCGGACAATCAGGGTGGTTTACTGACCGTCGAGACGAGGCCAGACGCCGCCAGCACGGACTTGCCCGTCAAGGTGACATGTACTTTCGAGCGCCTGCGCGGTCCGGTGAAAGTCGAGGCCGAATTTGCATCCGGCCGCATCGCTTTCAGCGTGGTCTCGTTCGAGCCCGGACTGCCCTTCGAGCGGCGTGACCGGCCGCGGCGCTGATCGTCGCGCCAACAGCGCACGAGAATACCGGCGACGGCTGCGTTCGATGTGAAAAAGCCGCCAGTATCATCATTGTACCAAACCCCATGCGGGTGCCTTGCTAGTATCGCAATCGCAGGGTGCAGCGGGGCGTCGGCCAATGGAATTTCGTTACAGCGAACTGAGTACGCACAAAGTTCGGCTCGGGTTTCTGCGGTGTCTACTCGCCGCCGTAGGTTTGATGGCAGCCACCGGCGCATCGTCCGCCGCTGACGTGGCGCTGCCGGTCAAGGCCGCCCCGCTGCCCGTCAAAGTCTACAGCACGGTGCTGTTCGCCGGCTTCGACGATCGCGAACGCAGCTATTACGGCTATGGCGGCGTCGTTCATGCCTTCAACGGAAACCTCGCCGCCGACGGCTTTCTGTTCCGGGCCATGGGCCTTTACAACCCGTACAGCTATCAGTCGCTGGCCGTGGTCGGCGGCAATGTCGATGGCAAGATGACGGCCTTCGATGTGCTGGTCGGCTACCAGAAAGTGCTGCCGCAGCTCACGGCGCGCTTCTTTGTCGGTCTTGACTATGAAGGCCACAGCCTGTCGCCCGACAACGTCTTCGACAGCAACCGCGGCCATGACTATGGCGTGCATCTGCGCGGCGAACTCGAGACACCTTACTTCTCGAAGTATTACGGCAGCCTGCTGGCAAGCTATGGCTCAGCCAAGGAGCGTTACTGGGTGCGCGGCCGCGCCGGCTACAATTTCAACGGCGTCATTGTCGGCCCCGAAGGCATGGGCACCGGCAACAAGGAGTCGCAGGAAGGCCGGGTCGGCGCCTTCGTGACGATCCGCAACTTCGTGCCATTCGAACTGTCGCTCTCCGGCGGTTACTCGAACACCAAAGCGAACAGAGGCGGCGCCAGCGCCTATGGCACCGTGGAGTTGTCGGTGGCGTTCTGACACGGCTCCGCAAACCGGGGTGAATGCAAAATGGCAAATATCGCGACTTGGCGTGCGCTCGGCTTTGTTGCCGCCGCGGCCACCCTGCTGACGCTGTCGCCGCAATGGGCCGGTGCCTCCTCGGCATCAATGCAGTTGGCGCAGGCGCCAAATCCTGCGCCAAATCCTGCGCCAAACGCTGCGCCAAGTGCTGCGCCCAAACCCGGTGCCGCCCCCGCCCAGCCTGCCGCCAAGGGGCCCTCACTGCTGCGCGTGGTTCCGCACGCGCCGCTGGTCGTGCTCGATCCGACCTGGACGTCGATCTACATCACCCGCAATCACGGCTACATGATCTACGACACGCTGTTCGCGATCGACGCCGAGGGCAAGCCGCGGCCGCAGATGGTCGATACCTGGGAGACGTCCTCCGACGGCCTGACCTGGACCTTCAAGCTGCGTGATGGGCTGAAGTGGCACGACGGCGCCGACGTGACGGCGGAGGATTGCATCGCGTCGCTGAAGCGCTGGTCGGTCCGCGGCGGCGAGGGCCAGTTATTGTTCTCGTATAT
>DATMEX010000049.1:0-186467 GCA_035556455.1 Pseudolabrys sp.
AGGGCGCGTCGTTCGGCCTCAATGCCGACCGCTCGCTCGCGTTTCAGCTCGGCGGCTTCAGGGAAACCGTCGCGCTCACCGAATGGAAGCGGGATAACGGCGCCTGGAAGTGCGTATCGGGCCCGCGCGAACAGCTGCTGGAAACCGACGAGGCCGATTACAACGCCTGCGTTCTGGGCCTGCGCGACTACGTCAACAAGAACGGTTTTCCGGGCGTCGTGCTCGGCATGTCGGGCGGCATCGACTCGGCGCTGTGCGCGGCGATCGCCGCCGACGCGCTTGGCCCCGAGCGCGTGCATTGCGTGATGCTGCCCTACAAATACACGGCGAAGGATTCGTTTGCCGACGCCGAGGCCTGCGCCAGGGCCCTGCATGTGCGCTACGACACCATC
This sequence comes from Pseudolabrys sp., assembly GCA_035556455.1. Lineage (GTDB taxonomy): Bacteria > Pseudomonadota > Alphaproteobacteria > Rhizobiales > Xanthobacteraceae > Pseudolabrys. The sequence goes on from DATMEX010000049.1 coordinate 393, forward strand.
CCGATCGCGCCCGCGGTCGAGGGGCTTGAAGCGGCGCTTGCCGCAACCTTCAAAGGGCAGAAGCGCGATATCACCGAAGAGAATTTGCAGTCGCGCGCGCGCGGCACGATCTTGATGTCGATCTCGAACAAGTTCGGGCCGATGGTGGTGACGACCGGCAACAAGTCCGAGATGTCGGTCGGCTACGCCACGCTCTACGGCGACATGAATGGCGGCTTCAATCCGATCAAGGATCTCTACAAGACCGAGGTTTTCCGCCTGTCGCGCCTGCGCAATGGATGGAAGCCATCCTTCGCGCTCGGCCCCGATGGTGAGGTCATTCCGGAATCGATCATCGTGCGTCCGCCGACGGCGGAGCTGCGTGAGAACCAGAAGGACGAGGATTCGCTGCCGCCTTACAGCGTGCTCGATCCGATCCTCGAAGCCTTGGTCGAGCGCGAGGAGCCCGTTTCGGCGATCGTCGCCGCGGGATTTGCCAGGGACACCGTGCTGCGCATCGAGCGGCTTTTGAACATCGCCGAATACAAGCGCCGTCAGGCGGCGCCCGGTGTGAAGGTGACGCTGAAGAATTTCGGCCGCGACCGGCGCTATCCCATCACCAATCGCTTCCGCGATACCGGCGAGCCTTTGCCCAAGCCGGACGTATCGCTGTACACCGGCCAGCCGGTGAAGTCGGAAGCGTTCGATTTTTAGGCTGCTCGCGACGGTCGACACATTCTCCGTTCATTCCCGCGCAAGCGGGAATCCAGCTCTTGTTTCTGGGTCCTCGCTTTCGCGGGGACGAACGGAAAACAAGCTCGCTGGAGTTATTTACTGCTGCCGCTGCGGCACGAAGGTCGGGCCGACCGAACGCACTTCGTTGTTCGAAGGCTGCGTCGAGGATTGCGGCTGTTGCCCTTGCGCCGGGTTCTGCCCCGGGGCTTGCGGGCGCACCGGCCTGCCGTCGGCGCCGCGCGGCTGCGACAAGCGCTTGGCGCTTTCCTCGGTAACGACGACATCGCCTGGCGCGAGAGTCTGGTCGCCGCCCATCACCTTCATGGCGTCGGCCCAGCTTTCGCCGGGACGCTTGCAGCCGCAGGTCTTGTCCAGCGCCTTGCGATAGGCAAAGGCGTTCGGCAGGGCGGTGTAGGGCTGACCATCGAGCGAGACCGCCTGGTTCACGTCTTCGCCGGGGTTGTGATAAACGTAAAGTTGCGCCTGCGCCGCCGGGCATGTGCTCTGACAGGTTTGCGCATCGGCGGCGAAGCGGTCCGGCGAGGTCGAGTAGGAAATCGGGAAATAATAGCCGTCGCAGGCCCGAACACAGATCGTGCGGTACGTACCGCCCATTTGTCCCTGCGGCGTCGAGTAGATGCCGCTGTCGCTGTTGCCGCCGAACAACCGATCGAAGAAGCCGCCTTGCTGGCCCTGGGCCGCCGCCGAGCGATATTGCGGCCCGCAATTATTGTCGCCGAGCGCGATCAGGAGCGACTGGCGCTGCGCCATGCGCTCGGTATTGCCGCCGGTCAATTGCTCGAGTTCGACCTGAAGCCGTTCCAGCGTCGAGCGTTGTTGGCCGATCTGGCGGTTGATGCCGCCGCACTGCGGCGGCGGGTTCGAGAAGATCGAGAAAAATCCCGAGCTTTCGCAGCCGTTCTGGCGGCTCTGCGACACCAACCGGTCAACCTCGTACTGCTGACGGTTGACCGCGTCCTCGGCGCGCCGGATGCGTTCGGCGCGCTGCGGGTCGGCGTTGCCGCGGTCGAGCGAGGCAAGCTGGGCCTCGAGCCGCTGGCAGGTCGGGTTGGCCGACTGCGCCGTGGCGGTCTGGAGGGCGGCAAGGACCGCGGCGACGGCCAGTGCGGGGGCCGTGGCGGAGCGAAGGGGGAAGATCATGCGGCGCACTCTAATCGGAGAATCATGGCCAAGCGAGGACGCCGGCGGCGGCAGAAACGGGGCCGGGCGCGGCCTCATGTCGCCCGGTGGCGCTCGGAGCGTAGGTTCCAGAGCACCCCGGCGATAATCAGCAGCGCGCCGACCAGGACCCAGATATCGAGCGCTTCGCCGTAGAACGCCCACCCCACGATGGCGATGAGCGGAATACGCAAGAAGTCCATCGGCACCACGAGCATGGCGTCGCCGGCGCGGAATGCATTGCTCAAACAGTAATGCGAGGTCAAGCCCGCGACGCCGACGCCGATTGCGGGCAAAATGTGGCGCAGGTCGTAGAAGCTCGACTGGAAGAACACCGCGATATCGCTGCCGAGCAACGATATCGGTAGCTGGATGACGGACATCCAGAAAACGATGCTGAACGTCGACTGGGTGCCGGTCAGCGACTTGGTCATCACCATCATGACGGCGAAGCCAAAGGCCGCCAGGAGCACGAGGCCTGCGGCCGGATTGAAGCTGGCGAAACCCGGCCGCAGGATCACCAGCACCCCGATCAGCCCCCACACCACAACGCCGATGCGGCTCGGCGTCAGCTTCTCGCCAAGGAACGCGACCGCGAGCAAGGCGGCCCAGGCCGGAGCCGTGAATTCGAGTGCGAACACCAGCCCGAGCGGCAGCACCGTCACCGCATATGCCCACACATATTGGGACGCGTAGTGAGCGGTATTGCGCACGATGTTGAAGCCCAGCCGATGCGGGCGGGCGTGAATGCGCAGTTCGGGCCGGGCCAGCAGCAGTACGCACAAAATCACGCATGCCGCGCCGCTGCGGATGGTGAGGATTTCGAAGATGCTCAGTCCGGCGCGGGACAGTTCGCGGACCGACACCGCCATCGCCGAGAACGACAGCAAGGTGCCGGCCATCCAGAATACGACGCGGGCGATATGAGAGCCGCTCACCGGTCGGACTTTCTCTTTTCGACAGCGGGCACGCTGCTTACTCGGCGTCGGGCTGGTTCTCGGGCCGTGCCTTGTCGAAGGCCGGGAGCTTCAGGCACGCCGCCTCGACGGCGACGATCTTCGGAAAGGCGTCGAGCGGCACCTTGAGCCGGCGCGCGTTGTAGACCTGCGGCACCAGGCAAACATCGGCGAGCGTCACATGCGAGCCGAAGCAATAGGGGCCAGATACGTTTCCTTGTTCGATCAGTTGCTCGAGCGCTTTGAAGCCCTCGATCACCCAGTGATGATACCAGGCGTCGATCTCGGCCTGTTCGTGATTGAGCTCGCGCTTGAGATAGCGCAGCACGCACAGGTTATCGATCGGATGGATATCGCAGGCGATGATCTGGGACGCCGCGCGTACGCGGGCGCGGTCGAGCGCCTCGGCCGGCAACAGTGGCGGGTCGGGATAGACCTCGTCGAGATAATCGATAATGGCGAGCGACTGGGTCAGAACCTCGCCGCTGGACAGCGCGAGCGCCGGCACCCGCATCTGCGGATTGATGGCCCGAAACGCGTCGGAGAACTGCTTGCCGCCGTCCTTGGTGAGATGAATCGATTCCATCTCATAGGACAGGCCCTTGATGTTGAGAGCGATGCGGACGCGATAAGCGGCGGACGAGCGGAAATAGCTGTAAAGCTTCACGAGAGGCGTTCCCCGGCAGTTTGGTGGCGGTTTTGCCGACAACCTAACCGGCTTTGTCCGCCTTGGCGATATCGCCGGGCATCGTGTTCGTCATGGCGGCCATGGCGCTGGCGCGTTCAGTGAGTTGCCTGACGACACGGGAAAACGCTTCGCGGTCGGACGGATCGATACTGGCGATGAGCTGGTTGACGAAGTCGACCGCCTGCGGCGCCACATCGTCGTAAACTGCGCGTCCATCCGGTGTCAGCGACAGGAACGCCTCGCGCAGGTCGGCGACATTGGCCCGCCGCGTAACGAACTGGCGCTTTTCCAGAACGGCGACGGCGCGGGACACCTTGGTCTTGTGCATTTGTCCGTGGGCGCCGATTTCCTTGGCGGTCAGGCGGCCGAACTCGCCGAGAATGACGATGACCCGCCACTCCGGTACGCCGATCTGGTAGCGCTCCGCATAGATGCCGGACAGCGCCGCCGACACGCTGCCGGAACACAGGTTCAGCCGATGTGGCAGGAAATCGTCGAGCTTGAGCGCCGGCACGGTCTCAGCCTGGTCCGTGGGGAGCCCTGACATCACCGGTTTATGCATCGCGCCTGGAGGTCCTTCGGCCGGCGGGTCTTGAGGCATGGCCGGCAATCGCCGGCGAACTTACCGATGTTGGCATGCCGCGCAACCTTCTTGGAAGTATTCTAATTGTCTGACGCGAGGGTTTTTGCCACCCGAAGGCGCGCCGCCGGGCGAGGGCAGTGCGCGCCTGACGTCAGGCCGAGGTCGCGCCGCCCGGCTTCTTGCCGTCGAGCACTTCGCGCACCTTCTTGGCCATGGCTTCGGTAGTGAACGGCTTGGTCAGGAGATCGACGTCGCTGTCGAGCCGGCCGTGATGGATAATGGCGTTGCGCGTGTAGCCGGTCGCGAACAGCACCGGCAGATCGGGGTGCGTTTCCTTGATCGCATTGGCGAGTTCGCGTCCGTTCATGCCGCCGGGCAGAATGACGTCGGTGAACAGCAGCGCGACGTCGGGCATCGTCTTGATCTTCTCCAGCGCCTCGGCCGCCGTCGCCGCATGCGTGACGCGGTAGCCGATATCGCCGAGCGCCTCGACCACGAAACGGCTGACGTCGGCGTCGTCCTCGACCAGCAGGATGACGTCGGAATGCTCGCCCGATCCCGGAACCACCGGCTCGGCTTCTTCTTCCCACGCCGGGAAGGCGGACGGGTCCGACAGCCGCGGGAAGTACATCTTGATCGCGGTGCCTTGGCCGATCTCGCTGTAGATCTGAATGTGGCCGTGCGACTGCTTCACGAAGCCGTACACCATGCTCAGGCCGAGGCCTGAGCCGGCGCCGGCCGCCTTGGTCGTGAAGAATGGATCGAAGGCGCGGTCGCGCACTTCCGTGCTCATGCCGCTGCCGGTGTCGCTGACCGCCACCAGCACGAATTGTCCGGGTTCGACCTCGGCGCCGGACTGCCGGACATAGGCTTCATCCAGGTAGGCGTTGGAGGTCTCGATGGTCAGCCGGCCGCCGCCCGGCATGGCGTCGCGGGCATTGACCGCTAGATTGAGGATGGCGCTCTCGAGCTGGTTGGGGTCGATGGCGGTCTTCCACAGGCCGCTCGCCAGCACGGTTTCGACGCGCACGGTCTCGCCGATAGCGCGGTGCAGGATCTCCGACATCTCGGTGACCAGCCGGTTGACGTTGACGACCTTGACCTCCTGCGGATGCTGCCGCGAGAAGGTGAGCAGGCGCTGCACCAGGGTGGCGGCGCGGGTCGAGGCCTGCCGAATGGCGCCCAGCGAATTGGCGACGCGGGGGTCTTCGGACGTATTGCGCCGCATCGCCAGTTCGACATTGCCGATGATGGCGGTGAGCAGATTGTTGAAGTCGTGGGCGATGCCGCCGGTGAGCCGGCCGACCGCTTCCATCTTCTGCGCCTGGCGCAGCGCCAGTTCGGTCGTCTGCCGGCGCGCCGCCTCGTAACGCAGCTGTGAATTGGCGACGGCCTCGCGCCGCGCCTGACGCAGCGCGAAAATGCCGAGCCCCAGCATCATCAGCGTCGCCGGCAGGCCGAACACGAGATGCGCCGACATGTCCCACATCCAGTCCGTCTTGACCGTCGTCAGGTCGAGCCCGGCATTCACATAGACCGGCAGGTCGGGCAGCTTGCGATAGGCGATGATGCGCACGACGCCATCGAAGGACGATGTGCCGCCGGTGACGCCGCGTTGTGGGCGTTCGATGATCGCGCGCATGAAAGGCGAATCCGGCGCCGATCGGGCGCCGGCCTGCGTTGCCGGATAGCGGGCGAGCGCTACGCCATCGGCGCGCACCAGGCCGGCCACGGTGACGTCGGCGGCCGGGAATTTCGAGTAGTAGTTGGTGAAATATTCCGGCGCGATCGAGACGAGATAGACGCCGTTGAACTTGCCGTCGGCCATCCGCTTACGGGTGACCGCGAAGAAACTGGTGTTGTCCACCCGTGCCTGCACCGTGCCGCTGATATAGGTTTCCGGCGCAGTGCCGTTCTTGTGCCCGGAGAAATAGTCGCGGTCCGCCAGCCTGAGGTCGGTCGGCATCGGATAAACGGTTCCGGAGACCAGCGCGCGCCCGTCGGCGTCGATGACCCACAGATCGCGCAGCTGCGGCAGATCGTGAATGAAGTTGCGGATGCGGCGGCTGTATTCTTCCTGATTGGCGCTGATGTCCGCATCGGACAGGCCGTTGAACATCTCCTCCATGTAGCGTTCGCTGATCGCGAACGTCTCGAACACCTTGACGGCGTGTTCCTGCAGGGTGTCGACGGTGCGCTGCAGGCGGTCGCGCGCATCGGCAATATGCTGGTTGTAGGAAATCCAGCCGGCGACGGCGAAGATGACGACCGGAAACACGACCGCGGCCGCGATGAGCAGCTTCAGGGGGCGCTCGGCGCGGCTGACCGGTCTCTCGACCGGTGGCGGCGGCGGCGGGATTGTCGGTTCGCGAGCTTTGACCATGCGCCCCAGCGGTCCGAAAGTGGAACCCTTTCGTACCGGGGGAGCGCCAATAACTCAACCGCAGCAAGGCTTATGCGTGTGCATTAGCCCGGGAAAAAATCAGCCGGCAATGGAACTTTTGGAGCGAGGGCCGCGAGTCAGCGCGAGCAGACGATGGCGACAACGTCGTCGCAGCCTGACCCCTTGCAGCCGCCCGAACCGCCCGCCGGAATGGCGCCGGTGATGTCGTCGCGGTCCACCTTGTTGAACGATGTCGCGGTGGCGAAGCTCTGGCTGCGGCAATAGGCAGCCGCGGCCGGTGCGCCGCAGGCCGCGCCTGAGGCGAGGCAGCGATCGACGCCGTAGCCGCCGGCGTCGGCGTTGATGATGAACATCTTGCGCTCGGCCTGGGCCGGTCCGGCGAAGGTGAAGCAGGAAAGCAAGGCGACACAGACGAGAAGGCGACGCATCGGCACATCCGTTCCTTGTCGCGCGCCGGGTGGCTGCGCGGGCTCGATCGAGGGCTTGTCGGTGAATTCCGGCGCTAAAATGCAGCGAAGTTTCTTAAAAGCCGTTTAACCGCTGCGGCGATTCTGCGGTCCGCCGCAAGTACTTAAGTTTGCTGTGGAATTTGCAGGCCGCTTGACGCTTGCCCGGCAATTTGAGCAATGTGCGGGCCAATGACCGGCCTGACCCTCATCCGCGGCATCTGCCGCCAGATTATTAGCTAGCGCGAAATCGCTGGCTGAGGCCGTCTTTTCTCGAATCGAGATACAAAGGGACGCCCCGGCCAGCGGGCTCGCCGGCTATTGGTGACCCTTATGGAATTGCGGCTCTACGATACGCTCTCGCGCGACAAGCGGGTGTTTGCGCCGATCGATCCGGCGAATGTGCGCATGTATGTGTGCGGGCCGACGGTCTACGACTTCGCCCATATCGGCAATGCGCGGCCGGTCATCGTCTTCGACGTGCTGTTCCGGCTGCTGCGCCACATCTACGGCGAAGCGCACGTCAAATACGTCCGCAACATCACCGACGTCGACGACAAGATCAACGCGCGGGCCGCCGAGCGCGGCATCGATATCCGTCAGCTCACCGAAGAGACCTACCAGAACTTCAAGGCGGACGTGGCGGCCTTGGGCTGCCTGCCGCCGACGGTCGAACCGCGCGCCACCGAGCATATCGAGGAGATGAAGGCGATCATCGAGCGCCTCATTGCCTCGGGCCATGCCTACGTCGCCGAAGACAACGTGCTGTTCAACGTGCCGTCGATGACGGATTACGGCCAGCTCTCCAAGCGGCCGATGGACGAGATGATCGCCGGCGCCCGCGTCGAAGTCGCGCCCTACAAGAAGGACGCGCAGGACTTCATCTTGTGGAAGCCGTCGAAGGAAGGCGAGCCGGGCTGGCCATCGCCGGGTGGCATCAAGACGCCGGGCCGGCCGGGCTGGCACATCGAATGCTCGGCCATGTCGTGGAAGCATCTCGGCGAGACCTTCGACATTCACGGCGGTGGCATCGATCTCGTGTTTCCGCACCACGAGAACGAAATCGCGCAATCGCGCTGCGCCTTTCACACCGGCGTGATGGCGAATTACTGGATGCACAACGGCTTCCTGCAGGTCGAAGGCGAGAAGATGTCGAAGAGCCTCGGCAACTTCATCACCATCCGCGACGTGCTCAAGGACTGGCCGGGCGAGGTGGCGCGCTTCAACATGCTCAAGACGCATTACCGCCAGCCGATCGACTGGACGGTGAAGGGGCTCGAGGAAAGCTGGAAGACGCTCGACGACTGGTACTGGATCGCGGGCGATGCGCCGGGCGAGGGGATCTCTGCATCTGTGCTCGAGGCGCTGTGCGACGATCTCAACACGCATCAGGTCATCACGGCGCTGCACGGTCTGCGCAACCGCATTCAGGGCGGCGAAGAGAAATTGCGCGGCGAATTCGCCGGCTCCTTGCGGGCGCTGGGCTTCCTCGGTGAGGGCGCGAAGGAATGGGCCGCGCGCCGCCAGAGCGGCAGCGACATCGATGCGGCCAAGGTCGAAGGCCTGATCGCGGCGCGCAAGGCCGCGCGCGCCGCGAAGAACTTCGCCGAATCCGACCGCATCCGCGACGAGCTCGCCGCCATGGGCGTCGTGCTGAAAGACTCCAAGGAAGGCACCACCTGGGAGATCGCGCGATGAAGCGAAGTTCGTCGCGCCTTTCTTCTTTCCCCTCTCCCCTTGGGGGAGAGGGTGCCCGAGCGGCGTTAGTCGCGAGGGCGGGAGAGGGGTCGCTATTGCTTTTGCGCCGATACCCCTCTCCCGGCCGCTCGCTGCGCTCGCGTCCACCCTCTCCCCCAAGGGGAGAGGGGAAGAAAGCGAGCGCGCCATGACCACCACAATGACCACCATGCACTCCGGCGGCTGCCAATGCGGCGCGGTGCGCTATCGCGGCTCCGACTTCGGCCGTTCGTCGATCTGCCACTGCCGCATGTGCCAGAAGGCCTTCGGCTCGCCCTTTGCGCTCCTCGTCACCGTGCGCGATCTCGAATGGACGCGCGGCGAACCGAAACGCTATCGCTCGTCGAACAAGGTCGAGCGCGGCTTCTGCGCCGATTGCGGAACGCCGCTGACGTATGAATACGGTGGCCCTACCGAGATCGCCGTCTGCACCTTCGACGATCCTTCGGTCGCGCCGCCGACCATCCAGGTCAATCCGGAGAGCAAACAGCCGTTCTTCGACGGGCTGTGCAGCCTGCCGACGCGCGCCGAAGGCGCCGAGCCGGCGCAGGACGCGTTCAAGGCCTCCATCGTCAATTATCAGCATCCCGACCGTGACACGGCGGCGTGGCCGCACGCGACCAAGGGAGGCCGCTGATGGCGACCGCATCCCCCAAGCTCGCGCTGCGGCCATTCCTGCCCGAGGACACACCGCTGCTCGCCGAGATCTTCCGCGAGAGCATTCTTGAGCTCACCAGCGACGATTACAGCGAAGCGCAGCAGGAGGCGTGGATCGAGCGCGCCGACGATCTGGAAGCTTTCGCGGCCCGCCTCGGCAAGCAGCTCACTTTGATCGCGACTTTGGATGGCTCGCCGGTAGCCTTCGCTTCGCTCGCCGGCAACACCAAGATCGACATGCTGTTCGTGCATCCGATCGTCAGCGGGCAGGGCGCTGCTGCGCTGCTCATCGACGCGCTGGAAAAGCTCGCCGGCGCCCGCGGCGCCGACAAGCTCACGGTCGATGCCAGCGACACCGCGCGTGGCTTCTTCGAGAAGCGTGGCTATGTCGCGCAGCAGCGCAATTCGGTTTCGGTCGGCGATGAATGGCTCGCCAACACCACCTTGTCCAAGACACTTTCCCAGACAATTGCCAAGCCGGAGGCCTCGCAGCCGTCATGAAGAAGCCCGACACGCCGTTTCCGCGCCACTGGCTGTATTATATCGCGCTCAAGGTCGTGGTGATCGCCGGCGCGGTCGCGCTGGCGACGAAGCTTTTCGGATTGTGGTGATACACGGATTCAAAATTTTTCGCCGTCATGGCCGGGCTTGTCCCGGCCATCCACGTCTTTCTTCAGGTGGGGCAAAGGCGTGGATGCCCGGCACAAGGCCGGGCATGACGGAGTGTGTAAAGGTGCGTCATGAGTAAAGAGCGCTTGTATCTGTTCGACACGACCTTGCGCGATGGCGCGCAGACCAATGGCGTCGATTTCACGCTCACGGACAAGATTGCCATTGCCGCCATGCTCGATGAGCTCGGCATTGATTACGTCGAAGGCGGCTATCCGGGCGCCAACGCCACCGACACCGAATTGTTCGCGCAAATTCGTCCGCACAAGGGCAAGTTCACTGCCTTCGGCATGACGCGCCGGCCCGGCCGATCGGCCTCGAACGATCCAGGCATCGCCGCGCTGATCGAGGCCAAGGCCGACGCCATCTGCTTCGTCGCCAAGTCGTCCGAGTACCATGTCAAGGTCGCGCTGGAGACAACGCCCGAGGAAAACCTCGCTTCGATCCGCGACAGCGTGAAAGCGGCGAAGGCCGCCGGCCGCGAAGTGCTGCTCGATTGCGAACATTTCTTCGACGGCTACAAGGCCAATCCCCAATTTGCGCTCGAACGCGCCAAGGCAGCTTACGAAGAAGGCGCGCGCTGGGTGGTGCTGTGTGACACCAATGGCGGCACGCTGCCGCACGAGGTCGAGCGCATTGTCGGCGAAGTCGTGAAGGTCATTCCTGGCGATCATGTCGGAATCCATGCGCATAACGACACCGAGCAGGCGGTCGCCAATTCGCTGGCGGCGGTGCGCGCCGGCGCGCGGCAGATCCAGGGCACGCTGAACGGGCTGGGCGAGCGCTGCGGCAACGCCAATCTCGTCTCCATCATCCCGACGCTGAAGCTGAAGAAGGATTACGCCGACAAGTTCGACATCGGCGTCTCCGACGAGGCGCTCAAGTCGCTCGGCAAGGTTTCGCGCGCGCTCGACGAGCGGCTGAACCGGCCGTCATTCCGCTATGCGCCTTATGTCGGCGAGAACGCCTTCGCCACCAAGGCCGGCATCCACGCCTCCGCGATCATGAAGGATCCGGAGACCTACGAGCACGTCAACCCGGATCTCATCGGCAACAAGCGCAAGGTGCTGGTGTCGGATCAGGCCGGCAAGTCCAACGTGCTCGCCGAGCTCGAGCGCATCGGGCTCAAGGTGGACAAGGACGATCGCCGCATCGGCCGGCTGCTGGAGATCGTGAAAGAGCGCGAGGCCATCGGCTATGCCTATGACGCGGCGGACGCCTCGTTCGAACTGCTGGCGCGGCGCACGCTCGGCACCGTGCCGAACTACTTCAAGGTGCTGCAGTTCGACGTCAATGTCGAACAGCGCTTCAACGCTGTCGGCGATCTGGTCACCGTCACCAGCGCGGTGGTCGAGGTCGAGATCGAGCCCGGCGCCGAGCCGCTATTGTCGGTGGCCAAGGGCAACGGCCCCGTCAACGCGCTCGACAATGCGCTGCGCAAGGACCTCGGCAAGTATCAGGACTATATCAAGGGCCTCAAGCTTACCGATTTCCGCGTGCGTATCCTCAATGGCGGCACCGAGGCCGTGACGCGCGTGCTGATCGAGAGCGAGGACGAGACCGGCGAGCACTGGACCACCATCGGTGTTTCGCCGAACATCATCGACGCCTCGTTCCAGGCGCTGATGGACTCGATCATCTACAAGCTGGTGAAGTCCGGCGCGCCGGCGTGAGGACGCGCGGACGACCGTACCATGATCGACCACGTCTCCATCGCCGTCCGCGATCTCGCCAACGCGACGCGCTTCTATGAAGCGGTGCTCGGCGCCATCGGTATGACGGCGATCGATGTCCGGGAAGCGACTGTCGGTTTCGGCAAGCAGTATTCCGAGTTCTGGATCAACTTGCGTTCCGGCATGATGCCGGTTGAAGCCGGCAGCGGCGCCCATGTCTGCTTCCGCGCGCGCTCCACGGATATGGTCGATGCTTTTTATGCGGCGGCGCTCAAAGCAGGCGGCACCAGCGACGGCGCGCCGGGCCTGCGGCCGCATGACGGCGAGGGCGGCTACTACGCCGCCTTCATCCGCGACCCCGACGGCAATCGCATCGAGGCGGTGACGTTCACGAAATAGGGCTACAACTTCTCCGCCACCGCCGGCGGCATGTCTTTCGCCTGTTCCGACACGTCCTGCATGGCCTGGCGTAGCTTCGGGATGATGTCGTTGACGTCGTCGGCGACCATCAGGTTGACGTCCATGCCGGCGCGGATGAAGGCCAGCGCCTTCATGTGATCGAGCAGGGCGCAGAGCGGCTCCCAGAAGCCTTTGACGTTGGCGAGCAGGATCGGCTTCTTGTGGCGGCCGAGCTGCGCCCAGGTCATCTGCTCGACGATCTCCTCCAGCGTGCCGACGCCGCCCGGCATGGCGACGAAGGCATCCGCCATTTCGAACATCTTGCGTTTGCGCTCGTGCATGTCGGGGGTGACGATGAGGCCTTCGCCGTTGAAGCCGGCGCGCTCCTTGTTGAGCAGGAATTCCGGGATGATGCCGGTCACCGTGCCGCCGTTCCGGCGCACCGCGTCGGCCACGGCGCCCATCATGCCCATGTCGCCGCCGCCATAAACGAGGCCGATACCGGCCTTGGCCATGGCGGTGCCGAGCGCGGTCGCGGCTTCGATGAAGGCCGGGTCGGTGCCGGGGCCGGAGCCGCAATAGACGCAGATTCGGGCGAGCGAGGCGGGTTTGTCCGATGCATTCATGCCCTGGATGTGCATCTCCGCTCCCGGGGCGTCAAGATGGCCCCGAAAAAAGCGTAGGAAATACAGCGGGGAAGGGTGATTGCCGGGCAGTTTAGACCTATATGAAAGTCGCCTGACCCCGGACCCCCGAATGAGCCCTTCGCACCACACCGCCAGTCCCGAGCCTCGCGTCTCCGCCGACCGCGGCGCGCTGATGGCGACCATCGTCCATCTGTGGCCCTATATCTGGCCGTCGGACCGGCGCGACCTGAAGATGCGCGTCGTCTGGGCCTCGCTACTGCTGCTGCTCGCCAAGTTCGCGACCATCGTTACGCCCTTCACCTTCAAATGGGCGACCGATGCGCTGGCCGGCGCCGGCAGCGCTCCCGTTGGCGCAAATGACTGGCTGCTCTGGGCGCTCGCCGCGCCGATCGCCATGACGCTCGCCTACGGCGGCATGCGCGTCATCATGGCGGTGACGACGCAGATGCGCGACGGCGTCTTCGCCAAGGTGGCGATGCATGCGGTGCGGCGGCTCGCCTATCGCACCTTCGTGCACATGCACGAACTGTCGCTGCGCTTCCATCTCGAGCGCAAGACCGGCGGCCTCACGCGCGTGCTGGAGCGCGGCCGCAACGGCATCGAGACCATCGTGCGCATGGTGATCCTACAACTGGCGCCGACCATCATCGAACTCGTGCTGATCTGCGTCGTTTTGATGTGGCAGTTCGACTGGCGCTATGTCGCCGTCATCGTCGCCACCGTCACGCTCTATCTGGTCTGGACTTATTACGCGACCGAGTGGCGCATCGGCATCCGCCGCAAGATGAACGACAGCGACACCGACGCCAATGTGAAGGCGATCGACTCGCTGCTCAATTACGAGACGGTGAAATATTTCTCCGCGGAGGATCGCGAGTCCGAGCGTTACGACCGCGCCATGGCGCGCTACGAGGACGCCTCGACCAAGGCCTACACCTCGCTCGCCGTGCTCAATGCCGGGCAGGCGGTCATCTTCACCGCCGGCCTTGCCGCCGCCATGGTGATGGTGGCGACCGAAATTCGCGGCGGCTCCAAGACGGTCGGCGATTTCGTGCTCATCAACGCCATTATGATCCAGCTCTACCAGCCGCTGAACTTCATGGGCATGGTCTATCGCGAGATCAAGCAGGCCATCACCGATATCGAGATCATGTTCTCGATCCTCGGCCGCCCGCCCGAGATCATCGACGTGCCCGGCGCCAAGGCGCTTGCCGTCAACGCCGGCAATATCCGCTTCGACAATGTCGCCTTCGCCTACGATCCGGCGCGGCCAATCCTCAAGGGCATCAGCTTCGACGTGCCGGCCGGCAAGACGGTGGCGGTGGTCGGCCCGTCCGGCGCCGGCAAGTCCACCATCTCGCGGCTCTTGTTCCGCTTCTACGATCTGTCGGGCGGGCGCATCACCATCGACGATCAGAACATCGCGCAGGTGGCGCAGAAGTCGCTGCGCCAGGCCATCGGCATGGTTCCGCAGGACACTGTGCTGTTCAACGACACCATCCGCTACAACATCCGCTACGGCCGCTGGGAAGCGACCGACGCCGAGGTGGAGGAGGCGGCGCGGCTGGCGCAGATCGACGGCTTCATTCGCCTGTCGCCGCAGGGCTACGAGACCGAGGTTGGCGAGCGCGGCCTCAAACTGTCCGGCGGCGAGAAGCAGCGTGTCGCCATCGCCCGCACCATTCTCAAGGCGCCACCGATCCTGGTGCTGGACGAGGCGACCTCGGCGCTCGACAGCCACACCGAGAAGGAAATCCAGGACGCGCTGGAGCGTGTGTCGAAGGGCCGCACCACTCTGGTGATCGCGCACCGGCTCTCGACCATTGTCGGCGCCGACGAGATTATCGTGCTCGACAAGGGCCAGATCGTCGAGCGCGGCAATCACGCGGCGTTGCTCGCCGCCAATGGCCTCTACGCCAGCATGTGGAACCGGCAGCGCGAGGCCGAGGAGGCGCGCGAGCGTCTGGCACGCGCCGGCGAGGATGAGGCGGCGCCCAACCGTAATCCGCCGCCGGTCGAGGACCCGGCGTTGGCGGCGGCCAGCCCGGCGGATGCGGCGGAATAAAGTTACTTCGAAGGTTATTTGCTGAGGTGCGTTAATTGCTTGCGCACGTTCCCATTTAGATCAAGCGTTTTGATTGCGTGAACTTCAAGTACATCTCTTAAGTGGGCCCCGATTCTAGCAATTCCGGGAGCCGCGATGATTGACGTGACTATTTCGAACTTGGATCGATAGCAAAGTGTCTGACCAACAGCGGTTATGATGTTGTGCGATGAACTGTTAGGTTTTACCTCGACCAACAGTATTTTTCCCGTCGTGGATGATCTCAATAATATGTCCGGTTTCCATGGCAATCCATCGCACGGAATGTATTTGAAATCCCTTCGGAGCGTTTCGCTGATACTTTTCGCTAGAGGATTGTGACGCGCTTCCCAGAGTGCTGATGAACGAATGCCACCACCCGTTGGGCCATGATCTTCGGTTGGCGAAGGCCTTTTACGGCGCAAATTCTTGGTTTTAGAGTCTTCGTATCCTAGGAACACACCTAGACGGTCGAGATAGTTCGGTCCCTCAGACTCTAGAATTTTCCAAATTTTTTTAGGATTCTGCTTTTCAGGTATTCCCGGCTGTTCGCCTTTCAAATTGAATACTAGAGCGTTGAGACTTGGGTGGTGGCTGTGCGTTCGTCGATTGTAAGCTTTCGTCCGGAAGTGAATTTCTCCAAGTGGGTTTGCGAAGCTTTGGGCCCCTAAATTGCGGGCCCCAAAAATTGCTTCGGCCAAATCGCCGTAGAGTATCGTTTTTCGAGTTTTTCTAGTCAGCGCGATTTTTAGTAGCCGCACTAACTCAAACCAGGTTTTAACTTGATGATCCGTGGGAGTTCCGTGCATGACATGACCCATGTTGTGCGGTAATGAGCGCCGAAGAAATGCCGAGCAGTACAAATACGACCATAGATTGTATAGTGATTCGTGCGCCACTCTCTCCCGAAGGGAGAGGGGAAAGATCCCGGCAACGGTCGAGAAAACGAGTAAGAAGCCGCCATGTCCATCTACGACTCCATCCGTAAGCAGTTGGTGCCGATCACGCCGGAGGGCTATCCCTTCATCGGCGCCTTCGCGCTGGCCAGTCTGATCCTGTTCTGGATCTGGACGCCGCTCGGCTGGGTCGGCACCGTGCTCACCGTCTGGTGCATCTATTTCTTCCGCGATCCGCCGCGCGTCACGCCGGTGCGCGAGGGCCTGATCGTGTCGCCGGCCGATGGCCGCATCAGCATGGTGACGACCGTGCCGCCGCCGCACGAACTCGGCCTCGGCCCCAAGCCGATGCTGCGCATCTCGGTATTCATGAGCGTGTTCGACTGCCACGTGAACCGCTCGCCGGTCGCCGGCCGCGTCGAGAAGATCTTGTACCAGCCCGGCAAGTTCCTGAACGCCGATCTGGACAAGGCCTCGGTCGATAACGAGCGCAATTCGCTAGTGATCGCCACCGGCGGCACGCGGATCGCCGTGGTGCAGATCGCCGGGCTCATCGCGCGGCGCATCGTCTGCTACGTCAAGGAAAGCCAGCCGGTGGGGGCGGGCGAGCGCTTCGGCATGATCCGCTTCGGCTCGCGTCTCGATGTCTATCTGCCCGAAGGCACCCAGCCCCTGGTCGCGGTTGGCCAGACGGCGCTGTCGGGCGAAACCATCCTGGCCGACCTGTCGGGCGGCGACGAGCACCGCGGCTTCCGGGTCGGGTAGGGCCTCAAGCCTCGTCCGGGCCGCCGGAACCGCCGGCTAACGTGGCGCGTTTTCGTGGAACCGGTTATAGAGGACGCATGGTGTTCCAACCGATTGACCCCGCGCCGCCGCCCCGCCGTCGCCGTTTCAAGGCGGTCCCGGTGCGCACCCTTGTGCCCAACCTGATCACGCTGCTGGCGCTATGTGCGGGCCTGACCGCCATTCGCCTGGCGATCGAGAGCAAGCTCGAATGGGCGCTCGCCGCCATCGTCTTCGCGGCCATCCTCGACGGCATCGACGGCCGCGTTGCCCGTATGCTCAAGGGCACCTCGAAATTCGGCGCCGAACTCGACAGCCTGGCCGACTTCGTCAATTTCGGCGTCGCACCGGCGCTCATCCTGTATTTCTGGGGCCTGCACGATCTGAAATCGGCGGGCTGGATCGTGGCGCTGGTGTTCGCGATCTGCGCTGGCCTGCGTCTGGCACGCTTTAACGTCATGGCCGACGATCCCGATGCGCCGGTCTGGGCTGGCAATTTCTTCACCGGGATTCCGGCGCCGGCCGGCGCGCTGACGGTGTTGTTGCCGATCTATCTGTACTTCCTCGGCGTTCCGAATGGGCCGGTCACCATCTGGCTGACCTTCTTCTACACGCTCGGCATTGCGCTGCTGATGGTGTCGCGCCTGCCGGTGCTGTCGGGCAAGCGCGTCGGCAAGCGGGTGCGGCCGGAAATGGTCCTGCCGGTGTTCGTCGTCGTGGTGCTGCTCGTGGCGCTGCTGGTCAGCTACCCATGGGAAGTGCTGTCGGCTGGCGCGCTGCTGTATCTCGCCTGTCTGCCGCTCGGCTGGCTGTCTTATCGCGACTATCAGCGCAAGGATGCGCAGGCTGCGGCCGCCGGACTGCCCCCCGTGCCGGAGGATGGCGAAGCCGCGCCCGTCGCGGAGCCGGGCCCCGCCACCCCCGCCGACGGCGATCGTCCGTCCCGGCTCAACTGACCGTCACGAAAGCCAATCCGCCCATGCCGCGCGCGACCAATATCATTGCCGCTCACGATGCCCGCGGCCTTGCCGCGGCCGACAGCGTTCTGCTCGACCATACCCAGCGCGCCGGCGGCACGCTCAGCGTCGCCACCGTGAAGGGGCAGACACTCACTTTCGCCTTCCAGGGCCGGCTGCACACCGACGACGTCATCGCGCTCGACGACGGCAGCCATGTCGAGGTCGTCGCAAAGCCGGAGGATCTCGTCGAGGCGCGCGCCGCTGACGTCTCGGCGCTGGCGCGTATCGCCTGGCATCTCGGCGACCGCCATATCGCCGTTCAGTTGTTGCCCAACCGCATCCGCGCGCTGCGCGAGCCGGCGACCGAGGAATTGCTCAAGGCGCTCGGCGCCAAGGTGACGCCGCTACAGGCGCCTTTCGAGCCGGAAGGCGGCGCCTATGAGGTGCCGCAAGATCATTCACATGGCCATGGCCATGAGCATCATGGGCACGAGCATCACGGGCACGAGCATCACGGGCATCATCACCACGCCCACGATGACCACGCCCACCATGACCATGCGCACGGCGACGCCTGCGGTTGCGGCCACGATCATTCGCACGATCATAGTCATGGCCATCATCACGGCCACGGCCACAAGCACGGTTGAATTCTCGTCATGGCCGGGCTTGTCCCGGCCATCCACGTCTTCGCTCGCTATGTGAAGGAAAGACGTGGATGCCCGGCACAAGGCCGGGCATGACGGTGTCATCAGCCCTGCTTATTCCGGTAGCCCTGCGTGCCGAAGGGATAGCCCGGCATGATGTCGTAGGGGTGGGCCCAGCCGGGCAGGGCCTCGAGGCGCTTGAGCCAGGCGCCGATCGCCGGATGCTCCTTGGCGATATCGAATCCGTATTCCTCGGCCGGATAATAGAGATAAGCGCACATCGAGACGTCGGCGATGGTCGGCCGGTCGCCGAGCAGGAACGGCGCCTTCTCCAGCCGCTTATTGACGATGGCGACGTTGTTGTCGAGACGGCCCTTGAGGAAGGCGAGCACGGCCGGGTCGGCCGGCGTCGGCGCGAAGTTCTTCAGCGCGCGGAACGGTCCGAGGAAGCCGTTGACCTTCTGGTTGTCGAAGATCATCCAGCGCAGCGCTTCAAACTCTTCATCCTCGCCCTTCGGCAGAAACTTGCCGGATTTGCGCGCCAGATAGTTCAGGATCACGGCCGACTGCGTCAGCTTCCTGGCGCCATCGACCAGCACGGGCACTTCACCCATTTCGTTGACGTCGCCGCGATACTCGGCAGACCGCTGCACGCCGGCCTTGAAGAAGTCGATCCAGACCGGCTCCCATTTGGCGCCGATCAGGTTGAGCATCAGCGCGGCGCGATAGGCATTGCCGGATTGGGCGAAGCAATAAAGCTGGTAGTCGGCCATGGGATTGCAGCCTCTTGGATGTGGTGGATGGAGAGGTTAGCGCGACAGCGTGATCGTTGTCTCGGCGGCGGACTTGCCCTCGAAACGGTCGCCGGCATTGCGGAACGTGCCGAGCGAAGCGCCGTCGCCATCGACGACGGTGAGAGCGTCGTCGGCGAGCCGCCAGCGCCGCGCCAGGAAGAAGCGCTCCGGGCAGCCGCCGTCCGGTGTGACGCGGCCTTCGCGAGCGCCCGGCGGGCCGGTGAAAGTCAGCCCGCAGGACGGCGCGTTCGGCGCGGCGAGGAGCCAGCGGCCTTCCATGCCTTCCGTGCCGGCATCAACGGCGGCTACGGCTTGCGGCTTCTCGTCGTCGGACATCAGCGAGCCGGCGCCGCCGCCGCAACCGGCGAGCGCGAAGGACAGGATTGCGAATGTGAGGCCGGTGGCGCGCCGCAACGTCGGTCCTTTACTTCATCGTCGGGATCGTGAATTCGGCGCCGCCCTTGGTGCCGCTGGGCCACCGCGACGTCACCGTCTTGGTCTTTGTATAGAAACGCACCGAGTCGGGCCCGTGCTGATTGAGGTCGCCGAAGCCGGAACGCTTCCAGCCGCCGAAGGTGTGATAGGCGAGCGGCACCGGAATGGCGAAATTGACGCCGACCATGCCGACCTGCACGCGGTTGACGAAATCGCGGGCGGCATCGCCGTCGCGGGTGAAGATGGCGACGCCGTTGCCATACTCATGGGTCGAGGGCAGGGCAACGGCCTCCTCGTAATCCTTGGCGCGGACGACCGACAGCACCGGACCAAAGATCTCTTCCTTGTAAATCTTCATGTCCGGTTTGACCTCGTCGAACAGGCAGCCGCCCATGAAGAAGCCGTTCTCATAGCCCTGCATCTTGAAGCCGCGGCCGTCGACGGCGAGTTTGGCGCCTTCCTTGACGCCGGTGTCCACATAATCCCTGATCCGATTGAGCGCGGCCTTGGTCACCACGGGGCCGTAATCGGCCTGCGGGTCGCTCGACAGGCCGATCTTCAGCGTCTCGACGCGCGGGATCAGCTTCTCCATCAGCAGGTCGGCGGTCTTCTGACCGACCGGCACCGCGACCGAGATCGCCATGCAGCGCTCGCCGGCCGAGCCGTAGCCGGCGCCGATCAGGGCATCGACCGCCTGATCCATGTCGGCGTCGGGCATGACGATCATGTGGTTCTTGGCGCCGCCGAAGCACTGCACCCGCTTGTTGTGGGCGGCGGCGGTCGAATAGATGTACTGCGCGATGTCCGACGAGCCGACGAAGCCGACCGCCCTGATGCGCGGGTCGGTCAGGATGGTATCGACCGCTTCCTTGTCGCCGTTGACGACGTTGAGGATGCCCTCCGGCAGGCCCGCCTCGAGAAACAGCTCGGCGATGCGCATCGGCACCGACGGATCGCGCTCCGACGGCTTGAGGATGAACGCATTGCCGCAGGCGATCGCCGGCGCGGCTTTCCACAGCGGGATCATGGCCGGGAAGTTGAACGGCGTGATGCCGGCGACGACGCCGAGCGGCTGGCGGATGGAATAGAGGTCGATGCCCGGGCCGGCGCCTTCGGTGAATTCGCCCTTCAGCAGGTGTGGAATGCCGCAGGCGAACTCGACCACTTCGAGGCCGCGCTGGATATCGCCTTTGGCGTCCGGCACCGTCTTGCCGTGCTCGGACGACAACAGCCTGGCCAGCGCGTCGTATTCCTTCTGGATCAGCTCGAGGAATTTGAACATCACCCGGGCGCGACGCTGCGGGTTGGTCGCGGCCCAGGCCGGCTGGGCGGCCTCCGCATTGGCGATGGCCTTCTCGACCTCGGCCCTGGACGCCAGCGCGACCTTGGCCTGCACCTCGCCGGTATTCGGATCGTAGACGTCGCCGGTCCGGCCGGAGCCCCCCTTGACGGTCTTGCCGCCGACGAAATGACCGATCTCACGCATGGCTCCGCTTCCTCCCGGTTAATTCTTTTCTAACAGCCGCGGCCGTCTCATCCGCATTGGAAGACCTTTTGGCAAAGATTTCCAGCGTATTTGATCGGCAGGCGTTGCGGAGATCGCCGCACGGCCGCGGCATGCGGTCGTCCGGCGTTTCCGTTCGATTAGCCTTTACTGGGTCTTAATAGCGACCGTCTAGGGTCACGGTGCGCCTTCTGGCGTCCTTGGGACGTCCAAGGTGCGGCGTCTTTTGTTGGGTGGAGCGTAAGATGGATATCACGACCGGTATTGGTCTGGTTGCCGGCATCGCGGTTCTCGTGACGCTCATCCTGATGGGCGGCGATTTCCGGATGTTCTACGACGTCCACGCCATCATCATCATCTTCGGCGGTTCGCTATCGGCGACCCTGATCCGCTTCCCGCTGGTGGCCATCCTGCACGGTCTGCCGCTCGGCATGAAGTTCGCCTTCACCATGCGCAACATCACCCAGCGCGAACTGGTCGATGAGATCGCCGGCCTCGCCGAGATCATGCGCAAGGAGGGCCCGATCGGCCTGGAAAAGGCGGAGACGGAAGATCCGTTCCTGGCCAAGGGGATCCGTTTCGTCGCCGACGGTTACGATGCCGGCTTCATCCGCGACAACCTCGAGCGCGACCGCGACAACTTCCTCACCCACCTCGACGAAGGCCAGAAGATCTACCGCGCCATCGGCGATTGCGCACCGGCCTTCGGCATGATCGGCACGCTGATCGGCATGGTGCAGATGTTCTCGAACATGTCCGACCCGTCCAAGCTCGGCCCGTTCATGGCGGTGGCGCTGCTCGCGACCCTGTACGGTGCGCTGGTCGCCAACCTGTTCTGTCTGCCGATCGCGGACAAGCTGCACGTCAAGCTGGTCGATGAAGAAATCAACCGGACTTTGATCATCGACGGCATTCTGATGATGCGCGAGGCCAAGAGCCCGGCATTGGTGCGCGAAATGCTTCTCGCTTACCTGCCGGAAAAACACCGGCACGCGGAAGAAGGGGCGGAGGCCGCTGCCGCGACCGCGTAAGGTCGGGGCAGGGACCTCTTTCAGAGTAGTAGCGTATGGCCAAAAAACGCGGCGGTCACGGTGGCGGTCACGGCTGGTTCGTCACCTTCGCGGACCTGATGGCCTTGCTGATGAGCTTCTTCGTGATGCTCGTCGCCTTCTCGACACAGGACCAGGCCAAGCTTCAGGTCGTCGCCGGTTCGATGCGCGACGCCTTCGGCGTGCAGGACAAGGTCCGCTATTCCGGCGTGCTGGAGGTCATGGGTCTGCCGACGCGGCCCAAGCTCAAGAGCGTCGCCAATATCGATCCCAAGGATGCCTCGCCAACGCCCGCGCCCGACGAGAAGGGCATGAACCGCAGTTACGGCGCGCGGATGAAAGAGGACCGCAAGTTCGCGCTGGCGGCGGCGTCGCTGCGTCAGGCTTTGCAGAGCATGCCGGAGATCGCCGAGGTCTCCAAGCACGTGATGCTGGAGGAGACCAGGCAGGGGCTCAATATCGAAATCACCGACCAGGACGGCCGCTCGATGTTCGCCGATGGCTCCAGGGAGCCCTATGAGCGGACGCGGCTCCTGATCCAGCGCCTTGCACCGGCGCTCAAGGCGATGCCGCTCCGCATTTCCATCTCCGGCCACACCGCGACGTCGGCGATCCCGCCGCGACCTGGCTACGGCCCGTGGGAACTCTCGGCCGACCGGGCCAATGCCGTGCGGCAGATTCTCGCCGCCGAAGGCGTCCCGTCCGGGCATTTCTTCATGGTGGCCGGCAGGGCCGACACCGATCCGTTGTTTCCCGACAGCCCGTCGCTGGCGCCGAACCGCCGTGTGACCATCACGCTGATCCGCGAGGAGCCGCCCATCCCGGCGGATCTGAGCCCCTGACAGCGGGTTGAGGCCGCGGTTGGCCGGACCAATGGCCGTCAACAAGTCAAGCGGAAAGGGCGGTATTCTCTCTCAGAGGCCGATGATATAAGCCCGCCTTCCTGGTCCCGCGCGGGCCCTGAGCAGCGAAGAGAGACGGCGTGAAGGAACCGGCAGCGTTGGCCGATGTGAAGGCCACGGGCGAGCCCAAGTCGCCGAGCTTCTATGCGCTTGCTCTTGGCAGCATCGGTGTCGTCTACGGCGATATCGGCACCAGCCCGCTTTACGCCTTTCGCGAGGCGGTCAACGCCGGGGCGAATGGCGGCCCGATCACCAACGACGTGGTGCTCGGCGTTCTTTCGATGATCGTCTGGTCGCTGATCATCGTCGTCACCCTCAAATACATCGTCATCCTGCTACGGGCGGACAATAACGGCGAAGGCGGTACGCTGTCGCTGACGGCGCTGGCCTTCCGGGCGCTTGGCCATCGCACGATGCCGATCTTCATGCTCGGCGTCATCGGCGCGGCGATGTTCTACGGCTCGAGCTTCATCACGCCGGCGCTGTCGGTGATGTCGGCGGTCGAGGGCCTCAAGGTCGCGGCGCCGGCCTTCGAGCCTTACGTGCTGCCGCTGACGGTGGTCATCCTCGTTGGCCTGTTCGCCGTGCAGTCGCACGGGACCGGCCGCGTGTCCGCATTGTTCGGCCCGGTGACGGTAATCTGGTTCGTCGTGCTGGCCATTATTGGCGGCGTGCACATCTTCGATCACCCGCTCGTTTTCCACGCCATCAATCCGCTTTATGCCGTCAAGTTCATGATCGGCAACGGGACCATTGCGCTCGTGACCCTGGCGGCGGTGTTTCTCGCGGTGACCGGCAGCGAAGCCCTCTACGCCGATCTCGGTCACTTCGGCCGCAAACCGATCCAGGCCGCCTGGGTGTTTCTCGTGTTGCCGGCCCTGTTGATCAACTATTTCGGGCAGGGCGCACTGGTGCTTGCGAACCCCACCGCTCTCGTCGATCCATTCTACCGGCTGGTGCCGGAATCGATGCTGCTGCCGCTGGTCGCGCTCGCGACCGTCGCGACCGCCATCGCCAGCCAGGCTGTGATCACCGGCGCCTATTCGATTACGCAGCAGGCGATCCAGCTCGGCATGCTGCCGCGCTTCGAAATCCGCCATACCTCGGCTGCCCATTATGGCCAGATTTACATGCCGCGCGTGAACACCACGCTGCTCATCGGCGTGTTGCTGCTTGTCTTCATGTTCCGCACCTCCGGTGCTCTCGCCCACGCCTATGTGCTCGCCGTTTCAGCGGCCAGCTTGATGGCGGCGCTGCTGGGCTTCATCGTCATCCGACGGCTGTGGAAATGGCCGCTCTGGGCCACCGCTCTCGTTATGATCCCGCTCATTGCCGTGGACAGCCTGTTCTTCGCGGCCGCGACGTTGAGGCTTGCGGAAGGCGCGTGGGTGCCGGTTCTGTTCGGCGTCGCGATCGTTCTGATCATCCTGACCTGGCGGCGCGGCAGCGGCATCCTGGTCAACAAGACGCGGCGCGCCGAGGTGCCGATCGACACGCTGGTGCGCAGCCTCGAGAAGAAGCCGCCGCACGTCGTGCCCGGCACCGCCGTTTTCCTGACCAGCGATCCTGATTTTGCGCCGACGGCGCTGCTGCACAACCTCAAGCACAACAAGGTTCTGCATGAGCACAATGTCATCCTCACCGTGGTCACGGCCGATACGCCGCGCGTGACCGAGGATGAGCGCGTGCGCATCACGCCGCTGTCGGAGCGGTTCTCTCGCGTCTCGCTCAAGTATGGCTACATGGAACAGCCGAACGTGCCCAAGGCCCTTGCGATCGCCCGCAAGCTCGGGTGGCAGTTCGACATCATGTCCACGTCGTTTTTCCTGTCGCGCCGCGCGCTCAAACCGTCGTCGCAATCCGGCATGCCGGCCTGGCAGACCCACTTGTTCATCTATCTTGCCCGCTCGGCCAGCGATGCCACCGACTTCTTCCAGATTCCGACCGGCCGCGTCGTGGAAGTCGGCACGCAGGTGACGGTGTAAGACGGCGCCGGCCCATCGTCCTGGCCGTAAATCATTGTTTTTAATGGCATATTTATGTCGCCGGCATTGTCGGTGTCGGG
Organism: Pseudolabrys sp.; assembly: GCA_035556455.1. Lineage (GTDB taxonomy): Bacteria > Pseudomonadota > Alphaproteobacteria > Rhizobiales > Xanthobacteraceae > Pseudolabrys. The sequence goes on from DATMEX010000049.1 coordinate 25,262, forward strand.
TCGTGCCGGTATCGTGAATTGCGAAAACGCAAGGCCGCGCCTTGCAAATTCCTTCCTTATAAGCTGGCCTTCCGCGCCTGTTTGCAAATGGCGTGACAGCAGGATTTGTCCTCTATGACCCCATCTTCCGTGGCCGATGGTCCGGGCTCGCCCGCCGAGGGCGCAGCGCCGCGTCATGCCGGCTTCTGGGCGCTCGCGCTCGGCAGCATCGGCGTCGTCTATGGCGACATCGGCACCAGTCCGCTTTACGCGCTGCGCGAATCCGTTCTGGCCGCGGCCGGCGAGGGCAACCCGGTGACCGAAGCGATCATCCTCGGCATCCTGTCGCTCATCATCTGGGCGCTGCTGCTGGTGGTGACCGCGAAATACGTGCTGATTCTGCTGCGCGCCGACAACAACGGCGAAGGCGGCACGCTGGCGCTGATGGCGCTCGCCTCGCGCGCGCTGGGCCGCTCGAGCGGTTTCGTCATCCTGCTCGGCATCATCAGCGGCGCCTTGTTCTATGGCGACGCGATCATCACGCCGGCCCTGTCGGTGTTGTCGGCGATCGAGGGCCTCAAGCTCGTCACGCCGGCTTTCGATCATTACGTCGTGCCGCTGACGGTCCTCATTCTGGTCGGGCTGTTCGCCGTGCAATCCCGCGGCACCGCGAAAGTGGCGGCCTTCTTCGGGCCGCTGACTTTGGTGTGGTTCGCGGCGCTGGCTGTCGCCGGCCTTGTGCATATCGCCGACAACCCGCTGGTGCTGAAGGCGTTCAGCCCTCATTACGGCCTGAACTTCCTCTTCCACCATGGCATCATCGGCTTTTTCACCCTGGGTGCTGTGTTCCTGGTCGTCACCGGCTCGGAGGCGCTGTACGCCGATCTTGGCCATTTCGGCCGCGGTCCGATCCGCTTCGCCTGGCTGGTCGTGGTGCTGCCGGCGCTGACCGTCAATTATCTGGGGCAGGGCGCGCTGGTGCTGGCCGACCCGAAGGCCATCGCGAACCCGTTCTTCCTGATGTATCCGCAATGGGCGTTGCTGCCGATGGTGATCCTTGCGGCCCTCGCCACGGTTATTGCCAGCCAGGCGGTCATCACCGGCGCCTATTCGCTGACCCGGCAGGCGATTCAGCTCGGCCTTCTGCCGCGGTTGGAAATTCGTCACACCTCGGAGGAGATGTCCGGGCAGATCTACATGCCGCGGGTCAACCTGCTGCTGCTGATCGGCGTGCTGCTGCTGGTCATGCTGTTCCGCTCGTCGAGCGCGCTGGCCTCGGCCTATGGCATTGCCGTCACCGGCACCATGGTGGTGACGGCGCTGATGGCCATCGTGGTCATCAACAAGGTCTGGCGCTGGCCGCTGGCCGCGGCGCTGGCGCTGATGCTGCCGTTCCTCGTCATCGACCTGACGTTCCTCGCCTCGAACCTGCTGAAGATCGCGGAAGGCGGCTGGATGCCGCTGGCGCTCGGCGCTGCCGTTATGGTGCTGATGTATACGTGGCGGCGGGGCAGCCGGCTGCTGATACAGAAAACGCGCAAATCCGAAATCCCGCTGGACGCTCTGGTCGCCAGCCTCGAGCGGAAGCCGCCGACGCGCGTGCCGGGCACCGCGGTGTTCCTGACCGGCGATCCGGGCTTTGCTCCGACCGCGCTGATGCATAGCCTGAAACACTACAAGGTGCTGCACGAGAAGAACGTCATTCTCACGATCGAGACGGCGCAGACGCCGCGCGTCGACGTGGCCGAGCGCGTCCGCATCGAACCGGTCGGCGAGACCTTCTCGCGCATCGTGTTGCGCTTCGGCTTCATGGAGCAGCCCAATGTGCCGAAGGCGCTGGCCGTCGCGCGCAAGCTGGGCTGGACCTTCGACATCATGTCGACGTCGTTCTTCCTGTCGCGGCGCCTGCTCAAGCCGGCCGCCCAATCCGGCATGCCGCGCTGGCAGGACCGGCTGTTCATTTCGCTGTCGCGGGCGGCCAACGACGCCACTGATTACTTCCAGATACCGACCGGACGGGTCGTCGAGGTTGGCACCCAGGTGACCATCTAGCGCCGTAAAAAGCCGCGTGCGACAGGCCGCGATCCCGGCTAAACAGGGCGTTCGGGTCGAAGGAGTGTTGCCGTCATGGCCGATGAAATGCCGCGCGCCGACGAGGTGATCAATCTGACGCCGCAGGAGGTCGCCGAGGGCGTCCGGGCCGGGCGCATCCTCCTGGTCGACGTGCGCGAGCCCAACGAGACCGCGGTCGAGCGTTATCCGGGCGCGGTGCTGCTGCCGCTGTCGTCGTTCGACCCCGCGCAGATCCCCGATCCGCAGGGCAAACAGGTCGTATTCGCCTGCCGCTCCGGCCGCCGCTCGATCACGGCGTCGGTCGCTGCGCAGGACGCCGGCTATCCCTACGACCACCATGTCGCGGGCGGCATCCTCGGCTGGAAGGCCGCGGGATTGCCGACCGAGCAGGGCTGATCGCCGATCGGGCCTAGAGCCCGCCGAAGCGCCAGTTCAGGCCGGCCTTCACGATGTGCGTCTTGAGCGAGACCGACGCCGTGCCGACCACGGCAAGGCCGCCGGCCGTCGTCAGGTTTGGCGTCACGCTGCCGAACATCAGGTAGTCGTATTCCAGCTTGGCGGAGAGGTTGTTCCAGATGGCGTATTCGACGCCGGCGCCGAGCATCCAGCCGGTGCGGTTGCTCGAACCGGTGACCGTGCCGCCGGCGCCGTCATTGCCGTCGTATTTGTCGCGGGTCCAGGCGGCGCCGACCTTGCCGTAGAGCAGGGTGCGATCGAAGGCATAGCCGAGGCGGGCGGCGGCGGTGATGAAGTAGTCGTTCTTCAGGGTGATGGTGCCGGCGAACAGCGGCTCGTCATGCTTGACGTTGGCCCAGTCGAAATCGCCTTCGACGCCGAGCACGAACTGGCCCATCTGGTAATTGTAGCCGACCGTGGCGCCGCCGAGCCAGCCTTTGGCGGTGACGCTGTCGGGGCCGAAGGTGCCGGTGCCGCTGAACCGGCTCCAGCCGTAACCGCCGTTCAGCCCGATATAAAATCCCGTCCAACTGAAGACAGGTTCCGGGCTGTAATAGGCAGGAGCTTTATAAACGGGGCGAGAAAGATCGGCTGCAAAGCTGGGAACGACCGACGGGAACGCAACAAACGCAACCGTACACCATATTGCTATGGTCCGGCGCATGTTGTCCTCCAGGGGTTAGGTCATTGGCAGCACGGACACCTGTCAGGGCTTGAGTTCGTCTATCCACAACAACGCTAAGGTTGTAGCCGTACTTGATTCGCGGCTTGGGCGGAATAAACAAAGCCGATTGCGGCGAGGGGCCTAACGCCAGCGCCGGTGCAGCCAGAGCCACTGTTCGGGATGCTCGCGGATCCAGCCTTCCATGATGGTGGTGATGACCTGCATGGTGGCGGCGATATCGACATTGCCTTGCGCGTCACGGACAGGCTTGATTTCTTCGGTGAGGTCCGCGGTAAAGCGGTTGCCGGGCAGGCGGATGACGCGCACCCCGTGGATCGGGCAATCGAAATGTTGAGCCAGCCGTGCGATCAGCGGATTGGCGTTAGTCTTGCGGCCGAAGAACGTCACCTCGACGCCGCGCACATAATACTGATCGACCAGCATGCCGATATGAGCGCCGCGCTTGAGCGCGTCGGCGATGCGTACCGGCGCGTCGAGCCCGGTGGCGATCAGTTCTCCCATGCTGGCGGCGCGAGTCTTGCGCACCCAGCGGTCGATGGCGGCGATATTGGGCCGCCGATACAGCGCGGCGCTGTCGAGCTTCTGGCTGGCGGCAAATACCGCGGGCAATTCCCAGTTGGCCAGGTGCGCGGTGAACACCAGAGCCGGCTTGCCGTCATTGGCGAGGCGCTGAAAGGCTGCGTACAGTTCGGGGCCAATATGCAGGCGGCCGCGCTCGGGGTGGTCGAGGTCGAAGTCGATCAGACGGTCGAGCTGGGTAAACTCCGCGCCGACGCGGCCGAGATTGTCCCAGACGCCGAGCAGGATCTCCTCGATCTCTTGCGGCGACTTCTCGGGGAAGGCGGCCGTGAGATTGGCGCGCCCGATCTTGTGTTCCTTGAACAGCGGACCGATGCGGCGCATCAGGCGTCCGGCCGCATTCTCCATCGCATCCGGCGGCACCAGCCGCATCAGATTGATGACGCCGATCGCCAGGGCGCCCGACACCGCGTTGCCCGTGGCCTTGAGGCCGCGGCGCAGCCGCTGTTTCAATCCCCCGAGCGCCATCAGAAATTGATGATGACTTTGCCGAAGACCTGACGGCCTTCCAGCCGCGCCAGCCCCTTCTCGAATTCATTGATCGAGAATTCGCTGTCGATGATCGTCGCCATGCCGTCCGCCATCTTGGCGAGGCTTTCACGGATGTTGCGGATGGTGCAGCCGAACGAGCCGAAGATCTTGTACTGCTGCTGGAACAGTTGCATCAGATTGATGGTCACGGTCGGACCCGCCGTCGAGCCGCAGGTGACGAGGCGTCCGCCGCGCTTGAGACAGAACAGCGAGGCGTTGAAGCCTTCGCCGCCGACATGCTCGAACACGACGTCGACGCCCTTCTTCTTCGTGAGCTTGCGTGTCACGCCTTCGAAGCGTTCGGTCTTGTAGTTGATGACATGATCGGCGCCGAGCGCCTTGGCTTTCTCGGCCTTGGCGTCGTCACCGACCGTGGTGATGACGGTGCAGCCGAGCGCCTTGGCCATCTTGATCGCGACCGAGCCGATACCCGAGCCGGCGGCGTGCACCAGCACGGTCTCGCCATCCTTTAGCTTGGCGTTGTCGAAGAGCATGTGCTGCGTGGTGCCGAAAGCGATCGGCGCGCAGGCGGCGTCGCGCAGACTGACATTGTCCGGGACCGGCACGACGAGCCGCGCCGGCATGTTCATGAGGTCGCGGGCAAAGCCGTCGATGTGGAAGCCGAATACGCCGCCGACGTTTTCGCAGAGATTGTCGCGGCCGTCGCGGCAGTTGGCGCAATGCCCGCAGGTCTGGGCGCCGTACATCGTGACTTTCTGGCCGGGCTTGAAGTTGGTCACGCCCGGACCGACCGCGGCGATTTCGCCCGACGCCTCGGCCCCGACGATCAGCGGCAGCTTGCGCTTGGCAAAGGCCATGCCGCGAAAGCCCCAGACGTCGAGGTGATTGAGGCCCACGGCCTTGATACGAACCTGCACCTCGCCCTCAGCGGGCGCGGCAGGGTCGGGCAGGTCGACCAGTTCGAGCTGACGGTCGCCAATCAGTTGTAATGCGCGCATGTTTGATGAACTCGGCCGTGCGGCGAATTACGCCGCCGGCTCCAGGCCCATGATGAGCGACACGTTCTGTCCGCCGAAGCCGAACGAGTTCGACATGGCGTGGGTGACGCGGGCATCGCGGGCTTTGTTGGGTACGACGTCCAGCGGGATCGCCGGGTCGGGCACGTCGTAATTGATGGTGGGTGGAATACGCTGGTTCTGCAGCGTCAGCAGCGAGAATACGGCCTCGATGGCGCCGGCGGCGGACAGCGTGTGTCCGATCATCGACTTGTTCGACGAGATCGGCACCGTCTTCACGCGCTCGCCCAGAGCGGCGGAGAGACCGGTATACTCCATCTTGTCATTTTCCGGCGTCGAGGTGCCATGGGCGTTGATGTAGTCGATGGCATCGGCCTCAAGGCCGGCATCCTTCAGCGCATTCTTGATGCAGCCGATGATCGGCTTGCCGTCCGGGCTGGAGCGGGTGCGGTGGAAGGAGTCGGCCATCTCGCCGCAGCCCTCCATGATTCCGATGATCTTGGCGCCGCGCGCCTTGGCGGAGTCATAGCTTTCGAGGACGAGGGCGCCGGCGCCTTCGGCCATGATGAAGCCGTCCCGGTTCTTGGCGAAGGGCCGCGAGGCACCTTGCGGATTGTCGTTGGTGGTGGACAAAGCCGATAGCAGCGAGAAGCGGATCAGGGCTTCCGGATTGATCGAGCCGTCGGTGCCGATGCACAGCGCCGCGTCGGTGTCGCCGCGACGGATCGCTTCGACGCCGAGCTGGATCGCGCTGGCGCCGGAGGCGCAGGCAGTCGACAGGGAGATCGGGGAGCCCTGCGTGCCGAACTTGTCGGCGAGGTGATTGGCGACCGACCCGAACAGGAAGCGCTCGTGATACGCCGGAAATTGCGGCGCGGCGCGCAGCAGGTCGTCATAGCTCAGCGGACCGTTGGCGCCGGAATTCGCGCCCAGCTCCATGCGCTGCGGCCATTCGATCTCGATCGGCGGCACGGCAACGAAAAGCGGGCCGGGGAAGGAGCCGACAGCGCCGACGCCGGATTGCGCCACGGCCTCTTCGGCGGCGAGATCGGCAAAACGTTCGGCGAGCGCCGCGGAGGTCATTTCGCCGAGAAAATCGACCGTGCCGGCGATGCGGGTCTTCATGCCGTCGGTGGCGAAGCGGGTGATTTCGCGGATGCCGGATTGGCCAGCGGTGAGCTTGGCCCAGTTATCGACTTTACCGGCGCCTAGCGAGGTGACGACGCCGAGGCCGGTCACGACGACAACGGGCCGGCCGTATTTGTCTTTCCCGGAAGCCATATCGCTCTCCCTCAGCCGACGCGCTCGACCAGCGCCATGCCTTCGCCGCGCCAGTGACCGACGCCGGTCACCACGACCTGATCCAGGGGGCCGCTCATCGGCTTCTCCAGTCCGGTCGGATCGCACGGCGGGTAAAGGCTACCATGAGCGAGCGCTACGGTCGCCAGGGCCACATTCATCGCGAATTGCGGCTCCATCCCATGACCGAGATAGGTAGCGGTGGCGCGCACGGCAAGCTCGCCATGCTGCTCGAGGAAGGCGCGTTCTTCGGCGGTGGCCTGGGCGGCGCCAGTGGCGCCGGACAGGACGGCCGCACGGCTGCCTTTGACCTTGTCCTTGATCTTGTCCCAGAGCTTGCCGAGGGTTTCAGTGACGGTGCCGGGCTTTCGCGAGGCGCGGTCGGCGACGACAGCCGAAAGGCGAGCCAGCGGTTTGGCGCCACGCTTTTCCGCGTGCTCGCGCGCCTCGATCACCAGGAACGCGCCCAGCGAACCGAGCGCGAAGCCGCCCAAAGAGCCGTTGATGTCGCCGCGCGCCCACACGGGAACGAACTTGTCCTTCAGGCATTCGCCGGCGAACTCATAGAGCATGAGCATTTCCGGACGCTCGCCATTATGCGCACCGCCCACGAGGGCAATGTCGCTCTGGCCCGCGGCGATGCGCGACAGCGCAATGCGCACCGCGTCAACGCCGGCGGCTTCCTCGCCCATGAAGGTGCGCGACGAGCCGGTCACGCCATGAACGATCGAGATATTGCCGGCGAGAAGGTTGGACAGCTGCGCCAGGAAGAGGGTGGGGCGCAGATCGCCCATCAGCCGCTCGTTGAGAAAAGCCGCCGGGTTTGTTGCCTGCGTGTAGCCGTTGAGGATCGTCGCATCGACCTTGAGATCGCGCTCGCCGCCGCCGGCCGCGACGATCATGTCCATCTGCGACAGGATTTCGGTGTTGCCTTTGACGCCGGCGGAATCGAGGGCAAGGCCGGCCGCATAGGTGCCGATGCGCTGCCAGTTTTCCATCTGGCGTTGATCGCCCTTCTTGGGGATCTGCGCGTCGAAATTCACCGGCGCCAGCGGATGGACGACGAAAGGCGCGAAGGTGGTCGCATCCGCAGAGGGCTGATCCGCCGAAAGCTTCTGCCAGTGCGCGTCAACGCCTTCGCCAAGCGTGGAGACGATGCCGACACCCGTAATCCAGGCTTCGCGCGTCGTCTCAGCCATTGACTGTCATCTCCGGAGTAAGGCCGACCCGCGCGGCCATCTTGAGCATTTCGCCGGCGAGTTCCTGGTTGGGAAACTCCATCACGCGCAGGGTGATGGTGGCATCGCACACCTGCTTGCCGTTGTTCTTCACCTTGGCGTCGAGCACCGCATAGCCGGAGCCTTCATGGACCAGCTTCGATTCAATGTGCAGCACGTAGCCCGGCAACACGAAGGTGCGCAGCTTGGCTTCCTTCACCGAAGCGAGGAAGGACATGCGTTTGAACTTGTTGATCGAGGAGACCAGCCAACCTGACGTCTGAGCCATCGCCTCGACAAGCAGCACCCCGGGCATCAACGGGAAGCCGGGGAAGTGACCTTCAAAAACGGTCGAGACAGACGGCACCGTTGCCTCGCAGCTGATCCGACGATCGGCGAGATCAAGGTCGACAACCCGATCAATCAGCTGAAAATACTCGAGGCGCATAGGCGTTCAGGCGTCACGCCCCTTTGGCGGCCACGAGCTCGTCGATGCGAGCGGCCAGGTTCTTGAGGACAAAATACTGATCGGTCGTCGCCTTGCCGTCGGAGACCTCCTGGGTCCACTGCTCGAGCGGCAGCTTGATGCCGAAAGCCTTGTCGATGGCGAAGGCGATATCGAGGAAATCCAGGCTGTCGATGCCCAGATCGTTAATGGCATGACTTTCGGGCGTAATGGAATCGCGCGGAATATCGCAGGTCTCGGCGATAATATTGGCAATCGTCTCGAAAGTGGATGACATCTTAACTCTCTGATTTTATTGACATTATTGCGGCGGCCCGGTGTGGGGCGCAAAATCTGTCAGAACCGGCCGGTTAGGGTCGCGAGCCCGTATAGCGAAGCCGAACCCCAAGTTCAATGCCGGGGGCTGCCCATAACCTCGGATTACCAAGGCCTTGGCGGGGATAATGAAGGCCCCCCGGCAAGTTAATAGCGTTCCTGGGGCGGAACCCCGACCGGCGTGCAGCCGCGCCGGCCGGTGAGGACGCAGTCCTGGTTCTTGCGCATGGTGGCCATGGTATCGGCCAGCCAGTAGCCCGCCAGGCCAAGCACCACGACAAAGGCGAAGGCGATGGCGTTCACGGTCATTCGGTGGCGGTAATCGTCCGGCGTTTCGTCCCGGCTGTACCTGGACAGGTCGTCGACGACGCCCCGATCCGGCCCGCTTTCCGGCCGCTGCGGCCCGGTCGTGCCGGGACGCCGGCGAAAACTGAGAATCCGCGCACCCGGTTCCGGGGCAGGAGGTTCGTGGGACGACATGACAATGAAAAGTCTACCACGCCCGCTGCGGCCTTTCGACGGGCTGCAGCGATGGACGCTGCCTCGCCGGAACCATAATATGCGCGCGATGCGCGGGACCTCATATCTTCGGCGTTGCCTGGCTTTGGCCGCGGCCTATGTCGTGGCGCTGCAAATCGTGCTGCTGCCCCTGACGGTCGCGGCCAGCAGTCCATTGTCGGGATTTCTCTGTTCTCAGGCGGCGACGACTGCGGCCAACGCCGCCCCGACCGATCCGCTCAAAACCGACACCGGTTGCGCCTGTGCGGCCGGTTGCGGAATGCAATGCTGCGCCGGCTCGGCATTGGCGCCGCCTTCATCTGCGTATGCCGTTGATCGCAATCCGCTGTGGACGCTGACTCCAGCGTCGGTTTTGGGCACAGCCGCATTGGCGCAGGCGCGAAGCCCGCACAATCCGCGCGCACCCCCGGTCGCCTGATACCGGACTTTCTTTCCATCTCACTTCAATTCGCAGGCTGCGACGCGCTGGATGCGCGCGCCCTGCAACTTCAGGAGTTCTTCGATGTTTCGTTTCATCTGTGCTGCGGCGCTTGCCGTTACGCTCGCAATCCCGGCGCTGGCCGCCGATTACACCGCCGGTTCACTCAAAATCTCGGCGCCCTGGGCGCGCGCCACGCCCAAGGGCGCGCAGGTTGGTGGTGGCTATATGACCATCACCAATAATGGCAGCACGCCGGACCGCCTGATCAGTGGCGCCAGCGGTATCTCGTCGAGCTTTGAGGTCCATGAGATGAGCATGGACGGCGGCGTGATGAAGATGCGCATGCTGAAAGACGGCCTGGAGATCAAGCCGGGCGAGACCGTTACGCTCAAGCCGGGCGGCTACCACATCATGTTCATGGGCCTGAAGGATCAGTTAAAACAAGGCGATACCTTCAAGGCGACCCTGCAGTTCGAGAAGGCCGGCAAGGTCGAGGTCGAATACAAGATCGAAGGCATCGCCGCGACCGGCGCGGATGCTTCCGGCCACGGCGGCATGAAGCACTAGCTTTTTTTGACGCGTTTTCTTCACGCGAACCGGAATCCACTTCGCTCGAAAACGCTATGCTCTGGCGCGAAGGCCGTCGGCTACCAGCCGATGGCCTTCGGCAGCCACGTCGCCAGCCCCGGGAACGCGAAGACCAGCACCAGCGCCAGGATCTGCATGCCGACGAACGGGAGGACGCCGCGGTAGATATCGCCGGTCGTGACGTCCGGCGGCGCGACGCCGCGCAGGAAGAACAGCGCCCATCCGAAGGGCGGCGTCAGGAATGAGGTCTGCAGGTTCACGCAGATCAGGGTGGCGAGCCACACCATGTCGACGTTCGCCGCGGTGAAGACGGGCAGAAACAGCGGCACGGCGATGTAGGAGATCTCGATCCATTCGATGAAGAAGCCGAGCACGAAGATGATGAACATCAGGAACCAGATGTCCGCATTGATGCCGCCCGGCAGGAACGCGAAGAGATCGTGAACCAGGTCCTCACCTCTGAGGCCGCGGAACGACAGCGCAAAAATCTGCGCGCACATCAGGATGAACATCATCATCGCGGTGGTCTTCACCGTTGCCTGACCGGTTTCGCGCAGCACCTTCCAGGACAGGCGTCCCGTAACGGCGGTGATGAGGATCGCGCCCAGCGCGCCCATGGATGCGGCTTCCGACGGCGCGGCGATCCCGGCGATGATCGAGCCGAGGACGGCGCCGACGAGGCCGATCGGCGGGGCGACGACCTTGAACAGCTTGGCGGCCAGCGCGCCGCGCGAGAGCAGCGCGCGTTCTTCCTGCGGAATGGCCGGGACCTGGTCCGGACGGACGATGCCGAGAATGAGGATGTATGCGCAGTAGATACCGGCGAGCATGAGGCCGGGAAGGGCAGCCGCCGCAAACAGAGTGCCGACCGACTGGTTGAGGATATCGGCGAGCAGAATAAGTACCAAACTCGGCGGGATGATCTGGCCGAGCGTTCCCGAGGCGCAGATCACGCCACTGGCGAGGCCCTTATTGTAGCCGCGGCGGATCATGCCGGGCAATGTCAGCAGGCCGAGCGTGACCACCGTCGCGCCGACAATGCCGGTGGTCGCGCCCATCAGGATGCCGACGATGACGATGCCGATGCCAAGACCGCCGCGGAGCGAGCCGGCGAGATGGCCGATCACGTCCATCAGGTCCTCGGCCAGCCGGGATCGCTCCAGCATCATGCCCATGAACACAAACAGCGGGATGGCGACCAGCGTCGAGTTCGTCACCACGCCGAACAGACGGTGCGGTAACAGGTTGAACAGCGTCATGCCGAAGCCGAGATAGCCGAAGACGAAGCCCGAAATGGCCAGCGTCATGGCGACGGGAATGCCGATCATCAGAAAGACGAAGAACGACACCAGCATCAGGACGGCGAGGACTTCCAGCGACATCATGCTCTCCGGTAGGCGATGTAACTTTTGATCGCTTCCGAGAGCGACTGCAGGAAATACAGGGCAAATCCGAGCGGGATCAGTCCTTTGATGATGTAGCGGTAGTCGATGCCGCCGGGATTGGCGGTGCCCTCATTGTTGCTCCAGGACTGATAGACGTAGGGAATGCACAGCTTGATCACGAGCGCGCATAGCAGCATGCCGAGAACGGCGGTGATTACGTTGACGAGGTGCTTGGTCTTGCCGCTGAAGTACTGAAACAGCACGTCAACGCGCACATGTTCGCCGTGCAGCAGCGCGTAGCTCATGCCGAAAACGCAGATCGGCACCATGATGTGCCACTCGAGCTCCTGCATCCAGATCGAGCCGACCGAGAAGCCGTAGCGCAGCAACACATTCGTGCCCATGACGAGCGCGAGTCCCAGCGCCAGCCAGGACGTCGCACGGCCGACGCGATCGACGAAGTGGTCGATCGCGCCGGTCAAACGTTCGGCCGTCATCAGGAAGCCTTGCGGATCTTCGTGTGGTAGACGGTTTCGCTCTTGTCGGCCCATTCGTCGTACTTGGCCTTGTAGGCGAAGTAGGAGTCGTGGACCTTCTTGGTGACCGGATCTTTCTCGACCGCCTCGGCGAGGATCTTGGTTGTCGCAGCGCGCAGCGCCTTGACCACGTCGTCGGGCAGGGGCCCGGCGATGACGCCCTGGTTCTTCACCAGATCCTCGTAAGCCTCGGCGTTGTTCTTCTGACACCAGGCTTCGCTGATGACGTTGCAGGCCGCGCAGGCATTCTCCACGATGGCCTTGAGGTCCGGCGGCAGGCTCTCCCACTTGGCCTTGTTGATCGTGAGCTCCGAGGTGGTCGCCATCTCATGCCAGCCCGTCGTGTAGTAGTATTTCGCGACCTTCTGCAGGCCGAGTTGACGATCGAGATAGGGACCAACGAATTCAGCGGCATCAATGACGCCGCGCTCGAGGTTCGGGAAGATTTCGCCGGGGGCGATCAGGCGCGCATCGACGCCGAGCTCTTTGTAAACACGCCCGGCGAGACCGGGGATGCGCATCTTGATGCCCTTGAGGTCCTCGACCTTTTCAATGGGCTTGCGGAACCAGCCGGTCATCTGCACACCCGTGTTGCCGCAGGCGATGGGTACGAGATTGAACTTGTCGTAGACCTCCCGCCACAGCTCCTTGCCGCCGCCGTCATAATACCAGCCGTTGAAGCCCTGGAAGTTGAGGCCGAAGGGCACGGCGGTGAAGTACTGCGCGGCAAAGCTCTTGCCGGTCCAGAAATAGGAGTTGGCGTAGTTCATCTCGACGGTGCCGGATGAGACGGCGTCGAAGCCTTCCGCGGCGGGGATCAGTTCGCCCGCGCCGTAAAACTGAATCTTGATGCGGCCACCGGACATCTCCTCGATGCGCTTGCACAGGTCCTTGGCGCTGCCCGGACCGGTCGAATAGAAGGCGGCGTTGGGGCCGTAGTAGCTGGTCATCTTCCAGTTGAAGGTCGTTTGCGCGCGGACGACCGCAGGAGCGACGACAGTGCCGGCGGCACCCGCCAACAATAATTTAGAGAAATCGCGACGACGCATTGTTGTGCCTCCTTTTACGTCTTGGTTGTAATCTCCACCAAGGCGTGAGGAGCAAGCGACGTGCCAACCGTATACAATTCGCGGGCAGAGGCGTGTCCGAATGCCGCCTCTGCCATTTCGAGACTTTTTAAGTTTCAATTATCGCCCAACGGCCGGCAAATACGGGCCGTTGCCTAGATTGTCGCCACGCGCGCGCAAGAAGGCATCATCGAGGCTCGGCAAACGCCAAGGCTTCTCCTTCGGGCGGCAGCATGGCGAAGACATTGAGCGTCATGGCGACCAGCGAGTAGTAGCCGAGAATGCCGACCAGCTCGACGACACCTTTTTCGCCGAGCACGGCATGGACGCGCTGGTAGGTGCGCTCGCTCACGCGCTTTGTCTTATAGACCTCGTGGACGAAATCGTAGATGGCGCGCTCGTCCTTGGCGGCGGATTTCGGCACGCGGCCGGCGCGCAGATCGTCAATCGTTTTCGCCTTGACGCCTGCCTTCGCGGCGATGTTCACGTGAGCGTACCATTCGAACTGGGCGCGCCAGAGCCGGGCGGTGCACAGCACCGCGAATTCGGACAGCCTCGGCGGCACGCTCGACTGATAGCGGCAGAAGCCGCCGAGCGCCTGCGCCAGATGTCCGTATTCCGGCGCATGCAGCCAAACCGCGAAGGGGCCCTGCGGCTTGAGCGAGGCGCCGCGCGGACCGGAGCGCATCGTCTGCAGGAGCGTACTCTGCGCCTCGTTCATCTCGGACTCGGCCGGTGTTATGAGCCGCGGCGAGGGGCGTTTGACCGGCTTCTTCTTGAGCGTCTTCTTGGTGGTGGCTTTGCGCTTTGATGACGGGCGCTTGGTGGGCATGTCGGTCCTCGGCTGTCCGGATATAGGTCCGAATCCGGATAGCACATCGGCGACGGTGTTACACCGATACTACTGGACCGACGCGGTGACCTTGATGAGCCCGCGGTGCTCCATCTTCAGGGCCTGCGCCGCGGCGTAGGACAGGTCGATGACACGGCCCTTGATGAAGGGCCCGCGGTCATTGACGACCACGGTCACGCTGCGCTTGGTCGCCTTGTCGACCACCAGGACCTTGGTCCCGAAGGGCAGGGTGCGGTGCGCGGCGGTCAATTTGGACGGGTCGTAGCGGACGCCGGACGCGGTCTTGCCGGAATAGCCCTTGCCGTAATGCGACGCCGTTCCGGCGAATTCCTTCGCCGGCCCCTGAGCCTTGGGTCCCTGCGCAAAAGCGGCGCCGGGCCCGGGTGAGCCCAGCGCGGTCACGGCGGCGATCACCAGCCAAAGTCTCATGGTGGTATCTCCGAGTTCAATCCTTCCGCCCCATAGAAAGAAGTTGTGACGAAAAAACGAACGCGATCCGTCGCCGGGGACCGTCACTCCGCGGCCACGTCCTTCATTTTGCGCGGAAATCCTGTCGCCAATGCGGGTTGCGAGCGATTGGCGAGCTGTTCCGCCGTCATTTCGGCCCGGGCGCGGCAGTCATCGTGCAGCCGCTGAAGCTCCTCGTCAGTGAGATCCTCGATGGCGGCGAACTTGTTCTCGGCACCTTTCATAGCCAGCACCAGCTCCGACAGCTTGAGCTGCATCGACAGCATGTCGCGGTTCTGCGTGTTCTGGATGAGGAACACCATCAGGAAGGTGACGATGGTGGTGCCGGTATTGATGATGAGTTGCCAGGTGTCGCTGAAGCCGAATACCGGCCCGCTGACGATCCAGACCAGAATGGTCGCTGCGGCGAGGAGAAATGCGACAGGATGGCCGGTCCAGGCGGCGGTCTTCTGCGCGAATGCGGCAAAGGCCCGCGTCAGGGGATGGCTGCGTCGGTGTACGCTCTGTTCGGCCGACGCGATTGCGGCGGCTTCGCATCTCGTAATTGTTCTGTTCGCCATGGGGGTCGTCCGAGCAGTGAGCGTCCTTGGAACGCGCGACGACGTGTCGCGGTTCCGGCGCCCACCGCCTGTCAGGCATTCGGCAGCTTCTGCCTGACGCGGCCGATGCCGGCCCACGGGTCCTTGCGCAGCCGCTTGAGACGGGCGCGGATATTGAGCACCGTATATTGGTCGGCGCTTTTGAGGCTGCCGAGTTCGGCCCAGCTGATGGGTGCCGAGACGGCGGCGCCGGGCCGGGCGCGGGTGGAATAGGGCGCGACCGCGGTCGCCTCGCGGCTGTTGCGCAGATAGTCGATGAAGATGCGGTTCTTGCGCTTGGTCTTGGTCGCGGTGGCGACATAGCGGTCGGGATCGTCGGCGGCCATGGCCTGGGCCAGCGCCTGGGTGAACTCCTTGGCCTTGGCCCAGGGCGTCGGCGCGATCGGCAGGATGACGTGCAGGCCCTTGCCGCCGGAGGTTTTCAGGAACGTCTTGAGGCCGATGTCATCAAGGCGGTCATGAATGTCGCGCGCCGCGGCGACGACATCCTTCCAGCCCGTACCGGGACCGGGATCGAGATCGAACACCAGCCGGTCGGCGTTCTCGCGCTCGTCGATGGTGGTGCCGCGCGTGTGCACCTCGAGCACGCCGGCCTGCACCAGCGACAACAGGCCGTCGAGGTCGTCGATGGAGATGATCTTGTCGCCTTTTTCAGGGACGAGATGCAGATGTTCGGTCGTGATGCCGGCGGCGGCGTGCTTCTGGAAGAAACATTGGCCGCTGGCGCCTTCCGGACAGCGCAGCAGCGAGATCGGGCGGCCGGCGACATGCGGTGCCATCCATTTCCACACGTCCTTGTAATACTCGGCAAGGTCCTGCTTGGTGACGCCGGCATCTTCCCAATAGACGCGGTCCGGATGGGTCAGCGTAACGGCGCCGACGGTGGCGTTGCCCGCCTTCTTTGATGAGGCCTTCTTCGTCGTGGCTTTCACCGGCGCGCTGCGCTTGCGCGCCGTGGTTTTGCTCCGGGCCGCGACGCTTTCCATGGGCTTGTCCTCACGAACGACGTCGGCTGCGGATTTGTCCTCGCGCAGCCCCTGATACGAGGCCTGGCGGATGCGGTCGCCATGGGTCCAGCCATGGAAATCGACCTCGGCCACCAGCTTCGGCTCCACCCAGATCGGCGTGCGGACGCCGCGTTCCTCCGCCGGCACGGAGGCGAAAGGCGTGCGCTCGCGCTTGAGCGCTTTGAGTTTCTTGTAGAGCTCGCGCGAGGTCTGGTGCGTGAAACCGGTGCCGGTGCGGCCGGCATAGACCAGCTTGCCCTTGTCGTGGAAGCCGAGCACCAGCGCGCCGACAGCGTGGGCGTCGGCGGTCGAGGGCACGAAGCCGGCGATCACCAGTTCCTGCCGGCTCGAGCATTTGGTCTTGATCCAGTCGCGGCCGCGACCGGAGCGATAGGGCGCATCGCTCAGCTTGGAGATGATGCCTTCGAGTCCGAGCTGGCAGGCGTGCTTGAGCAGGACGGCGCCGCGCTCGGCAATGGACTCGCTGAAGCGCAGCGGCGTGTTTTTTGGCGCGCTCTTGATCAGTCGTGCCAGCGCCTCCTTGCGCTCGGCAAGCGGCAGGGCGCGCAGGTCCTGGCCGTCGAGATAGAGCAGATCGAAGACGTAATAGACCAGCCGGTCCTGCCGGCCGGATTTGAGTTCTTCCTGCAGCAGCGAGAAGCTGGTGACGCCATCGTCGCCTTCGACCACCAGTTCGCCATCGATCAGCGCGCTGTCGGCATCGAGCGCGGCGACGGCGTCGGCAATGCCCTTGAATTTGTGCGTCCAGTCGAGGCCCTTGCGGGTCAGCAGCTTGGCCTTGCCGAGGGCAAGCCGCGCCTGCAGCCGGTAGCCGTCGAACTTGATCTCATGAATCCAGTTGGCGCTGTCCGGCGCCTTGTCGGCTAGCGTGGCGAGGCAGGGCTCGACAAAGCCGGGCAGGCCGGCGCGCTTGGCGCCTTTGAGGCGCGGTTTGCGATCGGTGATGGTCGCGTGCTTCTGCACCAGCTGCGCCGATGCCGGCTTCTTTCGCGACGTCTTCCTGGCGGTTTTGACCTTCGATGCCGACATCTTCTTTTTGGTCGACGTCAGCACCTTCTTCATCCTGGTCTTTTCCCTGGCGCTGGCCCGCTTGCCGGCAGCGATCTCGTCCATGGTGCGGCCGGTCTTGATGGAAAAATCGGCCTCCTCGAGAATATCCTTGTCGCGCGCGGTGCGGGCCGCGTCGTCATCCGACTTGATCAGCAGCCAGTTGTTGCGCTTTTCGCCGGAGCGCTTGCGCAGGCGCACCAGATGCCAGGCGCCGTGCAGCTTGCCGCCATCGAGGTCGAAGGCGAGGTGGCCTTTCTTGAGACCCTTGTGCGGATCGTCGTGCGGGCTCCAGGTGCCGCGATCCCACACCATGACCGTGCCGCCGCCATACTCGCCCTTCGGAATGGTGCCCTCGAAGGTGTTGTATTCGATCGGATGGTCTTCGACCTCGACGGCAAGGCGTTTCTCGCTCGGCACCAGACTGGGGCCGCGGGTCACCGCCCAGCTTTTCATGACGCCATCGAGTTCGAGGCGCAGGTCGTAATGCAGCCGTGTGGCCGCATGCTTCTGGATGACGAAAGCGTGGCCGCGCTTGCGCGCCACCTTGCCTTTGGGCTCGGCGGTGACGCCGAAGCGGCGCTTGCCGTGATAGGTCTTCAGCCCCGCCATCGGTCAGGTCCGGTCTAGCTCGCCTTGCGCACCTTGCGCTTGGTGCCCGTGCGTTTGGCGCGGGTCGTTGTCTTGCGGCGCGACGACGACGCGGTCTTGCGCCGCTCGCCCTTGCCGTCGGCCTTTCCGCTTTCAGATTTGGCGCTGCGCCGGAGTGCGTCCATCAGGTTGATGACATTGCTGGGCTTGGGCTCGGACACTGCGACCGGCTTCTTGCCGGCGCGCTTGGCCTTGATGAGATCCATCAGCGCCGTCTCGTAGCGATCCTCGAATTTGGAGGGGTCGAACTTGCCCTTCTTGGTTTCGAGAATGTGCGTCGCCAGCTTGAGCATGTCGGCCGGCACTTTGGTGTTCTCGATATCGTCGAAGTAGTTCGCCTCGTCGCGCACTTCGTTTTTGTAGCGGAGCGTAGTCGCCAGCAGGCCCTTGCCGCGCGGCCGCAACAGCAGCAGGCGCTCGCGGCGGTAGACGACGACGCGGGCGAGGCCGGCAAGGTCTTCCTTGCGCATGGCCTCGCGGATGACCGCGAATGCCTCCTGAGCGACGTCGTCCTGCGGCACCAGATAATAGGATTCGTCGAGATAGATGCGGTCAACGTCGGACATGGGCACGAATTCGTCGATGTCGATCGTGTGGGTGCTTTCCAGCGCGACGTTGTCGAGTTCGTCCTCGTCGAGCAGAATGTATTGGCCTTTCTCGATCTCGTAGCCTTTCACCCGATCTTCAGGCGCCACCGGATCGCCGGTCTCGGCATCGACCACTTCATTGCGGATGCGGTTGCCGGTTTCGCGATTGATGATGTTGAAGCGGATGCGCTGGCTGGTGGAGGTCGCGGGGTAGAGCGCCACGGCGCAGGACACCAGCGACAGTTTGAGAAAGCCCTTCCAGTTGGGACGCGGCGCCATAGCGATACTCCTTGCACAGTAGGCTGAATTCGCTGACGTGACGGCAGGTTCCAGTCTAGCGGCTTTCGCCGGAACATTCATCACCGGATCGGGTTTGAGTCGGCATGCAATGGGTCAAAAGAGGAGACACCTCATGTTCGGTTGGGCGCTGACCTTTCTGATTGTCGCGTTGATTGCGGCGATCCTCGGTTTTGGCGGTATCGCGGGCGTCGCGGTGGAAGCCGCCAAGATCATTTTCTTCGTCGCCCTGGTGCTGTTCGCCATTTCGGCGGTCGTGCACCTGGTGCGGGGACGTTCGCCGACGGTGCCGTAAGGCGTCGGCTTGCATCTGACGAAAAAGCCCGCGTGGTTATTCCACGCGGGCTTTTTCCGTTACATCGAATTAACGATCAGGTCGCGTGCTACTCGCCGCTCGCCAGCACGGCGCGCGTCTGCTCGTCCGGCCCGAAGTCGTCGCCGTCACGGACATGAAGCAATTCGGCGAGCCGGTTGCGGGCGCGGTTGACGCGCGACTTGATCGTGCCGATGGCGCATCCGCAGATCTGCGCCGCTTCCTCGTAGGAGAAGCCGGAGGCGCCGACCAGGATGAGCGCTTCGCGCTGATCGGTGGGCAGTTGCGACAGGGCTTCGCGGAATTCGCCGAATTCGATGTGGCCCTGCTGCTCCGGCTGCGACTTCAGCGTGTCCGCGTAATGACCGTCGGCGTCTTCCACCTCGCGGCGGCGCTTGCGGTACTCGGAGCGGAAGTGATTGCGCAAGATCGTGAACAGCCACGCCGGCATATTGGTGCCCGGCTGGAACGAGTCGATATTCGCAATCGCCCGCACCATCGTTTCCTGCACCAGATCGTCGGCACGATCGACGTTCCCGCAAAGCGAGATCGCGAAGGCGCGAAGGCTGGGGATGGCATCAAGGATCTGTTGTCGGACCGCGTCGTCCATGGGCATTACTGCCTGTCCTTGTTGTCTTTGTTGTCGAGCTGGCTCAGTAGATCGGCGAAGCGGTCAGGTACGCCCTGACTGAGCACTTCGTCGTACATGGAGCGCAGCTGCTGGCCGAGGCGGGCTTGTACTTCCCGCCCGAGCTTGGCCGGCTTGGCGTCGTTTTTCTTGGCGCGGGCAGCCCCGGTTTCCATTGGCTTTGGTTGTCCTGCGGCTTTGTCTCGGTCGTCGTTCGTCATTCTCGTAGAACCCCGAATTCCCTGGACCCTAAGGCCAGGCTTCCCCCGTCGTCTGGGTCGGAAAACCCGCTGGATGAAAATTGGTTCCATCATCCGTGGAACTTTTTTGCGGCGCTGACGTTTTTGCGACGTACGTTATGCGAGCTGCAGGCGGGCGAGGGCCCGCGCGGCTCTCGGGCCAGACCGTTTCGGGAGGGATTTTTGTCGATATCTCAGATAGTTGCGCAACATCTGCCGTATCTGCGGCGCTATGCTCGCGCTTTGACCGGCAGCCAGCAGTCGGGCGACGCCTATGTGGCGGCCACGCTCGAGGCGCTGGTTCAGGATCCCAGCGTCCTCGATGCCGCGTCCTCGACCCGGGTCGGCCTGTACCGCCTGTTCACCAAGATCTGGAATTCGGTCGGGGTGAACGCCGAGACGGCGCTCGATACCGGCGATCAGCCGGTCGAACGGCATCTGTCGCAGATCGCGCCGATGCCGCGCCAGGCCTTCCTTCTGATTGCGCTCGAGGGCCTGTCGGAAGACGAGGCGGCCAAGGTGCTCGATATCGAAGTGCCCGAGCTGCGCGATCTGGTCGATCAGTCGGGCCGCGAACTCGCGGCCGAGATCGCCACCGATGTGCTGATCATCGAGGACGAGACCTTCATCGCGCTCGACCTCGAGGCGCTGGTGGAAGGGCTGGGCCACAACGTGCTCGGCGTCGCCCGCACGCACACCGAAGCGGTTACCCTCGCGCGCGCCAAGCAGCCGGGCGTCATCCTTGCCGATATCCAGCTCGCCGATGGCTCGTCGGGCCTCGACGCGGTCAACGAGTTGCTGCGCTCTTTCGAGGTACCGGTGATCTTCATCACGGCCTATCCCGAGCGCTTCCTCACAGGCGAGCGCCCCGAGCCGGCCTTCCTCATCGCCAAACCGTTCCAGCCGGCCACCGTATCGGCTGTGCTCAGCCAGGCGTTGTTTTTTGCGCGCAAGGCGAAACGAAAAGAGCGCAAGGCGAGTTGACAGCAAAGACCGGCGGCCGGGCCAAGGGGGTACCGGCCGCCGTCGATTTGAGACCGCTGGCGCGCGACGCCATCGACTATCGGACTTGTGCGGCGGGGGCGCAGAAATGGATACGTGCTGATGGCAAATGGAATGCCGTCAGGAGAGGCCCGGCCGGGCGACCTCTCACTGAACCAATTGCAGGAAGAAAACCGGCGGCTCCAGGCGCAGGTTGACGCCCAGGCCATCGAACTCAATTTGTTGCGGGCCCGCTTTGCCCGCTACGAAACTGCGCTGCGCGGCTCGCAGGTCGTGGTTTACACGCAGGATCGCAGCCTGCGTTATACCTCGATCAGCCAGCCTATGCTCGGCCGTCCGATCGCCGATCTGCTCGGCTGCGCGGACGAGGACGTGCTGCCCGAGAGCGTGCGCGATCAGGTTGTCGCGATGAAGCGCGAAGCCGTGGCGTCGGGAAATTCGCAGCGTCTCGAATTCTCGATGGAAGAAGACGGCGCGCTGCGCTGGTACGATCTGCATATCGAGGCGCTCCGCAATGACGCCGGCGATATCGTCGGCCTGACCTGTGCTTCTGTCGATGTCACCGAGCGCAAGGAAGGCGAGGCGCATCTGCGCCTGCTGCTGCGCGAGCTGACGCATCGGTCGAAGAACCTTTTGGCGGTGATCCAGGCCATGGCGCGGCAGACCGCGCGTCACGCCGGCTCTATCGACTCCTTTCTCACACAGTTCGGCGCCCGGCTGCAGGCCCTCGCCGCGTCGCACGATCTGCTGATCCGCGAAAGCTGGTACGGCGCCTCGCTGAACGAACTGGTGCGCTCGCAGCTGTCCGGCCATCTCGATGGCGTCTCGCAACAGGTGTCGATCGACGGTCCCGATATCGCGCTCAAGCCGGAGGCGGCGCAGAATCTCGGGCTCGCCTTGCACGAACTGAGCGCCAATGCCGTGCGGTTTGGCGCACTGTCGACGCCGGAGGGGCAGGTGTCGATCGAATGGCGCCGCGGCGATGCCCCCGATGCGCCGGTCGAATTCTCGTGGCGCGAGAAGCAGGGGCCGCGGGTCAAGCCGCGGCGCAAGCGCGGCTTCGGCACGATGGTGATCGAGACCAATCTCACCCGCGCGCTCGATGCCAAGGTCGATATGATTTTCGATCCGGAGGGTTTGCGTTGCCAGGTCGAGATTCCGGCCAGTCAGGTCATCGCCAACCTCGACCGCAATGGAACCAGCCTGCCGGGCTCGCGTTGAGACGCCAGGAAATTCCCCCGACTGAGGAGATGGATATGAGGAAGCCATTGACCGCGCTTGCCGCTGTGGCAATCGCCGCCGCCGTTGCTGCGCCGGTGGGCTCGCAAGCGCAGGACCGCACCAGGGTCGGCGCGCTGACCTGCGATATCTCGGGCGGTATCGGCATGATCATCGCGTCGAAGAAGGAAGTGACCTGCCTGTTCACGCCTTCGGCGCAGAACGCGCCGCGTGAGGTCTATACGGGTTCGATCACCAAGTTCGGCCTCGACATCGGCGCCACGTCCGGCGGCGAGATGGTGTGGTCGGTGTTCGCGCCGAGCGATCGCAAGTTCGGCGCGCTGGCCGGCAACTACGGCGGCGCCAGTGCGGAGGCCACCGTCGGCGTCGGCGCCGGCGCCAACGTTCTGGTCGGCGGCTCGAACCGCACCGTGACGCTGCAGCCGGTCTCGGTGCAGGGCCAGACCGGCCTGAACCTCGCGGTCGGCGTCTCGGGCCTCGAGCTGCGCCCGGCGCGCTAGAGCTGGCATCGAACGATACGAAGGGGCGTCGCCTGAAAGGGCGGCGCCTTTTTCGCGTGTTGCGGGCCGGCCGTCAGCCGGCTTCGCTGCGGTCGAAGTATTTTGCCGGGGTGACGCCGAAGCGTTGGCGAAAGCTGGCGATGAATGCGCTCAGGCTGCTGTATCCGACCGCCAGCGCCGCCGACGTGACCGAATGTCCCTCGGCCAGCAATTGCACCGCCTTGAGCAGACGTAACTGCTGGCGCCATTGGCCGATGGTCAATCCGGTCTCCTGCTGAAACCGCCGCATCAGCGTTCGTCGCGTCATCCCCAGCGAACGGGCCCAGCCGTCGAGGTCGGTGTTGTCGTCCGGATTGGATTGCAGCGCCGCGGCAATCTTCAACAGGCGCGGCTCGCGCGGCATCGGAAGATAAAGCTCCATCGCGCCCGCCTCGCGGATTTCCTCCACCAGCACGCCAAGCAATTGTTCGACGCGATGAGGCGACAACGGCGGGGTCTGCGTCCCGAGCCTGTCGATGATCGCCTTCGATAAGGGCGACATGCTCAATACGCGCGGCGTGTCCGGCATCATGTGGCAGACATCGGGGCGCAGATAGAGAAACAGGGCCTCGGCCTTGCCGAAGGAGTGACCGCAATGCCGGGTCGAGGGCGGCAGCCATCCGACCTGGCCGGGCATCATCGTGCAGGTGCCGGTCTCGGTCTGGATCGAAGCGAGGCCATGGAAGACGGCGTAGAGCAATCCTTCCTGATGCGTATGCCAGCCGACGTCGATGGACGATTGCGTGCTCAGAAGGCGCGGCACGAGAACGCGCTCGGCATTCGCGATGGGCGGGACCGTGCGAACCTGTGGCTCAATCACCACAAAATCTGTTTCTCTGTCGATTTGACCTTCAAGCGACAACGATTGGCACTCACACGCTAGCGTGACGACGAAGCCAATCTATCCTCCCTGCCAGTAAAACGAAATGAAAACTGGCGCGGGGGCGTATATGTCGTGTACTTGCACGAATACTTTAGACGAATTCTCAAGCGAATGCTTGGATTGCGACGCAGTTTATTTCAGTTCTAAACAGCGCAGTGATCGTGAATACTGTTTGCCGCTCCGGCGTCGCCCAGTGTCGCTGCGGGCGGCGCTGCTCGCCACCAGCGTCGTCGTCAGCGCAGGGCCGGCTTTGGCTCAGCAGGCGGTCGTGCTCGACACCGTGACCGTGACAGCGACGCGTGCCGAGCGTCCGGTCAGCGATGTGCCGCAGACCATGCAGGTGATCACGCAGGACGAAATCGCCAGCGAAATGCGCCTGACCAGCGACGCGGCCGCCGTCCTGTCGAAGGTCATTCCCGGCTACTCGGTGTCCAACGACACCATCTCGGGCGCTTCGGAAACCTTCCGCGGCCGCGACCTGCTGGTGATGCTCGACGGCGTGCCGCTCAACACGCCGTTGCGCGACGTGTCGCGTATCGTGTCGATGATCGATCTCAACTCGGTCGAGCGCATCGAAGTGCTGGCGGGCGCGTCGAGCCTGTACGGCAGCGGCGCCACCGGCGGCACCGTGAACTTCATCACCAAGAAGCCGACGTCCGGTAAACCCCAGATCACGGTGAACACCTCGATCAAGGCGTTCACGCGCAATATCGGCGATTCGCTGCGGCCGGAGACCTCGGTGTCGGTGACGGGCAAAGCCGATAGCGGAGTCGACTATGTCATCGTCGGCACCGGCCGCAAGGCGGGCAAGACTTATGACGGCGCCGGCCGCGAACTGCCGTCCGACGGCATGCTCGGGCAGGGCGGCGGCGACCGTTTCCTGAGCGGCAACGGTCTTGCCAAGCTCGGCTACGATTTTGCGGGCAATAAACGCTTCGAGGTGTCGGCCAACTGGATCTATCTCGACCAGTCGCCGGACTACATGACGGTCTATTCACCGCCTTATGCGACGCCGAATTTCTCGGCGCCTTACCAGGGGGCGAGCGTGCTGGAGGATACGAAATCGTTCTCGGCGCGCTATACCGACGGCGATTTTGCACTGGGCGATCTCAAGGTCGTCGGCTTCTACAACGACGTGAAGAAGCGGTTCAACTATTCGACCTTCGACATCAACGCCAACTACCTCGTCTATTATTCCGGCAATCTCGGTACGCCGACCAGCCCGTATAACCAGACGGTGTTGAATTCAAAGCGCGGCGGCGTGAATACGACGATCGATACCTCGCTCGACCGTCTCTGGCGCGGCGCCACCTTCACCTGGGGCGCGGACATCATAAACGAGCGCACGTCGCAGGAACTCACCAATGGCCAGGATGTCTTCAATCCGATGTCGCAGACGAGTTATGCGGCGTTCGGCCAGCTTCAGGTTCCGCTCACCGAGCGGCTGACGGTGCGCGGCGGCGCGCGCTACGAGTATCTCAAGCTGTCGGTTGATGATTTCGTCCGTCCGGCGGCCTTCCTCGGCTTCACCGGTATCGGCTATGCCGTTCTGCCGGATCTGCCGGTGACCGGCGGCAACTTTAATTACGATGCGCCGACCTTCAATATCGGCGCCACGTTCAAGATCACCAAGGGCTCCGAGATTTATGGCGGCTTCAACCAGGGCTTCGCGTTGCCAGACGTCGGCGCGTTCACGCGGCGCGCCGGTGCGAGCGGCACGGCGCAGATTCTGTACTACGGATGTTACCTTGGCGCCGGGCCGCTGCCGGCCATCAACTACACCTGCAACAAGAACCTGACGGCGAGCTACGCCAACATCGGGCCGCAAGCGCAGATCGTCAACAATTATGAGCTCGGTCTTCGTGGCACCGAAGGCCGCGTCAAGTACAACCTGGCCGGCTTCATCAGCACCTCCGAGAAAGGCGTCAGCTTCGACGCGGCGACCAATACGATCACTCAGCAGAAGGAAATCGTCTACGGCGTCGAGTTCTCCGGCGCCTACAAGGTCACCTCGCAACTCACCCTCGGCGGTTTGTTCCGCTACCAGGAAGGCCGCTACGACTCCAACAAGGACGGCAGCATCGACGCTTATCTGCCGAACAACCGCATCGGTGCGCCGTATCGCGGCTCGGTCTACGGCGATTACACTTTCGACAACGGCGTCGTTCTGCGGCTGGAAGGTGAGGCGTTCTCCGGACGGAACCGGGCGATCGACACCGCCGGTACGACCTACGAACTCAAGCCCGCGGCAGTCATGAACGCGGCGCTGTCGGCGCCCTGGGACGGCGCGACCGTCTACGCCGGCATCAACAACATCTTCGACACCGCCTACGAAAATCCAACCGCGACATCGGTGCGCAACCTGCCGGTTTATGCCTGGGGCCGCACCGTCACCGTCGGCTATCGCAAGACGTTCTGATCATGGTGAGACTCGAAATCGCCGACGGTCTGGTCACGCTGCGTTTTCACCAGCCTTACGAGGCGGGCGATGAGCCCGCTTATCTTGCGGCGCTGGAAGAGGTCGCTCTGGTGCAGGGGCCGTTCGTGCTGCTGACGATCTTCGGCGGCGGGCCGGCCCTGTCGCAGGGGGGCGATAAGGCACAGGCGCTGTGGTTCAAGCGCACGCGCGCGACCATGGACGAGCGCTGCCGGGCGCTGGCCATGGTGCGGCCGGGCGCGACGAAGGAGATGGCGCATATGTTTCAGAAGCTTTGGCGTTTTCCGGTCATGGCGACCGCCGACGAAGGCGAGGCCCGCCGCTTTCTGGCGGCGCATTCGCCGGCCGAACGGAGCGCGTCTTGACCGATATACCGATGGGCCGCATGCGGCTGTTCGTGATCCTGGCCGCGCTTTACCTCGCGCAGTCGATCCCCAGTTATCTGATCGTATCGGCGATGCCGCCGATCCTGCGCGAGCAGGGCGTGTCGCGCACGGCCATCGGCTTCATGAGCTTGCTCATGCTGCCGCTGGTGCTGAAGTTCCTCTGGGCGCCGCAGGTCGACCGGCTGCGGCCGCTCGCCCGCGCGCACCGCGCCGGCTGGGTGCTGATCACGCAGGTCGGCGTCATCGCCGGCATTGTCGCGCTCGGTTTCATCGATCTGCACAACATCGCGGCCTTCATGACCATCGGCATGATCCTGTCGGTCTTGATCTCGACCCAGGATATCGCCACCGACGGCTATGCCACCAAGGCGCTGCCGGCGCGCGACCGGCCGATCGGCAATGCGATCCAGGGCGGCTCGATCGCCTTCGGCGTGTTGATCGGCGGCACGGCGAGCCTCGCGATCTATCATTACTACGGCTGGACCGAGATGATCGTCTGGGTGTCGGTGATGTCGCTGATCCCGCTGGTTGCCACAGCGATGATGCGCGAACAGCCGCCGCCGGGCGGGCTGCCGCCGCCGCGCGCCTCGCTGATGGCCTTCCTGCGTCGCCCCGAAGCGCGGCGCATTCTCTACATCGCGCTGATCTACCGGGCGAGCGAGGGCCTGATCAAGGCCATGGAGGGCGCTTATCTGGTCGATCGCCATGTGCCGCTCGATATCATCGGCTATCTGTCGGGCGGTGCGGCTTTGACCGCCGGCCTCGTCGGTGCGGCGTTGGCCGCCTATCTGCTGATGAAGCTCGGCACCGGCAAGGTGCTGATCCTGCTCGGCGGCCTTCGCACGATCTGTTTCCTCCTGTTCGCGCTGCATGCCTTCGACGTCGTCACCGGCTATGCGCCGTTGTTCGGCGCCGCCGCCTTCCAGACATTGATCCGCTACATGGAGGTGGTCGCGCTCTACAGCCTGTTCATGGCGGCGGCTTCCAGCGACCAGCCCGGCACCGACTTCACCGTGCTGGCCTGCGCGCAGCTCGTCATCTACCTGATCGGCTCGGGCGTCGCCGGCGTCATGGCCGACAAGCTCGGCTATGGCGCGCTGTTCGCGCTGGCGACGGTGCTTTCGGGCGTGGCTGTCGTGGTGACCTTCGGCATGCTCAAGGGCGACGATCTGGCCCGGTTGAACGAGGCAAAGGCCTGAAGCGAAAAGCTGGCTGGGGAACTAGGATTCGAACCTAGACAAACAGAGTCAGAGTCTGTTGTGCTACCGTTACACCATTCCCCAGCAGGGTCGGCGGGGCCTTTGAGGGCCGCCCGGCGGACAGAGCGCCCGCGCGCCGCGCCATCACATGGGGCAATTCTGCCGATTTGACAAGCCCGCTTGGGGGCCGAAATGCAAAATCCTTAAGCCAGTCTTGTCAGGGACTTAGACGGCCTCGCGGGACCGTTTCGGCAGGGTGACGACGGTCAGGATGGCGATGAGGGCCGCCGCCGCCACGCCAAAGAACACCAGCCGCGGATTGCCCGCGTCCATCAGCGCGCCGAAAATCATCGGCGCGACGATGCCGCCGAGGTTGAAGCCGGTGGAGACGAAGCCGAACACCTTGCCGAACGATCCCTCCGGGGTGGCGGCGCGCACGATCATGTCGCGCGACGGCGCGATGATGCCGGTCGAGAAGCCCTGCGCCGCCATGACGGCGATCAGGGCGAAGGTGGCGAAGTCGAACGTGCCGATCAGCGCCGCCGACAGCGCGGCGCCGGCGACGCCCAGCGCCGCCACGATCGAATGCAGCGCCGTGCGGCCCACCAGCACGCCGCCCACCAGCACGCCGATCGACGACAGCAAGAGCATGGCGGTGAGCGCCGTATTGGCGATCGCCGCCGGCGTGCCGTAGAGCGCGCCCAGCGCGGCCACCGAATAGTTGTTCATGCCGCTGTTCATGAGGGCGAGCAGGAGGAAGAACACGAGATTGAGCAGGATCGGCGGCGACAGCAGCAGGTTCCAGCTCGCCGGCTTGCCATCGCCGCCCGCGCGCGGCTTCGGCGCGGCCATCGTTGACGTGTTCTCGCGCACCATCAGCACCGCCGCGGCGATGACGAGACCCATGATGCCGGCGCCGATGAAGGCGCCGCGCCAGCCCCACACGCTCTGCATCAGCAGCAGCGTCGGCGGCGCCACCGCCGCGCCGAGCACGCCGGAGAAGGTGTGGATCGAGAAGGCCTGGCCGATGCGCTGCGCCGGCACGTGCCGCGACAACAGCGCGTAATCGGCCGGGTGGTAGACGGTGTTGCCGATGCCGGCGAGGGCGAACATCGCGATCAGAAACCAGAACGAGTTGACGAGGCCGGCGAGCAGGAAGGCGACGCCGCCAAGCGCCAGCCCCGCGACCAGCAGCAGGCGCGCGCCGAGGCGATCGATCAGGAAGCCGGCCGGCGTCTGCAGCACCGTGGAGACGATGTTGAAGACGGTGAGCGCCAGCCCGATCTCGGTGTAGCTGACGCCGTAATCGGCGCGCACGAAAGGCAGCAGCGGCGCCAGGATGATGATGTAGTAGTGCGACACGAAATGCGCGGCGCAGACCACGCCGATCATGCGCAGCGGCGATGCAGGCGCGCCGTGAGTCGGCGGCGCTTCGGTCAGTGGGGTCATTGAACGTTTCTTCCCGGCAGTGCGGCTGGCTTAACGCGGCCGGCGCGGCCGATCCAGAGCCTTTCGGGCAAGGTGGCTATGAGCGAGGGCGGGGGCTGGGCGGCCTACTTGCGGGCCTACTTGCCGCAATTCCACTGATAGCCGATCGGCGTCATCGTCCAGCACGGGCCGAAATCGCCGCCGTTCCAGCGGCCGCGGTAGAACTGCGGCTGCGGATAGCGCCAGTAGGCGATGCGCGGGCCGCCGGCGCGGTAATAGGCGCGGCGCTCGCGCTGGATTTCCTTCTTCCGGTCGCGCTCGATCTGCTCCGGCGTGCGATAGCCGGGCAGGAAGCCGACGCCTTTCGGCACGCGCCTCACGACCTGCTTTTTGGCGGGCTTCTTGACGGTGGTCTGCGCGGGCGCGTCCTGCGCCGCGGCGAAGGCGGGCGGGGCGGCCAAAAGCAAGGCAGCGAGAGCGGCGAAAACGAGTCTCATACAACGATCAATACACCGTCATGGCCGGGCTTGTCCCGGCCATCCACGTTTTGCCTGTAGCCCGCATGAGCGCAGCGAATGCGGGGCGGGCGGCCCCGGATTTCGCTGCGCTTCATCCGGGCTACGGGCCGTGCTATATTTTCCCTATGAACGCCGCGACCCGGGACATTCTGCGCAAGGTCGAGAACTGGCCCGAAGAGGACCAGAACGAGCTGGCCGCGCTTGCGCGCGAAATCGAGGCGCGGCGCACCGGCGTCTATGTCCTGAGCGAGGACGAGAAGGCCGTCATCGCCGAAGCACGGCGCGAACCTTTTGTCTCCGATGACGAGATGGCGCAGTTCTGGAAGCGCCACGGCGTCCGGTGAAGGTTCGCTACCGGCCACGGGCGAAAGCGGACCTTGACGATATCTTTCAGTATTTAAACGAGCGCAGGCCCGCCTGGCGCGCGGCATGTGCTGGGTGCTATCGCCGATGCGATCGACGAGATCGCCGCCAATCCCGACGCGTGGCAGGCAACGTCAGCGTCAGACATCCGCGCGAAGACGGTGGGGCGCTATCGCTACAAGATTTTCTATGCGGTCGTCGGGGACGAGTACGTGGAAATCATCCACGTGCGTCATACGGCGCGGAGGCCGTGGGCGTAGGGCGGGTTAGGCGAAGCTGCAACTCGCCGCGCGGCGTCCGGAACGAAGATGGCGGATTATGCTTCGCTAATCCGCCCTACGGAATGCTTCAGAGGTAGGGAGGATGGTCTGGTACCACCCCCGCATTTCTCGGAAAATTCTTCATCATTTCTTGGACAAATTTTGCGACGTCGCGCGGTAGCTGCCTTTTTGACCGCTTCGCAATGTCGCGCAGGTTGGCAACCTCTACGTCGAAGGGCATTTCAAAGAATGGTGGCTTTGGAGATTTCTCATTGTCCGACCTCATTAGAAGATACAAAAGGCCGTTCTGATAACCAATTCCATATGCTGCATCCCAGAAATTCTTTTTCTTAATGTAATCGTCAATCATATGCCCGTATGTGTGTACCCGCGCATGAACACCATCCAGTGAGTGATAATCGCCTGCCTTTCTCATGCGGATAATTCGTTGCAAGGCATGGGCTAGGCCATCTTGATAGCTCAGTGCGAATATGAGCAGGGGGTGCTCTGTCTTTATAAATGCGGCGGCGGTCTTGTCGTGAATGCTCGATAGTTCATCAAGTAGCGTCATGCAATGATAGAATGCGTTCTCGTTAGTTATCTTTAGTTCGGCTCCTTTGGCCTTTCTTATTTCTTCAAAAAAGAACGCGCCATCTGTTTCAATAGGTATTAGTGGAACGGGGGCTGCTTTAATGCGATCTAAATCGATTTCCGGAGAGATAAAATATGATTGCCTAACCTTGTCTCCCATCATTCTCGCGATATTGCCAAGCAGGCGCAGATAATTGTCGTCCGAAAGTGAATATCCAACGTAGGAAACTGTTTTTCTCGCGATGAGAGACTTGAGATGTGCTCCAAGGGGGCCGTCGTTCAAGCGTTCGTAGGACTGTCGATAGTCTTCGCTAGTGGCAACGATAGATCCGAAGTTTGTGATGGATCCATGAATCTTCATTATGCGTCGGCTGCTGGCGTCCCAAAAGGCGAGATCGCTGTCGTATACGAACGGGGTGAAGTTACACTCTCGCTCAAAGAAGTCATCCCAGTTCGTGGTGACGACATCTGTTATCATAAATAAGGGAGCTAATGCCCGATGAAATCGAGACATTCGATCGTAAAACTGGTCGAATGATGAGAAATAGTCAAGTCGGCGCTTTATCCTCTCTATTAGCTTGATCCGCCCGTCTGGTTGCTCGCAGAATTGGGACATTAGTTCTGGGAATGATGGCGACGCGTCCGGCTTGAGATTCAGCTCGTCGTGAATTTTTTCGTAAAAGGTGCTTCCCGAATGGGTCTTGTTCTCTGTGCTGATGCCTGCGCCAGCGAATACGACCAAGTCACCTGAGGAGAGTTTTTGGAGGAAGTGTTCGGGTATATCAAATGGCTTTTCGTATTTACAAATAGCGCATTCGCAGTTTCGGGCATGAGTCGCAGTCATGGCGGCGTCACATTGCTTGGTGTTGTAATGCGTGCGCTAAACAGCCTATGATAAACGTAGCGATGCTGTAGTAAATAGTATCTCAAAAAAAGGGGCGACCTAATGGGCCGCCCCTTTTTTTGGCTCATCGGTGCCGACAATCCGTTTGCGCGGGAGGTGTCAACGCTATGCGGCCGCACTCAGTAGTCGGCTCGCGATGCGCTTAAGTTTTCGAACGGCGTCGTCGAGTTCACTCAGTGCGCGACTGCTATCCTCGCGTCGAATAGCTCTTTCACAATCGTCTAGCTCATTGCGAATGACGCGCTGAATTTCCGAGGCGAGAACTGAGTTGCCCATAAGCGTGTCTCCCCTCACGAACACCCGCTCGTGCTTCCGCACGTGTCGCACTTCATGCAGGTGCCGTTCCTCACCAGGGTGAAGTTGCCGCATTCGCCGCACATCTCGCCTTCATAGCCCTTGGCCTTGGCTTCGGCGCGGCGCTCGGAGGCGAGGGCCTTGGCGGAAGGCTGCGCCACGGCGGCCGCCACCTGAACATTGCCGACTTCGAGCTGCTGGGCCGGGGAGAGCTTCTGCTCCGGCTCGGCCTTGAGGGCCGTCGCGGCGTGCGCACCGGCAAAAGCCGTCACCTTCGCGGTCGCCACCGCCGAGGCGGCACCCGAGCCGGACGAGACGGGGCTCGTCACCACCTGGAGCTTGTCGGCGCGCGAGCGCGTCAGCCCCTTGGAGATGAAGTTCGGCGCCGCCTTGCCTTCGCTCTCGCCGGCGCCCAGCGCGTCGAACGAGCCCTGGCTCGGATCGACATGGGCGAGGTCGTAGCGCTCCAGATACGACACCGCCAGTTCGCGGAAGACGTAATCGAGGATCGAGGTGGCGTATTTGATGGTGTCGTTGCCCTGCACCGGGCCCTGCGGCTCGAAGCGGGTGAAGGTGAAGGCATCGACATATTCCTCGAGCGGCACGCCGTATTGCAGGCCGAGCGAAATGGCGATGGCGAAGTTGTTGAGCAAGGAGCGGAGCGCCGCGCCTTCCTTGTGCATGTCGACGAAGATCTCGCCGAGACGCCCGTCGTCATATTCGCCGGTGCGCAGATAGACCTTGTGGCCGCCGACCACGGCCTTCTGCGTGTAGCCCTTGCGGCGCGAGGGCAGCTTCTCGCGCTCGCGCAGCACGGTGACGCGCTCGACGATCTTCTCGACCACCTTCTCGGCGGCGATGGCGGCGCGGGCCGCGGCCGGCTTGTCGAGGAAGGCCTCGATCGCGTCGTCCTCGTCTTCCTCGTCGGCGATGAGCTGCGAGTTCAGCGGCTGCGAGAGCTTGCTGCCGTCGCGGTACAGCGCGTTGGCCTTCAGCGCCAGCTTCCAGGACAGGAGATAGGCCTCCTTGCAGTCCTCGACAGTGGCCTCGTTCGGCATGTTGATGGTCTTGGAGATCGCGCCCGAAATGAAGGGCTGGGCCGCCGCCATCATCTTGATGTGGCTGTCCACCGACAGATAGCGCTTGCCGATCTTGCCGCAGGGGTTGGCGCAGTCGAACACCGGATAGTGCTCGAGCTTGAGGTGCGGCGCGCCTTCCACGGTCATCGCGCCGGCCACATGGATGTTGGCCGCTTCCACTTCGCGCTTGGAGAAGCCGAGCGCGGCGAGGAGGTCGAAGGCCGGGTTGGCGAGCTGCTCCGCCGAAATGCCCAGGGCATCGCGGCAGAAGGCTTCGCCGATGGTCCACTTGTTGAAGACGAACTTGATGTCGAAGGCGGTCGGCAATGCCTTCTCGATCTTGGCGATGATCTCGTCGGTGAAGCCCTTGGCCTTCAGCGTGGTGTGGTTGATGCCCGGGGCCTGCGCCAGCGAGCCATGGCCCACGGCATAGACCTCGATCTCGGCGATCTGCGCTTCGGAGTAGCCGAGCGTGCGCAAGGCCTCGGGCACGGCGCGGTTGATGATCTTGAAGTAGCCGCCGCCGGCCAGCTTCTTGAACTTCACCAGCGCGAAGTCGGGCTCGATGCCGGTGGTGTCGCAATCCATCACGAGGCCGATCGTGCCGGTCGGCGCGATCACGGTGGACTGCGCGTTGCGATAGCCGTGCTTCTCGCCGAGTTCGATGGCGCGGTCCCACGCCGCCTTGGCGTGAACGACCAGCTTCTGGTCGGGACACGAGGCATGGTCGAGCGGCACCGGGGCCTGCGAGACCTTCTCATAGCCCTGACGCTCGCCGTAAGCGGCGCGGCGGTGGTTGCGCATCACGCGCAGCATGTGCTCGCGGTTCTTCTTGTAGCCCGGGAACGGACCCTGCTTCTCCGCCATTTCGGCGGAGGTCGCGTAGGACACGCCGGTCATGATCGCGGTGAGGGCGCCGGCATAGGCGCGGCCTTCGTCGGAGTCATACGACATGCCGGAGGTCATCAGCAGGCCGCCGATGTTGGCGTAGCCGAGGCCGAGCGTGCGGAATTCATAAGAAAGCTGGGCGATTTCCTTGGACGGGAACTGCGCCATCAGCACCGAGATTTCCAGAACGACGGTCCACAGGCGCACCGCGTGCTCGTAGCTCTCCACATCGAACGCGCCGGTCTTGCCGTCGCGGAAGGTGAGGAGGTTCAGCGAGGCGAGGTTGCAGGCCGTGTCGTCGAGGAACATGTACTCGGAGCACGGATTGGAGCCGCGGATTTCGCCGGAGGCCGGGCAGGTGTGCCAGTCGTTCACGGTGGTGTGGAACTGCAGGCCCGGATCGGCGCAGGCCCAGGCGGCGTGGCCGATCTTTTCCCACAATTCGCGCGCCTGCACGGTCTTGGCGACCTTGCCGTTCTTGCGGAACGTCAGGTCCCACTTGCCGTCGGCTTCGACCGCCTTGAGGAACTGGTCGTCAACGCGCACCGAGTTGTTCGAGTTCTGGCCCGACACGGTGAGATAGGCGTCGCTGTCCCAATCGGTGTCGTAGATCGGGAAGTCGATATCGGTGTAGCCCTGCTTGGCGAACTGGATGACGCGCTTGATCAGGTTGTCCGGAACGTAGGATTTGCGGGCGAGCTTGATCTCGCGCTTCAGCGCCGGGTTCTTTTCCGGGTTGAAGCAGTCGTCGTCCGAGCCTTCGCAGTTCACGCAGGCCTTCATCACGGCCTTGAGGTGCTTCTGGTTGAGCTTGGAGCCGGTGACCAGCGCCGCGACCTTCTGCTCTTCCTGCACCTTCCAGTCGATGTACTTCTCGATATCCGGATGGTCGGCGTCGACGATGACCATCTTGGCCGCGCGGCGCGTGGTGCCGCCCGATTTGATGGCGCCGGCGGCCCGGTCGCCGATCTTGAGGAAGCTCATCAGGCCCGACGACTTGCCGCCGCCCGACAGGCGCTCGCCTTCGCCGCGCAGGTTGGAGAAGTTGGTGCCGGTGCCCGAGCCGTATTTGAACAGGCGGGCTTCGCGCACCCACAGGTCCATGATGCCGCCTTCGTTCACCAGATCGTCGGAGATCGACTGGATGAAGCAGGCGTGCGGCTGCGGGTGCTCGTAGGACGACTTCGATTTCGTCAGCTTGCCGGTGGCGTAATCGACGTAATAGTGGCCCTGGCCGGGGCCATCGATGCCGTAGGCCCAGTGCAGGCCGGTGTTGAACCACTGCGGCGAGTTTGGCGCGCACATCTGGTTGGCGAGCATGAAGCGCAGCTCGTCATAGAAAGCCTGGGCGTCGTCTTCGCTGGCGAAGTAGCCGCCTTTCCAGCCCCAATAGGTCCAGGTGCCGGCCAGACGATCGAACACCTGCTTGGACGAGGTCTCGCCGATATAGCGTTCCTTCTCGGGCAAAGCTTCGAGCGCGGCCTCGTCGGCCACGGAGCGCCACAGGAAAGAGGGGACGGAGTTCTCTTCGACCTTCTTGAGGCGCGCGGGCACGCCGGCCTTGCGGAAATACTTCTGCGCGAGAACGTCGGACGCGACCTGCGACCAGAATTCCGGAACCTCGACATTGTCCAGCTTGAAGACAACGGAGCCGTCGGGATTCTTGATCTCGGAGGTGGTCAGCCGGAACTGGATGCCCGCGTAAGCCTGGCCAGCATCCTTGGTGTAGCGCCGTTCGATCCGCATCTTCGTAGTCCCCAAAATTCCGGGCGGCTCAGCGGCCGCCGACGATTATTCCAGACGGACCTGTTCCTGTCCGCCTTCCGACAACTCAAAACCCTGTCTGACACCAACCCTTGATGCGGCCCGGGGTTCTTTGAACCGGCACCCGGTACCGCCGGCCCCCGAGGGACCCGGCACGCAAACTTCACCCGTTCCCCGAGTCATGACCGAAGGGCATGTTTCGGGGCTCAAAAACCTGACATCGCGTCGGTTTGGAGGTTCCGGCGGGAACGCAAAACGGGAACTCATCACCCACACCGTACTGTCACAAAGCTATGTGGACTCACTGCCGACGTCAACAACAGATAGTGGGTCCGGGTAACTAAATCCCTAAGTCTTGTGTCAGTTAGGTGAAAGACGGGGACAACGTCCCGCGAACACGGTGGGGAGTATGGCTCTCGCGGGCGGAGCGTGAAGCCGTTTTTTTTGAGCGGCGGCCTAGGTTTTTATGCCTAGGGCCGTGACGCAAAAATGACGGAAAATGGGGCCTTGCCGACAACCCACAGCTTCTTTTCGGATAGGCAGGGCCGGGGATAAGCCCGGGATAAACATGGGGGAACCCGGGCGGGAGTCGATGATTCTCGGTTTGAGGTCAGGCGCTTAGCCTGTGGGTGCGGCGCGCTGACCAGCGGGATGCAGTGTCCCACCCCTGTGGAAGGCCCAACCTGTTGTGGTCTTGAGGCTTTGCAAAGGAATCGCGGACGCTCCAACCATGAGAAAAGGCGGACCTGTAAGGAGCCCGCCTTCTCATTTCCCGGCACTGTCATCTCGTTTCCAGCGGAAATGCTCAAACAACGGGAGCATTGCTGAATTCGCGGGCACCATAGCGCCAGAATCCGGGCAAACGCAATGGCGAGGGTCGTAGGCTCGCGCAGTCCCGGCCGCTTAGCCCATCGCGTTGAACTGAAACCCGCACTCACACTTGATGGAGTTGCGGCACACTCGCGATACGAATAGCCGCCTTTTCCACTCCAGGGAGTTTTGGACGATGTCTGCTGCGGCCACCGTGTTTGCACAGTCGTATTTCCACGGCACGAGGGCCAACCTGCGGCTCGGCGACATGATCGTCGTCGGCCGTTCGTCCAACTTCGCGAAAGACCGGCCGCTGTCGTGGGTCTATTTCTCGGCGACGCTCGATGCGGCGATCTGGGGGGCCGAACTCGCCGCTGGTGACGAACCGCAGCGGATCTATGTCGTCGAGCCGACCGGGCCGGTCTTCGACGACCCCAATCTGACCGACAAGAAATTCCCCGGCAATCCGACGCGATCGTATCGCTCGCGGGAGCCGCTCAGGATCATCGCGGAGGTGACCAACTGGCAGGGCCATACGCCCGAGCAGTTGAAGGCCATGAAGGAAGGGCTGGCTCGTCTGGAGCAGGACGGCAAGCAGCACATCATCGACTGACAGTCCGTCGAGCCACGGCGCGCACCGCGGCTGCCGTCGACAGTCACCGTCGGAAGAAGGGGCCCCGCTCAGTGATCAGCGCGTCTTGCTCTTTTTTGGCGCCGCGCGTTCGACCAGCGCTCCGGTTTTGACGTTCACTTTGTAAAGTGCGTCCGGTTTGAGCTTGGCCGGATCGAAATGCAGGGTTGCGACTTCGGCCTTGAACGAAGGCTGGGCTGCCTTGAACTCGGCATGCGCCTCGCGCTCGATCGTCTTGGGGTCGGGATGCGTGCCGCCGCGAAGGGTGAGAACCTCGTGGCGATGCACGATCTCGCCGGTCTTGGCGTTGTAGATCGCGACCGCGCTTTCGTTGGCGACTTCAAGTGTACCGACGCTGGCCATAATGGTCTCTCCCGATCAGAAGAAGTAGACGCGGAAAATGGCGTCCACGATGCAGTCGTTGGTCGACATGTTGAAGGTCACGCTGGTGCAGTTCGACGCGAAGACGCCCGGCGCGAACGGGCCGGTCGTCGTGCCGCTCGATGTCTTGAAGCTCTTTACATTGAGGCCGACGCCGCCGTCATCGTCATTGACGCTGAAGCCTTGAAGCCAGGGCGTGGCGAGGACCGTGGACGAACTGAAGTTGATGGTCTTGCTGAAGGTGGCGAAGGTGTTGACGGTGCCGAAATGGCTGCCGGTTTCGATGATGCCGTTGATGGCCATGAAATCCCCCGATGGTGACAGGCTCTGTGGGGCCTCGTGACATGCGAAAGCGTCCGGGAAGGCGCACTTTAGACCGTCCGCCACCTTGGCGGGTATCTAATAATAAGTATATCATAGGTTGCGTTGATCGGTCAGGGGGCGGCTTGTGAGAGCTTTGACCGGCCGGCCGCCTGAGGCCGGTTGGCGGTCGGCAGGGCATCGCCGTTTAGCGTCAGATCCGCCCGCTTGCGGGGCAGGGCCTCGGGGTGCTCGCGCTGCAGAAAGTCGACCAGCTTCTCGCGCACCTCGCAGCGCAGCTCGAAGGCCTTGCCGGCGGAGGGCGCGCTGACAAGGCAGCGCAATTCCATTGTTTCTTCCCGGCAGTCGGTGACCTGGAGGCCGACGACCTGACCGTCCCAGGCGGGCGAGGCCTTGGCAATGTCCTGGAGCTTGTTGCGGATGACGCCGACCGGCGCGCGGTAGTCGACATAAAGCATGGCGGCGCCGATCAGCGCCGAGGCCTCGCGGGTCCAGTTCTGGAACGGCTTCTCGATGAAATAGGTCAGCGGCACGATCAGACGCCGCCAGTCCCAGATTTTGACG
This sequence comes from Pseudolabrys sp., assembly GCA_035556455.1. Lineage (GTDB taxonomy): Bacteria > Pseudomonadota > Alphaproteobacteria > Rhizobiales > Xanthobacteraceae > Pseudolabrys. The sequence goes on from DATMEX010000049.1 coordinate 63,546, forward strand.
ACTACATAGGTGGATGTGATCTCCTCGACGGTGCCCCATTCGCCCTCGACGATGACGGCATCGTCGATGCGGATCGGCTGGGTCATGGCGAGTTGGACGCCGGCGAACAGGTTCGACAGCACCGGCCGGGCGGCGAGACCGGCGACCAGGCCGGCGACGCCGGCCGAGGCGAACAGGCTGACGCCGTATTGGCGCACCGGCTCGAAGGTCATCAGCGCGGCGCTGATCGTCAGGATGATGATCAGGACGTCCAGCGTGCGCAGCAGCACCCGGACCTGGGTATAGTGCTTGCGCGCCAGAAGGTTGTCCTCGGTATCGATGCGGAACTGGAGGAGATAGAGGTCCGCTGCGATTTTCAGCGCCGTCATCGCCGCCCAGCCGATCATGGCGATCAGCGCGATCAACATGAGGCGGCCGATCCATTCCGCCGTCTGCGAATCGAACGGCGCCGCCGGCACCGCGACCGACAACGCCAACAACACGATGCCGAGCCGTGTCACCCCGCGCATTTGCTGAATAACGGTGACGGCGTAGGGAAAGCGCGGCGCCAGGACCTTGCGAAGCAGCCGCCGCACCGTCCGGTGCAGCGAATAGGCGATGATGACGGCCAGCGCGACAATCGCGATGGCGACGACCGGATCCGGCAGCCAGGCAAGCCATCCGGCGATAAGGGCCAATGTCGATCTCAGCGAATCCATGTGGGATGCAACCCCTCAAAACAGCATGAAAATGTCAGGAAATGCGCCGGCGGTGCGCTGGACATGGGCGTGCCGAGGTGTCACAACGCGCCCGTCTCGCAACGGAAATGCGCGTCGGCGATGAAAAGTTTCCTCCTGAAGTTCTTCACCTGGTGGAATTCGTCCACCTTCGGCACCGATTTGTGGACCCGCCTTTATGGCGAGAAGGTCGGCAACGACGAGTTCGGCAATACCTATTACCGGACCAAAGGCGGCAAGATCGACCCGACGCTGCAGTTCGAGCGCCGCTGGGTGATCTACAATGGCTACGCCGAGGCGAGCACCATCCCGCCGTCGTGGCATGGTTGGATGCATCACACCGTCGAGGTTCCGCCGACCGACGAGAACTACCAGCCGCGCGAGTGGCAGAAGCCGCACCGGCCGAACCTGACCGGTACGCCGGGCGCTTACCGGCCGCAGGGCTCGACTTTGGCCGCGGGCCGCCGCCCGCAGGCAACCGGTGACTACAAGGCCTGGTCGCCGGAAAGCTGATCGGTATCGGGGCGCGCAGCCGACGCCGGATTGGCGCGGTAGCTGCACTATTCAGGCCGCCCTTCCGCCGCCGCATTCACCGTGTTAACCGGACCGTCAGCGCGCGCGGGCGAATCCACGCGCGGCGCTCCGCCACGAGAACCCCTGATCAAGCGACATTTATGGCCCGGGTCCGGCTTCCAGCGATAGCGATGATGGTGCTTCTTGGTGCGGGCCCTGCGCTCGCCCAGTTCACCGATCTCTTCAGCGATCCGCCGCCGCGGCCGCCTGGTGCTGTGCCGCGCGGTCAGCCGCAGCAGGGACCACAGGGCCCTTATGTGCCGCCCGCCGATCTCGGCCGGGGTAGGGACATTCAGAGCGGCGCCACCGCCACGCAATCGGGCAATTGGGTCAATCCAGATCTCCCGCCGGCGCAGCCGCTGCCTGCTCCGATGAATCTGCCGCCGTCGAGCCGGCCGGGCCGCGGCGGTATCCAGTCGGATGAACTGGCGCCGTTGCCGGGCACGAATTCCGGCCCCGGTGATCTCACACCTATGACGCCCGTTGCACCTAATGCGCCTCCGGGCCAGCAGCCGCAGAACAACGCCAACACCAATCCCACGCAGACGCTCCCCGGCCTGCCGCCGGGGCAGCGTCAACCGCCCGGCACGTCGCAGCAGCCGGCCGATACCTCGCCACAGCCCGGCGATGAAATTGTGGTCGAGCCGCCGCCGCAGCGCATCGCCAATCCGACTGCGGTGTTCAACGGACTCGACAAGATCACCGGTCGCATCATTTCGTTCGATGTCGCCATCGACGAGACCGTGCAGTTCGGCGCGCTGCGCGTGACGCCGCGCGTGTGCTATTCGCGGCCGCCGACCGAGACACCGAACACCGACGCCTTCACCCAGGTCGACGAAGTGACGCTGAACGGTGAGATCAAGCGCATCTTCTCCGGTTGGATGTTCGCGGCGAGCCCGGGCCTCAACGCGGTCGAGCATCCGACCTACGACGTGTGGCTGACGGACTGCAAAGGCGGCACCAGCCCGAACGTTGCGGAAGCGGGCGAGGGCCAGGCGGGGCGCAAGCCGGCCGCCGCTCCGGCGCAGCGAACGCCCCAACCGCAGGCGCGCCCGGCTCCGCGCCCGCAACAGCCGGCGGGAACGCTGCCGCCGCCGCTGCGCTAAAGTCCATCCTCTTGGATTGAATCGCGCCACCACCGTTGGGCCCCGCGAAAGCGGGGACCAGAGGCCAAAATTATAAGCATGTCCGTGAGGTTTCTGGGTTCCCGCTTTCGCGGGAACGAACGGTTTGTGCCGCAACCTCAATGTTTCATGCGCTAACTCAGCCTTCCAAAATCGCCAGCGCCTCGGCGCCGGTGACCGGGCGGTCGACCGGCAGCGCGGCGAAGTCCGCCGTGCCGACCAGCGCTTCTTCCAACATCCTGTGATAGCGCTTCTTTGATACCTCGACGGCGCCGAAGCTGCGGAGGTGGTCGGTGACGTATTGCGTATCGCACAGCGTGAAGCCTCCGGCCTTGAGCCGCGCCATTAAATGCACCAGCGCGATCTTGGATGCATCGCGCACGGTATGAAACATGCTCTCGCCGAAATAGGCGCGGCCGAGCGTGACGCCGTACAGGCCCCCGACAAGTGCCCCTCGGTCATGAATCTCGACGGTATGGCAATGGCCGCGGTCGAACAGGCCGCGATAGAGCTTGCGGATGCGCTCGTTGATCCAGGTGCGGTCGCGGTCGGGCGCCGGCGCGGCGCAGCCGTCGATCACGGCATCGAAGTCGCGGTCGACATGGACGGTGAGGGGCGTGGAGCGGACGGTGCGGGCCAGCCGTGCCGATACATGGAACCCCGACAGCGGAATGATGCCGCGTTGCTCGGGTTCGATCCAGTACAGCGCCGGATCGTCGGCCGTCTCCGCCATCGGGAAGATGCCGCAAGCGTAAGCCTTGAGCAGCACATCCGGCGTGATCTCGAACGGGGGATTATCGCGGCTGGCCATCACTTCATCTTAAACCGAAACTTGAGGTTCCGAAATATTAAGCTATCGCTTACCATCATTGCCTCAAATTTTAGTCAGCTTGAACATTTGCTTGCGTCCTGGCGTTGCCGTTCATCTGAAACCGAATGCATGCCGAGGACGCCATGGGCCGCGGACCGCAACCGACCAAGGTGCTGCTGGTAGAGGACGACGTCCTCATCAGCGCCATCGTCGCCGACGAATTGCGCGACTACGGCTTCGACGTGCTGGAAGCGGGCACAGGCGAGGAGGCGATCAGCTGGCTTGAGGGGGAGCCTGAAATCGCCCTTCTGTTCACCGACGTCAATCTGCCCGGCAATGTCGATGGCCGGGACCTCGCTGTCCGCGCCCGTGCGATGCGGCCTGAACTGCCTATCGTCTATGCCTCAGGGCGCTACGCCGCGTTCGGGCTCGACGGCATGGTGACACGCTCGCTGTTCGTGCCGAAGCCGTACCGGCCGGCCGAGGTCTGCGCGCTGCTGGCGAGGCTCACCGAGCCCTCGCACTGAGCGAGACGGATTACGCCGCCGTCTTGGACTGCGACTCTGTCGAGTGGGGCGCCGGCGCACCGGACAAATCAAACGTCACCACGATGCGCGTGCCACGATGGCTGTGGTCCTGCTCGATATGGGCACGGATCTTCTCGGCCATGGCGCGCACGATGCGCTGGCCGAGCCCGGTCGATTTCGGCCCGCCTTTCGGCGCGATGCCGACGCCGTCATCCTCGACCACAAGAATGCCGCGGCTGTCGCCGTCGCGGCGCAACGCGACGCGAATGGCGCCCTTTCCGTCGGGATAGGCATATTTCAGCGCATTGGTGACGAGCTCGTTGACCATCATGCCGATGGCGACTGCGTGATCGGGCGTGGCCGCGATCGGTTCGGCGCGCAGGGACAGTTGCGCCAGCGCACCGCCCTCGGCGGAGCGGCGCAAATCCTCGACCAGCGCTTCGAGATAAAGGTCGATGGCGACAGCCTGGACATCATCGGAGGTGTAGAGACGGCGATGCACCTGCGCCACCGCCATGACGCGGCCGGTGGCGTCACTGAGGGCTTCCTTGACCTCGGCGTTGCTGGCGGCGTTCGACTGGATGGTGAGCAGCGAGGCGATGAGCTGCAAACTGTTGCCGACGCGATGATTGACTTCGCGCATCAGCAGCGCGCGCTCGGCAGCCAGCGCCTCAAAGCGGTCGCGGGCTTCGCGCACCTCGGCTTCGGCGGCCTCCTTGGCGCGCCGCATGCGCATGGCATTGACGGCGGCATGGAACGCGGACTTCAGCAGGAAGATGAATTCGCCCTGGACGTCCTTGACGACATAGTCGAAGGCGCCGGCCTTGAGGACGGCAACGGCCATGCGGGTGTCCTGCGCGCCGGTCACGACGATGACCGGCGGATGATTGGGCATGGCGTTGATGCGTTCGGTCAGTTCGGCGCCGGACAGGCCGGGCATGTAGAGATCGACCGCGACGACGTCAAAGTCGGGGTGTTCGCCGAGCAGTTTGAGGCCTTCCTCGCCGTCGCGGGCGGTTATGACCTCAATGCCGTCGCGGCCCAGGCTGCGCTTGACCAGCGCGCACAGGCCTTGATCATCGTCGATATAGAGAACCTTGCGGGGCATGGTGCTTACTCGGGCGAGGGCACCTGGATGACCGAGAAGAACAAACCAAGCTGCCGGATGGCGTTGGCGAAATTCTCGTAGTTGACCGGCTTGGTGATGTAGACGTTACAGCCGAGATCGTAGCAGCGCTGGATTTCCTGGGCGTCGTCGGTGGTGGTGAGCACCACCACCGGGACGCGCTTCATGTGCTCGTTCGACTTGATGCGGCCGAGGATTTCGACGCCGGTCATGTCGGGCAGGTTGAGGTCGAGCAGGACGAGCAGGGGCTTGCCCTTGCTGGCAAGGCCGGAGCCGTCGGCGCCGAACAGATGGTTGATGCCGTCAGTGCCGTTCTTGAACGGGGTGATCGGATTATTGACGCCGGCCCGGCGGATGTTCTTCTCGATGAGGCGCGCATGGCCTTCATCGTCCTCGATCATCACGATCTCGACCGGGCGTTCCGATGTCCGGCTGTTCATGCAGCGCTCCTTTTATCCCCCGCCCAGCGCCGTGGCAGTGTCACGGTGAAGGTGCTTCCTTTGCCCGGTTCCGAATTCAGCCCCATCGTACCACCCATTCGCCGAACCAGGGCCCGAACGTGGGCGAGGCCGATGCCTTCGCCCGGCCTGTCCTGTTTGCCGGCGCGGCGGAACAACTCGAATACTCGCTGGAAGTCGGCCGGATCGATGCCCCGCCCGTTGTCCTGAACGTCGTATATCGCATGTGTGGCGGTCAGGCGGCCACGAATGTCGATTTGCAGCTTTTCGTCATCGCGGCCATATTTAAGAGCATTATCAATAAGATTCCCAAAAATCTGTTGCGCCGCGAGCAAGTCGGTCTCGACTGGCGGTAAGGCCTCAACGCGCAGGGTGGCCGAAAGTTCCGCCGCCCGGTGGCTGACGGTCTCGACGATGCCGCTAATCAGCGCATCCATGTCGACCTGCTCTGGGTTGAATTGACGCCGACCTTCTCGGGAAAGGCGAAGAACGGCATTGATCAGCCGGTCCATATTGGCGATCGAGGTCTTGATGAAGCCGATGGCCTCGTCAAAGTCGCGGCCGAGCTGGACGGTGGTATCGGCATCCTGGACGGCTTCGGCCTCGTTTTTGAGTGTCGCCACCTCGGCCCGGAGCCGTTCCACCTCGGCGAAGATATCCTGCCGCAGGGCCTCAAGTTCTGATGTGAAGCCCATGATATTGACCAGCGGCGAGCGCAGGTCGTGGCTGACGATATAGGCGAAACGCTGAATCTCTTCGTTGGCCTCGGTGAGATCGGCAGTGCGGTACTCGACGATCCGCTCGAGATTGGCGTTTGTGCCGGCCAGTTCCTGTCGGGCGATCTCGGCCCGGCGGGCGTTGCGGCGCACGAGGAAGATGGACACCGCGCCGATTGCGACGACGAACAAGCTGCCGCCGATGGTCAGGAAGAGCAGCACATTATTGGTGCGGTCGCTGATCTCCGCGCGTTCGGTCCGGACCATGCGCTGCGCTGCGACGGCCTCGGCGACGGTCTGGCGCACTTCCTCCATGGTATTGCGACCGACATCGCTGGCGACGAGTTCAAGCGCGCCCGCCCTGTCGCCGCGCTGGGCCATGTCGATGGTGCGCGCCATTTCCTCGATTTTCGGGCGGCTGAGGGTCTCGATCTTCTCCACGGTCGGTTTGAGAGCAGGGTCATCGCCAACCGCCTGACGCAACTCGTCGATCGACGGACCAATGCGGGGAGCGGCCGAGCTGTAGTCAGTCAGATAGTCGGTGCGGCCTGTGAGCAGATAGCCGCGCTGACCGCTTTCGGCCCGCCGCATGATCAGCAAGACGTTGGTCAGGCGGTCCTGGATCTGCAGGGTGTGGTTGAGGTTCTCGGCGTCGTCGCCGGCGCGGTTGACCACGAAGGCGGTCGTTATGCTGATGGCAACCAGCACGGCGAACGCGATGCCCAGGAGAATGGGCTGCAGCTTGCTTTGATCAATCGCGAAGAGCGGTTTCCGCCAGGGCATCAGCTAACCGTGGTTCCATGGCTGGAACCGTCCAACCGGATTAACATAAGCGCCGGGTTCCAAAAGGGTTGCACCCGCGGAACGAAAAAGCGGCTGATGGGACTTGCGACTGTCGGCACGGTGGGACGCTCCCAGCGAGTCGTGACATCCGGAGGTATAGACTTAGGCAATGCGGCTGTCGATTGCGCGCGGCGGGGCGATCCGATCAGGCCCGCTCGTTGCGGAAAGACCGCGGCGTGGCTCCGAAGCGCTTGCGGAAACAGCGATTGAAATAGGGGACTTCGTTGAACCCGCAGGCATAGGCTATGTCCGAGATCGGCATCGTATCGCAGCCAGGCTCGCTCAGCATGCGCCGCGCCTTCTGCAGGCGCAGTTCGCCGACACGCTCGACGAAACTCGCTCCGGTGTCTGCGAGCAGGTCCTGCAGGTAACGCTGTGACAATTGCAGCTTGCGGGCGACCAGCGTGGGCGAAAATCCGGGGTCGGCAAAGCCGGCCTCGATCTCGCCAATCACGGCTCGCAGACGGGCCGCCCGCAGGCCGCGCTGGCGGCCCACCTCGGCGGCGTCCTGGCTCGCGCCCAGGGCGAGGGAGACAAGGTCGAGAAGTGACTGGCCGACATGTCCGGCCAACGACGGGTCGCGGCCGGGCTCGTCGGCTCCCTGTAGAAATTCGGCGTAGCGACGCAAGTGGATCATGACCTCGCTTTGCGCATCGAGCGGCGCGGCGACGAGGTCTTCGACATTGCGGACAAGCGCCTGCAGCTTTTCTCGCGGCACTGTGAAGGCCGTCCAGGCGTGATCGCCGGCAAACCGGCTTTCGCCGTCCTCGTAGTAGTTCAAGAGCGCCGGCATGCCGGGCTGCACCACCTGCTCGCGGCCGCGCTGCGCGATCGTCATTGGATGATGGCCGCGATTGAAAAAGAGAAACAACTCGTCGCGCGCATCAAGACTCAATTCATGGCGGGAGCGGCGTACACGCGCCAGAGAACCGGTGAACCAGGCTGCCGCTACCGGGCCGAACTGCGCGAATTCGAGATGCGCCGCAAAAGGCCGGTCCTCGATCGGCGTGGCGTCGAGCAGGCCGAATTGCGCCGTGTATTGCTCGTGCCAATGCGCGAAGCGTTGGCCGTCATTTAATTGAGCGGTGAATTGGTCGGTCGAGAAGATAGGCATTTCCAGTACGCTTTTATTTCAATTATTCCGATTCAAGCCTCGACGCCGAGTGTGCCGGCGCGTTGCGCAAAAATCCAAATTCCATGCGCTTAATTACCGCCGTGATGAGAATACCACAGAGCGTTGAAAAACGTAGGTATTGCGTGCGGGAGTCCAAAACCGATGCGCTGGCGGACAACGCGATTTCTCAATCCCTGCGGCATGATGGCCGCTGATTTTCCAACGCCAATCAATCGAGTTCAGAAGGACGACAATGAACATCAGCAAGACAATCCTGTCCGGCTTCGCCGCCGCCGGTCTTCTGTCTGCGAGCATCATGCCTGTCGCGGCGGCCGATGTTTCGCCGGTCAACAAGGTGTTCTCGCCGACCCGCGCCTTCACATGGTCGGGTGTGTATGCGGGGGTGAACGCGGGCTATGCGTTCGGCGACGCCGACTCGTTTCTCGCCGTCGGCGGCGCGACCAATCCGTTATCGTCGAAGTATGACGGCTTCATTGGCGGTGTGCAGCTCGGCTACAACTGGCAGACCGGACCGGCCGTGTTCGGCGTCGAGGTCGAGATGAACTACGCCGATGTCAGCGGCACCGCGCTGATCCCGACAACGACGGTCACGACGACCAACAAGCTGGAATGGTTCGGCGCCGCGCGCGGCCGCATCGGTTATGCCTTCGACCGCGTCATGCCCTATGTCGCGGGCGGCTTTGCCTTCGGCAAGAACAAGCTCGAGGTGAACGACCTCGCCAACAATGTGAGGATAAGCGACACCGCAACCCATGTCGGCTGGACGCTCGGCGGCGGCGTGGAGATGGCCGTGCGCGAAAACTGGAGCGCGAGGGTCGAGTATCTCCACGTCGACCTCGGCAACAAGAGCAGCTACCTGGCCGGCATCATCGGCGGCCCGGGCTCGTATATGAACGCCGATTTGAAATTCGATCTGGTGCGCGCCGGTCTCAATTACCGGTTCTGAGGCGGGGCTACTAGCCGGCCGCTGTCACGAGGACAGCGGCTGGCTTTCTTCCATGCCGCCCTGGGCGAGGAACTGCTCGAGCCAGTGGATGTGATAGTCGCCGTTGATGATGTCGGTCTCGCGCACCAGCGCGCGGAACAGCGGCAGCGTCGTCTCGATGCCATCGACCACGACTTCGTCCAGCGCGCGCTTGAGCCGCATCAGCGCCTCGGTGCGGGTCTTGCCGTGAACGATGAGCTTGCCGACCAGCGAGTCGTAATAAGGTGGGATGGTGTAGCCCTGATACACCGCGCTATCGATACGCACGCCGAGGCCGCCGGGCGGATGATAGTGCAGGATCTTGCCGGGCGAGGGGCGGAATGACACCGGATTCTCCGCATTGATGCGGCACTCGATGGCGTGACCGAGGAAGTTGATGTCGCTCTGCTTGAGCGTCAGTTCGGCGCCGGCGGCGACGCGGATCTGCTCGAAGATCAGGTCGATGCCGGTGATCATTTCGGTCACCGGATGCTCGACCTGGATGCGGGTGTTCATTTCGATGAAATAGAACTCGCCGTTCTCGTACAGGAATTCGACGGTGCCGACGCCGAGATACTGGATCTCGCGCATCGCTTTGGCGACGATCTCGCCGATCTTGTCGCGCGCGGCGACATTGAGCGCGGGCGAGGGGCTTTCCTCGAGCACCTTCTGATGGCGGCGCTGCAGCGAGCAATCGCGCTCGCCGAGATGGATGGCGTTGCCGCGGCCGTCGCCCAGCACCTGGATTTCGATGTGGCGCGGCTTGCCGAGATATTTCTCGATATAGACGGCGTCGCTGCCGAAATTGGCCTTGGCTTCGGAGCGCGCGGTGGACAGGGCGCTGGACAGTTCGTCGGCCGAGCGCGCAACGCGCATGCCCTTGCCGCCGCCGCCGGCCGCGGCCTTGATCAGCACCGGAAAGCCGATTTCCTTGGCGACGCGGGCGGCCTCGGCATCGTCGGTGACGCCACCGTCCGAGCCGGGCACGACCGGAATGCCGAGGCGCTTGGCGGTGCGCTTGGCCTCGATCTTGTCGCCCATGGTGCGGATGTGCTCGGCCTTGGGGCCGATGAAGTGCAGGCCGTGATCGGCGAGAATTTCGGCAAAGCGCGCATTCTCGGACAGGAAGCCGTAGCCCGGGTGCACGGCGTCGGCGCCGGTGATTTCGCAGGCGGCGAGAATGGCCGGAATATTGAGGTAGGAGTCTTTCGCCGCAGGCGGGCCGATGCAGACGCTTTCGTCGGCAAAGCGCACATGCATGGCATCGGCGTCGGCGGTGGAATGCACCGCGACGGTCTTGATGCCGAGCTCCTTGCAGGCCCGCAGCACGCGCAGCGCGATCTCGCCGCGATTGGCAATGAGGATTTTATCGAACATGGCGATTGCCCGGCGGCGTGAGGAGCGTCACTCGATAATGACCAGCGGCTCGCCGAACTCGACCGGCTGGCCGTCCTCGAACAGGATCTGCGTCACCGTGCCGGCGCGCGGCGCCGGGATCTGGTTCATGGTCTTCATCGCTTCGATGATGAGCAGCGTCTCGCCGGACTTCACCTTGCTGCCGACCTCGATATAGGGGCGGGCGCCCGGCTCCGGCGCCGTATAGGCGGTGCCGACCATCGGCGATTTGACCACGCCGGGATGCTTGGCCGGGTCGATCGACTTCGACACGGACTCGGTGATCGGCTGCGGCGCGGCGGCCGGCGCGGCACGCGGCGCGGGGGCCGCCGCGGTCACGGCGACACTGCCGCGAGCGACGCGAATGCGCTGCCCGTCCTGCTCGATTTCGATTTCGGTCAGGCCGGTCTCGTCGAGCAGCTTTGACAGCTCCTGGATGAGCTCGCGGTCGACCAGAGGCGATTTCGGCGGTTTTGCCATTCAAACGGTTCCGAGTTGAAGCGCGGGTCCGGCCTGGGCCGGGGCCAAGCGCATAGCGTATCAGTTCTTAACGTTGCAGTTCTTAACGTTCCTTGGCGCCGATCATACCGGCGAGGCCTTCGATGGCCAGCGCGTAGCCCGGGATGCCGAAGCCGGCCAGCACGCCGCGCGCGACCTTCGACACATAGGAGTGATGGCGGAAGCTTTCGCGCTGATGGACGTTGGTGATGTGGACTTCGATCACCGGCAGTTCGGTCAGGGTCAGCGCGTCGAGAATGGCGACCGAGGTGTGTGTATAGGCCGCCGGATTGATGACGATGCCGGAAGCCTTGTTGATGCGGGCTTCCTGGATGAGGGTGACCAGTTCGCCCTCGACGTTCGACTGCCTGAACACCATGTCGAGGCCGAAACGCTTGCAGGTTTCGGCGCACAGGCTCTCGACATCCTTGAGCGTCGCGGAGCCGTACTTGGCCGGCTCGCGGACACCGAGCATGTTCAGGTTGGGTCCGTTGAGGACGTAGATCGTCTGAGCCATTGAAGGATTCCGGCAGTGGTCGGTCGCGGCGCGCCTGGTGGGCGCGGACCGGCTGGAACGCTTTATAGGTGGCCGAAGCGGCGAGGGGAAGAGCGCCGCCCAACTCGCCATGGGCGAGGCAAATAACGGAAAATAATAGGAAAATCAGGCCGCCGAGGCGAGTTGTCCCGTCGCCAGCGTCTCCGTGGCGGCCCAGTCGATGACCTGGCGGATGGCGGCGACGCGCGGCCGGCCGGCGGCGGTCGCCGCCTTGAACAGCGCGATCTGGCGGTCGCCACTCGAACCCTCGGCGACGATGCGGTCGAGATGGGCGATCTCGGCGGCGCAGCCGAAGGTCTCGATGTCCGGGGCGATGAAGGCGCGGATCTGGGCCAGCCACTGGCTGGCCGTAATCGGCTGGCGCGAGAACGGCTCGACGAAGGTCGCGGCGATGCCACGGCGCTGGGCATGCCATTTGTTCTCGGCGGTGACGGCGCGGCCGACGCGGTCGAAGCCGGCATTGACGCCCCGATCGCGATCGAGCGCGCGGACAAGGCAGCGGAACAGCGCCGCGATGGCAATGGCATCGTCCACCCGCGTGCAACTGTCGGCGATGCGCAGTTCGAGCGTCGGGTTGGCGACCGAGGGCCGGATCGCCCACCAGATGTAACTGGCATCCGGGATGATGCCGGCGCCGACCAGCGCCGCGACATACTCGTCGTAGTCCTGGTTGGTCCGGAACAGCTCGGGCAGGCCGGTGCGCGGCAATTCGTCGTAAGCCGCGAGGCGATAGCCGGTGAGGCCGGTGAGATGGCCCTGCCAGAACGGCGACGAGGTCGACAGCGCCAGCAACAACGGCAGATACGGCGTGAGCCGCAGCATCAGATTGATGCGGCTGTCGAGATCCGGCACCGCGACATGAACATGCAGCCCGCACATCATGTTGCGCAGGCCGATCATCTGCAGGTCGTCCATGATGGCGCCGTAGCGCTCTTTCTGCGTCGGCATCATTTCCGGCCAGAAGGCGAGCGGAAAGGTGCCCATCGCCGCAACGCCAAGACCGCGCTCACGCGCCGCATCGCCGAGCGCCAGGCGCAGCCGCGCCAGATGCGCGCGCGCTTCGCCCATGGTCTCGCACACCGGCGTCACGGTTTCGATCTGCGACTGCAGCATTTCGGTGGCGACGGACTTGCCGAGCGTTTGTCTCAGGCGCACGAGAAAGCGCTTGTCGAGACGGCGCACGGCGCGGCGCGTCGACGCATCGAAGACGAAGAATTCCTCTTCCAGCCCGATCGTGTACATGCGCGCATCAACCCGTTCCGGCGTTTCGGGTTCCCGCTCATTCTAGACGCAAAAAGCCGCCGGACCAGCGGCCCGGCGGCTTTGTGGATAAACAGATTGCCGCAGTGCGCTGCGGCAGAAATCAGCAGGTCGCCAATCTAGCAGGTTGCCTTGCCGCAGCGCGCGGTGTTGACCTTCTCCTGCAGCGCATCGAGCCCGACCGCGCCGATGACGACATTGTTGCCGATGACATAGCTCGGCGTGCCGTTCATGCCGAGCGCTTCGGCGAGCTTGAAGCTTTCCTGCAAGGTGTCGCGCACTTCGCTGCTCGCCATGTCCTTTTCCAGCCGCGCCATATCGAGGCCGACTTCCTTGGCGGCGGCCATCGCGTGGCTCTTGTCGGCCTGGCCGCGGCCGCCGAGCAGCTTCTGATGGAAGGCGAGATACTTCTTGCCGGTGGGGTCCTGCATGCGCACCGCGACCGCCACCTGCGCCGCCTCGACCGAGCCGGGCCCGAGCACCGGGAATTCCTTGAGCACGACCTTCAGGTTCGGATCCTTCAGCAGCGCCATCATGTCTTCCATGGCGCGCTTGCAGTAGCCGCAGTTGTAATCGAAGAACTCGACAAGGGTGACGTCGCCTTTCGGATTGCCGAGGGTGACCTGACGCTTTGAGGAAAAGATCGTCTCGGCGTATTGCTGCACCGCGGCCTTGTGCTTCTCGGCCTCGGCGGCTGTCGAGCGCCTTTCGAGCTCAGCCATGGCTTCCTGAAGCACTTCCGGATGGGCGATCAGATATTCGCGCACGATCGTGCCGATCTCGTCGCGCTGTGGTCCAGAGAACTCGGCGGCCGATGCCGGCGGCGTCAGCGCCAGCGCGAACAGGCCCGCACATACGGCGAGGAGGCGGCTTGCGGTTTTCATCGGGGCTGGTCCTTATCCAGAGTCAATTGCGGGCGTTGGAGGATTGCGGCTTGTCGTTGGTGATGTCGTTGGCGCGCACCCAGGGGGGCGAGCCGACCGGCAGGCGCGCCTTGGCGCGGGCGGCGATCTGCCGGGCGGTTATTAGATCACTCCGGTTAAGGGCAGCTTGCGCGGCGGCGAGATCGGCGCGGCCAAGGTCGCCCTTGCGGCCATAGGCCATGGCGAGTTGGTCATAGGCCTCCGGAATGGTCGGCTCGCGGGCCAGGGCCGAATTCAGAAGGCCGACGGCTTCCTCGGCGCTGGCGGCGTTGTTCGAGCCGATCAGCGCCTGCGCCAGCATCACCTGGATCAGCGGGGCGTTGTTCGAGAGTTGCACGGCCCGGCGAAGCGGCGCGACGGCCTCGGCGCCGCGGCCGGCTTCGAGCAGAGCCTGGCCCTTGAGCTCCTGGAAATAGGCGTTGCCCGGCTGCGCCTGGATCAAACCGTCGATCTGGGCGAGGGCGTTGCGCAAGTCGGCGTGGCGATAAGCGGCGATTGCCCGCGCATAACGCGCCGGCATGCTCTGATCGCTCATGGGGAAGCGTCGCGCCACGGAGTCAGGACGATCGAGGAAGCCGGCCAGCTTGGCGCGCATCATGTCATGGCGGGCCTGGAGCGCCGGCGGATCCTTGACGTCGAAGTAGGGGCTCTGCCGCGCCACCGCTTCGAGCGCCGCGACGCGCTCCTGCGGCATCGGGTGGGTTTGCAGATAGGGGTCGACATAGCGCGAGTTGAACAGCGCGTCGTTCGACAGCCGCTTGAACAATTCGATCATGCCGCGCGCTGACTGGTGCGAAGCGTTGAGGAATTTGACACCGGCGTGGTCGGCCGCGTCCTCCTGCGTGCGAACGTAAGCCAGCAGCGAACGCTGGATCGCCGATTGCGGCGCCATGATCGCCGCGGCGCCCGCATTGGCGCCGCCTGCCACGGCCGCGCCGGCGCCGAGCAGCAGCGCGATGATCGACGCGGTCTGGGCGCGCGCGAGTTGCTCGCGCAGCTTGAGAAGGTGACCGCCGGCGAGATGGCCCGTTTCGTGCGCAAACACGCCGATGATCTCGTTCGGCGTCTTGGCGTCAAACAGCGCACCGGCATTGATGAAGATGTGACGGCCGTCCATGACGAAGGCGTTGAAGGTACGGTCGTTGAGCACGACGACGCGGACATTCTGCTGCGCCAGGCCGGCGGCGCGCAGGATGGGCGTGGCGTAATCACGCAGCAGGTTCTCGATCTCGCTGTCGCGAATGACCGACATGCCGCCCGAGCGCTGTTGCGCGGCGGCGGGCGAGGCGGCCGGGCCGATGCCGGCCAGCGCCACCGCGGCGGCGGTGAGAAGGCCCAAGGCCTGCCGCATGCGCCGGCCGGCGGCTGGCGCGAGCGAAGCGGTCCTGTTAGGTAAGCGCGTCAATTCCATGATCTTCTGAGCGGTGGCGTTATCGGTGCTTCGAGGCGGTTGGCGCGGAACTTAGGAGACACGGGCGAACCGGGTCAATGTAAGCGATTTGGCACGGCGCCACTGCACATTTGCGGCATTCAGGCATCACGAAATGGCGATACTGCAGCCGCGAGTCACCGCGAAATCCGTCCAGCCCAAGCAAGCCGCCGAATACGGCGGCAGCGGGGCGGACCCATGCCCCGGCAGGACGTGAGGCAAATGCTCGACAAGGCGAAAAATCTCATTTCTCCGTCCCGGCGCAGCGATGTGCCGCCCTTCATCGTCATGGACGTGATGGCGGCGGCGGCGCAGGCCGAGGCCCAGGGGCGTCACATCGTCCACATGGAGGTCGGCCAGCCGTTCCAGCCGGCGCCGAAGACGGCGCTCGAAGCGGCGCGGCGCGCGCTGAATAGCCGCATCGCCTATACCGAAGCGCTCGGCATGCCGTCGCTGCGCGCGCGCATCGCGCGGCATTACGCCGACACCTACGGCTTCGGCCTCGACCCGGCGCGGGTGGTGGTAACAACGGGCTCCTCGGGCGGCTTCATGCTGGCCTTCCTGTCGCTGTTCGAGGCGGGCGACCGGGTGGCGCTGGCCAACCCCGGCTACCCGCCGTACCGCCACATCCTCACCGCGCTCGGCTGCGAGCCGGTGCTGATCGAGACCTCGGCGGCGACGCGCTGGGTCATGTCGGCGGAGGCGCTGATCGCCGCGCACCGCGACAAGCCGCTCGCCGGCCTGCTGATCGCCAGCCCGGCTAATCCGACCGGCACCATGATGGACCGCGAGCATCTGGCGCAGCTCATCGCCGCCGCCGAAGCCGAAGGCATCAAGGTGATCTCCGACGAGATCTATCACGGCCTCGACTACGCCTTCGCCGCGGAGACGGCGGCCAAGCTGTCCGACCATGCCGTGATCATCAACTCGTTCTCGAAATACTTCTGCATGACAGGCTGGCGCGTCGGCTGGCTGGTGATGCCGGAGCCGCTGACGCGCTCGGTCGAGCGCCTGCAGCAGAACTTCGCCATCTCGGTGCCGGCGCTGTCGCAGATCGCGGCGGAGGCCGCCTTCGACGGCGCCGAGGAGATGGAAGCCGTCAAGCACGTCTATGAGGCGAACCGGCGCATCCTGGTCGAGGGCCTGCCGAAAGCCGGTCTCGACAAGTTTTTGCCCGTCGATGGCGGGTTCTATCTCTATGCCGACGTGTCGCGCTTCTCCAATGACAGCCTCGATTTCGCCAAGCGCATGCTCAACGAGGCGGGCGTTGCGGCGACCCCCGGCATCGACTTCGATCCGGTCAACGGCCACAACTACCTGCGCTTTTGCTACGCCGGCTCGACGCCGGAGATGCACGAGGCGGTGAAGCGGATCGGCGACTGGCTCAAGCGCTAGATCGCCGGCGCGCGAGCGTCTGGGCGATGCCGGCCACGACATAAGCCGCGTAGACCATCCAGAACACGTCGAGATAAACGCGGTGGCTGGTTTGTGCCGAGAACACCGCGGTGACGCCGGCGAAGGCGATCAGCAACAGCGCCATGAGCTGCGTTTCGCGCCGCCGCCACGTCACCACCATGCCAATCGTGCCGAGCACGGCGACCGGCAGATAGGCCGAAGCGTAAAGCAACTGCGCCGCGCCATCGCGATAGGGCGTGATGCGCCATGACAGGCCGATGGCGATCTTGCGCGCGGCATTCCTGATGGTTTCGAGCGGATGGCCGGTCATGTGATCACGGGCCCGCTGACCGAACCAGCCGTTCCATGCGCGCGGGTTACCGGGCAAGATGCGTAAGGCCTCGCGCTCGGCCGCCGTGAAATGCGAACGCGCAACGGCGGAACTGGCGTCGATGGAGTCTCGTGGGAAGCGCAAGAACGTATAGGGGTTGTTGCCGACCCAGAGTTCGTAGCCGGTATCGGTGGTCAGGGTCGGCGTGCCGGTGACGCGGGCGGTGTGCATCAGCCAGGGCGTGACGAAAAGGCCGGCTGCAAGCGCCGCGATCGCACAGGTCCGCAAGCGTAGCGGCCATGAACCCGGCGTCGCGACGGCAATCCAGACCAGCGCCAGCGCAACAGTCGGCGCCAGCGCCGCGCGCACCAGAACAACGGCGCCGAGCGCGAGCCCGGCGGCGATGAAATCGCGGGTGCGTCGCAGCCGAACCGCGCGCAAAGTCAGCCACACGGCCAGCGCCAGCGCGAAGGTCGCCAGCGTGGTGTCCTGCAGCGCGGTGTCGTGCACGACATAGTAGGGATAGAAGGCGGCCGCCGCGCAGGCGAGCAGGCCGGTCCGCGCGTCGAATAGTTCGCGGCCAATGAGAAAGGCCACCAATGCCGTCCCGGTGCCGAGCAGTGCCTGTGGAATGACAATGAAGAGCCAGTTCTTGCCGGCCAGCACGGCCGGGACCAGAAACAGCGGATAGAGCGGCGGCCGCGGGCAGGCGCCGCCGAAGCAGACATCGCCGCCGCGAACGATGTTCTCCGCGAGCCGGTAGAACGATGAGTAGCCGAGGGCGAAATACTGGGTCTCGCCCAGCGCCAGCCTTACGCCAAGTCGCGCGGCAAGGGCGCCGAGCAACAGTGTGGCCAGCAGAACCGGGACGCGGCGCGGCCATCGGCTCTGCCGGGATATCGCGTCAACGTCGATCGAAGGCGCCGCCATAGCGCAATACTAATAAACAAGCGGCAGGGACGACAGCGCTCTTGTAATGGCGAGGCGCAATAAGAAGACCGCGTTTTAGTCGGAGAGGGACTCGAGCAGCGCATGCGCCGCAGAGATGCGCGCGGCCGTTGGCATATTGCGGTTCGACAGAATGACGACGCCAATGCGTTTGGCCGGCACGAAGGCGGCATAGGCGCCGAAACCGCGGGTCGAGCCGGTCTTGTTGAACAATGTTGCTCCGGTGGGCACGCGGGGCGGCTTGAGCGCGGTGGCGGCGTTCGGCTCGAACACCATCATGTCGCTGTTGCCGGCAAGCAGACGCTCCAGCGGCACGGGGTAGGGGTATTGCTCCCAGCCGAGACCCTGCACCATGTCACCGACCTTGAAATAGCCGACATGGGTGCCGTCGATGGCGCGGCGCAGCGCCGGCTCGATTGCGGCCGGGCTGATCTCGGCCTCGATATAACGGACCATATCGGCGGCCGAGCTCTTGATGCCATAGGCCTCGTCGCCGAACGGCGCCGCGCCGGCGCGCACCGGTCTGTTGGCGCGGTCATAGCCCTGAGCGTAATCGGCCATCGCTGCCGGCGGCACGCGGATGAAAGTGTGGGAGAGGCCGAGTTTCGGTAGCAAATCGCGCTCGATCAGGTCGGCATAATCGGCCTTCATTGCCAGCGCCGCGACATGGCCGAACAGGCCGATGCTCGGGTTTGAATAACGCCGCTGGGTACCGGGCGCGGCTGACGGCTTCCACTTTTGCAGGAAGGCGACCGCGTCGGCTTCGGTTTTGATCTTGCCCGAGAACAGCAGCGGCAGGCCGCCGGCGGTGTAGGTGCCGAGGTGAAGCAGGGTTGCCTTGTCGAGCGCGGTGCCCTTCAGCGCCGGCATGTATTGGCCGGGGTGATCGTCGAGCGACAGTTTGCCGGTGGCCGCGGCATAGGTGGCGAGCGTCGCGGCGAAGGTCTTGCTGATCGAGCCGATCTCGAACAGCGTGTCCTTGGTCACCGGCGTCTGCAACTCCTTCGAGGTGACGCCATAGCTGAAAAAGAATTGCTGCCCGCCCATGGTCACGCCGACGGCGATGCCGGGCACGTCGTGCTGCTCGAGCAGCGGACGCACGGTGCGTTCGACGGTGGCGGTGAGTTTTTCGGGCGCCTCGGCGGCGCAAAGGGCGGCCGGCGTAAATGTAACTGTCATGGCGGCCAAAACGGCCGTCATTGTCGCAGCGAATTTCAAGGCGCTTCCTCGTTCGTTTGACGCGAGCCGCGATCACGTCGCAGTATTGTGGCGGCAGCGCGACGACGAAGCGGGCAGCGGCGATCAGAACTCGACGTCGAGTTCGACCACCTCGTCGGGTTCGGCCAGCGCGCCGTCGATCCATTCCTTCACCGACGGCTCGCTCATGATCGCCTGGCAATAGGCGGCACAATCGGAGTCGAGCTTCACATCGTAAGTGATGAAGCGCGTCACCACCGGCGCGAACATCGCATCCGCCATGGTCGGCATGTCGCCGAACAGGAACGGGCCCTTGCTCTTGGCGAGGCATTCGCGCCAGATCGAGATGACGCGGTCGATATCGGCCTGCGCACCGACCCAGACCTTGAAGCCGGGATGGCGGGCTTTCAGATTCATCGGTAGCGCCGAGCGCAGGTTGGTGAATCCGGAATGCATCTCGCCGCTGACCGAACGGCAATGCGCGCGGGCCTCGCGATCGGCCGGGAGCAGGGTGCAGTTCGGCACGTTCTCGCTGAGATATTCGGCGATCGCCAGCGTGTCCCAGATCTTGACGCCATCATGGGTCAGCGCCGGGACGAGGAAAGAGGGCGACAGCAGCAGCAACTCGGCGCGTGTCGAGGGGTCATCGCTGGCGACCGGCTGCTCGTCGAATTCGAGCCCGGCGAACTTGCACAACAGCCAGCCGCGCATCGACCACGAACCGTAGTTCTTGCTAGCGATGGTGAGGGTGGCTTTCGCAGGGGCGAACGAATCCATGGGATTACAATGTCCTCATCGATAGGCAGCCCGGCCTGATCAGCTTAGAGGAAAGTACGGACTAATCAATTGTTTTAGAAGAGAATTCGAGATCGGGGAGGCGGTTTGTCCCCATCGCGGCCGGTACCGGGGCCCACCGGCCCTTGCCAAGAAATTTCTCGCAGCGCAGCATCAAATCAATTAGCCTTGATAATTGAGGGCTCGCCGGGGTCCTCCGGGGATTGGATGCTCTATCAGACCTATCAAGCCCAGTCGGACTTCTTTGATCCGCTGCGCAAATTCGCCGCCATGGCGGCCGGCTCCGTCGGCGCGCAGCTCAATGGCGCGGCGCGGCCGTCGTTCTGGGGCAACCTTGGCGCCGGTTACGAACTGATCGCGCGCGCCACCTTGACCCATACGCGGCCGAGCTACGGCATCGACAGCGTCACCGTCGGCAACCAGGAAGTTGCGGTGACTGAAGAGGCGGCCGACGTCACGCCGTTCGGCACGCTGCTGCATTTCAGGAAAGACATCGATCAGGCCCAGCCGCGCGTTCTGATTATCGCGCCATTGTCGGGGCATTTCGCGACGTTGCTGCGCGCCACCGTCCGCACCATGCTTGCCGAGCACGACGTTTACATCACCGACTGGCACAATGCCCGCGACATTCCTTTATCGGCCGGGCGCTTCGGCTTCGAGGACTACACCACCCACCTGATCCGCTTCCTCGAGAAGATCGGGCCGGGGGCGCATATGGTGGCGGTGTGCCAGCCTTGCGTGTCGGCGCTGGTGGCGGCGAGCGTAATGGCGCAGGGCGATCACCCGGCCCAGCCGCGTTCGATGACGTTGATGGCGGGACCGATCGACACCCGCATTCAGCCGACCAAGGTCAACGAACTGGCCAAGGGCAAGTCGATCAAGTGGTTCGAAGAGAACATGATCGCGACCGTGCCGTCGCGTTATGCCGGCGCGGGCAGGCGGGTCTATCCCGGCTTCGTTCAGTTGATGGCCTTCATGTCGATGAACATGGACCGTCATCTCAAGGCTCATCGCGAGCTCTACGAGAACATCGCCAAGGGCAACACGGCGAAGGCCGAGCAGACCAAGGCGTTCTACGACGAGTACTTCGCCGTCCTCGATCTTGCCGCCGAATTCTATCTGGAGACCGTACAACTGGTGTTCCAGGAGCATACGCTACCGCTCGGCCAGTTGACCTATCAGGGCCGGAAGGTCGAGCCGGCCGCGATCAAGCGCACCATGCTGTTCACGGTCGAGGGCGAGCGCGACGATATCTGCGCCGTAGGGCAGACGCTCGCGGCGCACGACCTGTGCACATCGCTTCGGCCCTATCGCAAGCGCCACTACATGCAGGCGGGCGTCGGCCATTACGGCGTCTTCTCTGGCAAGAGCTGGCAGAACCAGATCTATCCGCAGGTTCAGAACGTCATTCTGCAGAGCGACTAACCTGACCGACACCGACACCGACAGCCCGGCGCCCCAGCACAGCGTCCTCGAGGACGCGCTGGCCATCGTCATCGGCACCTTGTTCATTTCATTCGCGCTGGCGCTGTTCAAGCTGGGCGGGCTGCTGACCGGCAGCACGGCGGGCCTTGCTTTCCTGATCTTTTATACGACCGGCTTGCCATTCGGCGCGGTGTTCTTCGTCATCAACCTGCCGTTTTATGTTCTGGCCTTCCTGCGCATGGGCTGGCGCTTCACGGTCAAGACCTTCATCGCGGTGGCCCTGACCTCGGGCTTCACCGAACTGCACGCCCATTTCATTCGCGTTGTGGACACCAACCCGTTTTACGTCGCGGTGTTCGGCGGGCTTCTGATGGGGGTGGGCTTCATCGTGCTGTTTCGCCATCAGGCGAGCCTCGGCGGTGTCAACATCCTCGCGCTCTATGTGCAGGACCATTACGGCATTCGCGCCGGCAAGCTGCAGCTTGGCATCGACCTTGCGGTGCTCGCGGCATCGTTCTTCATCGTCAGCCCGCTTGCCTTGCTGGCTTCTGTAATCGGTGTGTCCGCGCTCAATATGGTGATCTGGATGAATCACCGGCACGACCGCTACATCGCCTGGTCGGCACCGTAGCTGCCGGCAATGGAAAAGCCCGCCAGTCGCGAGACCGGCGGGCTTTTGGGTCGCTACGTGGGCGTCAGGCGACGCCGAGCAGCATCAGCACGATGATGAGGCTGATCGGAACGCCGAGGAGCCACAACAGAATAGGCATGAGGTTTCCTCCTGTTTGCCGGTTGGGTTATTCAGCGGGTGCGGTGCGCACGCGGCCGCGCGCATCGGTCCACCATTCGCGGTTACGAAGGCTGCCGCCTTCGATAGCCGCCAGCGATGCCGCCAGCGCGCCGGCGAGCAGAGCGAAAGCAGCCCAGAAAGCGATCGCGGCGGTCGACTTGCGCGCCTTGTCCGCCGCAGCCTGCGCCTGGGTGATCACCTGATCGACACGCTGGCGCGCTTCGGCTTCCGGCAGGCCGCTGCGGGCAGCGACGAGCTGGGTCAAGTAGGCGCGGTCAGGGTCGGTGACGCTGCCGCCCTTGATCATCGCCGGGGCGATGATGCGCGCGATCGAGGCGCGGTCCACCGGGCCGGCGGTGGTGCGGCCCGGCAGCTGGCCGCCCTGCAGCGAAGGCGCGACCTGGCTGTTTTCCACGGGAGCGGTGGTCTGCTGGGCATCGGTCGGCGCCGGGGTGGCAGCGGCCTGACGCTCAGCGCCCGGCGCGGTGCGCAGCAGCGTGTCGACATAGACGTCGGCCGGCTGGGCGCCGGCGGCGGCAACACCCGCGCCGGTAACGCCGGCGATGCCCGCCAGCGCGCCGCCGAGAATGGTGGCAACTGCGATCGTCGAGACGGCCCAGGTGACGAGGCCGTGCGCGGAGTCACGGAAGTAGCGTTCATGCGAATGGACGGTGGCCCATTGCGGGCGCAGCCGGCCAGCGACGTAGCCGCCGATGGTCGACGACAGCATGGCGACGACGATCAGGAAGATGCCGCCGCCGATGGTGAAGGTGGTCGCTGAAACGCCCTGGCCGCCCCACGGCGAGATTACCGAGAAGCCAACGCCAACGCCGAAGGCGACGAGGATGAGTGTGATAGCGGCAGCGGTCACCGCGCCTGCGATGATGGCCTGCCAACTGATAGCCGGCCCCGCATCTTCGGGGGCGGCAATGATATCGATTTCCGTCATAGACATGAGCCCAGCTCTCCATGAACGTGGCCAATGACCTGGCTTGCCACGTTTATGGCGCGTCAACCGATGCTGTGACGAAATGTTCCGGCACGGATCAGGAAGAGGGCAGAATTGCCGTTGGTGTCGGCCGCGGCCGATTGCCTTTAGCGGCGGAAGCCTTCGATGACGCTGCGCACGCGCTCCTCGGACCGTTCGGCCTCCGACCTGCGCAGCTTGGCAAGTCGCGCGTCGCAGTCGATCTGTTCCTTGTAGGAGACGGAGCCAGTCCAGTTGTCGAAGCTGTGCTCGGAACACATCTCCGGGTCGACGAAGACGATCGTGCCCTCACGGTGCGCCAGCGCTGCCTTGAGCGCCGCCTGGCGCGCGTTCTCCGCGATCTGTTCCGGCGACAGCTCGATTTGCGTCGGCTTGAGCCGCGGCGCGACGAAGACCAGCACTGCCATGACGCCAAGCAGAACCGCAGCTCCGGCCGCGAGGCCGAGAATGTCGGTCACGCGGAGGCGCTTGCGTTCATGCGCTCGCAGCAGGCGGATGTTATACATGGCGATCCAGGCGACCGGGTAAACCGGCGTTAGCCTTGGACCTTAGGGGCGCCGGATTGCGGTCGCTTAAAGAACTTGCGTCAAATTTTACCCAATGTTCCGCCGCGCGATCACAGGGTGTAGGCGGTACGGAAACCGCCCCATTTCTTGCCGAAAACGCGGATCGGGGCGCCGATCTCCCACATCATCACCACCTTGTCGCCCATGTCGCGCGGGTAGTTCTGGATGATGTAGGGCTGCACCACGCGGCCGGCCGACAGTCCCGCGCGGTCGTCGAAGATGCGGCGGTTGCGGGCGTGGGCAGCGTTCCAGATCGGATCGTCCGGGCGCTGCGGTTGGGCATACGCGGCATTATGCACCGGCAGATAGCCGTTGCGGTCCACCGCCACGCAGAACACCAGTCGCGGATCGCTGGCCAGCAGCGGCTCCTGCACGCCTGGTAGCAGCGCCTCGCACAGCGACAGGAACCGCGTGCGGTATTGCTGCGGATTGGTGCCGGCGATCGGGGCATAGTGATTGTCGAACAGATCGTCGAGGGCGATCCGCCCGGTGGTCACCGCGTCCTCAAACAGCGCCGAGATGCGGTCGGCGGCGCCGATGGCGCGGGCGATGAATTCCTTGTTGGCCTCGCGGATGGCGGCAAGCCGCCCGGCGAGATTGGCCCTGGTGTCGGCCGCCAGCGGCCCGAACCGCAGATGCAGCCCGAGGGGAGACTGGTTGACGACATGGAGCTCGCAGGGGCCGATGCCATTGATCTCGGCATTCAGCGCCAGGCCGGCGCGCAGTTGTTTCGGCTCGAGCAGGCGCACCAGAACTCCGCCCTCGGAGATGTCGGCGGTCTGGCCGCGCAGCATCGCGCCGCCAGCGTCGAGTAACACATCGAGCTCGCAGGGCAGGCGCTCGTGCTGACGACGGTCGCCGATATCGGTGAGGCGCAGGAAGATCACGCAGCGCGTCTTCAGTTTCTCGGCGAGGTGGCCAGCTTCCTGGCCGGAACGATCAACGGCATCGCCATGGGCGGTGGCGTCGGCCGCGGCGTGGCGAATCTCGCTGGCGCCGTCGGCCACCGCGCCGATGAAAGACGACGTCTCGCTGGCGTTTCGCGACAGGCCGTCGGTCGTCGTGACCTGCGCCTGGACCGCCTCGGCGATCGAGGAGAACACCGGCCGTACCGCGCGGGTCGCATCGGAGATGCGATGCACGGCGGCGATCGAGGCGGCGGCGGTCTTCTGCAAGGTTTCGATCTTGCGGGTGATATCCTCGGTCGCCGCCTGGGTGCGCACCGACAATTCCTTCACCTCGGCGGCGACGACGGCAAAGCCGCGGCCGGCGGCCCCGGCGCGCGCTGCCTCGATGGTGGCGTTGAGCGCCAGCAAATTGGTCTGGCGCGCGACATTGGCGATGAGATTGACCACCTTGCCGATGTCGCCGATCGAGGACTTGAGCTCGTCGACGCTTCTGTTGGCGGCGCTCGCGGCGCTTTCGGCCTCGTCGGTGAGGGCGCCGGCGGCTTTGACCCGGCTGTCGATCTCGCCGGCCGACTGCGCCAGTTCGACGGTGGCGTCGGCGACCTGGCCGGCGTCGCGCCGGGCATCCTGCGATTGGGTGGCAAGGTCTTCGCTGCGGGCCCGAATGGCGGCGAGCGCCTTGGCCGAGGCGCTGGTGCCGGAATGCACGGCTTCGGCGGCCTGCGCCATCTCGCGGATCATGGCGCCGAGGTCGAGTTCGATCAGGTCGATGGTCTCGCGCACCGAAGCGGCGAGGGCGGTTGTGGCGGCGTCCTGATCGGAAACGGGAGACGAGGAATCGACGGGTGAGACGGCGACATCAGGCACAGCCTGACCGTCTCGCGGTTGCGATTTCCCCTTGAGCCTCGTCCCCAGCATTGCGGTATAGGATTAGGCAAGGTGGTTAATTTCGGCTTAATTTGCTCGATTGCATCCCGTTTCGCGGCGCTTTGTCATCGGTTGGGGCAGGTTTTGGCAACCGGCGGACTGGCTCGAGGACGCTCTTCCGTTCGTCGGGGCCGATACCTACATCCGCATCCAATCGTCACCACAAGAAACAATGAACATGCTCGACTTCACGCCTCCTTCCCCTGAGGAAGACGACGGCGTGGGTGCGGCCGCGGCCGCCCTCGCGCCCGATCAGATACCCGACGCAGACATTCTCGACGCCTATTCCCGCGCGGTGACCTCGGTCGCCGACGCGGTTGGCCCCGCCGTGCTGCGCGTCGAAACGCGCGGACCCGGCAATCGTCCCGCCGGCACCGGTTCCGGCGTCACCATCGCGCCCGATGGGCTGGTGCTGACCAACTGCCATGTCGTCGAAGGCGCCAAGGAGATCCGGCTGCTCGACACCGAAGGCCGCGTCATGGAAGCGCGTACCATCGGCGTCGATCCCGACACCGATCTGGCGCTGCTGCGTGCCGGCGCGGTGCGCGACCTGCCGCATGCCGCGCTCGGCGATTCCAAGTCGTTGCGGCGCGGTCAACTCGTCGTCGCCATCGGTAATCCGCTCGGCTTTGAATCGACCGTTACCGCCGGCGTCATCTCGGCGCTCGGCCGCTCCTTGCGCGCGCGTAACGGCCGGCTGATCGAGGATGTCATCCAGACCGATGCCGCGCTCAATCCCGGCAATTCCGGCGGGCCGCTGGTGTCGTCGCGCGGTGAGGTCATCGGTATAAACACCGCGGTGATCCGCGGCGCGCAGGGCATCTGCTTTGCCGTCGCCGCCAACACCGCGCAGTTCGTGCTGTCCGAACTCATCCAGCACGGCCGCGTGCGGCGCGGTTACATCGGCGTGTCGGGGCAGACCGTGGAAGTGCCGCGGCGGCATGCGCGCAATGCCGAGATCGAGAACCGCACCGGCGCCATGATCTCGGGTCTCGAACAAGGCGGACCGGCGGAGCGGGCGGGGCTGATGTCATTCGACACCATCGTGCGCGTCGATGGCGAAGCGGTGACCGGCGTCGACGATCTGATCCGCATTCTCAACGGCGAGCGTATCGGCCGGCGGGTTGCCTTCGATGCATTGCGGCGCGGGCAGTTGCGCAGCTTCGAGGTAACGCCGCTGGAGCGGCCGGTCCTGAAGGCGGCGTAACCGCTACTGCGGGAAGGCCTTGTCGCACATAGTCCGGTCGCCGCGCCGCAGGACGAAGACGCGGTCGTCCGAGCCGCGGCCGCCGAAGCTGCCGAAGTCTTTCTCGCCTTCGGCGCTGATCTCGGCATCGGCACCGCCGCTGACTTCGAGCCGCAAGTCCTTGCCGCGCGGCGTGAGTGTCAGCGCGCCGCCGTCGGCTTCCAGATAGCACTCGATATGGTCGGCCACCGTCTTGCAGGACAGCGCCTGACCATACCATTCCGATGAGCGCTTGAGCATGAAGCCGATGCCGGCTTCGAAATTGTCGGCGCCATTCTTGCGCGCCTCGTCTGAGCGCACATTGACGTCGAAGTCGATGAAGATGCGGCGGACGGTCTGCCTGGGATGACGCTTGAGATGAGCGTCGTCATAGACGCGCAGGTAGCAGGGCCTGCCGCCGTCCACGCCGGCGAACATGCGGTGGTACGGATCGTCAGCCGCAGTGGCCGGGAAGGCCACGATCATCAGAATAAAAAATAGCGTGCGCCGGTTCATGCCAGAAAGTCTGGCACGGCGGCGCACGCGGTCTTTGACTTAGGTCAGGACGTAGCCGGGATGCGGCGAAGCGCAATCCGGTGAAAGGTCACCCCGCCAATTACTGTGCCTTCTCTTCCGGCTCGTCGTCGGCGGCCGGAGCAGGGGCAGCGGCCGGCGTTGCCGCGGGCTTCTTCGACTTCGCCTGCTTCAATGCATCCTGGCGCGCCTTCGGCTCGTAGTTACCGGCGCCCATGCACTTCTTCATGAAAGCATCGCGCTTGGCACCCGTGAGATTGTCGTGCTCGGCGCCAGCTTTGCAGGTCTCCATCTTCTCCTGCTTGGTCGCGGCAGCCGCGGGCTGAGCGGCCAGAGCAAAAGGCAGGGCACTCGCCAGCGCGAGCGTGGCGATCTTGATCTGCGGCAAGCTCTTCAGCATGGCTTCGTCCCTTTGCATCCAGTTCCACGCTGCGCGTGGAACACGTTTCAATATAGCACGCTTTTGACGGCTGGCCCTATCGGCCGCGGCGATTCCGCCACGCCCGATGTGATGGCCGATTACGGCTAACTCTTGTCGCCGAGCAGGCGCTTGGCCCACCAGCCACGCTTGGGCGGTTCCGGCGTCGCATCGGGCGCGGTCGAGGAGACAACAGGCGCCGGCGTCGGCACCGGGACAGCAGCCGTGATTGGCTCGCTTGTGCCGACAGGCGCGGGTTCGCGGATGGTCGAACGGCGGCGCGGCGGCGCTTCCTGCGGCGTTTCGACGGCAGCCGGAATGCTCGGTGCGCTTGAAGCGGGCGCCGGTGCGGCTTCGTGAACAGGAGCCGGTT
Organism: Pseudolabrys sp.; assembly: GCA_035556455.1. Taxonomy (GTDB): domain Bacteria; phylum Pseudomonadota; class Alphaproteobacteria; order Rhizobiales; family Xanthobacteraceae; genus Pseudolabrys. The sequence continues at coordinate 91,420 of DATMEX010000049.1, forward strand.
GCGGGAAGGGTGGTGCCATCAGGCCGGCGTCCTCATCGCTGAGGACCGGATGCGGAGCGCCTTCCGCGGTTTCGTGCACGCCTTGTTCGGCGTGTGTGGCGTTCGCTTCGCCGGGCTGGAAATTTTCATCGCGCTGGCGGTTGCGGCGGCCGCCGCGACGGCCACGGCGTCGCCGGCGACGCGGATCGCCGTTCTGATCGCCGCCTTCGGCGACGGCTTCTTCGCCGTCCTGTTCGGCCGCGATACCTTCTTCTTCCGGCGAGCCGGCGTCATGGTCCTCATGGGCAACGGCGTGTTCGCCGAGGGCCTGCGGCTGCGGCTGGGACTCGTCACGCTGACGGCCACGTCCGCGACCACGGCCGCGACGACGCCGACGGCGGCGACCGCCATCGCGCTCGCCTTCCTCGTCGTCCGTTGCCTGAGCTTCGCCTTCTTCTTCGGCGCCTTCGTCTTCATCCTCGTCTGCCGCGCCGGCGATCGCCTCGTCCTCGTATTCCGGCTCTTCCGGAACGACGAAGTCGTCGCCTTCGACCGTTACGGTCATCGGCGGGGCGGCGGCGGCAATGGCCTTGGCCTGTTCGGCGCTGTGCATCTGCTCGCCGCGCTCGACCATGTACGAGACCTGCGGCGACACGGTCGAATCCGCCGAGATCGTGATGGTGATGCGGAAGCGCTCTTCCAGCGCACGCAGATGGGCGCGCTTGTGATTGAGCACATAAAGCGCGACATCCGAGCGCGTGCGCACGGTGAGATTATGCGTGCCGCCCTTGTTCAACGTGTCCTCGATGGCGCGCAGCAATTGCAACGCGACCGACGACACCGAGCGGACATGGCCGAGACCGCCGCAGAGCGGACACTTTTCGGTCGACGACTCCAGCACCGAGGTGCGGATGCGCTGACGCGACATTTCCAGCAGGCCGAAATGCGAGATGCGGCCAACCTGGATACGCGCGCGGTCGTGCTTGAGCGCTTCCTTCATGCGCCGCTCGACCGTGCGGTTGTTGCGGCCTTCATCCATGTCGATGAAGTCGATGACGATGAGACCGGCAAGGTCGCGCAGCCGCAACTGACGTGCCACTTCGTCGGCGGCCTCGCAGTTGGTCTTGAGCGCGGTATCCTCGATATGGTGTTCGCGCGTGGCGCGGCCGGAGTTTACGTCGATGGCGACGAGGGCTTCGGTCTGGTTGATGACGATGTAGCCGCCCGAGCGCAGTTGCACGGTCGGCTGGAACATGGCGTCGAGCTGGCTCTCGATGCCGTAGCGCGTGAACAGCGGCTGCGCCTCGCTATAGAGCTTCACGTTCTTGGCATGCGTCGGCATCAGCATGCGCATGAAGTCGCGCGCTTCCTTGTAGCCGGCTTCGCCCGCGACGATGATCTCGTCGATGTCCTTGGAATAGAGATCGCGGATCGAGCGCTTGATCAGCGAGCCTTCCTCGTAGACGAGGGTGGGGGCCATCGACTTGAGCGTCAGATCGCGCACGGTCTCCCAGAGACGGAGCAGATATTCGAAGTCGCGCTTGACCTCCATCTTGGTGCGGGAGGCGCCGGCGGTGCGCAGGATCACGCCCATGCCTTCCGGCACGTCGAGGTCCTGCATGATTTCCTTGAGGCGGGAGCGGTCTTCTCCCGACGATATCTTGCGCGAAATGCCGCCGCCGCGCGCGGTGTTCGGCATCAGCACCGAGTAACGGCCGGCGAGCGAGAGGTAGGTCGTCAGCGCGGCGCCCTTGGAGCCGCGCTCTTCCTTGACGACCTGCACCAGCATCACCTGGCGACGCTTGATGACTTCCTGAATCTTGTAGTTGCGGCGGAAGCGCGGCTTGCGGTCCTCGACCTCCTCAAGCGCGTCGGCGCCGCCGACGGATTCGACCGGCTCGACCTCGTCGTCGTGGTGATCGTCGCCGTTGCCGTTCTCGTCGCCTTCGCTCTGGCCGTTATCTTCGTCGTGTTCGTCGCTGGCGACGACCGACTGGGCGTCGGGCAGGAGGGTTTCATCGCCGGTCTCGGCGTGATCGTCGCCGCCTTCCGGCTGCATGGCGCCAGTCTCGTCGGCCGTCTCGGCCTCGACCTCAACCGGGGCCGCGATATGGGCCTGCGGCAGCGGCGGCAGCTCGATTTCTTCCGACGTCGGCAGCGGATGTTCGGCTTCGGCCGGCGTTGCGGCGGAAGTTTCGGCCGCCACCGGAGCGGTGGCATCGGAGAGCGGGAATTCGGTGTGCTCGGCTTCCGGCGGCGTCACGCCACCGAGCGCGGCCTCGCCGAGGACTTCGCTGGGCGTTTCGGTTGTCGCTTCGACGGCTTCGGCCACAGCCTCGGTGCGGCTGGCGTCGCGCGAGCGGTCGGAACGGCGGTGGCGGTTGCGGCGACCGCCGCCGCGGCTGCTGCGGTTTTCATGCTCGGCCTCGGCCTGGCGGGCGTCCTGCTCTTCCTGGGCGAGCAAGGCCTGCCGGTCGGCGACCGGGATCTGGTAGTAGTCGGGATGGATTTCGGCGAAGGCCAGGAAGCCGTGGCGGTTGCCGCCGTAATCGACGAAGGCCGCCTGCAGCGACGGTTCGACCCGGGTGACCTTGGCGAGGTAGATGTTGCCGCGAAGCTGCTTGCGGTTAGCGGACTCGAAGTCGAATTCCTCGACGCGGTTGCCCCGCAGGACGACCACCCGCGTTTCTTCCGGGTGGGTCGCGTCGATCAACATTTTGTCGGGCATTGGAATATCTCACTGAGGCCGTCCGGCCCGCCGGTCCACGCAACGATGGCGCGGGCCGGGACGCGATCCGGCGAACGGATCGGCGAAACGGGGAGGAAGCCTGATGGGGGTTTGAAGGATGGGGCGCGTTTTCACGCGGGAAGGAGCCAAGGTCCTGAAGCTGCCTGAGGTCCATGCAGAAGCGAGCTGTCACGATAAATTCGCGAAAGCGGAAGACCTCGAATGGCTTTTGCTGCGACCTTGGCAGCATAAAATTGCAACCCGTAGCGCTTGCGGCGACGCCAATAACCGGGCGCTGCCGAGATTTCTCACCGCTGATCGGCTGGAGCGCGGGTGGTCAGTACGGACCAATCGCTGTTCCGGGTGGCCTCGCGCCATGAATCCTGGGAGATTCTGGCACCAAGGGTTTCGGCTCGCTTCGCCGTCCGTTCGGCCTGCCTCCTGGGGGGACCGATCCGGACTGGCGGGCCGGGATGCCCGAACGCGGCACAACCGGAACTAAACCGTCAGCACTGTCTATGTACGGCCGGAATCTGCTGTTGGCAAGCAAGGGCTTGGCCGCCGGGGCCTGCCCCAATGTTCCGAAATGGGGCATAATCACCCGGATGGTCGATACACGAATGGTGCGGTTATGACGGGTGGCACGATGACGGGGTGGCTTTCCGGGACGTTCGGCCGGCTTTTGCTGACAGCGGTCATCCTCGCCGCTGTGGGCGCAAGCGCCCAAGCCGCCACCGTGGTCGCGCTCGGCGCCAGCAACACCTATGGCAAGGGCGTCGCCCGCAATGAGGCCTATCCCGCCCAGCTTCAGGCCATATTGAAAGCCCGCGGTATCAACGTGCGGGTGGTCAATGCCGGGATCAACGGCGACACGACGGAGGGGATGTTGCGGCGCGTGGATCGTGCGGCGCCCAAGGGCACGGACGTCGTGATTCTGCAGCCCGGCGGCAATGACCGCCGCCGCGGCGATGCTACCAACCGCTCGGGCAATATCGAGGAGATACGGACCCGGTTGTCGGCGCGCGGGACCAAGGTGATTGTCATGGAAAACAACGCCTTCCGTGGCCTGCCGCACCAGTCCGACGGCCAGCATCTGACGCCGGAGGGCTACCGCATGCTGGCGGAATCCTTCGCCTCCGAGGTGGCGCGCGCGCTCGGGAAATAGCGATTGAAGTCGGGCGTCCATCCCATGCGCGCCACTATTCGCCGGAACCTCGCGCTTTCCTCAACTTCCATTAACCGGCGCAGCCGCTAATGGGGTAAAACGCGCCTCCAGAGGGATCGGATTCGGTGGCACGTCGGACTATTGCAATTATAGCGCTTATGAGCGCCTTGGCGGGCGTTTGGGCAGGATCAAGGCCGGTTTTGGCCCAATCCGGCCAGCTTCCGGTCGTGACTGCCGTCCGGGTGGGCGGCGACGGCCAGAAAACCCGATTCATCATGGATCTGTCCCAGAAGTTCGACGTGGCGGCCTTTGCTCTCGCCAACCCGTACCGGGTGGTCGTCGACATGCCACAGGTCGCCTTCCGCCTGCCGGACAAGATCGGCGAGCAGAGCCGGGGGCTGGTCAAGGCGTTCCGCTACGGTCTCATCATGCAGGGCGGTTCCCGGCTGGTCCTGGACACTACCGGGCCGGTGAAGGTGGAGAAGGCCTTCGTGCTGGACGCCGACGCCGGCGAGCCCGCCCGTCTGGTCATTGATCTCGCCGCGACCGACCGCGCCAGCTTCATGCGCGCGCTCACGCTCGACAATGGCCCGGAGCGGCGCACGACCGCCAAACCGCCGGAGCCGCCGGTCAAGGCCGACAACGACAGCCGGCCGCTGATCGTGCTCGATCCCGGCCATGGCGGCATCGACCAGGGTGCCCGCGCCCAGAGTGGCGAACTGGAAAAGGACGTCGTCCTGCAGTTTGCCCAGATCCTGCGCGGCCGGCTGGAGAAGACCGGCAAATACCGGGTCGCCATGACCCGCACCGACGATACCTTCATCGCGCTCAGCGACCGCGTGAAGTTCAGCCGCTCGAACGGCGCGGCGCTGTTCATTTCAGTTCACGCCGACAGCCTGCCGAAGGGCGAGGGCCAGGCCGAGGGGGCGACCGTCTACACCTTGTCGGAAAATGCTTCCGACGCCGAAGCGGCGCGGCTGGCCGAGGCCGAGAACAAGGCCGATGCCATTGCCGGCGTCGACCTGACGATCGAGCCGGACGATGTCGCCAATATCCTGTTCGACCTCGCCCAGCGTGAAACCAAAACCTATTCCATGAAGTTTGCCCGCTCGGTGGTCGGCGAACTCAAATCCTCGGCGCGGCTGCACAAGCACCCCTTGAAGTCGGCCGGCTTCAAGGTACTGACGGCGCCGGACGTACCGTCGGTGCTGATCGAGCTCGGTTACATGTCGACCAAGGGCGACCTCAAGATGATGACGTCGGATGTCTGGCAGACCAAGACCGCCGGCGCGGTCGCCCAGGCGATCGATACCTTCTTCGGGCCGCGTCTGGCGCGCGGGCAGGCGGGAGCCAACTGATGACGCCAAATCGGGGTGTTTGCGCTCGAAATCGGCCTCAGTTTCAACATAAAACCGGGCAAAGTTGCAGTCTTGCCATGGACTTGACCGTTGCGACTGCATTGTCTGCGACCTCAATGTTCACGACCATGCCTACGACCCTAAGGGACAGCGCCGCTCCGCGCGGCCGTTGCGTCACTCGCCCATGAGATTACTTCTGCGCTTCCTCGGCTTCCTGTTCGCGGCGGGCACCATTGTCTTCGTCGTCGGCGTCGCCGCGGTTTCGGGTCTGCTGTGGCATTACTCCAAGGACCTGCCGGATTATTCGCAGCTGCGCGACTATGAGCCGCCGGTGATGACGCGCGTCCACGCCGCCGACGGTTCGCTGGTCGGCGAATATGCGCGCGAGCGGCGGCTCTATCTGCCGATCCAGGCGGTGCCCAAGCTCGTGATCAGCGCGTTCCTCGCCGCCGAAGACAAGAACTTCTACGAGCATGGCGGCCTCGACTTCACCGGCATCGCGCGCGCCGCCGTCAACCTGGTGCAGAATTTCGGCTCCGGCCGCCGTCCGCAGGGCGCGTCCACCATTACCCAGCAGGTCGCCAAGAACTTCCTGCTCACCAACGAACTGTCCTACACCCGCAAGATCAAGGAAGCGCTGCTGGCGCTGAAGATCGAACGCACCTATTCGAAGGACAAGATCTTCGAACTGTATCTCAACGAGATCTATCTGGGCCTCGGCGCCTACGGCATTGCCGCCGCCTCGCTCGTCTATTTCGACAAGAGCGTGAACGAACTGAACATCCAGGAAGCCGCCTATCTTGCTTCGCTGCCGAAGGCGCCGAACAACTATCACCCGTTCCGTCAGCGCGAGCGTGCGCTCGAACGCCGTAACTGGGTGATCGACCGCATGGGCGAAGCGGGTTTCGTCAAGACCGCGGACGCCGACGCGGCCAAGAAGACCTCGCTCGGTGTCACCACCAAGACCAGTGCGGCCCATACCTTCTCCGCCGAGTATTTCGCCGAAGAGGTGCGCCGCGAGCTCTACGAGCGTTACGGCGAAAAGAAGCTCTACGAAGGCGGCCTGTCGGTGCGCACCACGCTCGATCCCAAGATGCAGGTGGTCGCGCGCAAGGCTTTGACCGACGGTCTCGTCAAATACGACGAGGCGCACGGCTATCGCGGCGCCTTCTCGACGATCGACATCTCCGGCGACTGGGGCACCAAGCTCGCCGACGTGAAGACGCTCAGCGACATCGCGCCGTGGCGCGCCGCCGTGGTGCTGGAGGTCAGCGACCAGTCCGCGCGCGTCGGTCTGCAGCCGGGCCGCGATCCGGCCGGCCGCGTCGATCGCGCACGCGATATTGGCATCCTGCCGCTCGACAACATGAAGTGGGCGAGGGTGTCGGGCAAGGCGCCGAGCAAGGTCGGCCAGGTGCTCAATCCGGGCGACGTGATCTATGTCGAAGCCGACGCCAAGAAGGACGGCCAGTTCCGTCTGCGCCAGGTGCCGGAAGTCTCCGGCGGCATCGTCGTGCAGGATCCGCAGACCGGCCGCGTGCTCGCCATGGTCGGCGGCTTCTCCTACGACCAGAGCCAGTTCAACCGCGCGACGCAAGCGCTGCGCCAGCCGGGGTCGTCGTTCAAGCCGCTGGTGTACGCCGCTGCGCTCGACAACGGCTATACGCCGTCGTCGGTGGTGCTCGATGCGCCGATCGAGCTCGATCAGGGCCCGGGCCTCGGCGTGTGGAAGCCGGAGAACTACGAGAACAACTTCTTCGGTCCCTCGACCTTGCGCTTCGGCATCGAGCATTCGCGCAACGTCATGACCGTGCGCCTGTCGCAGGATATCGGCATGCCGCTGATTGCAGAATATGCACGGCGCTTCGGCGTCTATGACAGCTTGCCGCCGTATCTGTCGTTCTCGCTCGGCGCCGGCGAAACCACGCTGCTACGCATGGTCTCGGCCTATTCGATGATCGAAAATGGCGGCCGCAAGGTGAAACCGACGCTCATCGACCGCATCCAGGACCGCTACGGCCACACCGTCTATCGTCACGACGAGCGCGAGTGCATCGGCTGCTCGGCGCCGAAGTGGGAGAACCAGCCTGAGCCGTCGCTGATCGACCGCCGCCAGCAGGTGCTCGACCCGATGACGGCCTATCAGATCACCTCGATCATGGAAGGCGTCGTGCTGCGCGGCACCGCCGGCGGCGTCGGCTTTCAGAAGGAAGTCGGCAAGCCGGTGGCCGGCAAGACCGGCACCACCAACGACTACAAGGATGCCTGGTTCGTCGGCTTCACCAGCGATGTCACGGTCGGTGTCTATTTCGGCTTCGACAAGCCGCGTTCGCTCGGTCGCGGTGAAACGGGCGGCAAGCTCGCCGCGCCGGTGGTCAAGGACTTCATGAAGAATGCGCTCGCCGATAAGCCCGGCGCGCCGTTCCGCGTGCCGCCGGGCATTAAGCTGATCCGCGTCGATGCCAAGACCGGCGTGCGCGCCGGGCCGGAAACGACGAAGGCCATTCTGGAAGCCTTCAAGCCCGGTACTGCGCCTCCCGACGGTTATTCGGTGGTTGGCTACGATGGGCAGCAGGGTGGCGGCGGCGCTCCGCCGTTCTTCGGCCAGCGCATCTCTCCGGAATCCGGCCGCGCGGTTCGTTCGGGTACGGGCGGGCTGTACTGACGCACGGCCAATCGCGGCGATTGTCCCTCTGCGAGAATTTACAGGAATTTATCGCGCAAGGGCGGTGTGAATGGCACGCCGCCCATGGATTTGCGGATGGTCGCTTGATACTCCGGTTCATCGTTGTGAACTGGAACTCCGGAATGATTATGCGCACATTTCTCGTTTCGCTCTTTGCGGCCGTTGTCGTGACCTCGCAGGCTCTCGCCGCATCGGCGGCTGACCAACTGCCCGGCTCGTGGCGTCTCGTATCATTGCAGTCGATCGTGGAAGGCGAAGAGGCGACGCCGCGCCAGCCTTTCGGTCCGACGCCGTTCGGCCGTCTGGTCATCACGCCCGACCATCACATGATGGCCTATATCGCCAAGCCCGATCGCAAGCCGCCGGCCGATGCCGCGGAAGCGGCGGCGCTGCTGTCGTCGATGATCGCCTATACGGGCGCGTTCGAGATCGATGGCGATCGCTTCACGACGACCGTCGATGGCGCCTGGACTGAGGTGTTCAAGTCGCAGAAGCAGGTGCGCTACTTCACCGTCGAGGGCGACAAGCTGACCATCAGGACCGGCGGCGAGACCGGCGTGATCCCCGGCAAGAAGACCGTGGGCGTCCTCATCTGGCAGCGCGAGCACTAGCGCGCTGTTGTGACCTTCGCGTCGGGCCACAAGCCGCGAAGCAGGCCCTTGAGCGTCGCCGGCGCATCTGTTGCCAGCAGCGCGACGGCGAAGACAATGGCGATGGCCGCGCTTTCGCTGCGATAGGTGAAGTGCGAGTGCGTTTGCGTGTGGTTGTTGAGGATCTCGAACCACGCCATCGAAATAAGCGTCGGTGAGCTCAGCAGCAGAAAGCGCCGCCAGTCGAAAGTCGCCCAGTGCACGCGCAGGAACACAGCTATCGCGGCGGCCAGCGCCGCAACCACGACGCTGCCGACCGAGATGAAGGATTGCAGGATCATGGTGAGTGTCGGGATCAGCGGATACATCGGCACGACCGAGTCCGCTTCGACGCCGTAGAGCCGCAACGCGATCTGCTTGATGATCGACGCGCCGGCCTGTTGGCCGTCCGGCGACATCCACACTGCGAGCAGCCATTCGCTGGCCCAGGTCAGCCCGTAACCGCCGAACCAGGCGAGTGCCACGAAACCGGCCATCAGCACAGCAGGGATGACGGTTCGTTTGTCGATCGGCGCCGGCCGTCGCAGCTCTGTCACCATTACGATGAAAGAGAAAAGCATCGGCATCAGCGGCGGATTGATGAGAAAGTCGATGAAATTGAAAATGGCGCCGAACCCAGCGGCCATGGCGATAGCGAGCGTCAGGTTGCGGGTCTTCGGATAGATGAACGCAAAGAGCCCTGTGCCGGTGAGGATGAGGATCGTGCTCAGCGTATGCGTGGTGATGTTCCACATGCGCCAGATGTCGGTCAGGCTCATCAGCACGAGGAAGAAGACCAGCGCGGGCGTAGCCCCCAGCGCGCGGCGCATGCCGAAGAAAAAGAACGCCGTCGCCGCATAGAGCAGCAGGAGGTTGGCGATGCGCACGGCCTCGAGGCTGAAGACGCTGAGCATCGGCCACAGATAGACGCGATAGCCATGCCAGTAGCGCGCATAGTCGGTGCGCTTGTCGGTCGCGACGCCTTTGGCGAGGCTCTCGACTTCGCCGCACGGACCGACATAGGGCGAATGCATGACCGGATGCAGCGCTGCCACGAGCGGATCTGGCTCTGGATCGATCGCGACCAGAAGCGCGGCGCATTCGGTAAACTGGTGACCGCTGCCATGCATGAAGCGCGTCGGCTGCTCGTCGATCGCCAGATAGCCGTCGGCGAAGGCTTTGGTGATGTGGGCGCGGATCGCCGGCAGGTCGGCCTGCATGCGCGTGCCAACCAGAAGGCCGACGAAGACGGGCTGCAGAACGAGAACGAGGCCGATCGTCAGGAAGCCGGCGACGGCAATTCGCCTGAACAGGGATGTGAGCGGCAACAGGTTGATCCGTCTGCGGTCGTCGAGGGCACCGGCTATGCGGCCGCGCGGCAGTGTTTCGATTCTGCATGGAAGCGTCAATCGGCTTATGCCGGGATGCCGATTGACGCGAGCCGCCTGGCGCGAGGGGGATGGTCAGGCGGCTCGCGTGACCGCCCGGCGGCCAGGGAGGAATAAACCGCCGTACGATCAACCGTGATGCCCGTTCAGCTTTTCCGGAGCGCCTTTTCCAGCACGTCCATCATATGCGTGAGCCAGTGGCGCGCCTCGCGCTCGTTGCCGAAGCGGCGGTTGGCGAAATCGCCCACCTTGCGCCAGTCGAAAGAGGAGGTGGCAAGGACCGCGCGGCCTTGCTTCAGCACCTCTTCGTAAGCACCCTGGGTCTCGGACGACAGGCCCTCGACCGCTGCTTGCTCATCGCTTTGACCTGCCAGATCGGAATCGGCGAACTGGCCGGCCAGATAGCCGTGGAAGGCGTCGGTGTTGCTCACGGGCAATGATCTTCCGGTGTTGCAGGCCGCGGAAACGATGTCAGCAGCAGACAATTATTGCCACCGGTGGCCCGCAGGACAACACGGAAGGCGCATGTCTGGCCCCAGCCAATGGCGTTGGGCGGATTGCCTACTGTGTAAACTACGGTGCCGATGTTCGCGGCGTTGGCGTAGTCGAAGGCGCGCGTGGTGCCGACATTGACCGGGCCGCCGCCGACACCGCCGGTAGCACGCCAGCCATTGATCGCTGCAGCGTTGGCCGCCAGCGCTGCCGTAATCGTGGCCTGTGCGCCGGCGACAGTGGGATAGCTTCCGACCGCCGGCACGCCGGCATTGAAGATACGGTTGATCATCTGCGCCAGCGGCTGGTTGACGTGGCGAGCGATCGTGTGTCCGCCGGCGGCTTCCTGGGCGGCGAGCCATCCGGCTCCGAAGGCGGCGGGGACGCATTGAGCCTTTGCAAGGCCGGGCAGGAGAGTAGCGGCGCCGGATAGCAATATTGCGGCGAGAACGGTTCCAGTGCGGGACATAGTGCGGGACATGGATCAACTCCGTTTGCCCGTTGGATTGAGGGGTGGCGCGAGCCCGCCGCGCCGGTGTGGCCACTGCGCGGGGGCTCGCGGCGAGGCCGCCCGGGGGAGGCGGCGCTCGCGTCGGTGAGCAGCGCGTCAGACCAGGCCCTGCGCGAGCGTCCAGTTGTTGCCGCTGTCGAGCGTGGCGGTCATGCCGTAGACGTTGACCGGGAAGTCGACCTGCTCGGAGTTCACCATCGTCTGGGTGTCGACCACCTGACCGGGCTCGAACGATCCGAAGCTGATCCAGTATTCCGGGTGCACGCTGAACACGGCGGCGAAGTTCGGCTCGGCCGGCACGACATGCGTACCCTGGCCGGACATGCCGATGCCGATGGTTGCGGCGCCCTTCGGAATGGTGCCGTCGCAGTCGATGGTGAGAGAGCCGGCCGTGCCGCCGGCCGTCGGCGTGCCGAACTGGAAGGCGCCGGCATTGTCCGTGAAGGTGGTGAGGTTGGCGGTGGTCAGGTCGGCCGGGATCACCTGCTGAGCCTTGAAGGTGATGCCAGGCTTGAGCGTGCCTTGCTCGGCCCAGACGAACGAGTAGTCGATCGACCAGGTGAAATCGACGTCGACGCCGTTCGCCACCGGCTTGGCGAACCATGCCAGCGTGTAGACGTAGGGCGTGTTCACATCGATGCCCTGCTGATAGCAGAGGAAGTCGTGCTGGCTTCCGCTGCGGTTCTTGAAGCGAAGGGTATAGTTCTGGGCAGCCATGTTCTGTCTCCTTGACGGTTGAGGGCCGCGCGTCGGCGCGGATGCCACGCTCGGCCGGTGTGGGAGCAGAAGCGGGGAGCCGCCTGAGTTCGTGACCGGACCGAAAGCGTTCCCTTTTGCGGAAGCAGAGACGGGCGGCTGCAGCCGCAGGCGACGCGATGCAATTCGCCTGAATGAGCCTTAAACCATAGGTTGCATATGTGTAAAAATTTCTATTTTCCGATGCAATCGGGCTTGACGTTATCCACAGGGCATGTTCTAAAAAGGAACGCTTTTGAGACAGTAATATTGCTTGATAATATTGTATTTATCGAAGGATGGACCCGTAACCTGAGTATATAAAAACAGAAGCAGGGTATAAGCGTGATAGCCAGAGTTGGATATGCACGCGTTTCGACTGATGAACAGTCAATAGACCTTCAGGTCGACGCCCTCAACCGCTTCGGTTGCAATTCAATATTTAAAGACGAAGCGTATTCAGGTGCCAGCCGCATCAGGCCGGGGCTTCAGCGTTGCTTGGACGAACTGAAGAGCGGTGACGATCTGGTTGTATGGAAGCTTGATCGGCTGGGACGGTCGCTACCGCATCTTATCGAGGTCGTGAATGAACTCGACCGCCGCCAGATCGGTCTGGTGTCGTTGTCCGAGGCGATCAATACGGGGTCGCCGGGCGGCGTCTTGGTTTTTCACATCATGGCGGCGCTGGCGCAGTTCGAGCGCGCGCTGATTTCCGAACGCACCAAGGCCGGCATGCGGTCGGCCCGGCAGCGCGGCCGTCATGTTGGTCGTCCGCGTAAAATTGACGACAGCTTGGTCATCGCGGCTCTCTCGGCGACCGACGGCCAACCGGGCGAAATTGCCGGCGCTGCCATACGTCTCGGCGTCAGCCGGGCTACGGTTTATCGGGCGCTCAAGCGTGCCAAGGACGCGGCCGGCGATGCGCCGCCGCGCCATGGGGTTGCAGGACTCCGCGCCGGAGGCTACATGCCCAGTGAAATCGAGCATGGAATTTGAGAGTTATGCGCGCGGAAACCCAGAATCTCGTCGATGAGATCAAGCAGTCGGTAGGGCTGCTGAGGAGGCATCTTTGACGTCGATGCCGCAACGCGCCGCCTCGCGGAACTGAACAAGGCCGCCGAAGACCCCACGCTCTGGAACGACCCGCTCAAGGCCCAGAAGGCCATGCGCGAGCGCGACGCGCTGGAAGACCAGCTCAAGGCGCTGGCCCGCATCGAGCAGGACCTCGAGGACAACCTGACGCTCATCGAACTCGGCGAAGCCGAAGGTGACTCCGCAACCGTTGCAGACGCCGAAGTCGCGCTCAAGGGCCTCAAAGGCGAGGTGGCGCGGCGCGAGCTGGAAGCGCTGCTGTCCGGCGAGGCCGACGCCAATGACTGCTATCTCGAAGTCCACGCCGGGGCCGGCGGCACCGAGAGCAATGACTGGGCCGGCATGCTGCTGCGCATGTATGTGCGCTGGGCCGAGAAGAAGGGCTACAAGGTCGACTGGCTCGAGGAGAGCGAAGGCGAAGGCGCCGGCATCAAGTCCGCGACCGTGCAGATCAAGGGCCACAACGCCTATGGCTGGCTCAAGAGCGAGAACGGCGTGCATCGCCTGGTGCGCATTTCGCCGTTCGACTCCAATGCGCGGCGGCATACCTCGTTTGCCAGCGTAGTCGTCTATCCGGTGGTTGACGACAACATCAAGATCGAGATCAACGAGAAGGACGTGCGCACCGACGTGATGCGCTCCGGCGGCGCCGGCGGTCAGCACGTCAACAAGACCGAGTCCGCTGTGCGCCTGACGCACGAGCCTTCCGGCATCGTGGTGAAGTGCCAGCAGGACCGCTCGCAGCACCGCAACCGCGCCATGGCGTGGGACATGCTGCGCGCCAAGCTGTTCGAGCGCGAGGTCAAGAAGCGTGAGGCCGTCGCCGAAGCCGAGCAGGACGCCAAGACCGATATCGGCTGGGGCCACCAGATCCGATCCTACGTGCTGCAGCCCTATCAGATGGTGAAGGACCTGCGCACCGGCGTCTCGACCTCCGACTCCTCGGGCGTGCTCGACGGCGATCTCGATCCCTTCATGCAGGCCGCCTTGGCGCAGAAAGCCTTCGGCGGCGGGCCGCTCAACGTCGAGGACGTGGAGTAAACTCAAGGCGGAAGGCCGATTCGCTGCCGGCGTGTGCGCCGGCTGACCGGACCGCACCGCATGAGAACCTACCCAAAGGCCCGCATCGACGCCTTGACCGACGGCATCTTCGCCTTCGCGATGACGCTGCTGGTGCTCGAAATCCGGCTGCCGACGGACGTGGCGATCAATGACGGCGCCGAACTTGTGGCGCGGCTGCGCGCGCTCATTCCTGAATACGTCGTCTACATCATCAGCTTCTTCGTCCTCGCCGCGCAGTGGCGCGCCGAGGTATCGCTGCGGCGTGTCGAGGAGGTATCGCCCGAGGCGATGACCTGGTCGATCCTCCACCTGTTCTTTATTACGTCGGTGCCGTTCTCCAGCGGCATTGTCGGCCGTCACGGCGATCTGGCGCCAGCCGTCTGGCTTTACGCCGCCAACATGATCGTGATTTCCTTGTTGTCGCTGCGTCTGCGGGCGATCGAAGTCGTGCCGGAGCATCGCGCGCAGGCGAGGACGCACAACATCGGCACGGCGGTTTTTATCGCTTCCGCTCTATTGTCGGTGGCAATGACGCTCATCGAGCCGCGGCACGCGATGTATGCCTATTTCCTCAATTTTCTCGCCGGACCTTTGGCGCGCTGGCGTGGCGCGCAAGGCTAGGGCTGCCCGGCTGCCCCCGACAAGACACTGGGCGGGGTCGTGCGATGCTACCGCGAATGGCCGGCGCCAGGATTATTAAACAAACAAATTACACCGTCGTGGCCGCAGGCCGCGCGTAAAATTGATTTCGATCACAACGGCGTGCGCCGGTGTTTCTAATTTTACGCCAGTCACCGGCGGTTTTCGGCGCGGGCGCGGCGCCGAGGCGGTCGGTCGAGCAAGCCGACGAACGGGGGAGAACGCCCATGCGGATATTGTTTGTCGCCGCCGCGATCACGCTGTTTTCCACGTCGGCCTTTGCGCAGGCTGGGAATGTCTGCACCATGGCCTGGGTCGCGATGCAGTGCGAAAACACGACCTATCACACCAATTGCGAACGCTCGCGAAGCTGCCGCCAGAGCGTGGTCGAGCAATGGATGCGGCGCGGCGGCTGCTCGCCAGCCAATGCCGACACCTGGGGCGACAGGGTCGCGAGGGATTGCGGCGAGTGCAACAGGCAGTATTGCCGGTAATCGTTGTTCGGCAATTCGATTGAGGCAGGGAACCCACGTGGGCCGTCCGGCGTTTTCGGGGCAACTGGCGAAAGCGTGATGGCCAGCACAGCCGGATCGCAGACGTTTCTTTAGTCTGACAATCAATAAGGGCCGCCCGCTAAAGCGGTGGCCGTCAGATACAGGAGAGTGTCGTGTTGAATGTGGCCCAATCCTTCAAAGTCACCCATGCGGTGGTTACTGCCGCCGTGCTGGCCGGCATATTCACAGTCTATACGGCAACGAGCGACCGCATCCTCGTCTCGGCGGCCGCCACCGAGCAGAGCGCGGCGAAAACCTGCGACGGCACCTGGCCCTATCTCAATTGCGGGCCGGCGAGCGATCAGAGCGTGCGCGTCATCAGGATCAACTGATCGTGTCCGCGCCTGTGATGGAAAGAAAACGGCGTCCCTGAGACGCCGTTTTCTTTTGGTAGTCAGATGTTCGCGCCGAGAACGCTCGAGCCGAGGCGCAGGCCGGCGCGCAGAAACTTCTGCGGATCGACCGCCTTGTCGTTGATGCGGGTTTCGTAATGCAGGTGCGGGCCGGTCGAGCGCCCGGTTGAGCCGATGCGGCCGATGGTCTGGCCGATGGACACCTGCTGGCCGGTCTTCACTTCGATCTTCGACATATGGCCGTAGCGGGTGGAGAGCCCGTTGCCGTGATCGACTTCGACCAGGTTGCCGTAACCGCCGGCCCAGCCGGCGCGGGTAACGCGGCCCGATGCGGTCACGCGAACCGGATCGCCGGTGTCGCCGCGCAGATCGATGCCGGTGTGAATGGCCGCGCCGCCCAGAAACGGGTCCATGCGCGAACCAAAAGGCGAACTCATATCCATCGAGCCGACGACAGGCTTGCGCACCGGCACGGTGGTCAGGGTGCGCAGGTAGCGGTCGATCTGCGCGTTGGCGATGTTGATGCGGGAGAGCTGGCGGGCGAAGGCGCTGGCGTCGCCCTTGGGCGCTTTCAGAGGAACGTAGGGGCCGCCGGTCGCGCTCGGCGGCGCCGGCGATACTCTCGGCGCGCTGATGCCGAGATCGGACAGCACGCCGCCGATGGCCCGCGCTTTGCTGTCGGCCTTCTCTTCCATGTCGGTGAGGGTGGCGGTCTGCTTGCGGTCGATGCGGTCGAGCGACAGCGACACGCGGGCGAGCACCCCGTCCATTCCCGCGGACCCGGCGGCGTCGGCAAGCCGCGTGTTGGCGTCGGTGCCTTCGCGAGATTGCAGGCGCGCTTCGCGGTCGGGCGGCGCGGTAAAGATCACGGTGTCGCTGATCGGCGACGGCTTGACCTGCTTGGGAGCGCTGCGAAGCTCAGGTATCCGCGCCGGCTTGATCGAGCCGGTGGTGACGACGTCGCCGGCGATGGCCGCGGTGCGTTGCTCGAGCAACTGCTGGCGGCGGAGCAGGGCTTGTATCTTCTGATCGAACTGCTCCTGGTCGAGCAGTTGCCGGCTGGTGATGCGGTCGATCTGGCTACGCAGCTCGGCAATGCGGTCTTCATAGGCGAACTGCATTGACGCCTGGCGGCCGATCAAGCCGGTAAGGACGTCGTCGCGGAAGGCGAAATAGGTGCCGGTTGCGATCGACCACACGCCCATGACCACCAGGGAGCCGACTACGATCCAGAACGCCACAGGGCCGATACGTACCTGGCGGCCGTGGTGCTGAAGGGTGTAATCGTGCGCGTGCGCCTTGTTCGCTGCATGGGCCCTGTGGAGATGCTTCGAAACGGATTCCGCCGACGGAATCCGGGAATGGCCAGGGTGGTCGTGCTGGGAATAGGCAACTTGGGACATGAACGCTCCACGCGAGGCCGCCGCCTCGTGGGCCGGGACCTTGCCCCGATATCAGCCTGTCATGGTTAAGAATTCCGTAAAAAGGCCGGACTACGGGTCGATTCCTGCCATGTCGTCATACGCTTATGGCGCGACCAAAGCGCGCGCTGCCGCCAGCACCTCCTCGGCGTGGCCGGCGACCTTCACCGACGGCCAGACATGCGCGATGCGGCCTTTGCCGTCGATGAGAACCGTGCTGCGGATGACGCCGAGGAATTTGCGTCCGTAGAGCGATTTCTCGCCCCAGGCTCCATAGGCCGCCAGCATCGCCGTCGATTCATCCGAACCGAGCGTCACGCCGAGCTTGTGCTTGGCCTTGAACTTGGCCTGCGCCGCGACCGGATCGGCGGAGACCCCGAGGATGTCGGTATCGGTTTTGGCGAAGGCAGCCCGAAGCCGGGAGAAGTCCATCGCTTCCTGGGTGCAGCCCGGCGTGTCGGCCCGGGGGTAGAAGTAAAGGACCAGATTGCGGCCCTTGAAGTCGGACAGCGAGACGGTGCTGCCGTCGTCGCGCAACAGTTTGAAGGCGGGCGCTTTGTCGCCCGGGGAGAGCCCTTGCGGTCTCGCCGCCGCCTTGGCGGCCGGCTTTTTCACAGCGGCCTTCACGGCTTTCTTTACGGTTGTTTTGACGGGCTTTTTCGCGGGCATGTGCCTTCCTTTCGTCGCTTTCGCGCGGTCATGCTCGCCCATTGCCATTTGCGTCGGGTGGCTGCAACCGGCCGCCGCGCTTGGGAAAAAGGACGGTGCGTGCCTGTGGCCGCCGGTTCCTTAGGATGGTACCGGCGTAGCAGGGGGCGCGCGGCCTGAGTCGACCGGCGACCGCGTGGGAATAGATATTTCATGAGGGCATGAGCACCAAGCCGCATCATCCCGGCCCCCGGGCCGCGCACGAGGCCGAACCGCAAGATGCGGCAGCTCGGGCGCGTCAGGATCACGGTCACAAGGGGCACGGGCATCGCCATGATGACGATCCTGGCCACGATCTCTCCCATGTGAAGCCGGCCAAAGCGACCGCCGCTGCGGCCAGACGCCGGACAAAGCGGAGCGCCCGCCGCCGTTGGAGCCGCTTCCGTCAACGCGCCCGGCGTCTTCTGCGCCACCGGACCTTCCGCCGCGCGGTGTTGAGCCTCACTCTGGCGACGGCCGTCATGTTCCTCGCCGCTGCCGGCTTGTGGTGGCGGCTTAATTCCGGACCGATCGAACTGGACATCGCCACGCCGTGGCTGAAGCAGGCGATCGAGGAGAATTTTGGCGCCGGCGACAAGGTGTCGGTCGGCGGCACGCAGATCGAACGCGACGAAAATGGGCGCACATCGCTGCGCCTGCGCGACATCGAGGTGCGCAACGCCGAAGGCGTCGTCGTGGCCAGCGCACCGAAAGCCGAAGTCGGCCTGTCGGGCCTTGGGCTGCTCTACGGTCGTGTGCGCGCGCAGAGTCTCAATCTCGTCGAGGCGGCGATGTCGATCCGCATCGAAACCGACGGCCGCATTACCGTCTTCGCCGGCGGCGAGGACCGGCCGATCGCGACCGCGCCGCCGACATTGAAGCCGGCCGAGCAGCTCAAGTCCGAAGCCGCGCCGGCAGAGCCGGGAACGGCCATCGAAACGCCGCGCACGGCTTTTGCCGATCTCGCCGGCGTCATGACGTGGATCGACAATGTCGGCGCCAGCGGCCTCGACGGCCATGAACTGCGCGAGGTCGGCCTCAAGAACGGCAGTTTGCTGGTCGACGACCGGCGGACCGGCAAACGCCTGACCTTCGACCGCATCAACGCCAGCCTCACGCGGCCGGAGCAGGGCGGGGTCGTGTTCCGTCTTGAATCGGTCAATCCTGAGCGCCCCTGGATCATCAGCGCCGCAATGCGCCCGCTCACCGATGGCGTGCGAGCGCTCGGCCTGGAAGCTCGCAAGGTCTCGACGCGGGACTTGTTGCTGGCCGCGCGTCTCGATAGCAGCGGGGTGGAGGTCAATTTGCCGGTCTCCGCATCCGTGCGAGCCGAGGTTGGCGCCGACGGCATGCCCAGCGTGGTGCAGGGCGAGATCTTTTCCGATCCCGGTACGCTTATCGATCACGGCAAGGAGACCGTTCGGTACGACATTGACCGCATCGACGCGCGCTTCAACTGGGACGCGCGGCGCGGCAATCTCATCGTGCCTTTTCAGGTCAATGCCGGGTCCAATCAGTTAACGCTGCGCGCCACTTTGGAGCCGCCGGCGCCCGGCGACCCCGTCTGGCGGCTCGAGGTGACGCGCGGAGATCCGGTGATCGATCCGGTCATCCTCGGCGCCACGAACACCAAGGCCAATGACGGCCTCGCGCTCAATCGCGTCAATATCCGCGCCCGCATCGACCCCGCGAAGAAACGCATCGATCTCGACCAGGGCGATATCAGCCGCGTCGATAACCGGCCGTTGTTCAACGTCGCGGTGGCGGTGACCGGAAGCCTCGATTTCTCCGGCGAGCCGCATATCGCGTTTGGCGTCGCCGGCACGCGCATGCCGATGCCGATCATGATGAAGCTGTGGCCGGCCTTTGCCGCGCGCGAGGTGCGCGAATGGGTCGCCGGGCATATCAGCGGCGGCATTGTCGAGCGTGTTGTCGTCGCCGGCAATGCCCCGATGAGCAATTTCAAGGACGGCGGCCCCCCGACGCCGGAAGATGGGTTGTCGGTCGATATTGAAACCAGCGCTACGACTTTGCGGCCGGTCAACGATCTTCCTGAAATCCGCGACGCCGATCTCACGGTGCGGGTTACAGGCACGTCGGCCACCGTCAATCTCGGCCGCGGCACCGTCGAAGTTGCCGGTGGTCGCAAGCTCAATGTCGCCAGCGGCGTATTCTGGATTCCCAATACGCATGCCAAGCCGTCGCCGTCGGTGACCACGTTCCGCGCCGACGGCACCGTGCCGGCCGCGGCGGCGCTGCTTGCCTCCGACGCTTTACGCGACAAGATGGGGCTGACCATCGACCCGGCGACCAGCCGGGGCACCTTGTCGGCCCAGGTGACGATCAAGCTGCCGCTCGCCAAGGATATCCCGGACGACGCGACCAACTACGCCGTCGATGCCGACTTGCAGAATTTCGCCGCCGACAAATTGCTGCTCGGCCAGAAGATCGAAGCCCAGACACTCAAGGTGAACGCCTCGAACACCGGCTATTCGATCAGGGGCGATGTGAAGGTCAATGGCACCGCTGCGAAAATCGATCTGCGACGTGGCAAGAATGACGACGCGGCGCAGCTGAGCATGTCCGCCTTGATCGACGAGGCGGCGCGGCGCCGGCTTGGCATGGATTTCGGCGCTTCGGTCACGGGCACGATCCCGATCAAGGCGACCGGATCGGTCGGCGACAACATCAAGGACGAGCGTCTCAACGTCGACGCCGATCTGACGCCGGTGAAGATCGACAATCTGCTGCCCGGCTGGTTCAAGCCGGCCGGAAAGCCGGCACGCGCCACTTACGCGATGATCAAGAGTGCCGGGAAAACCCGTTTCGAGGACATCGCCATTGACGGCGCCGGGGCGAGCGTCAAGGGGACGGTTGAGATCGACAACAACGGCAATCTGTTGCTGGCCAATTTCCCGACCTTCGCGCTGTCGGATGGCGACAAGCTGTCGGTCAAGGCCGACCGCGGCGAAAACGGCGCGCTCAAGGTGTTGATGCGCGGCGACGTCTATGACGGCCGCAATTTCGTCAAGTCGTCGCTGGCCGGTGCCGACGAGGGCCCCAAGGGCAAGCAGATGGATCTCGATCTCGATATCCGCATCGGCGCGGTCGCGGGCCACAATGGCGAGACCTTGCGCGGCCTCGATCTGAAGCTGTCGCGGCGCGGCGGGCAGATCCGGACTTTCAATCTCGGCGGCAAGATCGGCCGCGACACGCCGCTGTCGGGCGACCTGCGCCTGCGCGCGCGCGACAATCACCGCGTGGTGTTTCTGGAGACCGACGACGCCGGCGCGCTGTTCCGTTTCACCGACACTTATCCGCGCATTTTTGGCGGTCGCATGTGGATCGCCATGGACCCGCCGACCCAGGAGCAGACGCCGCAGGTCGGCACCATCGTGGTGCGCGACTTCGTCGTGCGCGGTGAACCGGCGCTCGATCGCATCGTCGCGACCAGCGGCGCCAGCGGCCCGCAGGGCGTCGGTTTCGCCGAGGCCAGCGCCGGCTTCACCAAGACGACCGGACGCATGTCCGTGCGAGACGGCGTCGTCCGCGGCCCGCTCGTCGGCGCCACAGTGGAAGGGCAGGTCGACTATGCCCGCAACGAAGTCCATCTGCGCGGCACCTTCGTGCCGCTATATGGACTGAACAACATGTTCGGGCTCGGGCAAATTCCGATCGTCGGCCTGTTTCTGGGCGGCAGTAACGAGGGCCTGCTCGGCATCACCTATGAGGCGACCGGTTCGCCGAGCGCGCCGCGCATCAGCGTCAATCCGGTGAGCGCCATCGCGCCGGGCCTGCTGCGCAAGTTCATCCCGTCGCCGGGCACCTTCGATCCGAAATTCATGCCGGCGCCGCAGTAATCCGGTCCCATCCTTCGAGACGCGGCCTTGCGGCCGCTCCCCAGGATGAGGTCCGGAGTCACACCGGCTTCAAGAGCACGTGCTTTTTCTTGCCGAGCGAGAGCTTGATGACGCCTTCGGGCGTGAGGTCCTTCGCGGTCAGCGTCATCTTTTCGTCGGTGACATTGGCGTCGTTGATCTTGAGGCCACCGGCCTTGATCTGACGGCGCGCGTCGCCGTTCGACGAGACGAGGCCAGTCTTCTCCGCGAAGGCAACGAGCACGCCGACGCCGGCATCGAGATCGGCACGTGCGATTTCGATCGTCGGCAAGGTCTCGGCGAGTGCGCCTTCCTCAAAAGTTTTCCGGGCTGTCTCGGCCGCTTCATCCGCCGCGGCCCGGCCGTGCATCAGCGCGGTCGCCTCGGTGGCGAGAATCTTCTTGGCTTCGTTGATCTCGTTGCCCTGCAGCGCGCCGAGACGCGCGATCTCCGACAGCGGCAAGGTGGTGAACAGCTTGAGGAAGCGCGTGACGTCGCCGTCCTCGGTGTTGCGCCAGAACTGCCAGTAGCCGTAGGGCGCCAGCAGATCGGCATTGAGCCACACCGCGCCCGCCGCGGTCTTGCCCATCTTGGCGCCGGACGCGGTGGTGATCAGCGGCGCGGTGAGCGCGAACAGATGCGCGTTGTTGAGGCGGCGGCCAAGATCGATGCCGTTGACGATGTTGCCCCACTGATCCGACCCGCCCATCTGCAAGGTACAGCCGTAGCGCTTGTTGAGCTCGGCGAAATCGTAGGCCTGGAGGATCATGTAGTTGAATTCCAGGAACGACAATTCGTGCTGGCGCTCGAGCCGCAGCTTGACGCTGTCGAAGGCGAGCATGCGGTTGACCGAGAAGTGGCGGCCGACGTCGCGCAGGAAGTCGATGTAATTGAGCGTGTTCAGCCAGTCGGCGTTGTTGGCCATGATGGCGTTGCCGCCGTCGCTCTCGAACTTGAGGAATTTCGAGAAGGTCTTCCGGATCGAGGCGAGGTTCTCGTTGATGACCTCCTCGGTCAGCACCTTGCGGCTCTCGTCCTTGCCGGACGGATCGCCGACGCGCGTGGTGCCGCCGCCCATCAGCGCGATCGGGCGGTGGCCGGTCTGCTGCAGCCAGTACAGCATCATTGTCGGCAACAGATGCCCGATATGCAGCGACGGCGCGGTGCAGTCGTAACCGATATAGGCCGTAATCGGGCCGGCGGCCGCCTTGGCGTCCAGGGCGTCCGGCTCCGAGACCTGGTGGATGAATCCACGTTCGCTGAGAACGTTAAGGAAATCAGACTTATAGGTGCTCATAGGGGGCCTGTTTGCGCTTCTTGGGCCGTGGTGTAACAGGTCCGGCGCTGGATTCAACCAAGGGGCTGAGAGCGTGTCAGGGAGCGCAAGGCGCGGGTGGGCGGTCGGCCTGATGAGCGGCACGTCACTGGATGGCGTGGACGTCGCCGCGATCGAGACCGACGGCGAGCAGATTTTCAGTTTCGGCCCGACCGGGTATCGGCCCTATTCGGACGACGAAAGGGCTTTGCTGCGGCAAGCGCTCGCGGAGGCAGCTGCACTCACCGACCGGACATCGCGGCCCGGCGTGCTGGCCGAGGCCGAGGCCTTCATCACCCGAGCCCATGCCGAGGCGGTCGAGGCGTTCCTCGACGCCGAAGGCATTGCGCGAGACAGCGTGACCATCGTCGGCTTTCACGGTCAGACCGTCATTCACAAACCGCACGACCGGCTCACCGTGCAGATCGGCAACGGCGCCGCTTTGGCCGAACGCCTCGGTCTGACGGTCGCCTACGACTTCCGCGCCGCCGACGTCGCCGCCGGCGGGCAGGGCGCCCCTTTGGTGCCGATCTTCCATCAGGCGCTGGCGCGCAGCATCGACCGGCCGCATCCGATCGCCGTGCTCAATATCGGCGGCGTCGCCAATGTCACCTGGGTGGACGGCGGCGATCCGGTCGCTTGCGACACAGGTCCGGGCAATGCGCTGATCGACGACTTCATGCGCCTGAAGACCGGCGCGCCGCTCGATCGCGACGGCGATCAGGCCGCGCGCGGCACGGTGGACGAGGCTTTCATAGCCCGAGTGCTGGCGCGGCCGTTCTTCGATCTGCCGTGCCCCAAGTCGCTTGATCGCAACGATTTCGCACTGGCCAACGTCGATCTACCGGAGATGTCGGTGGCCGATGGCGCGGCGACCTTGTCGGCGCTGACCGCGGCGTCGGTCGCACGCGTGGTGCCGCGGCTGCCGCAACCGCCCAAGGCGTGGATCGTTGCCGGCGGCGGCGCGCGCAATCCGACCTTGATGAAGATGCTGGCGGCGCGGCTTTCGCCCGCAAGCGTCGAGACCGCCGATGCCGTCGGCTGGTCGTCGCAGTCGATCGAGGCGCAGGCTTTCGCTTATCTGGCGATGCGCACGCTCAGCGGTCTGCCGATCACGTTTCCGCGGACCACAGGGGCGCCGGAGGCGATGAGCGGTGGGGTCATTGCCCGTCCGGCCTAGCCGCCGAGCCGGTTTTCAAGCTGCTTGAGAATGGTGGTCGCCCAATCGTCGATATGGGCGCGCAGGATCTGCGTGGCCTTGGTTGGCTTGCGCGCGAGGGTGGCTTCCATCAGCGCTTCCTCCTGCTGCCGTCCGTTCTTTGTGGCGCCGGATTTGAGCATCACGAGACGCCGGTAGCGGTCGAACTGAAACACCAGCAGCCGGTCGAAATGTAAGAGCCACTGCGAGGGGCAGGCAGCGATCAGGGCGTGGTGAAACTGGCGATGCCGGCGCTCCCACTCGAACTCCGGATCGTTGAGCTGCGATTGCGCGCTGTGCGTTGCCTCGAACTTGCGCAGGCGGTGATAATCGGCGACCAGCCCGGCTTCCCATTCGTCGTCGCCGGCCGCGATGGAGCGCTCCAGCGCGAGGCACTCGATGCGGACGCGGTTCTCGGCGACATCCATGAAGTCGGCCACCGACATCGGCGCAACCCGAAAGCCGCGATTGCTGATGGTCGCGACGAGACCGTCGGCGGCCAGATGCGTGAGCGCTTCGCGCAACGGCGAGGCGCCGACGCCATAGCGCGCGCTCAACTCCTGCACGCGCAATCGCTCCGATGCAGCGAATTTGCCGGCCACGATATCTTCGCGCAGGCGCTCCAGCGTCCGCTCGGTCAGCGTTGGACTGGCGGGTTCGGCAACCGCGTCCTTGCTGCCCAGCGCCTTTGCAGATGTCCGCCGCGCTGCCGCTTTCGTAGCCATTTGCCTTCCACGTCCATGCGGTGCCGCGACGATCGGCGCGGCCGTCCGGTGACTATAGGCCCGAAACGCCAATAATCGGTAGTAAAACATTTTATCGACAAAATAGGAAATATCGGCACGAAGCTTGCAATGCCGTCGCTGCACAGAATTTTGAGAAAACCGACGGGACGTTGCCGGACGGCCCTGCAACCAGACGGAGATATTTGATGTCGCTTCCGATGACCCGCCGTTCCGTGATTGCCGGCGCGCTGGCCATGCCTTTCATCGCCCGGGCGGGCTTTGCCCAGGCGCCGACCAGGGTGCGCTTCACGCTCGACTGGAAATATCAGGGCGTGCACGCCTGGTTCTACGTGGCGCGCGACAAGGGCTACTTCAAGGAGGAGGGGCTCGATGTCGTAATCGACCAGGGCGAAGGCTCGGCGGCGACGATCGCCCGCATCATGACCGGCAATTACGAGGCCGGTTTCGGCGATATCAACGCGCTGATCGCGGCCGCCGCTCAGAAACCGACCCAGTCGCCGCGCATGATCTACGAGATGTACAACAAAGGTCCCGGGGCGGTGGTCGTCCGCGCCGACGGTCCGATCAAGAGCCTGAAAGATCTCGAAGGACGCAGCGTCGGCGCACCCGCCGGCAGCGCCTCGGCGCGGCTGCTGCCGCTGCTCGCGCGCATCAACGGCGTCGACAACAGCAAGATCAATTTCCAGAACATCGCCGCCAATCTCCAGGAGCCGATGCTGATCGGCAACAACATCGATGCGATTCTCGGCTTCAATTATTCGATCTACATCAACCTGCTGCAGACGAAGCTCAATCCCGACAAGGACGCGCGCTGGTTTGCCTATGCCGATCACGGCCTCGATCTTTATTCCAACGGCGTGATGGCCTCGCAGGAATTCATCAAGAGCAATCCGGATGCGGTCAAGCGCCTGGTGCGCGCGATCCATCGCGGCTTCAAGGCGACGGTTGCCGATACCGATGGCGCCATCAAGTCGATGCTCGCGGTCGAGCCGCTTCTCAACGCGTCGGTCGAGAAGCAGCGGCTCGAATATACCTTGCGCAACGTCATGGGCACGGAATGGACCAAGGCCAACGGCTTCGGTGGTGTCGATCCCAAGAAGCTCGACACATCGATCAAGGCGGTGGTCGAAGGCTATCAGTTGCCGCGCACGCCGGGCCCCGAGGAAGTGTTCGACGCGAATTTCCTGCCTGCGGCCGCCGAAAGCAAAATCGTTCTGCCGGGCTGATCGGTTCGTCACGCATCCATTCAAGGAGGAAAGTATTATGCCGGGTATTCCCGAGATCGACATCGCCGGCTTCATGGCCGGCGATGCCGCCGCCTCAAGGAAAATCTATGCCGAGGTCAATGCCGCGCTTCAGGACGTCGGCTTCTTCACGATTGTCGGCCATGGCGTGCCGTCCGAAACCATCGGTGCCTTGCGCAACGGCGCCAAGGCATTCTTCGATATGCCGTCGGATACCAAGCAGCGTTTCGTCAATCCGCGGGGCAGCATCAGCCGCGGCTATGTCGGCATCGGCCTGGAAAATCTCGGCCGGACCCTGGGCGGCGGCGCCTCGATCGACATCAAGGAGCAATTGGCGTTCGGCCGTTTCGAGGTGCCGGACACGGCCTATTACAAGCAACCCTTCGCGGTGACGGCGTTCGAGCCCAATATCGTGCCCGACGTCCCGCCCGGGTTCGATGGGGTGGTGCGCGGCTATTACCGGCACATGGAGGAGTTGACGCGGACGCTGCTGCGCATCTTTGCCGGCGCGCTCGACGTCGCACCGGATTTCTTCGTCGAATTCTTCGACAAGCACACCAGCGTCATGCGTATCATCAACTATCCTGATCAATCCGGTATTGCGATGGATGCCGCCAAGACCCGCTCCGGCGCACACACCGATTACGGCGCGCTGACCATCCTGCTGGCGGAGAAGGCGCTGGGCGGTCTGCAGATAAAGTTGCGACACGGGGACTGGGTCGATGTCGATCCCAAGCCCGACGCCTTCATCGTCAATATCGGCGACCTGATGGCGATGTGGACCAACGACCATTGGGTCTCGAACCTGCACAGGGTGTCGAATCCGCCGCCCAATCCGGGCCAATCGACGCGCCGGCTGTCGGTGGCCTATTTCGCGCACGCCAATTACGACGCGCTGATCCGCTGCATTCCGACCTGCATGTCGGACACGGTGGCGGCCAGGCATCCGCCGGTGCTGGCCGGCGAACACCGCAAGGCGAAGGTGGCCTTGTCGAAGGCGTCGTAACAACAAAAAACCGGCGCGGCCCCAAGGGTCGCGCCGGCTCGATGTTCGGACGGGTTCGGCTTTTTAGGCCGCCGGCTTGCGCTCGGGGGCCTTGAGGCGCTTGTCGAGATATTGCTCGACCGAGCCAAGCAACGTATCGACCTTGCCGTCGAAGAAGTGGTTGGCGCCGGGCACCACCTTCTGCTCGATGACGATGCCCTTTTGGGTCTTCAGCTTTTCGACCAGCGTGTTGACGTCCTTGGCGGGCACCACCGCATCCTTGTCGCCATGGATGATCAGGCCCGAAGACGGGCAGGGGGCCAGGAACGAGAAGTCGTAGAGGTTGGCCGGCGGGCAGATCGAGATGAAGCCCTCGATCTCCGGACGGCGCATCAGCAGCTGCATGCCGATCCAGGCGCCGAAGGAGAAGCCGGCGATCCAGCAGCTCTTGGCCTCCGGATTGATGGTCTGCGCCCAGTCGAGCGCGGCGGCCGCGTCCGACAATTCGCCGGTGCCGTGGTCGAAGGAACCCTGCGAGCGGCCGACGCCACGGAAGTTGAAGCGCAGCGCCGAGAAGCCGCGGTGCACGAACGCGTAGTAGAGCTGGTAGATGATCTGATGGTTCATCGTGCCGCCGAA
Organism: Pseudolabrys sp.; assembly: GCA_035556455.1. Taxonomy (GTDB): domain Bacteria; phylum Pseudomonadota; class Alphaproteobacteria; order Rhizobiales; family Xanthobacteraceae; genus Pseudolabrys. The sequence continues at coordinate 118,904 of DATMEX010000049.1, forward strand.
CTGCGGGTGCGGGTGCAGGATGATGGCGATCGGCGCGTTCTTCTGCCGCGCCGGATGGTAGCGGCCCTCGATGCGGCCGGCCGGACCGGTGAAAATGACCTCTGGCATGGATATACCCTTCAACTCCAAGGTGGCCGTCCAAGCCATTGTAAGAACGGGCTTTTGGAGGCGTTTGGGCCTGAACAATTCCAGTTTGGAATTATTCTAATTATATGGTTTTCGCTGGCCAGCGGCGCTGCAATGGCTATAACTGGCCCGGTCGGATGCCGGCTTCTACCACAGGGGCCGGGGCAAAAAGCAAGCTTTTTGCGTGGCCTAGCCCGACCGGGGCGGAGCGCCACGGTATCGCGTTACTCGAAGGTTTCATGACTGCGCGCGCTTACTTTGACTGGAATGCGACCGCGCCGCTGCGGGATGAGGCCCGCGCGGGGCTGCTGGCTGCGCTGGACGTGACCGGCGCGGCATCGTCCGTGCATTCGCAAGGCCGGGCCGCCCGCGCGCTCGTCGAGAAGGCCCGCGGCCAGGTGGCTGCGCTGGTCGGGGCCGAGGCCAAGTCGGTCATTTTCACCAGCGGCGCCACCGAAGCCAACATGCTGGCGCTGACGCCGGATCTCGTGGTGCTGGGCAAGCCCTTCACCTGCGACCGGCTGTTCGTATCGGCCATCGAACATGCGTCCGTGCTCGGCGGCGGCCGGTTTCCGGCCGACAAGGTCGAGCGGCTGCCCGTGACGGCCGAGGGTATCGTCGATCTGAACGCCTTGCGCGCGGCGCTGAAGGGCTTCGAACGGCCGCTGGTGTCGGTGATGCACGCCAATAACGAGACCGGTGTTGTCCAGCCGATCACTGATGTTGCCGCGATCGTCCACGCGGCCGGCGGCGTGCTCCACGTCGACGCCGCGCAGACCGCCGGCCGGATCGATTGCGACATCGCGGCGCTTGGCGCCGATATGCTGACGATTTCATCGCACAAGCTCGGCGGCCCGCAGGGCGTCGGCGCGCTGGTGCTGAACGGCCCGCAGCCGGCGACGCCGCTGATCAAAGGCGGCGGGCAGGAGCGCGGTTTCCGCGCCGGCACGGAAAACGTTGCCGCCATCGCCGGTTTCGGCGCTGCGGCCGAAGCTGCCGCGCGCAGCCGGCAAGCGGCCGCGACGCGCATGGCGGCCTTGCGTGACATGTTCGAGGCGCGGCTCAGGGCCGAGACCCCGGACGTCGTCATTTTCGGCGCCGGCATGCCGCGCCTGCCGAACACGTCGCTGTTTACGGTTCCCGGGCTGAAGGCTGAAACCGCGCTGATTGCCTTCGATCTCAACGGGATAGCCGTGTCGTCCGGTTCCGCCTGCTCGTCGGGCAAGGTCGGCGCCTCCCATGTGCTCGCCGCGATGGGCGTGGAGCCGGCGCTGGCCGCCGGCGCGATCCGCGTCTCGCTGGGCTGGACCACGACCGAAGCCGAGGTCGAAAGCCTTCTAAATGCTTGGAAAAAGGTGGTGGCGACCTTACTTAAGAGGCACGCGCAAGCCGCCTGAACCGAATTCACACAGGGAACGATCGCGACCGAACAGCGCGAACCGACCATAACCGACTGATCCAACCCGCGGTCCTTGAAACCGTGAGCGGAGGGAAGAATGCCGGCCGTACAAGAGACCGTCGATCGGGTCCGCCAGATCGACGTTGACCAATACAAGTATGGATTCGTCACCGAGATCGAATCCGAAAAAGCCCCGAAGGGGCTGAACGAAGACACCGTCCGTTTCATCTCGGCCAAGAAGAACGAGCCGCAGTGGATGCTCGACTGGCGCCTTGAGGCGTTCCGTCGCTGGCAGACCATGAAGGAGCCGACCTGGGCGCGCGTCAGTTATCCCAAGATCGACTATCAGGACGCCTACTATTACGCCGCGCCGAAGGCGTTCAAGGCGCCGAAGTCGCTGGCCGACGTCGATCCGGAATTGCTGCGCACCTATGAGAAGCTCGGCATTCCGCTCAAGGAGCAGGAGATCCTCGCCGGCGTGCGCAAGCAGGGCGAGCCGAGCCAGCTCGACGGCGACATGCTCGAAGGCATGCGTTCGTCCGGCCGCGTCGCGGTCGATGCCGTATTCGACTCGGTGTCGGTGGCCACCACCTTCAAGGAAGAGCTCAAGCGCGCCGGCGTGATCTTCATGCCGATGTCGGAAGCGATCCAGGAGCATCCCGACCTCATCAAGAAGTATCTGGGCTCGGTGGTGCCGACCACGGACAACTTCTTTGCGACGCTGAACTCAGCGGTGTTCTCCGACGGCTCGTTCGTCTACGTGCCGAAGGGCGTGCGCTGCCCGATGGAGCTGTCGACCTACTTCCGCATCAACGAGCAGAACACCGGCCAGTTCGAGCGCACGCTGATCATCGCCGACGAGGGCGCCTACGTCTCGTATCTCGAAGGCTGCACCGCGCCGATGCGCGACGAGAACCAGTTGCACGCCGCCGTGGTCGAACTGGTTACGCTGGACAATGCCGAGATCAAATACTCGACGGTACAGAACTGGTACCCCGGCGACGCCGACGGCAAGGGCGGCATCTTCAACTTCGTCACCAAGCGCGGCGACTGCCGTGGCAAGAACTCGAAGATTTCGTGGACCCAGGTCGAGACCGGCTCGGCGATCACCTGGAAATATCCAAGCTGCATCCTGCGCGGTGATGGTTCGCGCGGCGAGTTCTACTCGATCGCGATTTCGAACGGCCACCAGCAGGTCGATAGCGGCACCAAGATGATCCATCTCGGCAAGAACACCGTCAGCCGGATCATCTCCAAGGGCATCTCGGCCGGCAAATCGCAGAACACCTATCGCGGCCTCGTCACCGCGCATCGCCGGGCGACCGGCGCGCGCAACTTCACCAACTGCGATAGTCTGCTGATCGGCGACAAGTGCGGCGCGCACACCGTGCCCTATATGGAAGCCAAGAATTCGTCGGCGGTGTTCGAGCACGAAGCCTCCACCTCGAAGATCTCCGAGGACATGCTGTTCTACTGCCAGAGCCGCGGCATGTCGGCGGAAGAGGCGACCGCGCTCGTGGTCAACGGCTTCGTCAAGGACGTGCTGCAGCAGCTGCCGATGGAATTCGCCGTCGAGGCGCAGAAACTGATTTCGATCAGTTTGGAAGGAAGTGTAGGTTAGGCGCTTTTTGAGGCCGGCGTGCAAGGGGCTTAAGATGGGCATTTTGAAAAGTCATGTTGAATTGCAGCAGCAGAAAGAGGCGGCTGAACAGAGGCAAAATGCTGCAATTCTCGAAGAGTGGAGTCGCCAAGCTAGGGAGCTTGCGGCGGAGTTTAAGGCCGACGCAACAGAGATCGCGGGACAGGTTATTGATGTTGCGATCCATCAAAACGTGGTTTCGCTTACAAAGAAAAATGGAAAGTCAATTCGTGTGACGTGTGTTGGAGATCACATGTACCGTGTTGCCATACCATCCCGGCAAGATCACGGTTTCTTTACGCTAGATAAATCCAACGAGTATGACGCGCCGCTATCTGACATGCTTGATGCGGTCGTAGATTGGTTAAAGGTGGCAAATTGAGTTTACTTGAGATCAAGAACCTGCATGTCGAGATCGAAGATGAGGGCAAGAAGATCCTCAACGGTCTCAATCTGACCATCGAGAAGGGCCAGATCGCCGCCATCATGGGGCCGAACGGCTCCGGCAAATCGACGCTGGCTTATGTGCTGGCCGGCCGGCCCGGTTATGCCGTGACGGAAGGCGATGTCCTACTCCACGGCGAGAGCATCCTCGAGATGGCGCCGAACGAGCGCGCCGCCAAGGGCGTGTTCCTGGCCTTCCAGTATCCGGTCGAAGTGCCGGGCGTCGCCACCATGACCTTCCTGCGCACGGCGCTGAACGCCCAGCGCAAGCTGCGCGGCGAGAACGAAGTCTCGACGCCGGAATTCATCAAGCTGGTCCGCGAGACCTCCGACAAGCTGGGCATCAGCCAGGACATGCTGCGCCGGAGCGTCAATGTCGGCTTCTCCGGCGGCGAGAAGAAGCGCGCTGAAATTCTGCAGATGGCGATTTTGCAGCCGAGCCTCGCCGTGCTCGACGAGACCGATAGCGGCCTCGACATCGATGCGCTGCGCATCGTGTCTGAAGGCGTCAATCGCCTGCGCTCGCCGGAGCGCTCGATGATCGTCATCACGCATTATCAGCGCCTGCTCGACTACATTGTGCCGGACGTGGTGCACGTCATGGCCAAGGGACGGGTCGTGCGCTCAGGCGGCAAGGAATTGGCGCTCGAACTCGAAGCCAATGGCTACGCGCAATACACGGACGAGGCGGCGTGATGCGGTTGCGCGCCATATTCACGGCGTCATGCCCGGCCTTGTGCCGGGCATCCACGCCTTTCTTGTCTGAACCAATCAAGACGTGGATGGCCGGGACAAGCCCGGCCATGACGTTCGAGGGGTTCTTGCGACATGGCTGACGTAACTCCCATCAGGACACCCGCTGAGCAGGCGCTCGCTGCCGCATATGATGGCGCGCGCGGCAAGCTGCCGGGCAAGGGCGCGGTCGCCTCGCTGCGCGAGGACGCTTTCAAGCGCTTCGACGCCAAGGGGCTGCCGACGCGCCGCGTCGAAGAGTGGAAATACACCGACCTGCGCACGGGCTTGCGCGAAGCGCTGCCGCTCGCCGCGCCGCCGGATGCCACCGCCAAGGCCAACGCCAAGGACGCCGGCGCCGTCTTCGCGGCTTTGAAGCCGCGCAAGCTGACCTTCGTCGATGGCGCTTTCGTTGCGGAGCTGTCGGACCTCACGCCGGAAGCCGGGCTTTCCATCGGCTCGATGGCCGAGGCGCTGACCAAGGGCGACGCCGAGGTCACGGCCAGGCTCGGCAAGACCTTCGAGACCGACGACATCGCGGTCGCGCTCAACACCGCGCTGATGGGCGATGGCGTCGTGATCCGCGTTGCCGCCGGCGCCGCGCTCAAGCGGCCGCTGCATCTGGTGTTCGTCACGCTGAGCAAGGCGTCATCCTTCACCCGATCGCTGGTCGTGGTGGAGAAGGGCGCGAGGGTGGCGATCGCCGAAAGCCATGAGGGCGTTGCCGCGCAGGTCAACACCACGCTGGAATTGATTGTCGGCGACGAGGCCGAGGTCGATTACTACAAGGTCGTCGCCAATCGCGGCGTCCATCTCGGCAGCCTGATGCTGAGCGCCGGCAAGAAAGCGCGCTTCGACACCTTCGTGCTGAACCACGATGTCGGTATTGTGCGTAACCAGAGCTTCGTGCGCTTTGCCGGTCAGCATTCCAAGGGCGCCATGCGCGGGGTCAATCTGCTGCGCGCCGAGGAGCATGTCGACAACACGCTGCTGATCGAGCACGCCGCCGCGCATTGCGCCGGCCGCGAGCAATTCAAGGCGGTGCTGGATGGCGAGAGCCATTCGGTGTTCCAGGGCAAGATCGTGGTCAATCCCGGCGCCCAGAAGACCGACTCCAAGATGATGACGCGGGCGCTGCTGCTCTCCGACGCGGCCGAGGCCGACAACAAGCCGGAGCTGGAAATCTTCGCCGACGACGTGGTGTGCGGCCATGGCGCCACCGCCGGCGCGCTCGACCCGACGCTGAAGTTCTATCTGATGTCGCGCGGCATCGACGAGGCGCAGGCCGAGTCGCTGCTGATCCAGGCCTTCATCGGTGAGACCGTGGAGGAGATCGCGGACGAAGGCTTCCGCGACGCCATCATGAACGCAGCATTGGCCTGGCTGGCGACGCGCGAGGTGAAGGCATGACCGAGCACAGCCTCATTCTCCGGTCATTCCAGCGAAAGCGGGAATCCAGCGTTTTCTTTATTAAAGCGAAGAGCTGGGTCCCCGCCTTCGCGGGGACGAGCGGGATTTTGTTTGCTCTGAGAGCAAAGTTGTGACCATGCACCCGGCAGTTTCCAACGGCACCTACGACATCGACAAGATTCGCGCCGATTTTCCGGCGCTGGACATGCAGGTCTATGGCAAGCCGCTGGTTTATCTCGACAACGCCGCCTCGGCGCAAAAGCCGCAGGCCGTGCTCGACCGCCTGATGAAGGCCTATACCCGCGAATACGCCAATGTGCATCGCGGCCTGCATTACCTCGCCAACGAGGCGACCGAGGCCTATGAGGGCGCGCGCGAGAAGGTCCAGAAATTCATCAACGCGCCGCGCAAGGAAGAGGTCATCTTCACGCGCAACGCCACCGAGGCGCTCAATCTGGTGGCCTCGAGCTTCGGCGCCGGGCGCCTCAATGAAGGCGACGAGATCGTCATCTCGATCATGGAGCACCACTCCAACATCGTGCCGTGGCATTTCCACCGCGAGCGCAGTGGCGCGGTGATCAAGTGGGCGCCGGTGGACGAGGAGGGCAATTTTCTCCTTGATGAGTTCGAGAAGTTGCTGACCCCGCGCACCAGGATCGTCGCCATCACGCAGATGTCGAATGCGCTCGGCACCGTGGTGCCGGTCAAGGACGTCGTGCGCATCGCCCATGCGCGCGGCATCCCCGTGCTGGTCGACGGATCGCAAAGCGCCGTGCACATGGACATCGATGTCCAGGACATCGGCTGCGACTTCTTCGTCATGACCGGCCACAAGCTCTACGGCCCGACAGGCATCGGCGTGCTGTGGGGCAAGATGGAACATCTCGAGGCGATGCGGCCGTTCAACGGCGGCGGCGAGATGATCCGCGAAGTGTTCGAGGATCGCGTCACCTATGGCGAGCCGCCGCACAAGTTCGAGGCCGGTACGCCGCCGATCGTGCAGGCGATCGGGCTCGGGGCCGCGCTCGATTACATCCAGTCGGTCGGCAAGGCGCGCATTCGCTCTCACGAATTGGAATTGGTCAAATATGCCCATGAGAAGCTGGGCCAGATCAATTCGCTGCGCATCATCGGGACCGCGAAAGACAAGGGGCCGATCGTCTCTTTCGAGATGAAAGGTGCCCACGCCCATGATATTGCGACGGTGATCGACCGCTCCGGCGTCGCCGTCCGCGCCGGCACTCATTGCACCATGCCGCTGCTCGCGCGGTTCGGTGTCACGGCGACCTGCCGGGCTTCGTTCGGCCTGTACAACACCAAGGCCGAGGTGGACACTCTGGCCAGCGCGCTGATCAAGGCGCAGGAGTTCTTCGCGTGACCGATAGCACCAGCGACGACACCGTGAAACAGGATGCGCCCGCCGCGGCGCCGGCGCCCGAAATCAGCGATCCGAACGCGGCCGTGACCGGTTCCTCGGCGCTGCCGCAGGAGGAGCTCAACCGGCTGACCGACGAGATCATCGCCGGCATCAAGACGGTGTACGACCCGGAAATTCCGGCCGACGTCTATGAACTCGGCCTGATCTACAAGATCGACATCGGCGACGACCGCACCGTGAAGGTCGACATGTCGCTGACCTCGCCGAACTGCCCGTCGGCGCAGGAACTGCCGATCATGATCGAGAACGCCGTATCCGCCGTTCCTGGCGTTAAAGAAACCAAGGTCTCCGTGGTCTGGGATCCGCCGTGGGACCCGAGCCGCATGTCCGATGAGGCGCGCCTCGTTCTCAACATGTGGTGAGTTTAAAATTCGGGAATCGGTGCTTAGATTAGGGTGAACTGACGAGGACGATCATGGCGACTGCCACTGCGAGACCCCGACCCCAGGTGATGCGGCTGACCGAAGCCGCCGCGACCCGCATCAAGGCGGTGATGGCGAACGCCGACAAGCCGGTGGCGGGCCTGCGCGTCGGCGTCAAGAACGGCGGCTGCGCCGGCATGGAGTACACCATGGAATATGCCGACGCCGTGAAGCCGACCGACGAAGTCATCGAGGACAAGGGCGTCAAGATCCTGATCGACCCCAAGGCGGTGCTGTTCCTGCTCGGCACCGAAATGGACTTCAAGACGGAGAAGCTGTCGTCTCAGTTCGTGTTCAACAATCCGAACCAGACCTCGGCTTGCGGCTGCGGCGAGAGCGTCCAGCTGACGCCCGCAAAGGCGGGCGACGAAGCCGCCGCGCATTAGGCGCGGGGTTGGGTCATGGACGAGGATTTCCTCCATGACCTCTTTGCCGAATTCGGCGCCATTGAGATTAAGCGCATGTTCAGCGGGCGCGGGATCTACGCCCGCGGCGTGATTTTCGGTATCATCTCCCGCGACGGCGCCATCCATTTCAAGACCGACGAGCGCACGCGCGCAGCCTTCGAGCAGGAGAACACCAAGCCGCTGACCTTCACGAAGAAGAGCGGCCAGCGCATGGTGACGTCCTACTGGCGCTTGCCGGAGCGGCTCTATGACGATCCGGCCGAGTTGGCGGACTGGGCGCGCGAGGCGGTGAGGGTGGCGCTGGCGGTCACCGTCGGGAAATCCGTAACCAGGAAGACGCCGGCCGGGTCCAAGGCTGACAGAAAGCCCGCCGGGAAATCAAAAAATAAATCAAAGAAGAAAAGTGTGCCCAAGTCGTCGCCGCGCAAGGCAGGGCGGGTCTAGGCCGGCCTGCACCGCTTGACTCATTCCCGGGTTTGTCCGCGAATGGCCAGGCGTTCGCGGGGTGGTTGAGGTTATGGCGTTGCGTGGGGCTGTCGGTGCCGTTATTCGGACCGCTGGTTTGCTGTCATTTCTGGCATTGAGCGCGGCCGGCCTTGCCCGGGCGGAGCCGATCGTCGCGGCGGGCGTGCCGAACTTCTGCCAGGAGGCAGCCGACAACGCCGACAACGGCGCCTTTTTCGCGGTCGGCGAGACCTGCGCCAAGGTCACGGCTGGAATCTCCTACAGCTACCAGCGGGCGAGCCGGAGCGGCGACGTGCCGCGCATCGTCAACCGCAACGGCACCGTGTCGCAGAATACGGACTCGCAGACGCTCACCGCTAGCAGCGGACTGGAGCTGACGCGCCAGACCTCGCTCGGCCTGTTCAAGTCCACCATCGCCGGGGAGTGGTCGAAATCGACCGGCGACGGCACCGCGAGTGGCAGCGCCTATTTCACCGGCTGGAGCGCGGGCCTGGGCGGCCTCACGGTCGGCTACAGCGGCACGCTGATGAGCTTCTGGGAAGGCAGCTTCCTCACCAGCGCCAGTTCGCCCGCGCGCTCGGCAACGTCCGTTGTCTACGAGCACGCTTTGGATGAGCGCAACAAGATCGCGGTCGGCATCGAGTCCAACCTGCCGACCTCGCCGAACGCGAACACCGACATCTGGAGCTTCGACTTTTCCAGTCCGATCTATGCGCTGCGCTGGCGACGCGAGACCGAGGCATTCACCACGCACTTGTCCGGTGTCGCGCGCCGCGCCGATTTCTCGCGCTCGCCGCTGGCGCCGTTCCTGCCGAATACCGCGGCGACCCGCACCGGCTGGGCGGCCAGCGCCGGCATGACGATCCCGGCGCCTATTATCGCCGCGGGCGATGCTTTCAGCTTTCAGGCCACCTACGCCGTCGATGCCTCGTCCTATCTCGGCACGACCAACGATCTCGTCGTCTATCAGAGCGTCGTGCGCTCGCTCGGGCCGACCAAAGGCTGGAGCGCGGTAGCGTCCTATCACCACGAATGGTCGGCGCAGTTTGAGTCGAACGTGTTCGCGAGCTTCGTATCGGTCAAGGCGGACCTGCTGGCCGCCAAGCCGCAGAGCGACACTTTCCGCACCGCGGTCAATCTGTACTGGAAACCGGTCGAGCGGCTGAAATTCGGCGTCGAACTCGGCTATGTCGATATCACGATCGAGCCGAACGGCTTTGCCGGCTATTTCAACGGCAATAGCGGCCGATCCTATATCGGCACATTGTCGGTGTCGGCTGAGCTTTAGGGCAGGGCGGCGAAGGCCTCAGGCCACCTGCATTTGGTCGGGCGGGACTTCCGGATCGGCCTCGCACAACACGCAGTTGCGGCCGTTGCGCTTGGCGGCGTAGAGGCAGGCGTCGGCGCGCTCGATCAGGGTTGCGGCGGTATCGTCCGCCTGCAGGGAAGCGACGCCGATGGAGATGGTGACGCGGCCGAGATGTTCGCCGGTGGAGCGCTTCATCAGTTCCTTGGTCATCACCGCGCGGCGGATGTGGTCCGCGACGGTGAGGGCGGATCGCAGCACCGTGTTGGGTAAGATCACGGCAAACTCCTCGCCGCCGTATCGCGCCGCCGTGTCCTGTCCCTTCACATTCTGCTTCACCGACATGGCGACGAGGCGCAGCACCTGGTCGCCGGTCAGATGGCCGAACGTATCGTTGAATTTCTTGAAGTGGTCGATGTCGGTGAGCATCAGCGACAGCGGCTCGCCGGTATCGCGCGCGAATGCGATCGCATCCTGCAGCGTCGTGTCGAAGAACTTGCGGTTGGCGAGCTGGGTCAGTGGATCGGTGAGGCTCTCGGTGCGCACCGCTTCGAGGTTGACCTGAAGCTCCGTGATTTCTTTCTTGGAAGCGGAGAGGCGCTCTTCGAGCTGCTGGTTCGACTCTTCCATTTCCTTGGCAGTCGCCACCAGGCCTTCGACGATGGCGCGCAGGCCTTCGCGATCCGAGGCGCCAATCTTCTCGCTCATCCCGGCGAGGCTTTCGGTATAGGTCGAGGCGCTGCCGGCCGCGGCGTCGATCATCGCCATGACTTGTTCGATCTCGCCCATGACCTTGGAGCCGACGGTGTCAATGCGATCGGAAAGGCGGGAAGGCGCCAGATAGGCTTCGTAGACGCTGTCGAGATCGGCCTCCGAGAGGCTGCCGTTCTGACTCAGCGTCTCGTTAATTTTCTGATTGAGCGAGGGCTGATAGCCGGTCGCGTAAGCGTACCAGATTTCATAATTTCGGGGTGTCGCAGGCTGGCGCAGCGCCCTGATCTGGCTCAGCGCGATGTCGCAGAACGCCATGGTGCGTTCATGTTCGTCACCGTGCCCGCTCATACTCAAAAAACCCCCTGGAGGCGTCTTTGCCCGTGGGCCTTATGGCGCGCCACTTCGCGGCCGCGCCGCGTCCCCGGATCGAGACGGTATGCGAGGGATATGAACGAGGGGTAAATGCGGAACCGGTTGCGGTAGTAACGTCACTACCCCTGCGCGCGATGTCCTAACGGGACACTCAGGCCTTTATGTTGACAGGCCGAAGCAGGAACGCCGGCAGATGGCTGCCATCGGTATCGGCGGGCTCGCGGGTGGCGCGCTCTCGATAAGGTTGTGGCTCGGGGGCGGCCTTTGGCGCGCTCTCGGCGCGCTGGGGACGTTCGGCGCGTTGAGGGCGTTCCGCGCGCTGCTGCTGCGGCTGCTCCGGACGCTCATTGCGGCCCTCCGAGCGTCCGCCGGCGCGGCCGCGGCTGCTACGGCCGTTACGGCTTCGGTCATTCGGCTTGCCGCCGCGATGGCGCGGGCGGCCCTTGGCGTCTTCGTCGCTGACCACGACTGGCTCGCCCATCCACGGGATGGGAGCCCCGATCAGCTTCTCGATCGTCGTCACCGACTTGGCGTCGAACGGCGCGACCAATGAAATGGCGGTGCCGGTCAGGCCGGCGCGGCCGGTGCGGCCGATGCGGTGCACGTAATCGTCCGGATGATGCGGAACGTCGAAATTGAAAACATGGCTCACCGCCGGGATGTCGAGACCGCGCGCGGCGACGTCCGAGGCGATCAGCAGCTTGGCGTCGCCCTTGCGGAAGGCATCGAGCGCGGCCATGCGCGCCGACTGGTCGAGATCGCCATGCAGGGCGACGGCGTTGAAGCCGTGCTTGACCAGCGACTTGTGCAGCGCCGCGACTTCGAGCTTGCGGTTGCAGAAGATGATGGCGTTCTTGAAATTCTCGGCGGTGTTGATGAGATGGCGCAAGGTGGCGCGCTTCTCGTAATCCTCGCGGCCGACGGCGACCTGAAGCTGGGTGATGGTGCTGGCGGCGGTGGCGGGCTTCGACACCTCGACGCGCACCGGATTGTGCAGGAAGTTGTCGGCGATGCGCTGGATTTCCGGCGGCATGGTCGCCGTGAAGAACAGAGTCTGGCGCGTGAAGGGCACCAGCTTGCCGATGCGCTCGATGTCCGGGATGAAGCCCATGTCGAGCATGCGGTCGGCTTCGTCGATGATCAGCAATTCGCAGCCCGACAGCAGCAGGCGGCCGCGCTCGGAATGATCGAGCAGGCGGCCCGGCGTCGCGATCAAGACATCGACGCCGCGGACGAGTTTCAAATCCTGGTCGCCGAAGGAGACGCCGCCGATCAGCAAAGCGACGTTGAGTTTGGTGTTCTTGCCGTATTTCTCGAAGCTCTCATAAACCTGCGCGGCGAGTTCGCGGGTCGGCTCCAGGATCAGCGTGCGCGGCATGCGGGCCCGCGCTCGGCCTTTCTCGAGCATGGTGATCATCGGCAGGACGAAGGCGGCGGTTTTCCCGGTGCCGGTCTGCGCGATGCCGAGAACGTCGCGGCGCGCGAGAACGTGGGGAATGGCCTGGGCCTGGATGGGGGTGGGATTTTTGTAGCCGGTTGCTTCGATTGCGCCGAGGACCTTGTCGGACAAACCAAGTTCAGAGAAGGTCGTGGCCGTTGTCGTGCTGACTGCCGTGCCAAGTTCAGGAGAGTTCATAAAACCTCAAAGGGCGAAAATTCGCCAAGCCCGCGCCGGACGTAAGACCAGTTGTCAAAACCGGGTACCCATTTACTGAAACGAGTACAATGCGCGGGAGCACGGTCGAATCTGACTTTTGCTCGGACCGGCTGGCAGGAACATAGGGTGGACGGCCGTAAAGTCAATCCTTCCGCACCGCAGTATGGCTAATTTTGGCTGATTTTTCGGGCGTTTTGCCCTCTGGAGGCTCTGAAATGGCGAATTCGCTGCCGCTCGTGCTGGTTCCCGGCCTTCTTTGCAGCGCCCGGCTGTACGGCCCGCAGGTCGAGGCGCTGTGGCCCGAGGGCCCGGTGACGGTGGCCGATCACCGGCGCGATGACGACGTGGCGGCCATCGCGCGGCGTATCCTCGACAACGCGCCGCCGCGCTTTGCGCTCGCCGGCCTGTCGATGGGCGGCTACATCGCCTTCGCCATGATGCGGCTGGCGCCGGAGCGCATCGAGCGCCTCGCGTTGCTCGACACCTCGGCGCGGCCCGACACCGAGGAGGGCAAGGCCGGCCGCGAGAAATTCATCAAGATGGCGCAAGACGGCAAGCTGATGGACATTGTCGAGACGCTGACGCCGAAGTTCCTGCACCGGAACCATGCCGGCGACGAGCGGTTGAAGGGCATCGTCAAAACCATGGCGCGCGAGACCGGCGTCGAGGCTTTCGTCAAACAGGAGAGGGCGATCATGGGGCGGCCGGATTCACGCCCGCTGCTGGCATCGATCAAATGCCCGACCCTTGTGCTGGTCGGCGATGGCGATGAGCTGACGCCGCCGGATCTCGCCAAAGAAATCGCCGGCGGCATTGCCGGATCGAAACTCGTCATCGTGCCGGAATGCGGCCATCTCTCCACCCTCGAGCAGCCGGACGCCGTCAACGCGGCGATGACGCAATGGCTGCGGGCCTGAACGCATGAACGCCACCCGCGACAATCTCGGTGTCATCGCGCCGCCGCCGCTGATGGCGCTCGCGGTGCTGGTCGCCGGCCTGCTGCTCGACTGGCTGCTGCCGGCCTATGTGCTGAGCGTGCTGCTGGCCTTCGGCACGCGCATCCTGCTCGGCCTCGAACTGATCGGCGGCGGCGCGGCGCTGATCGTCATCGCCATGAAGGCGTTCCGCGCCGCCGGCACCAATGTCGAGCCGTGGAAGCCTTCGACCGCGCTGGTGGCCGGCGGCGTCTTCGCCTATGTGCGCAACCCGATCTATGTCGGCATGATCCTGATCCTCGCCGGGCTGGCGTTTGGGCTGGCATCGGACTGGACTTTGGTGCTGACCATCGTCGCCTTCGTGCCGGCCATCCATTTCGGCGTGGTGCTACGCGAGGAGCGTTATCTCGCGGCGAAGTTCGGCGAGCCCTATGTGCGGTATCTGCGAACGGTGCCGCGCTACGGCCTGCCGCTTTGACGCGCGGCGGCGCGCCGCACAAAAAACCTGCGACTTTGACATAGCGCAGATTGCCGCCGCGCCGCGCGTTGCTATTCTCGTTCGATTGCGGCGCGGGCGGAGTCGACGTTTTTCATGAAGCGGTTTGCGGTGCTCGGCCTTGTGGCCGCTTTGTCTGTCCTCCCGGTCACCGAGCCCGCGACTGCCGCGACCGATCCGGCTCCCGATCAGAACAGCCTCGCTACGCAACAATTCACCGCCGAGCCCGTGTTTCGCGATTTCAATCTGCTGGGCGACTGGGCGGTGGCTTGCGACAAACCGGCTTCGCCGATGAACCCGCATGTGAATGTCAGCGCGCCGGGCGGCGGGCTGATCGTCGAGAGCCACGACGTTGGGTCTGACTTCGCGCCCAATCTCTATCACGTCGTCGCCGCCGTGCGCGCCGGCAAGGATCTCGTCGAGGCGCGGGCGCTGTTTCGCCCCGGCACCGAGGGCGAGGAGACGCAGACTTTGGTGTTGCGCATCGCCAAGGACAAGAAGGGCGTCGACACCCGGCGCACCATGTTCAATCGCGGCGAAGACGGCGTCCGCGTGAAGGACGGCGTGGCGGTACGGAGCGGCGCGAAGACGGCGGTGTTGAAGAGGTGTGGGTAGGAGTTAGGATGCGCAGTTTATCGGAGATCGGTAAGGAGGCGTTCTCGCTCCATGTCGTCAAACGATGCAGGCAATTTTGAGAATATTCCGAGTCGCCTAACCCAGTATTTGCGAGGGGCGGCCGTCGATTTTGACAGAGAGGCTTTCTATTATTTCGCAGCCGCATTTCTCGGAGTTTTCTATCTGAGAAAGAACCTCTTGACCGGCGAAACATGCGATTTTTTAGAGCCTAGGAAAAATACGAGAGGAAATATTTGGTATGGCCACACTGGGCGTATCGTCCTTATTGGCGAGACGCTTTTCATGATGAGAAGTTCGCCCGGGTTCGCTGAGCTTTGCCGTAGGTTGGGCGGACGCGATTTCCGATCGACTTATTTCGAAATGTATGCTGCGCGAATATTTTTAGAGGCAGGATATCAAATACGAGCGAGGCCCGAATCTGGAATTAAAGGGCAAGATTTTGATTTTCAGGCGTCGCGTGACGATGAGACAGTGAATGTTGAAGTAACTGCGCTTACGGCGAAACGATTTTCCGCTCAGACCGTCGAAAACGCGCTTAACCAGAAGCGCAAGCAACTGCCCGATACCGAGCCCGCTCTCATTTTTTGTGTTTTTCCCGAGGATTGGGCGCTGACGCCAAATCTAGGAGGGTTGTTAAACGAGCCCGTAGCTCGTTTCTTTCAGAGTACCCGTAAAGTAGGGGCTGTCGTATTTATGGTCGAGACATACGTAACAGATAAAGACGCTCCAGTTGGAAATTTTTGGATGCATCATGTGTGCTTATTTCACCCTAACCCGCGCAAACCCGTTAAGTCTGCGTCATTCTTTGCGGCTGATGCCTGGATAAATACAAGGCGATCTCCGGGGGAGCCTCCAACGATGAGGCGTGAGAGTGAATTTTTCGCGTGGGCAGATAGTATCTTTTTAAGTAGGGATTCTGTCGCCCAGAAAACTCAAGGTCATCGGGACTAATAAAGCGGTCTTGTCAGCTCCGCCCTCATGGTGAGGAGCGCGCCATCGGCGCGCGTCTCGAACCATGGGGCGGCCTCGATCCTTCGAGACGCGTTGCTACGCAACGCTCTTCAGGATGAGGCCGGTCTGGTGCTGCCGTTATCTTCGTTAAATTCAAGAAGCCGTTTGCGCGCTTCGGCGCGTAACGCAGGGAAATCGACGTCACCAGCGCTGCCGCTGGCGATTCCGGCGTCCCACAGGCTGCGAAGGCGTTCGATATCGGTGTCGTTCGGCTTGAGCGGACGATTTGATGTGTTCGACATCGTGTCTCCCTCATTCTGCTGCCGTCATTCCGGGACGGCCGAAGGCCGGACCCAGAATCCAGAAACGAATTCGGAGTTTGTGTCTGGATTCCGGGTTCGCGGCCGAAAGGCCGCGCCCCGGAATGACCCCAGAGGGGACTAAACGTCCAGCAACTCCTCTGACGCGAACTCCGCCTTCTCCTGGATGAACTCGAAGCGCGCTTCGGCCTTGTTGCCCATCAGGCGCTCGACCGAACTGGCCGCCGCCTTGGCGTCTTCATCCGCCAGCGTCACCTTGAGCAAGGTGCGCTTGTGCGGGTCCATCGTCGTCTCCTTGAGCTGCGCCGCCATCATCTCGCCGAGGCCCTTGAAGCGCGAGACTTCGACCTTGGCATTGGCGTTGAACTCGGTCTTCAGGAGGTGGTCCTTGTGCGCGTCGTTGCGCGCATAGAAGATCTTGCCGCCATGCTGCAGGCGATAGAGCGGCGGCACCGCGAGATAGAGCCGGCCGAGATCGATCAGCTTCGGCATCTGCCGGTAGAAGAAGGTGATCAGCAGCGAAGCGATATGCGCGCCGTCCACGTCGGCGTCGGTCATGATGATGATCTTCTCGTAGCGAAGATCGCCCTCGTTGAAGCTGCTGCCAGTGCCGGCGCCGAGCGCCTGGATGAGATCGGCGAGCTGCTGGTTTTGCGCCAGCTTGTCCCGGCCGGCTGAGGCCACGTTCAAGATCTTGCCGCGCAGCGGCAGCACGGCCTGCGTCCGGCGATCGCGCGCCTGCTTGGCCGAGCCGCCGGCCGAGTCACCTTCGACGATGAACAGCTCGGAGCCTTGCTCGGCGGTGTTGGAGCAGTCGGCGAGCTTGCCGGGCAGGCGCAGCTTGCGCACCGCGGTCTTGCGCGCGATGTCTTTTTCCTGGCGGCGGCGCAGCCGGTCCTCGGCGCGCTCGATGACGAAGTCGAGCAGCTTGTTGGCCTGCACCGGGTTGCCCGACAGCCAGTGATCGAACGGGTCCTTGATGGCGCCTTCGACGATCTTCTGCGCCGCGGCGGTGGCGAGGCGGTCCTTGGTCTGGCCCTGGAATTCCGGCTCGCGGATATAGACCGACAGCATCGAGCCGGAGCCGACCATGATGTCTTCGCTGGTCACCGGGGCGACGCGCTTTTCCTGGCCGATGCGCGCGGCGTGATCCTTGAGGCCGCGGAGCAGGGCGGAGCGCAGGCCGGATTCATGCGTGCCGCCGTCCGGCGTCGGGATGGTGTTGCAGTAGGAGTTGGTGAAGCCGTCGGCATCCGCCGTCCAGGCCACCGCCCATTCCACCGCGCCGTGCTTGCCGCTCTTGCCGGATGAGCCGGAGAAAATGTCGGGATGCACGAAGGTCGAGCCTTCGAGATTGGCGCGCAGATAGTCCGACAGGCCGTTGGCGAAATGGAAGGTCGCCTGCGGTGGCGTGTCGGTGCCCTCGACCAGCGACGGATCGCAGGACCAGCGGATTTCGACGCCGCCATAGAGATAGGCCTTGGAGCGCGCCATCTTGAAGATGCGCACCGGATCGAAGCCGGCCTTCTTGCCGAAGATTTCGTGGTCGGGCTTGAAGCGGATTTTGGTGCCGCGGCGGTTCGGCACGCGGCCGAGCTTTTCCAGCTTGCCCTTCGGCTTGCCGCGCTCGAACACCATTTTGTAAAGCTGCTGCTCGCGCGCGACCTCGACCTCGAGGCGCTCGGACAAGGCGTTGGCGACCGAAACGCCGACGCCGTGCAGACCGCCCGAGGTCTCATAGACGTTGGAGTCGAATTTGCCGCCGGCATGCAGCGTGCACATGATGACTTCGAGCGCCGACTTGTTCTTGAACTTGGGGTGCGGATCGACCGGGATGCCGCGGCCATTGTCATTGACGGTGAGGAAGCCGTCGGCGTCGAGCTCGACCTCGATCCAGTCGGCGTGGCCGGCGAGCGCCTCGTCCATCGAGTTGTCGATGACTTCCGCGAACAGGTGGTGCAGCGCCTTCTCGTCGGTGCCGCCGATATACATGCCGGGGCGGCGGCGCACGGGTTCCAGACCCTCGAGAACCTCGATGTCCTTGGCGCTGTAGCCGCCATCGCCACTGCCGGCCTTCGACGCTTTACGCGCCGAGTCCTTCGGGGCGGGGCGGGCGGCGGGAGCCCGGGAGGCGGCGCCGAACAGGTCGTTGTCGCTACCGGTCTTCTTGGAGTTCGCGGATTTGGCCATAATTACAAGACGTTCGTTAAGGAGCTTCGCGGATCGGATGAGGGCGGACAGGCCAGACAGATGGGTGTCCGGCGAATCATTTGCCAGCGACTATGCCACGGTGGGGCTTCCTTGGCCTGCCTGTGGCCTGTGTCGGAAACGGGGCGGCGAGGGTTGGCGATGGCCCTGGCGGCGGACTGGCGCGATACCGGCCGCTGGGCTAGATCGGCCGCGAATGGAATTCTTTCAATCCAGCTTCGACCAGGTCGTGACCTTCGCGCGTGACAACGCCGCCTGGGCGCCGCCGATCGTGTTCCTTCTGGCCTTCGGCGAGTCGCTCGCCTTCATTTCGTTGCTGATCCCGGCCTGGGGCGCGCTGGTGGCGCTCGGCGCGCTGATAGGCTCGAGCGGCATCAGCTTCTGGCCGGTGTGGGCCGCGGCGGCGCTCGGCGCGGCGCTCGGCGACTGGCTGTCCTACTGGATCGGGCAGAAGCTCGAATATCGCGTCCAGCACATCTGGCCGCTGTCGCGGCATCCGGACCTCATCCCGCGCGGCGAACGCTTCATGCGCAAATGGGGCATGCCGGGCATTTTCATCGGGCGCTTCTTCGGGCCGCTGCGCGCCTCGGTGCCGCTCATCGCCGGCATCTTCGAAATGCCGTTCTGGTCGTTCCAATTGGCGAATATCACCTCCGCCTTCGTGTGGGCGGCGGTGCTGCTGACGCTCGGGGACGGCATCTCGCGGTTGCTGTCGCTGTGGCCGTGGTAACGACGCTGTGACCGGGGTGCGGCGTAACGACCCGGAATTCGGCCACCGGCGCGGTGTTAGCTTGTCCGCGCAACGCGCTTTCAGCGCCGCCGCATAAAGACGATCCAATCGGGAGATCAGGATGTTCGAGCTTTCACGCCGCAATCTCATGACCGGCGCGGCCACCGCCGCTGCCGGAGTCGCCGCAACGCCGCTGACTTTGGCGGCGGCGAACGCGCAGGCCGCAGGCGGCGCCGTATCGCCGCTCACCGGCGTCTACGCCTACAAGTTCGGCGATGTCGAGATCATCCAGGTGTTCGACGGCGCGCGCACCTTTCCGATTCCGGACAACTTCATTGTCAATGTGTCCAAGGAAGACACGGCCAAGGCCTATGCCGGGCAGTTCATGCCGGCGGGGCAGCTCACCATCACCTTCTCGCCGCTGATCGTGAAGACCGGCGGCAAGACCATCGCCATCGACACCGGCAACGGTCTGGCTGCCAACGGCGCGACCAAGGGCGCGGTCGGCAACGCGCGGCACAGCATGGCCGCCGCCGGCATCGATCCGAAGGCGATCGACATCGTGCTGATCTCGCATTTCCATGGCGACCACATTGGCGGTCTCAAGAATGCCGACGGCACGCCGGCC
Source organism: Pseudolabrys sp. (assembly GCA_035556455.1). GTDB lineage: Bacteria > Pseudomonadota > Alphaproteobacteria > Rhizobiales > Xanthobacteraceae > Pseudolabrys. Next base: position 138,339 of record DATMEX010000049.1, read on the forward strand.
TTTCCGAACGCGGAGATTCTGGTGCCGGCCGTCGAGCAGGCGTTCTGGGGCGACGAGGCCAATGCCGCGAAGGCGAACGGCGCCAACAAGGGCAACTTCGCCAATGTGAAGAAGACGTTCGAGGGGCTCAAACCCACGACCTTCGAAGCCGGCAAGGAAGTCGCGCCGGGCATCACCGCGATGGCGACGCCGGGCCACACGCCGGGCCATACCTCGTTCGTCATTGCTTCGGGCAGCAAGTCCGTGGTGGTGCAGGGTGACATCACCAACCATCCGGGCGTGTTCATGCCGAACCCGGGCTGGCACCTGACCTTCGACAACGAGGCGCAGGTCGCCGAGGCGACGCGCCGGAAGTTCTATGACATGGCGTCAGCCGACAAGCTGCCGATCATCGGCTACCACTTCCCGTTCCCGTCGGCGGGCTATGTCGAGAAGTCGGGCACCGGCTACCGGCTCGTGCAGGCGCATGTACTGAGCTGAGTGCCGAACTGACCGCTTTTTCCGATTTCGATGCGAAAGGCCGCCTTGAGGGGCGGCCTTTTTGCATTCCGGCTGCATTCCGGCCGGGATTGACCGGTTCCGGCCCGCGCCCTATATCGCGGCCATGATGACGATTTGCACACGAAACGCACGTCCACGCCGCCGTATCGACACGGCGCGGCTGCGTTTTCGTCTGTAAACGCCCCCCGTGCCGCCGGACATTGCCGCGGCGCTTCGAGAACCTTCCCGACCGCTGCCGTTATCTCCGGCAACCCGTTCGCTCCTCAAAAGGGCGAGTGCCGTTTCCGACCGCTTCGCGCGGCGCATGAATTCAAGGACCTAACATTATGGCGACAAAGGCAAAGATCGGCGTTCTCGGCGCCTCTGGCTACACCGGTTCGGAACTGGTGCGGATGCTGCTGCGCCACCCGCGCGCCGAGATCGCGCTGCTGACCGCGGAGCGCTCGGCCGGCAAGCCGATGCGGGAAGTCTTCCCGCATTTCTCGCCTTACGACCTGCCGGATCTGGTCGCCCTCGAAGGCCTCGACTGGAAGGCGCTGGCGCTCGACGTGGTGTTCTGCGCGCTGCCGCACGCCACGACGCAGAAGGTGCTCAAGGATCTGCTCACCGCTGCGCCGGACACCAAGGTGGTCGATCTGTCGGCCGATTTCCGGCTGTCGGACACGGCCGCCTATGCCAAATGGTACGGCCACGAGCATCATGCGCCGGAGCTGCAGAAGGAGGCCGTCTACGGCCTCGTCGAAATTCACCGGCGCGACATCCGCAAGGCGCGGCTGGTCGCCAATCCCGGCTGCTACACCTCCGGCGCGCAACTGCCGTTGACGCCGCTGATCCGCAACAAGGCGATCGACCTCGACGAGATCGTCATCGACGCCAAGTCCGGCATGACCGGCGCGGGGCGCGCCGCCAAGGAGGCGATGCTGTTCTCGGAAGTGTCCGAGGGCTTCAACGCCTATGGCGTCGGCAAGCACCGGCACATGGCCGAACTCGATCAGGAATTCTCGCTGGCTGCCGGCCGGGAGGTGACGGTGAGCTTCACGCCGCATCTCCTGCCGCAGAACCGCGGCATCCTCTCGACCATCTATGTGCGGGGCCGGCGCGGCCGCACCGCGCAGGATCTTCACGAGATACTTTCAAAGTTCTACGCGAAGGAACCCTTCGTGCATGTTCTGCCGTTTGGCGAAACGCCGCACACCCGGCACGTCCGCGGCTCGAACATGACCATGATCGGTGTCGTTGCCGACCGCATCGAGGGCCGGGCGATCATCATCTCGGCGCTCGACAATCTGGTGAAGGGCGCTTCCGGTCAGGCGATCCAGAACATGAACCTGATCATGGGCTATCCCGAGACCATGGGCATCGATCAGGTCGCGCTGTTTCCCTGAGAGCCCGTCATTCCGGGGCCGCCCGATAGGGCGGGACCCGGAATCCATAACCCCGGCGCTGCGGGGGTTGGAGTCCGGGCTCGCCGGCCCGTCAGTCACGCGCGTTTCCGTCACGCCGTTGTGGGCCTGTCTTGCCGTCCCGGAATGGAAGAGCGTAGCATTGAAGGAGAATTAGGGTCGAGGCGGTGGTATGGCCAAAATGATTCTGAATGTAGCCGTTTTTGGCTTTTTCCTGCTTGTCGTTTGCGTCCTAGGTTTCTTTCTTTGGAAGACGCTATTTACTCCCGAAACGTATGGTCAAATTGATAAAAATACTGAAATAGCTCGCAGCAGTGGGCAGCCCAGTAAGCAAGGGTCGGGTGGAGATAGCTCTTCGTCCAATGGTTCGAAATCCACCGAGGAAGCTATTGCTGACTACACTAAATGGTTGGCCATCTTCACGCTATTTCTCGTGTTGGCAACGATTGGGCTCTTTATATCTGGAGAGAGAAACGTTGAAGTAGCTCGCAAATCTGCTGACGCTGCGCGACAGTCTGCAGAAGCTAGCAAGTACGCTGTCGAATTGTCCGATAGAACTGCGGAAAGGCAACTGCGTGCGTATATCTCTCCTCATTCAGGAATGGTTCTCGACTTGGCGGGTGCCTATCAAACGGAGCCATTCAGCCTTCGCATAATATTCAAGAACTCCGGTCAGACGCCGGCCTATAGTTTCACAGCGGAAGGGGGAGTCGCATTCGACAAATACCCACTCGCGCAGCCGCTCCAGATCACCGACGGCCCTTCTGGCCCATCTGTAATTGGGCCGGCCGGTGAGTACACGTTGAATGTCGGAATGAAAGCTCTCACAAAAGAACAGTGGGATGCTTTGATGTCGAATACCGCAGCCATTTATGTTCACGGCAAATTCCGTTACCGAGACGCCTTTAAGAAAGATAGACGTGGCAGTTTTCTTTACTTCTATGGCGGCGCTGGCGGGTTGCGCATCGACCGCGCTTTGACTTTCTATCACGAGGGAAATGATGCTGATTAACATCAGCATTCAGGTTGCGCCCCGTGAGGTCCTGCTCATATCAGAGCAACGCGACAACGGTTCTGTTACGGTTGCATCGATTGCATTGTCTTTCCGGAGTATCCTGTAGGGCCGGAGGAGGAATCCAGCTACACTGACCGGGTTCGCTTCTGGATTCCGGGCTCGCCACTTCGTGGCGCCCCGGAATGACGAAGGAGAGCCGGGTCATGTTCGAGGTCGCGAACCAGCCGCCGCCGCTGGAGCCGTATAACCTCTTCGCCAGCGATATCGTGCTGCGCGAATGCGTGACGCGCGAGAGGGCGGACTGGGCCGAGGGTGGTCTCAACGCGCTCGGCGCGACGCTCGGCAAGCCCGAGACCATCAAGCTCGGTTTCGACGCCAACAAATTTACCCCGCAACTGAAAACGCTGGATCGCTACGGCCATCGGCTCGACGAGGTCGAGTTCCATCCGGCCTGGCATGAGCTTATGGCCATCGCGCTGCGCGCCGGGCTGCATTCGAGCCCGTGGGCGAAACCGCAGGCCGGCGCCCATGTCGCGCGCGCCGCCGGCACCTACATGCTCAACCAGATCGAGAGCGGCGTTTATTGCCCGATCGCCATGACCTACGGCTCGGTGCCGACCTTGCAGCACGCGCCCGACATTGCCGCGCAATGGCTGCCCAAAGTGTACGGCCGCGATTACGACAAGCGCTTCGTCCCGGTGCAGGGCAAGACCGCGGCCTTGCTCGGTATGGGCATGACCGAGAACCAGGGCGGCTCCGACCTGCGCACGAATACAACGCGTGCCGAGGCGACGGGCGACGGCTCGTTCCGGCTGTTCGGCCACAAGTGGTTCATGTCGGCGCCGATGTGCGACGGATTCCTCGTGCTGGCGCAATCCGACAAGGGCCTGAGCTGTTTCCTGATGCCGCGCTTCACGCCGGACGGCGAGCGCAACGCCATCCGCATCCTTCGCCTCAAGGACAAGCTCGGCAATCGCTCCAATGCCTCGAGCGAGGTCGAGTTCGAGGGCGCTTATGGGCAGTTGATCGGCGAGGAGGGGCGCGGCATTCCGACCATCATCGAGATGGGCAATCACACGCGGCTGGAATGCTCGGTCGGCTCATCGTCGCTGATGCGCGCCGCCGTGGTGCAGGCGATCCATCATGCGCGGTACCGCACCGCGTTCCAGAAGAAGCTGGTCGATCAGCCGCTGATGACCAATGTGCTCGCCGACCTGGCGCTGGAATGCGAGGCGGCGACCGCGCTGACGTTCCGTCTGGCGCGGGCCTATGACGAGGACGGCGAAGTCGCCACCGTGTTCCGCCGCATCCTCACGCCGGCGGCGAAGTTCTGGATCTGCAAGCGCACGCCCTTCGTGACCTTGGAGGCGATGGAGGTGCTGGGCGGCTCCGGCTACATCGAGGAAAGCGTGATGCCGCGGCTGTATCGCGAGGCCCCGGTCAACTCGATCTGGGAAGGCTCGGGCAATGTGATGTGTCTCGACGTGTTGCGCGCGCTTGGCCGCACTGCCAATGCGGCTGAGATACTTCATGCCGAACTGAACGTGCCGGGCGAGCCGCGGCTCAAGGCTTTCGCCGGCGCGCTGGAACAAAGACTGCTCGGCGCGGAGCGCAATGACGAGGGGCAGGCGCGAGCGCTGGTGCGCGATCTGGTGCTGGCCTTGCAGGCGGCCTTACTGATCAGGCACGCGCCGGCTTATGTCGCCGATGCCTTCTGTACATCGCGTTTGACCGGCCAAGGCGGCGGCGCCTTCGGCACACTGCCGGGCGGCCTCGACACCCGCGCGATCGTCGAGCGCGCGGGGCCGGTGCATTAGCACTCCGTCATGCCCGCACTTGTTGCGGGCATCCACGTCTTCGATCGCAGCAAGACGTGGATGGCTGGGACATAGCCGTTCGAAGAACGGCGTTCTTCGAACGCCTTTGCCCGGCCATGACGATGAGATGGTCGCCTCTTAAATCTTCCCGAATATCGCCAGCACCAAGGCCGCCTGCGCCAGGAAGCCGACGCAGAACGCCAGCGTGCGCAGCACCGGCACGCCGAGCGCATAGAGGATGGCGTGGGCGAGGCGCGCCCAGAAATAGACGGCGCAGGCAATGACGGTGCCGCGCGACGAGTAACCGATATTGTCGAGGATCAGCACCAGCGGCGCGAACACGACGAGATTGTCGACCGCGTTGGTATGCGCGAAGTAGAGCCGCTGCGCCCACGGGCTTTGCGGTTTGTCATCCCGCGAGGGATTGGCCATGGTCGTCCAGAGGCCGCGGACCATCATGCGGTCGAGGATGTAGGGGATCCACAGCACACCGGTCAGGATGACCGTGAAGGTGAGCCACATCAGTTCGCGCGACATCCTAGCCTCCGGGTTGACGCCGGCCGCAGCCGGGACGCGGAGCCTAGCCGATCCGCCGGACGGCAGCCATCAAGGCAAGGTGAATAATCAACCGATCGTCGAACGGACGATGACGTAAAGCCCGACAAGGATGACGATCCCGGAGAAGACGCGGGTCAGCGCATTCTTGTGGCCGGACAGATGTCGCGCCAGCCGGGTTCCGGCGAAGCCGCCGATCGCGCCGCCGGCGATGAACAGCGCCGCCAGCGGCCAGTCGACCAGACCCGACCAGGCATAGCTGGCCGCCGTGGTCAGCCCGAAGGCCGAGACCGATACGAGCGACGAGCCGATGGCGTTGAGCAGGGGCATCGCAGTGGCGGCGATCAGGCCGGGCACGATGAGGAAGCCGCCGCCGATGCCGAAGAAGCCGGACAGCGCGCCGACGACGAGGCCGCCGCCGATCAGCCAGGGCAGCAGTGTCGCGACGCTTTCCGCGTTCAGCCTCACATCGGGGTTGTCGCCATCCCGGCGCGGGCGCAGCATCAGCGCGCCGATGACCACCATCAGGACGCCGAACAGCGCCAGCAGTCGCGCGCCATCGACCATCTTGCCGAGCTGGGCGCCGAACGCGGCGCCGGCAATGCCCGATGCGGCGAACACCAGCGCACAAGGCCATTTGACGGTGTGGGCGCGGGCGTGACCGGCGAGATTGAGCGCCGCGCTCGCCGCCACCGCGACGGCGCTGGTGCCGATGGCGACGTGCGGCGAGGGCACGCCGACGACATAGACCAGGAGCGGCACGGCGAGGATCGAGCCGCCGCCGCCGATCAGGCCGAGCGTGAAGCCGACCAGACTTCCGGAGCCGATGCCGAGCGCGGCGTGCATCAAGGTCACGAGGAAACGCTCCTTATGCGCTGGCCGTGCGGTTCCACGGCATCAGCGCCAGTACGCGCGCCATGCCGCAGAAGCCGGTGACGCCGGCGAACAGCAGGCCGGCGCCGACAAGGCCCGACAGCGCATAGAAGTTCGGATTGACGAACACGCCGAGCAGGACGCCGATCAGCACAAGACTGCCGGCGCCGATCTGCACCTGCCGCATGATCTCGATCGGCTGCTTGCGGTCTTTCGCGACCGGCAGGCCGGCCTTCCTCCAGGCGTCGAGACCACCTTCGAGCACATAGGCCTCGCAGCCCGCTGCGCTGGCGGCGAGCGCGCCGGCATTGCTCTGCGTGCGCATGCCGGAGCGGCAATGGAAGATCACGATATCGTCGCCTTGGCGCGCGGGGCTCTCCGTGCCGAGGCGGCTCAGGGCATGATGGCGCGCGCCGGGGATGCGCTCGCGCGCATGTTCATCGGCTTCGCGGATATCGACGAGCACGGCGCCGTCGCGGATGAGTTCGGCGGCACGGGCAGGCGAGATGGTTTTCAGCGTCGTCATGGCATGATCACCTTAGTTCTTGTCCTGGGTTGGCCCGGCTTACGGGCAATAAATGTCCTTGAGCACGGCGAGCAGACGTGCCGCATTGTCGTCGGCGATGCGGTAGTAGATGGTCTGGGCGTCGCGGCGTGTGGCCACGAGGCCGTCCTCGCGCATCTTCGCCAGATGCTGCGACAGCGCCGACTGGCTGAGCTCAACCGCGTCGCTGAGAGCGCCGACCGAAAGTTCGCCGGCAATCGCCAGCCGGCACAGGATGAGCAGGCGGTTCTCGTTGGCGAGCAGTTTTAACAGCGCGGCCGCTTCGCCCGCCTTGCGTTCGAGTTGCGCCATGGTCTTATCGAACTGAGCGGCTTTGCTGGCCGAGGGCGCCATCGGGCTCTCCGTTAATTAGATATTGCTAAATTAGGATCGGCTAATATATACGTCAAGTCCGAGAGGGATCTCGAGGCCGAAAAATTTGAGGAGTGGTCCGATGTCAGCTTCCGCCAGCTTTGTGAAAAAGCCGCAGATCAAGGCGTTTTTCGACGAGCCGACCAATACCGTCAGCTATCTGGTCTGGGACGGCGACACCAAGGACGGGGCGGTGATCGATCCGGTGCTGGACTACGATTTCCGCACCGGCGATTGCTCGACCAAGTCCGCCGACGCCATTCTTGCCGAAGCGCAGAAGCTCGGCGTCAAAATCGGCCAGGTGCTGGAAACGCACGCGCATGCCGATCATCTGTCGGGCGCGCCCTACATCAAGCTCAAGACCGGCGCGACCGTGGCGATCGGCGAGCACATCCGCGACGTGCAGCGCATTTTCCGTCCGGTGTTCAATGCCGTCGATGTGTCCGGCGACGGCTCGGAGTTCGATCGCCTGTTCAAGGACGGCGATACGTTCACGATCGGCGGGCTCAAAGGTGAGGTGATGCACACGCCCGGCCATACGCCGGCCTGCGTGTCGTACCGGATCGGGGACGCGGTGTTCGTTGGCGACACCATGTTCATGCCGGATTACGGCACGGCGCGCGCCGATTTCCCCGGCGGCGATGCCCGCGATCTCTATCGTTCGATCCAGGGCGTGCTGTCATTGCCGGACGAGACGCGGCTGTTCATGTGCCACGACTACAAGGCGCCGGGCCGCGACGAATACGCCTGGGAGACCACGGTGGGCGAGGAGAAGGCGCGCAACGTTCATGTCCATGAGGGCGTGAGCGAGGACGACTTCGTCAAGATGCGTGAGGCGCGCGATGCGACGCTGGCCGCGCCGCTGCTGCTGTTGCCGTCGATCCAGGTGAATATCCGCGCCGGCAAGTTTCCGCCCGCGGAAGTCGACGGCGTGCATTACCTGAAGGTGCCGATCAAGCTCGGAGCTTAACCCTCAGTCCCGCACTTTCACATACGAGCCGGGCGCGTCTTCGATCGGCGCGAACGGACCGCTACCGATGGCGCGCGCGGGCACCTTCTCATTGTTGAGCTGTGCGATCCAGTCGAGCCAGTCCGGCCACCACGAGCCGGGATGCTCGGTCGCCGTGGCCATCCACTTGTCGACGTCGTCGCCCTTGGGGACGTCACCCGTCCAGTACTGATATTTGATCTTGGGCCCGGGCGGGTTGATGACGCCGGCGATGTGGCCGGAGCCGGCCAGCACATAACGCACCGGACCGCCGAAGAACTGCGAGCCGTACAGCACCGATTTGGCCGGCGCGATGTGGTCCTCGCGGGTGGCGAGATTGTAGACCGGCACCGTGACATCGCTCAGCTTCAGTTGTGTACCGGCGACTTCCATCTCGCCCTTGGTGAGCCGGTTGTTCTGGTAGCAGTTGCGCAGATAGAAGGAATGGTTGGCCGCCGGCATGCGTGTCGCGTCCGAATTCCAGTACAGGAGGTCGAACGGGTAGGGCTTCTTGCCCTTGAGGTAGTTGTTGACGACGTAAGGCCAGACGAGGTCGTTCGAGCGCAGCATGTTGAACGTATTCGCCATGCGCGAGGCTTCGAGATACCCCATTTCCTTCATTTGCAGTTCGAGCTGCTGGATGCGGTCCTCGTCGGCGAAGATCTTGAGATCGCCGGCAAAGGTGAAATCGACCTGCGCAGCGAACATGGTGGCCGAGACAACGCGGTCCTGCTTCTGCGCGGCGAGCCAGGCGAGGGTTACGGCGAGCAGGGTGCCGCCGACGCAATAGCCGATGGTGTGGACCTTGTGCTCGCCCGTGATCTTCTCGATGACATCCATGGCCTCGAGCGGGCCTTCCTTCATGTACTGCTCGAAACCCTTCTGCGCGAGATGCGCATCCGGATTGACCCAAGAGATCACGAATACGGTGAAGCCCTGATCGACGCACCATTTGATGAAGGATTTTTCTGGCGTCAGGTCGAGGATGTAGAACTTGTTGATCCACGGCGGCACGATCAGCAGCGGCACCTTGAACGCCTCATCCGTCGTGGCTTCGTACTGGATGAGCTGCATCAACTCGTTCTGATAGATCACCTTGCCTGGCGTCAGCGCCAGATTGCGGCCGACCGCGAAATTGCTCGGGTCGGTCTGGCGGATGCGGAGGTTGCCGTGCCCGGCGGCAATGTCCTCGCTCAGCATTTGCAGGCCGTTGGCGAGATTCTCGGCGTTGGAGGTCAGCGTCTCGCGCATGAGCTCCGGATTGGTCAGCAGGAAATTCGACGGTGCGACTGCGTTGGCGAACTGGCGGATATAAAATTCAGCCTTGCGCCGCGTGTGCTCGTCGATGCCTTCGGCGTCCTTCACCAGCCGTTCGCTCCACTGCACCGTGAGCAAATAGAGCTGCTTGAGGAAATCGTAGAACTGGTTCTGCGACCATTCCGGATCGGCGAAGCGCTTGTCCTTCGGATCGGGGGCGACCACCGGCTTGAACTCGTCGCCGGACAGGCGATGCATCGCGCTCGCCCAGAGGTCGAGATAGGAGCGGCCGATGTTCTGCTGCAGTTGCAGCGTGCGCTCCGGATCAGCCAGCCAGTATTCGAGGATCTTGGCGACGGTCTTGACGATATCGGCGATGTCGGCGGCGAAGCTGTCCTCGAGCTTGCCTTCCTCGCGCGGCTTCATATAGGCGGCGAGCGCCTTGCCGCCTTGCTCGATGGCGCGGGCCAGATTGCGCGAGAATGCCTCGACGTCGACCGACCCAAACGCCATCTGCTCCCCGGATGCCTTGCCGTCGCCGGGTTTGCCGGATCGGGGCTTGTCGCCCGCCGGCTTGTCTCCGGCTGACTTCACGGCCGCCGGCGGTTTAAGCGCAACGACATTGCCGGCCTCGTTTTCGGAGGCGGCCTGGGTGCCGGGACTGGACGTTTCCATCGTCATTCTTTGTTCGAGCCACGTTAGGCCGAGTCACATCGACGACGTGACTTGGACCAGGTGCACGAGGCATCGCAAGGCGTGTTATTAGGCAGATCGTGCCGTTTCGAAGGTCGAGGCGACACGTTCCACACCTTGCTGCCGCCATATTAGCCGGTTAGCAGCCTTATGCTATAATTCATTGAGTCTGCGTCGCTTTTTTGGCAATCGCCTTTCTGCAATGCAGCGACGGGCAGAGGTCTGGATGAGCTCCATTCGAAAATGTCGGCCCTCGCGGCTGGCGCTGGTCGTCGCGGTACCGCTGATGACCCAACTGGCCTTATCCGGCTGCGCCGCCGGTGGGGTGGGTGATCGCCTGCCGCATTCGATGGGCGGGTTGCCGGAAGGAGCGCCGGCCCGGCCGGAGAAGCCGCGCAACTATCCCGGCATCTACGACACCCCGGCGCCCCGAAGCACCCAGCCGCTCGACGACAGCGACCAGCTCAGGCTGCAGCGGGAACTGCAGGGCCTGCGCGACCGTCATGAGGCGGTGTCGGCGGACCCGGACGCCCCGCCGCCGGAGGCGCAAAAGCCGGCAAAAAAGAGCGCAAAGCCCGCCAAATCCGGGCAGGCCACTGGCGCAAAACCGAACCCGTGATAAAAGCCAGCCGGGGTTTCCAGAGCCAGCCGGAGAGGGCGGCTCAGGCTCCAGCCAAGGTCTGAAGAAGATGGAAGAATTTTACCGCATCCGCCGCCTGCCGCCCTATGTGTTTGAAGAGGTGAATCGCGCCAAGGCCAAGGCGCGGAACGCCGGCGCGGACATTATTGACCTCGGCATGGGCAACCCCGACCTGCCGGCGCCCCAGCACGTCCTCGACAAGCTCAAGGAAACCCTCGGCAAGCCGCGCACCGACCGCTATTCCGCCTCGCGCGGCATCCCGGGTCTGCGTCGCGCCCAGGCGGCCTATTACGAGCGCCGCTTCGGCGTGAAGCTCAATGCCGATACCCAGGTGGTGGCGACTTTGGGCTCGAAAGAAGGCTTCGCCAACATGGCGCAGGCCATCACGGCGCCGGGCGATGTCATCATCGTGCCCGATCCGAGCTACCCGATTCACGCCTTCGGCTTCCTGATGGCGGGCGGCGTCATCCGCTCGGTGTCGTCGGACCCGACGCCGGACTTCTTCGTGCAGGTCGAGCGCGCCATCCGCCATTCGATCCCGAAGCCGATCGCCATCGTTGTCTGCTACCCGTCGAACCCGACCGCCTTCGTCGCCAGCCTCGACTTCTACAAGGACCTCGTCGCCTTCGCGAAGAAGCACGAGATCTTCGTGCTGTCGGATCTGGCTTACGCCGAGGTCTTCTTCGACAACGACCCGCCGCCGTCGGTGCTGCAGGTGCCGGGCGCCATCGACGTCGCCGTCGAGTTCACCTCGATGTCAAAAACGTTCTCGATGGCCGGCTGGCGCATGGGCTTTGCCGTCGGCAACGATCGCCTGATCGCGGCGCTCGGCCGCGTGAAGTCCTATCTCGATTACGGCGCCTTTACGCCGATCCAGGTCGCGGCTGCTGCCGCGCTCAACGGCCCGGACGAATGCGTGCGCGAAATGCGCGCCATCTACACCAAGCGCCGCGACGTGATGATCGACAGCTTCTCGCGCGCCGGCTGGGACGTGCCGCCGCCGTCGGCGTCGATGTTCGCCTGGTCGCCGATCCCGGAGCCGTTCCGCGACATGGGCTCGGTCGAATTCGCCAAGCTGCTGGTCGAGAAGGCCGAGGTGGCGGTGTCGCCCGGCACCGGTTTTGGCGAGCGCGGCGAAGGCTTCGTGCGCATCGCGCTCGTGGAGAACGAGCAGCGCATCCGGCAGGCCGCACGTAATATCAAGAAGTTTCTCGAGACGGCGCCGACGCAGTTGCACAACGTCGTCCCGCTGGCGAACCGGCGTTAATTCCATGGTCGAACCGTTGAGAGTGGGGGTCGCCGGCCTCGGCACGGTGGGCGCCGCTTTGATCGCCCAGATCGGCAAGCAACGCGAAGCGATCGCCGCGCGTTGCGGACGCCGCATCGAAGTCGTCGCGGTCTCGGCGCGCTCGCGCAACAAGAACCGCGGCGTCGATCTCAAGAAGATGAAGTGGTTTTCGGATCCGGTCGAGCTCGCCGGCTACGACGGCATCGATGTGTTCGTCGAACTCATGGGCGGCTCGGGCGATCCGGCCAAGACCGCGGTCGAATACGCTCTGGCATCCGGCAAGTCGGTGGTCACGGCTAACAAGGCGCTGCTCGCCAAGCACGGCTTCAAGATGGCGCAGCTCGCCGAGAAGGCCGGCGTCGCGCTCAATTACGAAGCCGCCGTCGGCGCCGCCATTCCGGTGATCAAGACCTTGCGCGAGGGTCTCGCCGGCAACGCCATCAACCGCATCTACGGTATTCTCAACGGCACCTGCAATTACATCCTGACGCGGATGGAGCAGGAGGGCCTGTCCTATGCCGACTGCCTCGCCGACGCGCAGCGCCTCGGTTATGCCGAGGCCGATCCGACCTTCGACGTCGAGGGCTATGACACCGCGCAGAAGCTGGCGCTGCTGGCGAGCCTCGCCTTCGGCACCAAGGTCGATGAGGGCGCAATTTACGTCGAGGGCATTTCCTCGATTCAGCCGGCCGATCTCGCCGCCGCCGATGAACTCGGCTATCGCATCAAGCTGCTCGGTGTTGCGGTCCGCACGGGCAAGGGCATCGAGCAGCGCGTTCATCCGACCATGGTGCGCAAGGACTCGTCCATCGCGCAGGTGATGGGCGTCACCAACGCCGTCACCATCGACGCCGAGGGCATCAATCCGATCACGCTGGTCGGCCCCGGCGCGGGCGGCGCCGCGACGGCATCCGCCGTGCTGTCGGATATCGCCGACGTGGCGCGGGGCCTGAAGAGCCCGCCGTTCGGCCGTCCGACCGGCAAGCTGACCGCCGTGCAGAAAGCGCCGATGCAGCGCCACGAAGGCGGTTACTACATCCGCCTCGAAGCGCGCGACAAGCCCGGCACCGCCGCCACCATCGCCACGCGGCTCGCCGAGCAGGAAATCTCGCTGGAATCGATCGTGCAGCGGCATCCCAAGGGCGAAGTGGCGAAGTCGAAAAACGGCTCTGTGCCGGTTATCCTCATTACCTACGCCACGTCCGAAGATGCGGTGCGCAAGGCGCTTGCCGCCGTCAGCCGCGACAAAGTGATTTCCGGGCGGCCGCAGGTCATCCGCATCGAGAAGAATTAATCAGTTACGAGGGACCATCCGATGGCTTCGATTACCATTCAGCCCGAACTGCTCCTGGAGCGCATTCTGACGCTGGAGATCGTGCGCGTGACCGAGCGCGCCGCGGTGTCGGCGGCGCGGCTGCGCGGCCGCGGGCTGGACAAGGCCTCCGATCAGGCCGCGGTGGACGCCATGCGCCGCGAGCTCAACAAGCTGCCGATCGACGGCACCGTGGTGATCGGCGAGGGCGAGATCGACGAGGCGCCGATGCTGTTCATCGGCGAGAAGGTCGGCAACAAGAACGGTCCCAAGGTCGACATCGCCGTCGACCCGCTCGAAGGTACCGTGCTCTGCGCCAAGAACATGCCTGGCTCGATCGCCACCATCGCCATGGCGGACGGCGGCACGCTCTTGCACGCGCCGGACTGTTACATGGACAAGATCGCCATCGGTCCCGGGTACCCGAAGGGCACGGTCGATCTCGATGCGCCGGTTGAGGAGAACATCATCAACCTCGCCAAGGCCAAGGGTGTGAAGCCCTCCGAGATCACCGCGATCCTGCTGGACCGGCCGCGCCACGCCGACAAGATCGCCGCGATCCGCAAGCTGGGCGCGGCGGTGTCGCTGATTTCAGACGGCGATGTCGCCGGCGTCATTCACTGCGCCGAAGCCAAGACCGGCATCGACATCTATCTCGGTTCGGGCGGCGCGCCGGAAGGCGTGCTGTCGGCGGCGGCGCTGCGCTGCATCGGCGGCCAGATGCAGACGCGCCTCGTGATCGACACCGAGGCGCTGCAGGAGCGCATCAAGAAAATGGGCATTACCGATGCCAAGAAGAAGTACGAGATCGAGGACATGGTGAAGGGCGACTGCCTGTTCGCCGCCACCGGCGTTACCACCGGGGCCATGCTCAAGGGCGTCACCTTCGGCAAGGACGTGATCGAGACCGAGACCGTGGTGATGCGCTCGACCACCGGCACCGTCCGCCGCGTCGTCGGCGAGCACCGCCAGCTCGAGAAGTTTCATCTGTAGTTAGGCGGCGGGGCGGCCTTCCAATTTGAACTCTGTCATGGCCGGGCTTGACCCGGCCATCTCGTTTAGGGACGCACTGTGCCAGCCTAAGCGGGATGCCCGGGTCAAGCCCGGGCATGACAATCGTTTTGCGTGGTGCGCTGTCTATCCACAGCCCACCTGCGGCCGTCCGCCAAACACCCTATATTCCCGGCATGGCCCTGCCTGCCGCCGCCTATGACGACCGCGAGCGCTATTTCCTCGGCGTGGAGAAATCCGCGACCGGGCGGGCGTGGCGCGACCGCCTCGACGACCGCGGCCTCGCGCGCGCCACCATGATCACCCAGCGTCTCGGCACGCCCGAACTGCTGGCGCGGGTGCTGGCGGGACGGGGCGTGGAGGTCGATGAGGTCGAGGCCTATCTCGATCCCACCGTGAAGAACCTGATGCCGGATCCGTCGGTGCTGACCGCCATGGACGCCGCGGCGGCGCGGCTCGCGGACGCTATCCAGCGCAGCGAGAAGGTGGCGATCTTCGGCGATTACGACGTGGATGGCGCAACATCGTCGGCACTGCTGGCGCGCTATCTGCGCCAGTGCGGCCTCGACCCGATCGTCCACATTCCCGATCGCATCTTCGAGGGTTACGGCCCCAACAGCGATGCCATCCGCTCCTTCGCCGAGCGCGGCGCGACGCTGCTGGTCACCGTCGATTGCGGCACCACCAGCCATGTCGTGCTGACGGAGGCCGCGGCGCTCGGCCTCGAAAGCATCGTGCTCGATCATCATCTCGCCGACGAAGTGCTACCGCCCGCGGTGGCGGTCGTGAACGCCAACCGCGCCGACGACATTTCGGGCCTCGGTTATCTCGCCGCCTGCGGCATCGTATTCATGACGCTGGTGGCGCTGACGCGCGAACTGCGCCGCCGCAGTTTTTTCGATGCGCGGCCGGCGCCGGACCTGCTGTCGATGCTCGATCTGGTCGCGCTCGGCACCGTGGCCGATGTCGTGCCGCTCAAGGGATTGAACCGCGCCTTCGTCGCTAAGGGGCTCATCGCCATGCGCCGGCGCGAGCAGGTGGGGCTGACCGCGCTTATGGACGCGGCGCGCCTGAACGGTCCGCCGGAGGCTTTTCATCTCGGCTTTCTGCTCGGCCCGCGCATCAACGCCGGCGGTCGCATCGGCCGCGCCGATCTCGGCGCGCGGCTGATGCTGGAGGATGACGCCACCGAGGCGGCGCGCATCGCCGTCGAACTCGACCGGCTCAATCACGAGCGCCGCGCTATCGAGGTGGCGGCGGTGGAGCAGGCCGAAGCCGAGGCGCTGGCCGCGCTCGGGCTGGAAGAGAAGGGCGCTGTGGTCGTGACCGCGCAGTCGGGCTGGCACCCCGGCGTCGTCGGCCTGGTCGCGGCACGGCTGAAGGAGCGTTTCGGCCGTCCGGCCTTCGCCATCTCGCTGGAGCCGGGCGGCACCGGCACCGGTTCGGGCCGTTCGATCGCCGGTGTCGATCTGGGCCGCGCCGTGCGCGAGGCCGTGCATCAGGGCCTGCTCGTCAAGGGCGGCGGCCACGCCATGGCCGCCGGCATTACGGTGCGCAAGGACGGGCTGGGGCCGTTCCGCGCCTTCATGGAAGAGACCTTGTCGGCGGCGGTCGAAGCCGCGCGGCGCGAGACCGCGCTGAAGATCGACGGAGCCGTAAGTGCCGGCGCGGTCAGTCCCGCTTTGTGCGCCATGCTTTCCAAAGCCGGGCCGTACGGCGCCGGCAATCCCGAGCCGGTGCTGGTGCTGCCGTCGCATCAACTGGCCTATGTCGACAAGGTCGGAGAGAACCACATTCGCGCCCGCTTCAAGTCGGGTGACGGTCAGTTCGTCAACGGGATCTGTTTCCGCTGCGTCGGCACGCCGCTCGGCAATGCTTTGCTGGATAACCGCGGCCGCGCGATGCACGTCGCCGGCTATCTCAGCGTCGATCGCTGGCAGGGTGTCGAGCGCGTACAGATGCGGATCGTGGATGTGGCGGTGGCGTAATCTGTAGCCCGGCTGAGCGCAGCGAAAGCCGGGTACAGCATTGGACGTTTCTCCCGGATTTCGCTGCGCTCATCCGGGCTACGAAGAGCGCACCTTCTTGTATCCCTCAAGCGCCGCCTTCCTTGCCTCGTCGTGATCGACGATAGGCTTGGGATAGGTCTTGCCGAGCGTCACGCCAGCCGTCTTCAGCGTTTCGTTTCCGGCCTTCCACGGCGCATGGATGAACTTGTCCGGCAGCTTGGACAATTCCGGGCACCAGCGCCGCACATAGTCGCCATTGGGATCGAACTTCTCGCCCTGCGCAACCGGATTGAAGATGCGGAAGTAGGGCGAGGCGTCGGCGCCGGAGCCCGCGACCCATTGCCAGCCGGCGGCATTGTTGGCGAGATCGGCGTCGACCAAGGTGTCCCAGAACCATTGCTCGCCGAGCCGCCAGTCGAGCCGCAGATGCTTGATGAGGAAGCTCGCCGCGATCATGCGCACACGGTTGTGCATGAAGCCGGTGTGCCAGAGCTCGCGCATGCCGGCATCGACCAGCGGATAGCCGGTCTGGCCGCGCTGCCATGCCCTGAGGTCCTTGGCGCTGGTGCGCCACGGATAGGCATCGAATGTGTCGCGCCAGTTCGCGTCCGGCAAGGTCGGGAAGTGATAGAGCAGGTGGTGGGCGAATTCACGCCAGCCGATTTCGCTCATGAATTTGGCTATGCCAGCGCTTTTGGTTTTGTCGTCCTGATGCGCGGCGAGGCGCGCATAAATCTGCCGCGGCGAAATCTCGCCGAAATGCAGATGCGGCGATAACCGTGAGGTGGCCGGCTTGTCGGGGCGGTCGCGCAGTTCGCCATAGGTGGCAAGGTCTTCGTCGATGAAACGCTCGAAGCGGTCGAGCGCGCCTTGCTCGCCCGGCGTCCAGTGCTTGGCAAAGCCTTTGGCCCAGTTCGGCTTCATTGGCAGCAGCTTCCAATCGTCGAGCTTCTCGCTCGACGCCAGTTGCTGCACGTCGATCTTCTTCGGCTTTGCCACCGGCGCGGCGAAGCCACGCGCCTGCGCCGCGCGCCAGTAGGGCGTGAACACCTTGTAGGGACCGCCGCCGCCGGTCTGGATGTCCCACGGCTCGATGAGCAGCGAACCGTTGAAGCTTTGAACCTCGAAGCCGTCTTTCTTCAGGCGGTCCTTCAGCGCGGTGTCCCGCGCGACGGCATGGCTGTCGTAGCAGCGGTTCCACATCACCGCCGAGGCATCGGCGTCCTTCATCGTTTTGGGTATGATCTTGTGCGGATCGCCGCGGTAGACCGACAGCGCGCCGAGCTCCTTGCGCAAGGCCGTGAGGCTGTGATGCAGCCACCACAGGCTGGCCGCGCCAGGCGCCCAGTTCTTGTCGGTGTCGTCGAGAATGAAGATGGGCACGACGCGGCCACGCGCTGCCGCTGCGGCGAGGGCGGGATTGTCGCGCAGGCGCAGGTCCTGACGAAACCAGAGAAGCGTTGTCATGCGCCCGTTATACGCAGGCACAACGCCTTTAGGTCACGCGGCGGCAGAATTTACTGGTTGAGAAGCGCAGCCCGGTTGGCGGCGGGAATGACGCGGCGCGCCGGCTTGCGCTCGACGACGATGGTGCGGGGCGCTGTCGACGAGCCGGTGAACACGACGGACTTGTTCGGCTCCTTGCGAGCCGGCACCATCTTCTGAATCTCGGCGCGCACGTGGTCGACGGGCAGGCCCATCAAGGCGGCGGCGAACTCGGCTTGCTGGTCCAGATCTTCGATAAAGCCTTTGGCGGCTTCAATGGCCTCAGCCAATGTCGGCTTTTCTTCGCGCACGCGGCGCTTGCCGTACTTGGTGTTCCAGGTTTCGTTGTTGTTTTTGCTCATGATTTCGCTCAAGCGCTCTGAATCGGCCGCACTATGGCGCAACTTGTGCAATGCAGCAAATCAACCCTGCCCCTCCTCAAATGGGGGAGTGAGGCTCATCGTTCCAGCGGTAGCTGAAAAAATTATCGAACGCCATGCGTGCAGATGAAGCACGCGCGTTGAAGCAGGTAGTTCAATACCAAGCTGGTGAAAGATTTCGCGCGGCAATTGCTTGTCGGCTGCGGTGCGGACAACAATCGCCCCGGATGTCGTCATTAACGTCAGGGGATCGACCACGATGCTTGAAGAGTTCAAAAAATTCGCGCTGCGAGGCAATGTCGTCGATCTTGCCGTCGGCGTTATCATCGGCGCCGCTTTCGGCTCGATCGTGTCGTCGCTGGTCGCCGACATCATCAATCCGATCATTGGTGCGATCACCGGCGGCCTCGATTTCTCGAACTATTACTTCCCGTTGTCATCGAAGGTCCAGACTGGCCTTGCTTACGTCGATGCCAAGAAGCAGGGCGCGGTGCTGGGCTGGGGCGCCTTCCTCACCGTGACGATCAACTTCCTCATTGTCGCCTGGGTGTTGTTTATCGCCATTCGCGGCATCAACCGGCTCAAGACCAAGGAGCCGCCCGCGCCGCCGCCGGCGCCGACTGAAGAGGTCAAGCTGCTCGCCGAGATCAGGGATGCGATCAAGGCCAAGTGAAAGCACGGTGAATAATAAAGCCTGAGGAAATTCACGGCCGGTTCAGGTTCGTAAAGTCAGGCTTGCTGTCATCCGGGTGTGCCGGAAAAAGGGAGAGACCTATGAAGCGTCTGATCTTGGCTGCGCTGATCACGGCTTTCGCTGCTGGCGGCGCGATGGCGCAAAGCTGCGAGACCAAGGCTGTCGGCAAGGACGGCAAGCCGCTCGCGGGCGCCGCGAAAACCAGCTTCGTCAACAAGTGCAAGACCGACACCTGTACGCCGAAGGCCGTCAGCAAGGAAGGCAAGCCGCTGGCCGGCGCCGCCAAGGACGCCTTCATGAAGAAGTGCCTGGCGGATTCGTAAGACTCCGAGTCATTCCGGGACGCGCGTGAAAACGCGCGGACCCCGGAATGATGGCTTGGCTACCGCCGCAACATCCCGCCGAGTGTGCCGCGCACGATGGCGCGGCCGATGGTCGAGCCGGTGCGGCCGCCGAGAGATTTGCCGAGATCGGCAGCAATCTGACCGGCGACGCGATTGGTCACCGTGCGCGTGACTTCGCGGGCGATGGTTTGCGTTGTGGTCAGCTTTGTGCCGCGGGCCCGGTTGGTGCCGAACAGGCCGCCGAGGAAACCGCCAATGCCGCCGAGAATGCCACCGCCGCCGGCCGGCGCCTGCGCCTGACCGTTGGTCGCGGCTTCCGCCTTGGCGCGGGCCTGCAGGACTTCGTAGGCGGATTCAGAATCGATGGCGTTGTCGTATTTGCCCTTCATCGGGCTCGCCTGGATGATCTTCCTGCGTTCCTCCGGCGTGATGACGCCGAGCCGCGCCGCGGGCGGACGGATCAGCGCGCGATCGACCAGCGCCGGCACGCCATTGCCTTCGAGGAACGACACCAAGGCTTCGCCCTTGCCGAGCTCGGTGATGACCTGCGCGGTGTTGAGCTTGGGATTGGGCCGGAAAGTATCGGCCGCGGCTTTAACCGCTTTCTGATCGCGCGGCGTGAAGGCGCGCAAGGCGTGCTGCACGCGGTTGCCCATCTGGGCGAGGACCTTGTCCGGCACGTCGAGCGGGTTCTGCGTGACGAAATAGACGCCGACACCCTTGGAGCGGATCAGGCGCACGACCTGCTCGATCTTGTCGAGCAGCGCTTTCGGCGCGTCGTTGAACAACAGATGCGCTTCGTCGAAGAAGAAGACGAGCTTCGGCTTGTCCGGGTCGCCGACCTCCGGCAATTCCTCGAACAGTTCGGACAACAGCCACAGCAGGAAGGTGGCGTAGAGTCGGGGGCTCTCCATCAGCTTGTCGGCGGCGAGGATGTTGACGTAACCGCGGCCGTCGCGGTCGGTCTTCATGAAGTCGGTGAGCCGCAGGGCCGGCTCGCTGAAGAATTTGGTGCCGCCCTGGTTCTCGAGCACGAGCAACTGACGCTGGATGGTGCCGATCGTGGCCTTGGACACGTTGCCATAGACGGTCGTCAGTTCGGCGACATAAGCGAGGATGGCGCGCAGATCCTTGAGGTCGAGCAGCAGGAGGCCCTGTTCGTCGGCGACGCGGAAGGCGATGTTGAGCACGCCTTCCTGGGTGTCGTTGAGGTCGAGCAGGCGGGCGAGCAGCAGGGGACCCATCTCGGAGATGGTGGCGCGCACCGGATGGCCCTGTTCGCCAAACAGGTCCCAGAACATCGCCGGAAACTGGTCGGGCTGGTAGGCGAACCCCATGTCCTTGGCGCGCGAGACGAAAGCTTCCTTGGCTTCGCCGACTTCGGCGATGCCGGAAAGGTCGCCCTTGATGTCGGCGGCAAAGACCGGAACGCCGGCGGCGGAGAAGCCCTCGGCCAGCACCTGCAAGGTGACGGTCTTGCCGGTGCCGGTGGCGCCGGTGACGAGGCCATGCCGGTTGGCGAGCTTCAGCGTCAAGTATTGGAGGCTTTCGCCCTTGCCGACAAAAATCTTGCCGTCCTGCTCGATGCCCGCCATCGCCTTCGACTCCGCTGGGTTGCGTGATCCGCCACTATTGGCAATGGCGGGGTCACGTCAACTGGGCGCGTCGTGACAGGAGGGGCGGCTCAGCGCTTGCGCTGCTTGCGGCAAAAGACGTCGTACACGGCGCCGATCACCACGCGCGCTTCCTCGCTCGCCAGGCTGTAATAGATGGTCTTGCCGTCGCGCCGTGTCGCCACAAGCCCGTCGCCGCGCAGCCGGGCCAGTTGTTGCGACACCGTCGGCTGTCGAAGCGCCAGGATGGTCTCGAGTTCGCTGACTGATTTCTCGCCCTCGGCGAGGATGCACAAAATCATCAACCGGCTTTCGTGCGCGAGCGCCTTGAGGAATTCGGCCGCACGTTTGGCGTTGCCGGCCATGCGCTCAAGGTCGGGAAGGCGTCCGGCGGCGTCGAGATGCTGCAGGTCCATCGACATATCCAGTTGCGGCCGTGCCGCTGGGGTTCCTCTATACGGTGCGGTAGCGGATGAGGCTACCGCTGTTTATACCTCTGCGCGTCTTCAAAATCAGTTCAACTGCTGTTGTTTACCCCCGGCGCGGGACTGATCGAGCGCCTTCACCAGCATTCCCAGCAACCCCAGAAGTGGTCTTCGCCGGGATAACCGCGAATCCGGCCGATTTCCCTGCCGCCATCGACCAGTACGAACACCGGCGTGAACTGCTCTGTTTCGACAAAGCTAAGGTCGGCCGGCAGCGCCTTGCCGGCGTCGACCTGCCGCAGCGGCGCGCACCGGCAAGGCCACCAGCACCGTGCCGACCAGCGCGATGACGACCAGCGGTTTCGCTATTCGAAACAGGTGAGGCGCCACGGTTTCTTCGGCGGCGGAGCCACGGAAACGGTGAATAAACGCGCGCGGACGGCGCCGCGATCTTATATCACGAAAACCGAATGTGTCGAAGCGAGGGCTTCATGGGGCTCGTCGTCATGGCGGGCGGCGGCTTCGTCGCCGGGCTGTTGTCCTTTGCCTCGCCCTGTGTGCTGTCGCTGGTGCGGCCCTATCTGGCCGATACAGGCGGCGTATCGGTCAGCGAGCTGCGGGACGGTGCCAGCGCCCGGCGCGCGGCGGGTGCTGGCAGCCGTGGCCGCCTTCGTGGCCGGATTTTTCGCGGTGTTCGTGGCGCTCGGCGCCACGGCATCCGTCGTCGACCAGGCTGTGAGCGCACATCTCGGCGTGCTGAGCTATGTCGCCGGCATCCTCATCATCGCCATGGGCCTGCATTTCCTCGGCGTCGTCCGCCTCGGCCTGCTCGACCGCACGGCGCGCGTCGGAGTGTCGCAGAAGCCGGCGGGGCTGGCCGGCGCCTTCGTCGTTGGTCTCGCTTCGGCTTCGGCTGGAGCCCGTGCGTGGGGCCGGCGCTCGCCGGCGTGTTGATCTTCACCGGTCAGATGCCGACCATCGCGTACTGGCTTATCGAGACATTTCCGGCCTTGGGGAAAATCGGCTGAGCCGTTTGGGCTTCTGGCTTCGCCGGACCGGCTCCGCTATGGTCGGCACGTTTGAACGTCGAGGGCCTGAATGATGAAATTGCCTGCCGTGATGCGCTCCGCCGCACCTGCCATGATGTCGAGCTTGCTTTCCGGTTTTCTTGTCGCCGCGCTGGCGCCCGTGTTGCTCATCATGCCCGGTTTGGCGCCCGCCGCGGCGCAGGAAGAAAAGGTGCTGAACGTGTTCAACTGGAGCGACTATGTCGCGCCGGACACGATCGCCAATTTCGAAAAAGAGACCGGCATCAAGGTCAACTACGACGTCTACGATTCCAACGACATCCTCGAGACCAAGATCTCGGTCGGCAAGTCGGGCTATGACGTGGTGTTTCCGTCGGCGTCGCCGTTCTTCGCGCGCCAGGTCAAGGCCGGTCTGTACCAGAAGCTCGACCTGTCGAAGATTCCCAACGCCAAGGGCGTCGATCCGAAGGTGCTGGAGCGCCTTGCCAGCGCCGATCCCGGCAACGCTCACGGCTTGCCATACATGATGGCCGGCACCGGCGTCGGCTACATCAAGAGCAAGATCGACAAGCTGTTGCCGGACGCGCCGATCGGCAGCTTTGCCATGCTGTTCGACCCCAAGACCGTGGCTGCGCTCAAGGGCTGCGGCGTCACCGTGCTCGACGCGCCGGAGGAGGTGCTGCCGGCGGCGATGTCCTACACCGGGAAGAGCCCGGTCAGCGTTTCGACCGACGATCTCGAAGCGGCGGGCAAGACGGTGATGGCGGCGCGTCCGTCCTGGCGCTACATCCACTCGTCGAGCTACATCAACGATCTCGCCAATGGCGCTATCTGCGTCGCGCAGGGCTATGCCGGCGATCTGTTCCAGGCGCGCAAGCGCGCGCAGGAGGCCAAGAACGGCGTCGAGATCGGCATCTTCCTGCCGAAGGAGGGCGCCGCCTTCAACATCGACGTGATGGCGATCCCGAAGGACGCGCCGCACCCCGACAACGCGCACAAGTTCATCAACTATCTGCTGTCGCCGAAGGTGGTCGCTGACATCACCGCCTCGGTCGGTTACGCCAACGCGGTGCCGGCCTCGCTCGAGCATGTGCCCGCGGAGATCAGGAACGATCCCGTGGTGTACCCGCCGCAAGACGCCAAGCTCTACACGCCGGTTCTCGCGACGCCCGCTTACGAGCGGGCGCGCAACCGGCTGTGGACGCGCATCAAAGCCGGGAAATGATGGCGAACACAGGGGCGGGCGAGACGCCCGCTATCCGCATCGAAGGCGTCAGCAAGTCCTTCGGCGGTGTACCGGCGGTGGCGGGCGTCAGCCTCGACATCGCGCGCGGCGAGTTCTTCTGTCTGGTCGGGGCCTCCGGCTCCGGCAAGACGACGCTGCTGCGCCTGATCGCCGGCTTCGAGACGCCGGACAGCGGCCGCGTTCTCATCGACGGCGAGGACATGACCAGCCGGCCGCCTTATGCGCGGCCGGTCAATATGATGTTCCAGTCTTATGCGCTGTTTCCGCATCTGACCGTGGCGGACAACGTCGCCTTCGGCCTCGAGGAGGAGCGGCGTCCGCGCAACGAAATCCGCGAGCGCGTTTCCGCGGCGCTCGCCATGTTCGACATGGGCACCTACGGCGCGCGTAAGCCGCACCAGTTGTCGGGCGGTCAGCGCCAGCGCGTCGCCCTGGCGCGCGCGCTGGTCAAGAATCCGAAGATCCTGCTGCTCGACGAGCCGCTCGGGGCGCTCGACAAGAAGCTGCGCGAACGCGCGCAGCTCGAGCTGGTGGCCTTGCGCGAGCGCGTCGGCATCACCTTCGTCATGGTGACGCACGATCAGGAAGAGGCCATGAGCATGGCGAGCCGCATCGCGCTGATGCGTGACGGCGCGCTCTGCCAAGTTGGTACGCCGCGCGAGCTCTACGACGCGCCGCAGTCGCGCTTTGCCGCGGATTTCTTCGGCGTCGCCAACCTGTTCGGCGGCCGGGTGACGAAGGCGGGAGCCGCGGTCGACTGCACCGAAGTATGGTCGACGCTTGCGGTGAAGGACGATTGCACCCAAGGCGCGGACGTGACCGTCATGGTGCGGCCGGAGCACATTGCGCTGTCGAAAGATGCGCCCGCTCAGCCGAATGTGCTGGCCGGGACTTTGGGCAACATCGTGTTCCTCGGCAACGCCTATGTCTGTTACGTCACGCTTGAGACCGGCAAGACGGTGCAGGCCCGTCTCGGCCCCGCAGACATGGCGCGTCTCGGCGCGATCGAGGCGGGAGACGCGGTCTATCTGTCGTGGGACCCCGCCGCAGCCCGGGTGCTGACATCATGAGCATGATGGCCGGCGCGGGGCGGGGCCTGCGGCGCGTCATCCTCGGCGCGACCACGGCCTGGCTGCTCGCGTTCACACTGCTGCCGGTGCTGATCGTCGTCGCGGTGAGCCTGTCCGAGCCGCGGCTCGGCGCGCCGCCCTTCACGCCGCTGTTCGAGTGGGGCGCAGGATTCTGGCCGGTCTTCAACGGCACCATTGCCAGCTATCTGACGGTCGCTTCGGACTCTCTCTACGTCGCGGCCTTCGTCTCGTCGCTGCGGATCGCCGCGACATCGGCCATGATCACGCTCGTGATCGCCTATCCGATGGCCTATGCGATTGCGCGGGCCAGCGACCGCGCCCGCTTTGTCCTCCTGATGCTGGTGATCCTGCCGTTCTGGACCTCGTTCCTGATCCGCACCTACGCCTGGACGGGCCTGCTCAACACCAACGGCCTCATCAACAACACGCTCATCAATCTCGGCGTGATTTCGCAACCGCTGACGTTGCTGCACACCGAATTCGCCGTGCATCTTGGCATCGTCTATTCCTATCTGCCGTTCATGGTGCTGCCGATCTACGCGGTGCTGGAGCGGATGGACTGGTTGCTCATCGAAGCGGCGCAGGATCTCGGCTCGCGCCCGTACCGAGCATTTTTCCGTGTCACCTTGCCGTTGTCACTGCCGGGCGCGTTCGCCGGCTGGCTGCTGGTATTCATCCCGGCGCTCGGCGAATTCATCATTCCCGATCTGCTCGGCGGGCCGGACACCTTGATGCTTGGCCGGGTGCTGTGGACCGAGTTCTTCAATAACCGCGATTGGCCTGTGGCCTCGGCGTTGGCGGTGGTGCTGCTGTTGGTCGTGCTGTTGTCGGCCTTGCTGCTGGTGAAGGCGCTGCAGCGCCGGGACGCTGCGCCATGACCGGATTCATGACCGGTCGCCGCTCCGTCACGCTGCTGTCGGCGCTCGCTTTCGGCTACGCGTTTCTCTATCTGCCGATCGTCATTCTCATCATCTATTCGTTCAATGACAGCCGGCTGGTGACGGTGTGGAGCCATGCGTCGCTGCGCTGGTACGCGGCGCTGCTGGAGAACCAGCAGATGCTGGACGCCGCCTGGCTGTCGCTGCGCATTGCCGCGGTGAGCGCCACGGTGTCGGTCGCGCTGGGCACGGCCGCGGCTTTCGCGCTGCAGCGGCTCAAGCCGTTCTTCGCTCAGCGCGGCTATGAAGCCCTGGCGCTGATGCCGCTGATCGTGCCGGAAGTGCTGATCGGCCTGTCGATGCTGTTGCTGTTCGTGGTGCTGGGCGAGACCATAGGCTGGCCGCAGCGCGGCGCCACGACGATTGCGCTGGCCCATGCCAGCTTCGGCATGGCCTATGCGACGGTCGTCATCCGCGCGCGGCTGACGCAGCTCGATCCGGCCCTCGATGAGGCCGCCGCCATTCTTGGCGCCACGCCGTGGCGAACCTTTCGCCGCGTGACCTTGCCGCTGCTGGCGCCGGCCATCGTCGCCGGCTGGCTGCTGTCGTTCACGCTGTCGCTCGACGACGTCGTGGTGGCAAGTTTCGTGACCGGGCCGGGCGCCTCGACCTTGCCGATCGTGGTGTTCTCCAGCGTGCGGCTCGGAGTGTCGCCGCAGATCAACGCGCTGGCGACGGTCATTGTCGTTCTGGTCGCGGTCCTGATCCTCACGGCGACCTTGATGACCCGTAGCGGGCAGCGCGGCGGACGCCGCGCCTGACGGCGGAACTTTGCCGGTCCGCCTTGCCGGTTATCCCACGCACAAGGAGGCCGCCTCGGACGAGACGGCCTTCTTGGCGGCTTTTTGCGCACGAACTCTAATGGTCCTGAATATACGCTTTCGAGAAGTCGGCGTCTTTGCCGGGCAGATTCTTGTATCTACCGGCATCCGACTTCGGGATTCCCGGACGGTAGTAACCATCGGCCGACATGTGGCCGCGCTTGCCCTTGTGATGCTTGGTCGATTGACCCGTCGTTTCTTTCTTCGGCGTGGTCGTGGTGGACTGCGCCGCCGCGGCACCGCATGCCAGCCCCGCCGCCAGTGCGGCGATCAGAAGCGTCTTCATGGGTTTCTCCATTTCGCGTTCGGCCGTTAACCCCGAACAGCGCAAGACCGTTCCCGTCTTCGCTCACAATCCGATGACCGCCCAGGCAAAAAGACCGCCGGGCGCGGGGAATAACGCAAAGCTTTAGGTGCTAAGGACCGCGCAGCCGTTGCAGCACTTCGAGGCCGGCATAGCCGTCGGGCTTCATGCCGACACTCTTCTGGAAGGCGCCGATGGCGCGCACGGTGTCGGAGCCGGTGCGGCCGTCTATGCCGTCGGTCTTGAAGCCGCGGGCGTTGAGGCGGGTCTGGATTTCCTTGATCTCGTCGATGGTCGGGATGCGCTCGCCGCCGGGGAATTGCTGGCGGAAATCGCCATTGCCGCGGATCAGATCGCCCAGATGCACCAGCGCCAGAGAATAGTTGACCGAGGGATTGTAGGAATAGACGGCGCGGAAGTTCTGCCCGACGAGGAACGCCGGTCCGCCGGCGATCGGGATCCACAGCTTCACCTGATCGTCGGGCCGTTTGAAGGCCTCGCCATCGGCGCGGCGGACGCCATGGCCTTGCCACGTCGCGTAGGAGCGCATCGTCTTGTTGTCGGCCATGCGATGCGCACCGGAGGGCACTTTCACTTCGCAGCCCCAGGCTTCGCCGCGCCGCCACTTGCCGCGCTCCACGAGATAGCGCGCGGTGCCGGCCAGCGCGTCGTCCGGCTTGCCGAAGGGATTGATGCGGCCATCGCCGTCGTAATCAACGCCGATGCGCAGCCATACCTCGGGCATCCATTGCGTATGGCCCATGGCGCCGGCCCATGAGCCGATCATGCCGCTGGGCTGCGCCCAGCCGCGATCGACGATCTTCAGCGCGTTGATCAGTTCGGCTTCCCAGTACTTGCGCCTGCGCGGCTCGCCGAAGGCGAGGGCGGCGAGTGCGGGAATGACCGGGCGCATGTATTTCGGATTGTCGATGACGTCGCCGAAGGACGACTCCATGCCCCACAGACCGAGCAGCACATAGCGGTCGACGCCGTAATCGCGCTCCAGCTTCGCCAGCAAGGCGGCGTGTTCCTTCGCGCGCTGCTTGCCGGTGGTGACGCGCCAGTCCGAGCAGCGGCGGTTGATGTACTGCCACGTCTCCTCGGTGAATTCGGGCTGGCGGCGCTGCAGCTCATAGACCGCAGTGTCGGGCTTGATATGGCCCATGACGCGGTCATAGGTCGCTTCCGAAACGCCGCGCTTGACGGCCTGATCGCGGAAACGCGCCACCCATTTCTGGAATGCCGCCGATTGCGCGAAAGCGGTGCCGGAGGCGAGGGTGCCGGCCAGCGCCAGCGCACCGGCCATCATCGTGCGGCGGTTCAGGCGGAGGGGTGAAAAGTCGTCGAATCGGGCCATGCCGGCAGTCTAGCGGGCAAGGCCCCGCGTACAATCGGCGGGCCGGTCCGGAACTGCGGCGGTTCGGCGCGTCGGAACTATTCGTCCGTCTCGGTGCGGGCTTTACGCCGGTAGCGGCGGATTTTCTTGCGCGGCTTTTGCGGGGCCGGTTTCGCTTCCGGCTTTGTCTCCGGTTTGACGATTTGCGCGGGAGTGCCGTTCGCGGCGGCCGGCTTGTCGGCGGCAACGACGGACGGGTTGAGGATGACCGGCGGCTTGTCCGGCACCGGCGGCAATGGATCGCCTTCCTTGAGCTCGGCGCCGCGGCCCTTGATCATCTTCTCATAGGCCAGCACCAGCGACATATAGGGGTTGACCCACACCCAGCCGGATTTGGTCATCACCTGGATATTGAAGTGCAGGTGATAGGAGGTGCCGCTCTCGTAATCGCCCCAGGTGGCGACCTTGCCGATGATCTCGCCTTCGCTGACCTGACGCCCGGTGAGCAGGCCGTCGGCGTCCATGTAATCCGGGTTCATGTGCAGATAACGGAAGCGCACGAACTCGTTGGCGTTGTTGAGCACGAGATAGGCGGCGAGGTTGCCCTTGAGGCGCCAGATCAGGCCGTCGCGCACGGCCGCGATGCTGTGATGATAGGGCTCGCAGCGATCCGAGCCCTCGTTGTTCATCACGCAATTGGCGGGGCGGATGTCCTGGCCCTGATGGCCGCGGCCGCCGGCGCATTGCCCGACCAGAAAGTCGCGATATTCGCAGAAATTGTCACGCCACGGATAATTGAAATTCGTCGGCGCGGATTCGTTGAAGGTCAGCGGCAGGCCGTTGACCTTGCAGCTATAGGACGCGTCCTTGCGGCCGATGCGGCCGTTATGTCCGGTGCGATAGCAGTCGCCCCAGGGATTGAAGCTCTGCGATTTCACATAGGCCGGCGCGTTGGCGATGGGGAAGCGCATCATCGCATAGACGTGATAATCGGCGGTGCCCGGGAGTTTCTTGTAGCCCGAGCCCGGGATCATGTCGCCCGGCGCGTAATAGGTGAAATCGGACTTGGCTTCCGGCCGCGTCAGATCGAGCTTGGGTCCTTCGACGGTCTGCGGCGTGCCGCCGGCGAGCTGCAGGCGCTTGAGAAAGCTCTCGGCGATGGGGTCGGCCTCGCGGCACGACAGGAATTGCGACGACGGCCGGCGGTCGTAGCACTGGATCGACAGGATATAGGGCACGCCGAAGCGCTCGAAGGCGTAGCGCACATGGGCTTCGTGCAGGATGCGCCTGATGCCCGGAAACTGCGCGACGAGATCCTTGTCCTTCGGCGTGAACACTTCCTCGCGGCTCGGGCCGTCGAGATCGTAGGTGAAGGCCGCGCCGGTGAATTCGAGCTCGATCGGCTTCTTCTTGTAGCTGACCTTGAAGGGCCCGCCGCCAATTTCCAGCAAATAAGTGCCGCTGTAGCCGGCCGGGCCGGGCAGGAAATACTGCGTCGGCTGAAACGGGCCGAAGTATTTGTTGGAAGTCTTGGCGTCCGGCTTGTCGGCGTCCGCCTTGAGCGCATCGATGTCGATCGGCAGCAGCACGGGCACGCTGCTCTTGCCGATGCCGGGCAGGCGCTTCTCGGTGACGGCATTGAGGCGGGCGAACTGTTCGGCAGGCGTGCCGTCGCCGCCATCCTTGAGCGCCGCGGCGGCGGCCGGCCAGTCAACCGGGCTGATCGTGACCTTCGGCGCCAGCATCTCCTTGGCGCTGTCCTGCGCGGAGGCGGCTTGCCAGGAAACGAGGGTCAGGAGCGTAGCGCCGACAAGAACCGGAGACTTCAAGTCACGCCCCTTGATGCAATAGCCTCGATAACAAACGGCAGGCGGGGCGGTGGAGCTCCGCCTGCCGTCAGGATCAGTCCTTGGCGCGCTCGACGTAAGCGCCGTCGGCGGTCATCACCACGACGCGGGTGCCCGCGACGATGTGGGTCGGCACCATGGTGCGCACGCCGTTCGACAGGATCGCCGGCTTGAACGAACCCGAGGCCGTCTGGCCCTTCACGACCGGCTCGGTCTCGGTGATTTCCAGCGTGACCTTCTGCGGGATCTCGATCGAGATGGCGACGCCTTCGTGCATCGACAGGTTGACCTTCATGCCTTCCTGCAGATATGCCGAGGCATCGCCGACGACGTCGGCAGGCACCTGGACCTGCTCGTAGTTCTCGTCGTTCATGAAGTGGAAGCCTTCGGCGTCGTTGTAGAGATAGGAATATTCGACTTCTTCGACGTGGGCGCGCTCGACCTGGTCGGTCGTCTTGTAGCGCTGCTGGGTCTTCACGCCGTCGGAAATCCGGCGCATATCGATCTGGGTGGTGGGCGTACCCTTGCCGGGGTGGAAGCTCTCGGCATTGAGGACGACATAAAGCTTGCCCTCGATATCCAGGATATTGCCCTTACGAACTTGGCTGGCGATGACCTTCACGAGTACGATCCTTGAAAATGAGACGGTCCCGGCGAACGGGGCCGGATTCGGGCCGCACCATAGCGATCTTCCCGTCCATTTCCAGCCTTTCCGGGCCCGGGGCCGGGCCCCGTAAATGGCCGGAAATCCCACTCAATTCTGGCTCCCCGGGCGCCATGCCGCCCGCAGGCCCTACCTTTTGGCCCGGGGCCGGGTCATGGCCGCGCTGCGTGCCTGGTTCGCCGGGGCGGGCTTCCTGGAGGTCGAGACCGCCGCGCTGCAGGTCTCTCCGGGCAACGAGACCCATCTGCACGCCTTTTCGACCGGCCTGATCGGGCCGGACATGATCGAGCACCGGCGGTACCTGCGGACCTCGCCGGAATTCGCCGCCAAGAAACTGCTGGCGGCGGGCGAGATGCGCATCGTCGATTTCGCCCGTGTCTGGCGCAATCGCGAGCGCGGCGCGCTGCACCATCCCGAATTCACGATGATCGAATGGTACCGCGCCCATGAGCCCTACGAGGCCCTGATGGACGATTGCGGCGCCATCATCGCCGAGGCGGCCCGCGCCACCGGCGCGACACGGTTTTCATTTCGCGGCCGCGAGATCGATCCCTTTGCCGCGCCGCAGCGCCTCACCGTGGCCGACGCCTTCGCGGAGTACGCCGGCATCGATCTGCTCGCCACCATCAGCGGCGGCGAGGGTGATCGCGCCGCGCTCGCCGGACAGGCGGCGCAGACCGGCATCGGCTACGGCACCGACGACGACTGGGGCGATATCTTCAGCCGCATTCTGGTCGAGAAGATCGAGCCCCATCTCGGCAATGGCCGCGCCACAATTCTCTACGAGTACCCTTTGCCGCAGGCGGCTTTGGCGCGGGCCAAACCCGGTAGTGATAAGGTGGCGGAGCGTTTCGAGATCTATGCCTGCGGCATTGAACTCGGCAATGCCTTCGCCGAATTGACCGACGTCGGTGAGCAGCGCCGGCGTTTCGAGGCGGCGATGAACGAGAAGCAGCGTATTCACGGCGAGCGCTATCCGATCGACGAGGATTTTCTCGAAGCGCTTGCGATCATGCCGCCGGCCTCCGGCATCGCGCTTGGCTTCGAGCGGCTGGCGATGCTGGCCGCCGGCGCCGAGCATATCGAGCAGGTGATCTGGACGCCGGTCAGCTGAGGCGTCATGGCCGGGCTTGTCCCGGCCATCCACGTCTCGCTTCATTGTTGGATTAAGGCGTGGATGCCCGGCACATAAGGGCGTTTACGCCCGTCTTCCGACGGGCTATGCCCGGGCATGACGAGGATTAAGTCATGGACGCGAGAATTCAGACGCTCCGGAATATATTGCAGCTTGTCGAAAGCGGCCTTGCTTCCCTCGAAGAACGCGCCGTGCTGGAGAAGGTCGCCGCGCGCTACGCCGTGGCGCTGCCGCCGGCGCTGGCCGCGCTGATCGACCGCGAGGATCCGAACGATCCGATCGCACGCCAGTTCGTGCCGGACGCCGCCGAACTCGACACGCGCCCCGAAGAGCTGGCGGACCCGATCGGCGACGACGCGCATTCGCCGGTCGAAGGCATCGTGCATCGCTATCCCGACCGCGTGCTCTTGAAGCTCACCCATGTCTGCGCGGTCTATTGCCGTTTCTGCTTCCGCCGCGAAATGGTCGGGCCCGATAAGCCGAACGCCCTGTCGCCGGAAGCGCTGAAAGCCGCACTCGACTACATCCGCGGCAACGACGCGATCTGGGAAGTGATCCTCACCGGCGGCGATCCGCTGATCCTGTCGCCGCGCCGTCTGCGCGCGGTGATGCAGGAACTGGCCGCCATCGCTCATGTGAAGGTGGTGCGTTTTCACACGCGCATGCCAGTCGCCGAGCCGTCGCGCATCACGCCCGATCTCATCCGCGCACTCAAGGCATCAGGGAAGGCGGTGTATGTCGCGGTTCACGTCAACCACGCCCGCGAGCTGGGCGGCGAAGCGCGCGAGGCCTGCGCGCGCATGGCCGATGCCGGAATCGTGCTGCTCGGCCAGTCGGTGCTGCTCAAGGGCGTCAACGATAGTGCTGATGCGATGCGCGACCTGATGCGCGCCTGCGTCGAGAATCGCATCAAGCCGTATTATCTGCATCACGGCGATCTCGCGCCCGGCACGTCGCATTTGCGCACCGATATCGCCACGGGGCAGGGGCTGATGCGCGAATTGCGCGGCCGCGTGTCAGGGCTGTGCCAGCCGTCCTACGTGCTCGACATTCCCGGCGGTCACGGCAAATCGCCGATCGGGCCGGGTTACATCGGCGAGACCGAAGCCGGTTACGAGGTGGAAGATTTCAACGGCCGGCGCCACGCCTATCGCTAAGCGCCATTAGTGGCGGATGGCGATGAGGTCGAGTACGGCGGACGCCACCGCCAGAGTGACGAAGGCCACGAACACGACGCTGACCATGATGTTCCAGATGAACATGGCGTCGCGACGCAGTGCATCGACGAAACTTCCGTGGTGGGTCCCGTCAGGGAAAACTCTGCCGACGAAGCTCTTGCCGTGGATCATGGCTCGCTCCTCGTTGAGCCGTGCATCAGATGCTTGCACCGGAATGTAACCGGCGCACGGCGATGGCTCCCATAATTTCTGCGTTAATTGCGGTGGAAATGCGCCAAATCCGCGTATGGCGGCCCATGCCGGCCGATGCAGTGATGTGTGCCGCGCTGCTTGTGGCGGATACGGAGGTCACGCTCCCGACCCGGCGCGGTAGCTCTTGCCGGTCGCCGGATCGTAGCGGCCGCCGCCAAGATTCCGGTATCCCCACGCCATGATCTGCAGCAGGACGGGCTCGAGTGACTTGCCCTTGTCGGTGAGGTGATAGGCGTAGCGCACCGGATTTTGCTGATAGGCCGCGCGGCGCACGAGGCCCCATTCGGTCAGCCGCTTCAGCCGCTCCGACAGGATGTTGGAGGGGATGTGTTCGGCGCTGCCCTGCAGCGCCTGGAAGGTCTGTTTGCCGTGCCACAACAGGTCGCGCACGATCAGCAGGGTCCACTTGTCGCCTGCCAGTTCGAGCGTGCGGGCGATCGAGCAGGTCGAGCGGAAATCGTGCTTGGCCATTACGGGAGGCGTCTCCGTTCTGCGCCGCGGCCGTGCTGCCACGCGGCTTACGGCATTCTAGCGGAGTCACTTGCAAAACGAAAGCGTGTCGCCTACGGTCACTTGCATATTAAAAGTGACTCGGTGGCCGCGCCGCGGCCGGGTGCAGGGGGCGATGGCCATGAACAGGAACCTGCTGGCTCACATCGCGGCCTTTGCCGCCGCCGTCAGCGCCGGTACCGCCGTTGTCGCTACACGCTTCGTGATCGGCGAGACCGATCCGCTGTCGCTGGTTTTTTATCGTTACGTTGTATCGGTCATTTGTCTGGCGCCGTTCCTGCTGGCGCTCTGGCCGCGCGAGCGCCTGAGCCTTGCCGACTATGGGAGGATTGCCGGATTCGGCATCCTGTTCTTCGTGCTGTTTCCGTGGGGCTTCAACGCCTCGCTGCAATACGTGCCGGCGGCGCGAGGCGCCATCGGTCTCGCCACCATTCCGATCCAGACCATGATCGTCGCCTATTTGTTCGGCAGCGAGCGATTCACGCTGGCCAAGGTGCTTGGCGTCGGCATGGCCTTTGCCGGTATCGTTGTGGCTTTCGGAACGGCGGCCTTCCAGCCGGGCCATTCCAGTTACCTGATGGGCGACGGGCTGATGCTGCTCGGCGTACTCTGCGCCGCGGTCTATTCGGTGTTCAGCCGCGCAACGCTGATGCGGCTCGGGCCGCTCTTCGTCACCGCGCTCGCCATGGTCTTCGCGGTGCTGGCGCTGCTGCCCTTTATTGCCATCACGCATGGCGCAGCGTTGCCGGTCTTCAGCACCAAAGGCTGGCTGGCGGTGCTGTTTCTCGGAAGTATCGCCGGCGCGTTGCAGTTTTCTTTGTTCATGTGGGCGCTGCGCTGGCTGCCGCCGACCACGACGGTTCTCTACCTGACGCTCAATCCGATCGCGGCCATGGTGCTCGGCATCCTGCTGCTCGGCGAGCGGCTGACGCCGGAAATGCTGGCCGGCTTCGGCCTCGTGCTGGCCGGCATTCTGGTCGGAGTCGGTGTTTTGCGCCCGCCCATAAGTAAACGGGCCCCGGAGGGGGCCCGTTCCGATACGGCAGAGACGTAACGTCAGACCTTGGCGCCGGAGGCTTCCGTCTCCGGCACCGACGAGGCGTTGACCGACAGCTTCACCACGTCGCCCTCGACCGAGCCGACGAGCTTGCGGTCGATGTAGTGATGATGGCCTTCGTGGCCGGCCGGGTTGTCGGCCTTGGTCAGCTTGATGCGGTCGCCTTCGACACGATCGACGGTGCCGACATGGGCGCCGTCCTTGCCGATGATCTTCATGTGTTCCTTGATGTCCGCCATGGAAAGCCTCCTGTCTTTTGGTTTCCGATAACGTCGCAGGACGGCGAATGTTCAGGCGGCCGGTTCACGCAGCCTTGGCGCCGCGAATCCGCGTCCGCGGGCGCTTGCCCTCCTTGATCTCCTGCAGCTTGATGCAGACGACCGTGAGCCAGGTGATGTCGAAGGCATTGCCGAGGGGTTCGTCGTCCTGGTGCGGCATGCCGCTATAAACGTCGTCGATGCCGACGGCCCAGATCTCTTCACCGGCCTGTTTCAGGGCGAGAACGACATCGGCGCCATCCATCCCCTCGGCATGGGATCGGAACAGCTCCCAGATTTTGTCGCGAAAGGGCGACACGGCATCGCGCTTGGGTCGTTTTGGCTTCTTCATGGTTCCCTCCAGCCGCCATACAAGCGCCGGAGGGAACCATGGTTCCATCAGGCCGCTTGCGCCAGCGCCACGGCATCGGCGCCGGCCGGGAAGCGCAGTTGTCCCGAGCGGTCGTTGACGGCTCGCCAAACTGTTTCGGCGACGTCCTGTTCGGTCGTGACCAGGGCCGGCTCGGCGAAGGCCGCGAAGATCGGCGCCGCGAAGGCCGCGTAAGGTTCCGGGATCAGGTCTTCGATCCGCACCGCGGTGTTGTGAGCAAAGCGCGTCGTCGGCGCGTAGCCGGGTTCGACCAGCTTGGCGCGGATGCCGAAATGGGCGAGTTCGTGCGCCAGAGATCCGGTGAAGCCTTCGATGGCCTGCTTGCTGGCGGTGTAGGCCGCGGCGAGCGGCATCGCGGTGAGGGTCACGCTCGACGTGACGTTGATGATGACGCCTGACCGGCGGGCGCGGAATTGCGGGATAACCGCCTGCGTCATCGCCATGACGCCGAAGGTGTTGGTCTCGAACACCTTGCGGATATGGGCCATGGGCGTTGCTTCGAAGGCGCCAACGACGCCGATGCCGGCATTGTTGACCAGCGCGTCGATAGGTCCGGCCGCGTCGAGCGCAGCGGCGATGCTGTCGGGCCGCGTCACATCGAGCGGCAAAACCCGCATCGTGTCGGACTGCGGCAGCAGGTCGGCGCGCGGCGTGCGCATGGTGGCGATGACGTTCCAGCCCTGGGCGTGGAAGTGGCGGGCGGTCTCGAGGCCGTAGCCGGACGAGCAGCCGGTAATCAGGACGGTGTTGCGGGAGGCGGTCATAGGGAGGTTCCTTCTCGTTGCGATTGACAAGGGAAGGATAGGCCGCCTAAACAGGACTATCAGCAAGGGATAATCCATATTTAGTTTGCCATAGTCCTGAAATGACCGACCCGCTTGCCCAGATCATTGGCCTGCTGCGCCCCCGCGCCATCTTCGCCAAGGGTGTCAGCGGCGCGGGCGCCTGGGCCGTGCAGTATTCCGCGTTTGGGCAGCCCGGCTTCTGCGCGGTGATCGAGGGGAGTTGCCGGCTGGCCGTCGAGGGCGCGGCGCCGATCGTCCTGGAGGCGGGCGATTTCGTGCTGCTGCCGGCGACACCCGCCTTCGTCATGTCCAGCCTCACACCGGCGACGCCGAAACGGATCGATCCGCGGGCGCCGAAAGTGCCGGGCGAAGACGAGGTCCGCCACGGCCGCGCCGACGGCCCTCCCGATGTCCGGCTGCGCGGCGGCTATTTCTCCTTCGAGTCTCCCGATGCGGCGCTGCTGGTGTCGCTGCTGCCGACGGTCATTCACATTCATGGCGACGAAAGGCTGGCGACTCTGGTGCGGCTATTCGGCGAGGAGGCGAGCGGGGCCCGCGACGGCCGCGACTTCGTGCTGACGCGTCTGGTCGAGGTGTTGCTGATTGAAGCCCTGCGCGCCAGCCAGGGTCGCGACGCGCCGGCCGGTCTGCTGCGGGGCCTTTCCGATGCCCGCGTCGCCGAGGCGCTGCGGCGCATGCACGGCGGTCCAGAGCGGTCATGGACGGTGGACGAACTCGCCCGCGAAGCCGGCATGTCGCGCTCGGCCTTCTTCGATCGTTTCACCCGCACAGTGGGCCTGCGGCCGATGGAGTATCTGATGGCCTGGCGCATGGCGCTGGCGAAGGACTTCCTGCGCGGCGGCGACATGGCCATGGACGAGGTGGCGCGCCGCGTCGGCTATGGCTCCGCCAGCACCTTCAGCACCGCATTCTCCCGGCATGTCGGCCAGCCGCCCGGCCGCTTTGCGCGCGCAGGGGCGGGAGCCGCAGCGGCTTAACGCGCGGGGCTTGCCGAGCCTTCCGCCGGCGCGGTGTTGGTCTTCGCCCGCTGCGCGGCCATTTCGGTGACGGCGTCCCGCAGATCAGGATGCTTGGCCACGAAGCGATTGAAGTCGCGGCGCGACAGCACCAGGAAGTCGCAGAAGTCGATGGCGACGACGTCGGCGACTCGGCGATCGCCGCTAAGCAGCGCCATCTCGCCGAAGAAGCTGCCGGCCTCGAGCCGGATCGACTTGGTGTCCAGTTTCACCTCGACGGCGCCGGCGGCGATGAAGAACATGCCGTCGCCGCGATCGCCCTTGCGCACGACGCGGTCGCCCGGCGAGGCCGAACTTGGTTTGAACAGCAGGAACAGCTCTTCCAGCGAATGCTCGTCGACCTTGGCGAACAGCGGGAAGGTCTGGATGAGCTTGTGCATCTCGAGCTGATGCTGCGCCTCGCGCTCCTCGCTGAGTTCGCGGATGCGATGCAGTTCGCCCTCGAGCGCCTCGTTGTGGCGGTGGCCGTAGCTGTTCCACAACGCCGGCCAGCGGCCATGAATGAACTTCTGCAAGGCATCGCTGGCGATGAAGGCCAGCGGGTTGAGCAGGATCGACAGGATGGCGCTGGCGAGGATGAGATCCTGGCCTTCGCGGGTGAGCAGGCCGAGCGAAATGCCGAGGCCGGCGAGGATGAACGAGAACTCGCCGATCTGCGCCAGGCTCGCCGACACGGTGAGCCCGAGACCGATCGGATAGCGCAGCGCCACCACGATCAGGAAGGCGATGACCGACTTGCCAACCATGATCAGCGCCAGCGCGCCGAGCACCTTGCCGGGCTCGCGGAACAGCACCGAGGGGTCGAACAGCATGCCGACCGAGACGAAGAACAGCACGGTGAAGGCGTCCTGCAGCGGCAGCGAATCCGCCGCGGCGCGGTGGCTGAGCCGCGACTCGCTCATGATGACGCCGGCGAAGAAGGCGCCGAGCGCGAAGGACACGTCGAACACCACGGCGGCGCCGAAGGCAATGCCGAGCGCCAGCGCCAGCACGGTGAGGGTGAACAATTCGCGCGAGCCGGTGCGCGCCGCCATCTTGAGGAGCCGCGGTACGATCTTCGGTCCGAGATAGAGCGCCAGCGCCGCGAAGGCGCCGACCTTGAGCAGCGTCTTGCCGATGTTCAGGGCGATGGTCAGGGCGTCGGCATTGGCGCCACCATGCGCGCCGCCGGCATTGCCGCCGAGCACGCCGGCGAAGGCCGGCAGCAGCACCAGCGCCAGCACCATGGCGAGGTCTTCGACGATCAGCCAGCCGACCGCGACGCGGCCGTTGAGCGAAGAGACCATGTTGCGCTCTTCCAGCGCCTTGAGCAGCACCACGGTACTGGCGACCGACAGGCTGAGCCCCAGTACCACGCCGGCGCCGATGCCCCAGCCCCACAGCGAGCACAGGCCGACGCCGAGCAAGGTGGCCAATATGATCTGGCCTATTGCCCCCGGAACCGCGACACCGCGCACCGCCAAAAGGTCCGCCGCAGAAAAGTGCAGGCCGACGCCGAACATCAACAGGATCACGCCCATTTCGGCGAGCTGCGCGGAGAGGGCGGCGTCGGCGACGAAACCCGGCGTCGCCGGGCCGATCAGCATACCGGCGGCGAGATAACCGACCAACGGCGGCAAACGCAGCCGGTCCGCGATGTAGCCCATGACGGCGGCGAAGACGAAGGCGAGCGCCACCGTCGCGATCAGTGTGACTTCGTGATGCACGCCCCGTAGCCCCGATTTCATGTGCCCGGGCTACGATACACCACCGCCAGCAGAACCGATCAAGGGGAGATCGCCGGTTCGGGGCTGCATGCCGCACCCTTATCCGGCGGCATCGGGGAGGCGCGGCGGAGGCCGCCGCCAGGACGTCCGTCCGGTGCACGCGCATTGAGGCGGCGGCAAATCCGTTACAATCTGTGGCAGCACGCTGGAGCCGGAACGGCCTTTGCGCGCGCCGGCGGGAGCAGGGCCGCTCCCCACCACCAGGGAACAAGCGATGAAGCCAATGATCAACCTCGACGAGATTGTCGATTTCGACGACGTCGAGGAGAACGGTATCTACACCTCGCAACGCGCGCTGTTCAGCCAGAGCATCGGTGCGCGGCAACTCGGCTATAATCTCACGGTGCTGCCGCCCGGCAAGGTGCAATGTCCGTTTCACGTCCATCATGGCGAGGAGGAGATGTTCCTCATTCTCGAAGGCGAGGGCGAACTGCGATACGGCGACAAGCGTTATCCGATCCGGAAACATGACGTGATCGCCTGTCCGACGGGCGGCCCGGAGGTCGCGCACCAGATCATCAATACCGGAACGACCGATATGCGTTACCTGGCGCTATCGACACTGGTCGACGTGGAGGTGTGCGAGTATCCGGACTCCGGCAAGGTGTCGGCGGTGACGGGGCGGCACGGCCAGCCGGGCCTGCGCAAGATCTTCCGGGCCGAGCAATCCGTCGATTATTACGACCGCGAGAAAAAGTAGCGCATTGGAAAAGCGCCTTCAGGGAGGACTGTAACGATGATCACCATCAGCGGAGCCGGATTGACCATCGGCGACATCGCCAAGGTGGCGCACGGCGCGCCGGTCGCGCTGTCGCAGGACGCCGCGGTGGTCGGGCGCGTTCACGCCTCGCGCGAGCGCATCGCCAAGGCGCTGCGCGACGGTCAGCAGATCTACGGCGTGACCACGCTCTACGGCGGCATGGCCGATCACACCGTGTCGAGCGACAAGCTCGCGGAGCTGCAACGCGTCTCGCTGTGGCACCACAAGGTCGCCGCCGGCCCGCGTCTGCCCATCCCGGACGTGCGCGCCGCGATGCTGCTGCGCGCCAACTCGCTGATGAAGGGCGCCTCCGGCATCCGCCTCGAAATCATCGAGCGCTACGCCGCCTTCCTCAATGCCGGCGCGACGCCGCACGTCTATCAGCGCGGCTCCATCGGTGCGAGCGGCGACCTGTCGCCGCTGGCCTATATCGGCGGCGCCATTGTCGGACTCGATCCGGCTTACAAGGTCGATCTCGCCGGCGAGGAACTGGATTGCCACACCGCGCTCGCCCGCATCGGCCTCAAGCCCATCGCGCTGGAGCCCAAGGAAGGCCTCGCCCTGAGCAACGGCACCACGGCCTCGACCGGCGTCGCCGCCAATTGCATCGAGCGCGCTTATGCCTTGACCTCGCTCGCGCTCGGCGTTCACGCGCTCTACTTCCAGGCGCTGCTGGCGACCAGCCAGTCCTTCGATCCGTTCATCCACGCCATGAAGCCGCATCCCGGGCAGGTGTGGACGGGCGAAACCATGCGCGCGCTGCTCAAGGGCTCGAAGCTGATCCGCGACGAGGCGGCGGGCGACCGCGCCCACCGCAAGGGCGTGCTGATTCAGGATCGCTATTCGCTGCGCTGTATGCCGCAATTCGTCGGCCCCATCGTTGACGGCATCGCGCAAGCGGCTCGCCAGATCGAGACCGAAGCCAATTCGGCCAACGACAATCCGCTGATCGATCCCGACACCGGCGAGATCTTCCACACCGGCAACTTCCTTGCGCAGTACACCGGCGTCGCCATGGACAGCCTGCGTTATCATCTCGGCATGATGACGAAGCATCTCGACACGCAGATCGCGCTGCTGGTCACGCCGGAATTCAGCTACGGCCTCAATCCGTCGCTGGTCGGCAACATGGCGCTGGGGCTCAATGTCGGCCTCAAATCGCTGCAGCTGTCATGCAACGCGCTGATGCCGCTGATCGGCTTCTACGGCCAGTCGATGACCGACCGTTTTCCGACGCATGCCGAGCAGTTCAACCAGAACATCAACAGCCAGGCGATGAACGCCGCCAATCTGGCGCGCGACCAGCTCGATATCCTGGAGCACTACATGGCCAATGCGCTGTTCTTCGGCCTGCAGGCGGTCGAGCTGCGCGCGCAGGCGGTGGCCGGCACCTATGACGCCCGCGCGGTGCTGTCGCCGGCGACGCAGGCGCTCTATGTCGCGGCGCGCGAAGCCAGCGGCGCCGGCCTGCCGAACGGGGATCGCCCGCTGGTGTGGAACGACACCGACTCGTTCATCGAGCCCAAGGTGCAGGCCTTGATGCAGGACTTCGGTGCGCGCGGGAAAGTGTTCGCGGCGATGAAGGGCGTGAGGGAGAGTTTGAGGGGGAGGAGTGGGGTGTAGCATACGTCATGACGAAGCTGACACTGACCCTATCCGCGGTTCATCTGGATTGCGAACGCTGGCGTGTGTTGCTCGGCGTATGCCCATAGTAATCTGCGATGGGAGATAGCTGCCCCACCAACCGTCAAGGCAAACTTCGGGCGCTTGCGCGCAGCCTGTGAGCGCTTGGCCCGCTCTTTGCCGCTGAGCTAGCTAGTTTGAATGGCAGACCTGCTATTTTGATAATGCGGTCGTTCCAACGGGTAGCGCGCCAATATAGGGGCCATAGGCTGAAAGAAAATCTCGCCACAGACGCACGGTGCCTTCAAGCATCAACACAACATCCATAAATCGGTGTGGGTCTGGCTCAACGCTTCCGTTCTCACCGTAGTCGATGGTCAGATAGGAGACGCCATAGCCTCCGCTACCAAATGCGCCCATCCCATAACCTTGTACTCTGACAGCGTCGAAGTCTTCCTTGCGTCCAAAATGCTTGGTGCCATTGCAAAGCGCCTGCACCGTCGGAAACCACGGCCATGCACGGTCAAGATAGGCTAGGAAGTCCTCTTTGGTCTTTACGTTCAGCTTGGCCTTTGTTGCTGCGTCTGATTTCAGCCAATCCGCCCAAACCCAATCCGCCATATGGTATGCAGTAATCGCGCAGTTCAGCGCCAGCCTGCCGGAATCCGGTTCAGCCATGAAGTCGTCGAAGTCCGCGAGAAGCTTTGTGTAAAAATCGCGAGAGTCGTTGATGTCGAACATGGCAGGTGTCGCCAAGACCTAGGCGGCACTCCGTTGGTTGGAGCCGGTCATAACTGCGAGCATGCCACCGAACAAAATCGTCAGGCACATCAGCACGAACCCAAGAACCATTCCGCTTGCCGAAAATGTAAGCCTATAATCTTTCATCGTTCCGGCCAGTAAATCGCGGTCGTAATCAATAATGAAGGTCACAAGTGCGGCCGGCAGTGGTCCTGCGAGTGCGTCCGCTTGGCTCTTCAAGCGCTCAAGGCGAACGGCATAGCGGCTGATTGTTGTTGCGCGGGTCTGGATGAAAGGTTCTGCATTTCGGAACATAAGAGTCAGCGCTTGCTGTCTTGTCATGTTCGACGCCGACGCGTTCGCATCAAAGTCGCTTACGAAACGCGTTAGCTCCTGCGCAGCGCCGCCAATGCGCTGATGATATTGCTGCATAACGGATGCAGCGAGCGTAACAAAGCAAAAGACAAGCAGTCCGAGAGCAACAACTATAATGCGCATGCCTTCCTCCGTGGGAAAGTGCGTCCGACGCCCGACTCAACTAGAAATGGCGATTCGGGACGTGTGTCTACCCGACAGTGGCAGATGTGAACACTTGCGGAGAACGCTCGCATTCGGGCATGCGCGCTAAGCGGAGCCATTTCTCTGCGCGGTCAATTGGGTTGCAACGTTCAAATGTTTCGCCAGCGATTTTTCAAACTGTTTCGCGGGATTTTATTTGACCGATATTCGACCCAAACTAGGCCAATCGGAACTTTATCGCTCTAAGTCTTTGAAATCGTTGGCGCGCCCTAGGGGATTCGAACCCCTGTTACCGCCGTGAAAGGGCGGTGTCCTAGGCCTCTAGACGAAGGGCGCAAGTGGCGCCGAATGGCGCCAAGGCGGCGACCTATAAAGGGGTTCGCCGCTTCGGGCAAGTGTCGGGGCCGGGTCGGGGAAAACTGGCCCAAGTCTTCGGCGCGTCAGGGGAAATTGCGGTCGGGCAGGGCGGCGGAAGGCCGTGCCGGGGAAGGCCAACCGGCCACCGGACAGGCCAACTGGACCCACCCGGCAGCCTTTGTTGCCTCAGCCCTCCATATCGGGACGATGGCGGCGATTACCAGTGCCCGGTGTTCTTCATTGAGGCCCAGGGCTCCTGGGGCGGCAATGCGTCGCCCTTCTGCAGCAGCTCGATCGAATGCTTGTCGGGCGAGCGCACGAAGGCCATGACGCCGTCGCGCGGCGGCCGGTTGATGGTGACGCCGGCCTTCATCAGCCGCTCGCAGGTCTCGTAGATATTGTCGACCTCATAGGCGAGGTGGCCGAAATAGCGCGCCTCGCCATAGTCCTCGGTGTCCCAGTTGAAGGTGAGTTCCACCTCGGGGCCGGGGCGGCCTTTCTTCTTGGCGGTGTCGAGCGCATCGGAATCGTCCGGGCCGGCGAGGAACACGAGGGTGTAGCGGTTCTTCTCGTCGACGCGGCGGCGCGTCTCCTTCAGGCCCAGCTTGTTGACGTAGAAATCGAGTGCGTCGTCGAGATTGCGGACGCGCAGCATGGTGTGCAGAAATCGCATGGGACAAAACCTCTCGGGGCCGCGTTGAAGCCGTTTCGGAAATAGAACCTGGGTGCCGCCCGCGCAATGATAGCCCCCGACCTCGATACCGCAATCGCCGCCTTGCGCGACCTCATCGAGGGCGCGGAGCGGATCGTGCCCTTCACCGGGGCGGGCATCTCCACCGAGTCCGGCATTCCGGACTTCCGCTCGCCCGGCGGG
Organism: Pseudolabrys sp.; assembly: GCA_035556455.1. GTDB lineage: Bacteria > Pseudomonadota > Alphaproteobacteria > Rhizobiales > Xanthobacteraceae > Pseudolabrys. Next base: position 182,075 of record DATMEX010000049.1, read on the forward strand.
CTCTGGACCAAAAATCGTCCCATCCCGTTCGATGAATATGTCGCCGATGTCGAGGCGCGGCGCGAAGCCTGGCGGCGGCGCTTCAACATCGAGGCGACCTTTGCCGCTGCGCGGCCGACCCGCGGCCATCTGGCGCTGGCCAGTCTCTATAAAGGGGGCAAGGCGTCCGCGGTCATCACGCAGAACATCGACAACCTCCATCAGGTCTCCGGTGTTGCACCGCAAGACGTCATCGAGCTGCACGGCAACACCACCTACGCCACCTGTCTCGACTGCGCGCGGCGCTATGAACTGGGTCCGATCCGCGAAAACTTCGAAGCCGGCGGCGAGGAACCGCCGGACTGCGCCTGCGGCGGCATAATCAAGACCGCGACGATTTCATTCGGGCAGGCCATGCCGGAAGAACCGATGCGGCGCGCGCAGGAACTGGCGGCGGACTGCGATCTGTTTCTGTCGGTCGGCTCGTCACTGGTGGTGTGGCCGGCGGCCGGCATCCCGTTGATGGCCAAGCGCAATGGCGCAAAGCTCGTCATCATCAATCGCGAGCCGACCGAACTCGACGCGTTCGCCGATCTTGTTGTGCGCAACGATATCGGCGACGTGCTCGCACCTTTCATCCGCCACTGACGCCACGCACAAAAGGCCGCTGCCGCTGATTCGGCTGCGACTGCGGCACCTGAGAAGCTGTGTGCAATAGCATTTTGGCCTTTGCGGCTTTTGAACGGGTGTTATCTTGAATCCACAGATTCGCCGAAGCGATTCCACATAAACGCCACTTCAACCGGCGTCCGGAAGCGTCCAACGGGGCAAACGCCGATACGGTAATTTTCACCGGACCGGCTCAGAGACGTCGAACGGGATTGATCAAAAATGCCAGATACAACTCTCCGACCCGGCTTGGTCCGAGACCTTGGCGACGAGCGGGCAACTGATCTCATCGAAGTCGCCGGCGTGATCAAGTGGTTCGATGTGTCGAAGGGGTTCGGCTTCATCGTGCCGGACAACGGCATGCCGGACGTTCTCCTGCATGTCACCTGCCTGCGCCGCGACGGTTTCCAGACCGCTTACGAAGGCGCCCGCATCGTGGTGGAGGTCCAGCCGCGGCCGAAGGGCCTGCAGGCCTTCCGCGTCGTCTCGATGGATGAATCCACCGCGATCCACCCGGCCGAGATCGCGCCGCGCACCCATGTCTCGGTGACGCCGACCAGCGGCCTCGAGCGCGCGCAGGTCAAGTGGTTCAACCGGCTCCGCGGCTTCGGCTTCCTGACGCGCGGCGAGGGCACGGCGGACATCTTCGTCCATATGGAAACCCTGCGCCGCTTCGGCTTCGCCGAACTGCGCCCCGGCCAGACGGTGCTGGTCCGCTTCGGGCCCGGACCCAAGGGCATGATGGCGGCCGAGGTTCGGCCGGATGGCGGGCCGCTGGCGCTGTCGTCGCACTGAGCGGTCGGCTCACGATCGAGATCTGAGGCCCGGACCTTCGGTTCGGGCCTTTGCTTTTGCAGCGAGGCGGAGAGGGCGGGCCGACTGTCTTGGCAACTGTCTTGCCAACTGTCCTGCCAACTGTCTTGCCGCTGCCGCGATTGCTTGCGACAGTTCGCCGTCATCGTCCGCGAAGGCGGACGATCCAGCGCTTGTCTGCTCGGCGACGGGAAGAGCTGGATTCCCGCCTTCGCGGGAATGACGGGGCGAACGACTTGCGAGGACCTCTTCATGCACCGCCTTCATTTGATCGCCGCGATCGTCCTTGGATTGTGGGCGGCCGTCCTTCCCGCGCGCGCCGCCGGCGACGACGCGGTGACCATCGCCAGCAAGAGCGGCGTGCACTCCTTTACCGTGGAACTGGCGCGGACCGACGCCGAGCGCGCCAAGGGGCTGATGTACCGCAAGGAGCTGGCGCCGGATCACGGCATGCTGTTCGACTTCCAGAAGGACCAGGAAGTCGCGTTCTGGATGGACAACACCTATGTCGCGCTGGACATGATCTTCATCCGCGGCGACGGCACCATCTGGCGCATCGAGGAGAACACCACGCCGCTGTCGACGCGCAGTGTTCCCTCGCGCGGGCCGGTGCGGGGGGTGCTGGAGGTGGTCGCCGGGACGTCGCGCAAGCTCGGCATCGCGCCGGGCGACAAGGTCACGCACCCCATTTTCGCGCCCTAGGGGCGTTTGCTTGCCGCGCCGCGGCGAAGCGTGTACCTAGCCGGCATCCCTGACGCGGCATGTCCCGGTCGCGGATTCATGACCGAAGGTCATGTTCGGAGCGTAGCGCAGTCTGGTAGCGCATCTGCTTTGGGAGCAGAGGGTCGCAGGTTCAAATCCTGCCGCTCCGACCATTTCCTCCAATACATTGAATAAAAGTATTCACCGCATGCATCGCAGTATTCGTTGCGGCGAGTCCTGCGCTTCATCTCTGGCGACAAGATCGGTTGCTGGAATCTCCCGCATTTGTTGAAATCTCCAAATTATCAGCCTGCATGCGTTGGTGATCACGCCTGCACGCGTAACCACCTGATATAAAATACAAAAGACTAGATAGATTATTATCCAAGTATAAAAGATCATAAATAATATTTTAGTCTTGCCTGTGCGGTCTGATTGCACCAAAGTTAACAAAGAATTTATAACTAACACTTGCGAAGATACGACAATACACGCTCCGGATGAGGGAGAAAGGTGCTGTCACAGGTCGCGGGTTGTGATCGGTCGCATCGCTTATGCCCAGTATTGCGTTATCAGCCAGTTTTGTTCGGCAGGCAGAGTGCCCACCCGAGCGGAAGAAGACCGATTACTTCGACATCGGTCAGCGCGGCTTTTTGCTCGAGGTGCGTCAGTCGGGCGGCAAGACGTATTACCAGCGCTATACGGACGAGCGCGGTCGCGAGAGGCAGTACAAAATCGGTCCGGCGGACGTTGTTTCCCTCGATCAGGCGCGCCGCAAAGCCAGGCAGATCGTGGCGGAGGCCTTGCTCGGCGTCGATCCGCAACAGCGGCGTCGCGAAATGCGCGCCATCCCGTTGCTGCGAGACTTCGTTGCCGAGCGATACCTCCCGTATGTTCAGACCTACAAGAGCAGTTGGCAGACCGACGAGACGGTTCTACGCATACATGTTTTGCCGCGCCTCGGCGCGTTGGCGCTGGACGAGGTCAAGACGGACGCCATCTCGACATTGATCAATGGCATGCGTGTTGACGGATACGCGCCCGGGACGATGAATCGGGTGATCGTCATTCTCCGCTACATCTACAATCTGGCGCGCAAATGGAAAGTCCCCGGTGGCGAGAACAATCCGGCGGCGGGCCTTAGCGCCGGCCCCGATGTGCAGCGCAATCGTTTTCTCACCGAAGTGGAAGCCGAGAGTCTGGTGCGCGCGCTTCATGCCGACGAGAACCGCACGGCGGCACGATCCATCCTCCTTTTGTTGCTGACCGGCGCCCGCCGCAACGAGATCACCTTTGCCAAGTGGGATTACATCGACTGGAAGAACAAGACCTTGCTGGTGCCCAAATCCAAATCGGGCAGGGCGCGGGTCATCGCGCTCAACCAGTCGGCGATTGCTCTCCTGACGTCGACGCCGCGCCTCGATGATAACCCTTACATTTTTCCGTCGGAAGTAACGGGGCGTCCATCAGCGTCACTATTCTTCCCGTGGGACCGCATCCGCAAGCGGGCGGGCCTCGGCGATGTGCGCCTGCATGATCTGCGGCATTCATTCGCCAGTTTTCTGGTCAATCGCGGCGTATCGCTTTACGTGGTGCAGGGGCTTCTCGGGCACTTGCATGCGCGCACGACGCAACGCTACGCGCACCTGTCGCAAGAGACGCTGAGCGACGCCGCCGATCTCATGCAGCAGGTCGTGACTTTCCAGGCAGAACCGCCTCCGCAACACAGCAGTTGATCGTAACGCATTCGCGCTGATCGCGCAGCGTCGCACAGGCGGCGCCGCGCGTCGTTGCGTGCGTCCTTCAGATCCTTCGTTTACCTCGCGCTAACGAACCGCGCGCCAGTATTGGCGCGCGGTTTTTTTTGTGCCCGCGCAAAGCCGCGCGTTTCGTCCATCCGAGGCTATACCTATTGGGCATTCGCCGCGTTGCGCGGACCTGACTTGCAATCCGGAAATCGATTCAACCGCTTGGGTTTCGAGTGGACCCACGATGGGCCGAGATGGCGATGAGGCAACAAATGCCGAACGGGGGCTGCCGGCCGACGGGTCGCGATTGACTCCATTGCGCTAATTGGCGCCACAGAATTCAAACCGGTCCAGTACGTGAAGATTTGCTCGCTCTACGGAGCCGGCTTCTACTACATGCCGGGCACGGATACCTGCATCAAGGTCGGCGGCTTCGCGCGCGCCGAAGTGAACTTCGGTGCGGGCGGTTCGTTCGCGACGTC